>JAIXTM010000016.1 GCA_027483945.1 Hyphomicrobiales bacterium | reverse complement strand
GTCTGCGAGGCGAGCGCCTTCACCTCGGAGGCGACGACGGCGAAGCCCCGCCCGGCCTCGCCGGCGCGGGCGGCCTCGATCGTGGCGTTGAGCGCGAGAAGGTTCGTCTGCTCGGCGATCTGGCCGATGATATGGGCGATGGCGCCGATCCGGTCGACGTTCTCCGACAGGTTGCTGACGACATCGGTCGTGGCGGCGGCGTCCGCCACCGCGCCGCGCACGATATTGGCCGAATCGAGCGCGCGGGCGCCGACCTCCGCGATCGAATTGGAGAGTTCCTCGGTCGCGTGGGCGAGATCGCGCACCCGCGCGGCGGTGCCGTTGGAGGCGCCCGTGATGGCGAGCGCGCCGTGGGTCGCCTGGCTGGCGGAGCCGATCAGCGTGTCGGAGGCGGCGCTGAGCGCGCGGGCGGTGTCCGAGAGGCGCGCCGTCACAGAGGTCATGGCGGCGTCGAGCGCGGCGGCGCGCTCCTTGACCGCCGCGTCGCGCTTGAGCAGCGCCTCGCGGTCGTCGCGCTCGCGCATCTCGGCCACGAACTCGTTGTTGCGCTTCACGGCCGCGACGAGCACCGACAGGGCCCGGCCCATGGCGCCGATCTCGCCGCCCCGGCGGCCAAGCTCGGCCGTCGCGATGCCGGTGTCGCCGCCGGCCAGCCGCGCCATGCCCTGCGTGAGCTGGCGGATCGGGCCCGCGATCAGGCGCTGGCCGAGCAACACGGCGAAGAGGATCGCGCACAGGCTCCAGAGCGCCGCCACCGCCGGCAGGTCCTTGCGCAGGGCGCGGGTCTGGATGGAAATGGCCTCGATGCCATCGGCCAGGGCCTCGGCGTCGAGCCGGGCGAAGGCGCTGATGTCGTTGGCGAG
This sequence comes from Hyphomicrobiales bacterium, assembly GCA_027483945.1. GTDB lineage: Bacteria > Pseudomonadota > Alphaproteobacteria > Rhizobiales > Beijerinckiaceae > JAIXTM01. Next base: position 4,680 of record JAIXTM010000016.1, on the reverse strand, counting down.
CGCGATCCGCATGGCGCGGTTCATCTCGTCCTCGAACGTGCCCGTCACCGAGCCCGGCAGGTTGTCGGCGCGGTCGGCGAGGGCGAGCCGCGTGTCGATGAAGGCCTCGACGCGCCCGCGCAGCACGACGAACTTGCGCTGCTCCTCATGCGTCAGGCTCGCTTCCCAGATGCGGATCAGCGCCTTCATGTCCGAGAGCTGCTGGCGCAGGGAGCCATTGAACCGGTCCACGGTCCGCTTATCTGAAGCCAGATACAGGGCGCGCGAATCCATCACGACGCCGTTGACGAGGGCCTGGAGGCGTTCGCCATAGACCACACGCTGGCCGGCGGCCGAGAGGCTTTCCACCCGGCCGTCGATGGTCCTGGCCGATTGCGCGACATAGAGGGACACGCCGAGCGTCGCCAGGCCGACCACGCAAATGCACGCGGCCATCTTGGTGCCGATCGAGTTCAGGATGCGGTTCTTGCGCATGGTCCCGGCCACGCTGCAGAAACGTGATTAAGATTCAGTCAATCCGGTGCAACCGGACCGTGTCAGGAGACATTCATGGGACTTCGCGTCGCCGTTCAGATGGACCCGATCGAGACCATTCGGATCGCCGGCGATTCGACCTTCGCGCTGATGCTGGAGGGGCAGGCCCGCGGCCACACGCTCTTCACCTACACGCCCGACAGGCTCTCCCAGCGCGACGGCCGGGTCACCGCCCGGGCGCGGCGGACGCAGGTCCGCGACATCACCGGCGACCACGTCACGCTCGGCGAGCCGGAGCGGCTCGATCTGGAGGCGGATATCGACGTCGTCCTGATGCGCCAGGACCCGCCCTTCGACCTCGCCTACATCACCGCGACGCACATGCTGGAGCGCATCCATCCCCGGACGCTCGTGGTCAACGATCCCGCCAGCGTGCGCAATGCGCCCGAGAAGATCTTCGTCCTCAATTATCCCGAACTGATGCCGCCGACGCTGGTGACCCGCGACAAGGCGGAGATCGAGGCGTTCCGTGCCGAATTCGGCCCCATCGTGATGAAGCCGCTGCACGGCCATGGCGGCGCGGCGGTGCTGCGCGTCACGGAGAAGGACCCGAATTTCGGCTCCATGTTCGACATCTTCGCCACGACCTGGAAGGAGCCCTGGGTCGTCCAGCAGTTCCTGCCCGCCGTGTCCAAGGGCGACAAGCGCATCATCCTGGTCGACGGCGTGGCGATGGGCGCGGTCAACCGGGTGCCGGCGGAGAACGACATCCGCTCCAACATGGTGCGCGGCGGCTCCCCGGCGGATACGCAGCTGAGCGAGCGCGAGCGCGAGATCTGCGCCACGATCGGCCCTGCCCTCAAGGCGATGGGCCTCATCTTCGTCGGCATCGACGTGATCGACGGCAAGCTCACCGAGATCAACGTGACCTCGCCGACCGGCATCCGCGCGATCAAGAAGCTCGGCGGGCCGGACCTTGCCGTCGCGATCTGGGACGCGATCGAGGCGAAGCTCTAGGGCCTCAGGCCCGCGCGAGCGAGGACGGGGCGGGGTTCACGACCGCCGAGGCGCCGCCCCGGATCTCGTAGACCGCGAGAGCGCGCTCGTTGGTGCCGTTGCTGAGGAAGCGGAAGACGCCGTCGACACCGGCAAAGCCGGACGCGTTCGTCAGCGTCGCCTCGGTGAAACGCTGGGCGCCCTGCGTGCGCACCAGGGCGGCCGCCAGCGAGACCGCGTCGTAGGCGAGCGTCGCGATGCGAGTCGGGTCGGCATTGAACCTGGCGCGGTAGCGCTGCGCGAACGCGTCGAAGCCGGTGCCGTCGGGCGCGGCGAACCAGCCGCCGGCGAGCTGCGGCACGCGGAAGGCGCGCGAATCGTTCCACAGGCCGGTGCCGAGCGGGCGCGTGCGCTGGAAGTTGAACCCGGCGGCCTGGGCGGCGCCGGCGAGCAGGGCGATCTGGTCGCCGCCCTCCGGCATGAACAGCGCGTCCGCCTGGCCCGCGGCCTGGGCGAGGCGGCGGGCCGCCTCATTCATGGCGTTGCGGTCGCCTGCCGCGTAGCGTTCCAGGCCGAGGAGGCGGCCACCGCGCGCGGCGACGACCTGCTGGAAGGCGGCCTCGGTCACGCGGCCATAGGGCGTCTCCGGCACGAGGGCCGCGAAGGCGCGGCGGTTCTGGGTGGCGGCGTAGTTGACGACGCGCTCCACCTCGTTCTCGGCCAGAAAGCTCAACAGATAGACGCCGCGCGCCGCGACGCTGGCATCGGTGGAGAAGGCGATCATCGGCCGGTTGGCGGCGCGGGTCACCTGCGCGGCGCCCTGGACGGCCTGGGCGAAGAGCGGCCCGATCACGAGCTCGGCGCCCTCCGCGAGGGCGGCCTGGGCCGCGGCGCGGGCGCCGGCGGCGGTGCCCTGGTCGTCCTTGACCAGGAGCTGGATGTCCGGGCTCTGGAACTCGGTGATGGCGAGGTCGGCGGCGTTGCGCAGCGATCCTCCGGCGACGGCGCCCTGCCCGGCGCCGGTCAGCGGCAGGATGAGCGCCACCTTGACGCTGCCCTGGCCCAGCGCGTTGGGATCGCCCGCCGGAGCCTGGACCTGGGGGGTCTCCTCGCCGGTCAGGGCGCCGCCGGAACCGGCAAGGCAGCCGCCGAGCGCCAGTGCGGTCGCGGGCAGCACGGCGAGGCGGACCAGCTGGCGGCGGGTGAGATCGTTCGTGTCGGACAAATGCCTGCTCCCGGCTTCCGAGCGGAATGGGCGAGATGCAACCATCTCAACGAATGGTAAAGGTTACCTTGTCGTTGCCGCCCGGCCAAACCCGGACGCAACGTCAGGCCGGTCATTTCATTTCACATTCTCATTCGGATATGAGACTAATCAACAATGACGAAACGGATAATCGAGCGGCGGGACCGGCAGGCGGGCGGCAGGGGCGAGCCGGGCGCCGGCCGCGGCCAGGGCGTGTTCACCGCTTTCGGTCTCGCGGCGGAGGCCTCGCCCATCGCGCCCGGCCTCCATATCGTGGCGACGCCCATCGGCAACCTGCAGGACGTGTCGTTCCGCGCGCTGAGCACGCTCGCCGCCGCCGATGCGATCCTCGCCGAGGATACCCGCGTCACCAAGACCCTGCTCGCCCATTACGGCATCGCGACCCCGCTCGTCGCCTATAACGACCATTCGGCTCCGGTCATCCGGCCGCGCATGATCGCCCGGCTGGAGGAAGGCCAGGCGCTGGCCCTGGTCTCGGATGCGGGCACGCCGCTCGTGTCCGATCCCGGCTACAAGCTGGTGGAAGCCGCCATCGAGGCGGGTATCCCGGTCACCGGCGTGCCGGGGCCGTCCGCCGTCCTGTCGGCGCTCGTCCTGTCCGGCCTGCCGACGGACCGGTTCTTCTTCGAGGGCTTCCTCCCGGCGAAATCCGCGGCCCGCAAGGCGCGGCTGCAGGTCCTCTCCGTCATTCCCGGGACGGTCGTCCTGTTCGAGTCCGCCCGCCGTCTTCCGGAGATGCTGGCGGACGCCGCCGCGACACTGGGCAACCGGCCGGCGGCGGTAGCGCGCGAGCTCACCAAGATGTTCGAGACCGTGCGCCGCGCGCCGCTCGCCGAGCTGGCCGCGACCTTCGCGGCCGAGGGGCCGCCCAAGGGCGAGATCGTGGTGCTGATCGGGCCGCCGGGGGACGGGGTCGCGCTGCCGGAGGCCGACACCTCGCTCGATGCCCGCCTCGTCGCGGCGCTGCGGACGCATTCGATCAAGGACGCGGCGTCCATCGTCGCCGACGAGACGGGCCTGCCGCGGCGGGAGGTCTATGCCCGCGCGCTCGCGGTCGCCAGGGCGCAGGACGCGTGAGGAGCGCTGCGGCGCGGCAGGCTTCCTATCGCCGCGGCCATGCCGCCGAATGGCTGGCGCTCGCCGCGCTCATGCTGAAAGGCTGGCGCCCGCTCGCCCGCCGCTATGGTGGCAAGGGCGGCGAGATCGACCTCGTGATGATCCGCGGCGGCACGATCGCCTTCGTCGAGGTGAAGGCCCGCGCCCGGATCGAGGACGCCGCCCTTTCGGTCACCGCGGAGAAGCGCCGGCTCTTCAGCCGCCTGGCCCGCGCCTGGCTCGCCCGCAACCCCTGGGCGATGGAGAAGACCCTGCGCTTCGATACGGTCTTCGTCGCCCCGCGCCGCTGGCCGGCCCACGTGCCGAACGCCTATCCCCTCGACCTCTGAGCGGGGAAGCCGACAGGCCCGGGGGATCATGGCGCTGTATCACCCCACGCCTGTCATCCCCGGCCGGAGCCGAAGGCGGAGGGGAAGGGGATCCAGGAAAGTCCGCCATCGCGCTCGATGCCCGACATTCTGGGTCCCCTTCCCTTGCCGGGGATGACATGGAGGTTGGTCGTCATTGCGAGCGTGAGCGAAGCAATCCAGAGCGCGGTTGCGGCCGGTGGATTGCTTCGTCGCTCTCGCTCCTCGCAATGACGGTCGAGGGTGACGCCTCGTCCTTCGAGGCCGCTTCGCGGCACCTCAGGATGAGGCTTCGATGAAGGATGAGGCTTCGGTGGGCATCGCGCCCTTAACAACGGTCCTCATGCTGAGGTGCTCGCGAAGCGAGCCTCGAAGCACGCACGAATGGCCGTGAGCGCATCCCCTCCTCCCGCGCAGCGGCGGGGAGGGGCTTGGGGTGGGGGGTGCCGGGCGTCGAGCTCTTACCCGCAGGACGGAACC
>JAIXTM010000017.1 GCA_027483945.1 Hyphomicrobiales bacterium | reverse complement strand
TTGCCCGCAATCACCGTCATCGTCTCGCGCAGCCGGTCAACCGCCTCGTTGAAGTCAGCCCGCAGCTTCTCGTAATCGGCCGCAAACGGCTCCTCGATCCGGCACGTCAGATCACCCGCGGACAAACGGGAGAGCGCCGCGGCCAGCCCGTCCACCACGGCTTGCTGTTCCTGCGCGGAGACGGCACGGCTCGCCTCGTTGCGACGACGCTCATTCTCGGACATGAGCCGTGCCTCACGGGCATCGGTCTCCACTTTTTCCTTCTCGATGGCGGCGTCCTGGAAGGCGCGGACGGCGCGCGCCATCTCGCCGATCTCGTCGCCGCGGCCGACGCCGGGGATGGCACTGATCCTTCCGGCCATGAGCTCCGCCATCGCCCCTTTCAGCGCGAAGAGCGGCGCGATGATCGCCCGGCGGGCGAAGACGATGCCGCCGGCGGCAAGCGCCAGAAACAGGACGAGGCTGGCGAGGGCCACGTTCCGCGCCGTCGCGTTCTGGGCGACCTGGCCCTCGATGCGCTGTTGCAGCCCGGCGCGGTGATCCGCGTAGGCCCGCTCCAGGAAACGCACGAGCTGCTCATAGGCCTTCGCGCTTTCGGAGCGCGCCGTCATGATCTTGAGGTCCTTGTCCGCCTCGCCCGCCCAGACGGCATAGGCGTCCTTGACGATCTTGCCTGCGGCCTCGCCATCCGCACCTTCGATGGGGAAGATGATCGGCCGGGCGGCACGGGTCTTGTAGTCGGTCCGCACCGCCTCGTCGGCATTGGCGAGGTAGGACTGGACGAGCGCATTCTCGACCCGGATCCGGTTGAGCAGGGCTTGGAGCCCCTCCAGTTCGGTGAAGCCCCGCGTCACGGACGCGAAGGTCGTCTCGGTGCGGCCGGCGGATGAAATCTGCACGGCAAGCGCCAGGCATGCGACGCCGGCCATGGCCAGGAGCAGGAGCGTGAGACGCGCGGCGATCCCCGACACGAATGACCGAAGACGCTGTCCGAGGCCGGGACCGGCCGCCTTGCCGAGAAGCTGTCGCATCATCGAACCGCATCCTTTGCTCGAAGTGGCGCAAACGCATATATTCGCAGAATTACTTCCGTAATTCTGCGCCATGTCTTACATTACAGACAATTATTACTGATTTTACTACAATGAACGCTTGATATAGCGGATCAAGAAAAGGTCCGCCGCCGCGCCCCACGGTCCGGATGCGATCCGGGCCTTCGCCCTGGGAGACAGGCGTGGTGCACGGCGGCGAAGTTGCAGGCTCGGAACGTCATGCGGTCTTCATGGCGCTCCGGGCCACGGGAAGAGGCGTCGCGGCCGACTTCGGCGCGCGCTGCGAGGCGTGGCGGACGAGTTGAGCGGCCCCTATCAGCAGCAGGCTGCCGACGATAATGAGCGTGGAGACCGCCGCCACGATGGGCGAGACATCGAAGTCGATGTCCTCGAACATCTTCTTCATCAGCGTTTTCGACGTGGAACTGGATAGGAAATTGGAGACCGTGGCCTCGTCCAGCGAGGTGATGAACGCGAAGGCCATGCCGCCGGCGATGGCCGGCATCAGCAGCGGCAGCGTGATGTAGCGGAATGCGGCCACCCGGCCTGCACCGAGGCTGGCGGCGGCCAGTTCGAGGCTCGGGTCGAGCTTGGAGATCGCCGCGCTCAGCGTCAGGAACAAGAAGGGCAGCGTCAGGATCGCATGGGCGACAACGAAGCCCGGCAACGTGCCGATGAGATTCCAGCGCGAGAAGGCGATGTACATGCCCACCGCCACCACGATGTGCGGCAGGATCATCGGCGCCAGGATGAGGGCCCGGGCCAAGCCCTGTCCCATAAGCCGGCCCCGGGCGAAGGCCAGTGTCGCCGGCACGGCCACCAGCGTCGCCAGGATGGTGGAGAGGCCCGCCACCATGATGCTGAGGCGCGTCGCCGCGAGCCATTCCCGGTCGGCGAAGAAGGCCCGGTACCAGGTCAGCGACCATTGCTCGGGCGGGAACTGAAGATATTTCTGGCTGCCGAACGAGACCGGAATGACGATCAGCGTCGGCAGGAGCAGAAAAATCAGCACCAGCACCGTGGCGAGAGTGACCGGCCAGGTCGTGGCCCCGACGGAACGCGAGGGGGACGCCATGATCAGATCCCCTTTCCTTCGAGCCTGAGCACCCGGCCGAACAGGCCGACGAGCAACAGGGTGAGCGCGAGCAGGATGACGGACAGCGCGCCTGCGAGGCCCCAATCGAGGGTCTCGGTCGTCTGTTGGCCGATGAGGGTGGACATCATCAGCGTCTCGGGGCCGCCAAGCAGCGCGGGCGTGATGTAGAAGCCGAGCGCGATGATGAAGACCATCAGCACGCCCGAATAGACGCCCGGCAGGCTGAGCGGCCAGATCACATGGCGGAATGTGGCGAAGCCGCCGGCGCCGAGATTGGATGCGGCCATGGACAGGTCGCGCGGAATACTGCGCAGGACGCCATAGATCGACAGGATCATGAAGGGCAGGAGCACGTGGGTCATGGCCACCATGACCGTGCCCTCGCGGTAGAGCAGACGCAGCGGCGCGTCGATGACACCGATCTGCAGCAGCGTGTCGTTCACGATGCCGCGGCGCTGCAGCAGCACGATCCAGGCATAGGAGCGCACGAGGACCGAGGTCCAGAGCGGCACCAGCACGCAGACAGCGATGACCAGCTGCATCCGGCCGGAGACGCGAGACATGGTCAGCGCCACCGGATAGCCGAGGACCAGCGCCAGGGCGGTGACCATCGCCGACAGCCAGACCGTACGCAGCAGGATCTTCATGTACAGATCGCTGCCGAGCGCGCGGACGTAATTGGCGATGCTAAGGTCCGGACTGCGCACACTCTGGTCCAGAAGGCCCGTCAGCGGCAGCACGAAGAACAGGACCAGAAGCGCCATGGCGGGCGCGATCAGCACGAGGCTGAGGCGCGGCGAGAAGCCCTTGGGATTGGCGCCGGCATTGGCGATGACGGCCATGGATCAGGCTCCCGGGAAGACGCGCGCGTCCGCCGCCCGCCAGCTCACCGAGACCGGTGTGCCCTCAGCGAGCACGTCCTCGGCGACGGAGGCGCGGCGGACGTTCAAGGGGGCGGCCGTCCCGACATCCACCAGGTAAATGGTGGATGCGCCCGCATAGATCACCTCGGCGACGCGCCCCCCGAGCGCACCGTCCGCGGCCGGGCCGGCCTGAAGCCTGATCTGTTCCGGCCGCACCGAGAGGAGTGCGTCCGTGCCGGCGACGAGCGGGGCGACCGCCGCGCCGGATATGGCGCCGCCTGCGACGCGCAGCGTCGCGAGTCCGCCGGAATCGGTACCCGCCACCGTGCCGGGCAAAAAGTTCGTCTCTCCGAGGAAGCCGGCGACGAAAGCGTTGCAGGGCCGCTCGTAAAGCTCCCGCGGAGCACCGATCTGGATGAGTTGCCCCTTGTCCAGGACGGCGACGCGGTCGGCCATGACCAGCGCCTCTTCCTGGTCGTGCGTGACGAAGATCACGGTGACGCCGAGCCGCTTCTGGAGGTGCTTGATCTCCAGCCGCATTTGCTCGCGCAGGTTCTTGTCGAGCGCCGAGAGCGGCTCGTCCATGAGCAGGACGGGCGGCTCGTAAACGATGGCGCGAGCGAGCGCGACGCGCTGCTGCTGGCCGCCGGAAAGCTGGGACGGCAGCCGGTCGCCATAACCCTCGAGGCCGACAACGGCGAGGACGCGATCGGCGCGGGCGGCCCGCTCGGCCGCCGGGACGCCGCGCATCATCAGCGGGAAGCCGACATTGTCGCGCAGGGTCATGTGCGGGAACAGCGCGTAGCGCTGGAACACCATGCCGAGGTCGCGCTTGTTGGGTGGCACCGCGGTGACGTCGCGCCCGTCCACGGTGATGCGCCCGGCATCCGGTATCTCGAACCCTGCCACCGTCATCAGAAGCGTGGTCTTGCCCGAGCCGGAGGGCCCGAGGAGAGCCAGGAACTCGCCGGGCGCGACCTCCAGCGACACGTCGTCGAGGGCGCGCACGGTGCCATAGACCTTGCGCGCACCCTCGATGCGGACGGCGCCGCCCTTGGGGCCGGCGGGCCGGCCCCGTAGGGCCGACGCTTCATGGGTCATCATGTCCACAGGTCAGTTCCGGTTAGCGGGCGAGCCAGCGGTTCCACCGCTCGATGAGCATCGCGCGGTTATCGGCCACCCATTTGGCGTCCATCTTGGCGATCTTGGCCGCGTTTTCCGGCGCGGTGACGCGGCGGGAGCGGGCCTCCGCAGACAGCCCTTCCAGCGCGAGCCGGTTGGACGTGTCGAAGCTCACCTCGTTGGCGAAGGGCACGTGCGCCTCGGGACGGGTGAGCCAGAAGTCGAGGAACTTCTTGGACGCCTCGACATTCTTGGAGCCCTTGGCGATCGACCACAGGGCGGTGTTCGGCGCAGCCCCGTCCCACACGACCTCGATCGGCATGCCACCGTCCTTGAGCGCGAAGGCGCGGCCGGACCAGATCATGCCGAGGGACACCTCGCCCGAGCGGAACATCTGCTGGCTCTGGTCGCCCGTGCGCCACCAGACGGCGACGCTGTCGCGGATCTGGTCGAGCTTCTTGAAGGCGCGGTCCAGATCGAGCGGGAAGAGCTTGTCGGCCGGAACGCCGTCAGCCTGGAGCGCGGCCATGAGCGGCCACCAGGGCGCGCCGGCATTGGGGAACGAGCGCGGGCCGGGGAAGGCCTTGGTGTCCCAGAATTCGGCCCAGGTCTTGGGGCCGCCATTAGGGAATTTGGACTTGTCGTAGACGATGTTGACGCCGCCCTGGGTGCGCAGGAGGCCGAGCTCGTCGCAGGCGCCCGGCACGCCCTGGGAGGCGAGGTTGGCAAGCTTGGCGCAGCCGATCGGCTCCAGCAGCGCGGCCTGGGCGATGAGATCCTCCGGGTAGGCGGTGACGATGTCCCATTCCACGCGGCCGGTCTGCTGCATGGCGCGCAGCTTGGTCCAGGTCTCGGCGTTTGACGCGGCGACGGGACGGATCTTGATGCCGGTGGCCTTGGTGAAAGGATCGTAGAAATGGTCGCGCAGCGACTTCTCGAACGCGCCGCCGGTGGCGACGATCACCAGCTCCTGCTCCTGGGCGAGAGCCGCTCCGCCGAGCGCCGAGGCGCTCGCCAAAGCGCCGAGACCGGCGGCCAGCTTGAGCGTATCGCGGCGGTTCAAATCCCGGATTTTCATGCAGATCCCCTTTTTTGGTGCTTGCTTGTGCAATGAACCATACCATGTGGCCGCGTAGCTGCAATGCATATTGCATCAATTATGCAAAACTTGCAACGCGGACGAACGCCGTCGTAACGTTGCCGCCGTGGCGGAGGGACGGATGAGCGATTTCCTGGATCGGCTGCGCGCCCGGCGCGAGGACATGACGGCCCGCGAGCGGGAGATCGCGGCGCATCTGGAGGCCGGCTATCCCCATGCGGGCCTGGAATCGGCGACGGCCCTCGGCGAACGGGTGAAGGTGAGCGCGGCGACCGTCGTGCGCTTCATCGCCAAGCTCGGCTATGCGGGCTACCCGGAATTCCAGCGCGAGATGCGCGACGAGGTGCAGGCCAGGCTCGCCTCCCCGCTCCAGCGGCTCGAGGCGCCCTCCCCGGACGGGCTGCGCCCCTCGGGCACGACCGACGTGGTGGGCCGGACCTTCGAGACCGCGCTCGCCGCCGTCACCCGCACCTATGGCTTCGCCGACCGCCGCGCCATCGAGACGGTCGCCGAGGAGCTGCGCCGGTGCCGCGGCCGGATCTGGATCGTCGGCGAGAAGAAGGTGCGCGCGGTGGCGCATTACCTCTACGCCCAGCTCAACCTGTGCCTGGAGCGGGTCGAGCTTCTCAGCTCGGACGCGGCCCTGACCGGCGACCGGCTGCTGGAGATCAGCCCGGACGACGTGATGATCGCCTTCGATCTCAGGCGCTACGTCACCGCGACGCTCCAGGCCGCGGGCTGGGCGCTGGAGCGCGGCGCCACGCTCGTCGTCTTCGCCGACAGCACGGCCTCGCCCCTTTTCGGCCGCACGCCGCACCGGCTGCTGGCGGCGACCAACAGCGCCGGCGCCTTCGATTCCTATGTCGGCCTGATCTTCCTCGCCGACGCGCTGACCAACGTGGTGGCGCTCGCCGACCCCGACCGGACCCGCGAACGGCTGAAGGTCGGCGAGGCGGCCTGGACGCATTTCGAGGTCTTCGTCAGAGGGCAGTCGCCGCATTCACCGCGGATGATCGGCGAGGCCGCGGGCTGAGATTGCGGGAGGCCGCGCGCGCCAGGACGCGCCCCGGCCTCCGGCCCGTCGGGCGCCCCAGCGCCCACACGACCTCGCCGTTGGCGATCACCGTGTCGATCCCCCGCGCCGGGCTCGCCGGCACCTCGAACGTCGCGGTATCGGCGATCTTCAGCGGGTCGAAGAGCGAGATGTCGGCGAAGGCGCCCTCGCGCAGCACGCCCCGGTCCATCAGGCCGAATGCGGCCGCCGGCAAGGACGTCATCTTGCGCACCGCCTCCACCAGCGGCATGAGCCGCAGATCGCGGACGTAATGGCCGAGAATGCGCGGGAACGTGCCCCAGAGCCGGGGATGCGGGTGGGTGTCGTGGGGCAGGCCGTCGCTGCCGATCATGCCCATGGGATGGGTCAGGATGCGGCGCACGTCGCGCTCCTGCATCTTGTAATAGATGCCGCCGCCCGGGCTGAGGCGCGAGGCGGCCTCTTCCGGCGAACAGCACCAGCAGCGGGCGATCTCGGCAAGATCCTGCCCGGCCTTGTCGGGATGAGGCTGCGACCAACTCACCATCACCCGGGTGGCGTCCGCCAGGCGGTCGGGCCGCAGCATCGTCGAGCTCGCCTCGTAGGGGTAGACGTCGAAGCCGACTGGATAGGTGGCGGCCTCCCGCTCGATCCGCGCCAGAACCTTGCCGCTGAGGCCCCAGACCTTGGGCGAGGCGCATTTCAGGTGCGAGATCTGCAGCGGCACGCCGCCCTGGCGGGCGCAGTCCAGCGCCTCGTCGAGGGACGCCATGAGCCCGTCGCCCTCGTCGCGGATATGGGTCGCGTAGATCCCGGACCGCAGGGCGACCCGGCGCAGGAGCGGGGCGATCTCGTCGGTGGAGGCCGCCGCCGCCGGCGGATAATAGACCCCCGAGCTCAGCCCGATCGCGCCCGCCGCCATCGCCTCGTCGACGAGGGCCTCCATGGCGCGGATCTCGTCCGGCCGGGCATGGCGGCCGCAATCGTCGAGCACGCTGGCGCGCAGGGCGGTGTGGCCGACCAGGGGCACGACGTTGACCGCGCAGCCGCGGTCGCGCAGCTCGGCGCTGTAGCTGGAGAAGGTCGGATAGCGGAAATCGCGCTCCCCGCCGAGCAGCGTCAGCGGGGCGAGCGGCTCGCCGTTCCAGCGCCTCGGGCTGAGCGAGATGCCGCAATTGCCGGTGACGATCGTGGTGATGCCCTGGCTGACCTTGGGCTCCATGGCGGGCGCGATCAGCGCCAGCCGGTCGTCATGGGTGTGGACGTCGATGAAACCCGGCGACGCGGCGGCGCCGGAGGCGACGATCTCGCGGTGGCCGCTGCGGGCAACCGCGCCGATCCGCACCACCCGGTCCCCGTCGATCGCGATGTCGGCGACGAAAGGCTCCGCCCCCGTCCCGTCGATGACGAGCGCCTCGCGAATCACCAGGTCGTGCAACATGACTCACTCACGCAATGCAATCATCATTGCGTATACGCGTGCCGTTCTGAAATGAGAAGTGCGAAGATCGGGGCGGAAAAGGCGCGGAACGTTCCATGGACAGAGCTGTTCAGTGGAACGGCGGGGGGCCTGTCCACGCGGATGCCGACGAAAAGGCGGCCCTTACCAGTTCAGGCTCGCCACCCGAATAACCGGTCGGCGGTCAGCAGGGCGAGGACGGCGCCGAGCACCTGGGCGATGATGAAGGCCGGAACGTCTCCCGGCGCGATCCCGGCGAAGGTGTCGGACAAGGCGCGGGCGACGGTCACGGCAGGGTTCGCGAAGGACGTCGATCCGGTGAACCAGTATGCGGCGGTGATCACCAGGGCGACCGAGACCGGGACCGAATCCGGCCGGGCCCTCATCGTGCCGAGAATGGTCAGGACCAGGGCGAACGTCGCCACCGATTCCGAGACCCACTGCGCGAAGCCGGTTCGGGCGGTCGCCGAGAACTGGAAGAGGGGCTGGTCGAACATGGCGTGCGCCAGCAGCGTCCCGGCGACGCCGCCGAGCACCTGGGCGACGACGAACGGCCCGAATGCCGGCCATGCAAGCTCGCCCCGGATCGCAAGGACGAGGCTGACCGCCGGGTTGAAATGCGCCGAGATCGGCCCGAACATCGTGATCAGGACGTAGAGGATCGCCCCGGTCGGAATGGTGTTGCAGAGCAAGGCAAGCGCCATGCTCCCGCCCGCAAGCTTCTCGGCCATGATGCCGGAACCGACGACCGTGGCGACCAGAAGCGCCGTGCCAAGGGTCTCGGCAGCGAGGCGCTGGACGGGGGAGTGGGTCAAGCGGCCGCCACCCGGCGGCCATGTTCGTCCACCACGCGCTCGCCATCCTCCTTGACGAACGCGCCGCGCTGCGACCCATCGGGAAGGATGTCGAGGACGGCCTCGGACGGTCGGCAGAGCTTCACGCCGAGCGGCGTCACCACGAGGGGCCGGTTGAGCAGGATCGGGTGCGCCATGATGGCGTCGAGGAGCTGGTCGTCCGTCAGGGAGGGATCGCCCAGCCCGAGATCGAGATAGGGCGTGCCCTTTTCCCGCAGCACGTCGCGAACCGAGACACCCGCCCGCGCGATCAACGACGCCAGCAAGACCCGGTTCGGCGGCGTTTTCAGGTACTCGATGACGTGCGGCTCGATCCCCGCGTTGCGGATCAAGGCGAGGGTGTTGCGCGACGTGCCGCAGTCCGGATTGTGATAGATGACGATATCCATGACGCGCCCCTACTGCGTCTATGTGAAGCCCCGATGACACTGGCAAAGGGCTGCCGACGTCCGCTTCCCGTTGCAGGCCAGGCATCCTGCAGGCATCCTCCGGGCGTCTCCAGAACAGCCCGGCCTTCGCGCGTCACCCCCGCCTCGATCATTCCGCCGCACACAAGCAGACGGGCCCCGTCCGAAGACGGGGCCCGCCGGGCGCGGAAGCGCTGCGAGGCCTGGTGCCGCGCCGCCGCGCTGTCCCTCAATGGGCGAGGTAGAGCGCCTTCTCGGCGGAGAGGTCGATGGCGGCCGGGGAGCCGGTCTCCAGCACGGTCTCGCCGGCCTGGTGGGGCATGTCGATCGTCACCTCGGTCGCCCCGAGCTTGACCCCGTAGCGGATCGTGCCGCCGAGGAACTCGCGGTAGACGACCGTGCCGTTCAGCCGGGTCCGGCCGGCGGCCGCGGCGCTGCCCGGCTCGGCGATCGCCGCGTTCTGCGGCCGGAAGACGAGCCTGGCGCCGCCCGGCACGTCGCGGCCGGCCGGGATCGGCACCGTGCCGCCGCCGCCCGCGATGACGAAGGCGCTGGACGGGCCGGCGCCCTTAACCTCGCCCTCCACGATGTTCACCGTGCCGAGGAAGTTGGCGACGAACAGGTTGGCCGGCCGGTCGTAGAGCTCCATCGGCGCGCCGACCTGCTGGATGACGCCGTCATGCATGACCGCGATGCGGTCGCAGATCGTGTTGGCCTCCTCCTGGTCGTGGGTGACGAAGATCGTCGTGAGCTGCAATTCGCGCTGGAGCTCCAGGAGCTCGCGGCGCATCTGCACGCGCAGCTTGGCGTCGAGGTTCGAGAGCGGCTCGTCGAGGAGCAGCACGCGGGGCCGGATGACGACCGTGCGGGCGAGCGCGACGCGCTGCTGCTGGCCGCCGGAGAGCTGCGAGGGCTTGCGGTCGGCCAGGTGCTTGAGGCCGACGAGCTCGAGCGCGGCGTCCACGCGGGCCTCGATCTCGGCGCGGGGGATCTTCCGCTCCTCCAGGCCGAAAGCCACGTTCTTGCGCACGCTCATATGGGGCCAGAGCGCGTAGGACTGGAAGACCATGCCGACATCGCGCTTCCAGGGCGGCAGCGTGGAGACGTCGGTGTCGCCGATGAGGACCTGTCCGGTCTGGGCGACGTTGAAGCCCGCGATGAGGCGCAGCAGCGTCGTCTTCCCGCAGCCGGACGGGCCGAGAAAGGCGAAGAACTCCCCGGGGCGGATGGTGAGGTTGACGTCCTTCAGGACATGGGTCGTCCCGTAGGAGAGGTTGACGCCCTCGACGCGGATCCCGGCGGCGCGGGACCCGGCACCCAGAACTCTGGGGTCATGGACCTGAGGGTTGAGCGTGGACTGCATGTTCATGGAATGCCCTCCAAAAGGCATGGATCGGGGTCGCGTGCGATCAGGTGCTGGTGCCCGCCTTGCGGGCCCGGTCCTTCTCGGCGATGTGATGGGACAGGTAGGTGCAGATGCCGACGATCAGGACGGCGATCATGCCGAGCGCCGCGCCCGCGCCGCGGCCGGCCGGCGACTGCATGTAGACATACAGGCCGTAGGCGAGCGGGGCGTCCGAGGTGGACTGGACGAGCATGATCGTCGCCGACAATTCGACGGCGGCGGTGGCGAAGCTGGTGACGAAGCCCGCCACGATGCCACCGGTCATCAGCGGCACGACCACGCGCTGGATCGTCCGCCTCTTGCCGGCACCGAGATTCTCGGCCGCCTCCTCCAGCGACTGGCTGACCTGCTGGAGCGCGGCGGTGCAGGCCCGCAGCGCATAGGGCAGGCGGCGGACCGCCAAAGCCAGCACGATCATCACCCAATAGGTGGCGAGGGACTGCCCGCCGGGGAGGATGACGCCGTAATAGGAGCGCAGGAAGCCGATGCCGAGCACGACGCCGGGGACGGCGAGCGCCGCCATGGCGGTGTAGTCCAGCCACTTGGCGCCGATCACCTTGGTGCGCAGCACCAGATAGGCGATGGCGACGCCGATGACGATGTCGATGCCGGCGGCGAGCGAGGCGTAGAGCACCGTGTTCCAGATGTACTGGCCGCTGTCGAAGATGACGGTGGCGTAGTGCTTGAGCGTGAAGGCGTCGGGCAGCGGGCTGAACGACCAGACCGTCGCGATCGACATCAGGAACAGGCCGATATGGGGCGCCAGCACGAGCGCCAGGATCAGCGCGATCATGATGTAGGCGGGGATGGCGTCGCCGGGGCGCATCTCGCGCTTGGCGAGGCCGCCGCCGCCGCGCTGGGTCGTGGCGTAGTCCTTGCCGCGCATGGCGAGCACCGACAGCCACATGGCGATCAGCGAGGCCACGATGAGCACGACGGAGATGACGTAGCCCATCGGGTCGTTGATGCCGACCGAAGTGATGCGCAGATAGGCCTGCGGGGCGAGCATCTGGTTGACGTTGAGGAGCAGCGGCGTCGCCAGGTCGTCGAAGACCTTGATGAAGACGAGCGAGGCGCCCGCGACATAGCCCGGCATGGCGAGCGGGAAGACGATGCGCCGGAACAGCCTCAGGCCGCTGGAGCCGAGATTCTGCGCCGATTCCTCCATCGAACGGTCGATGTTGCGCAGGGCCGCCGACAGGTTGATCAGGATGAACGGAAAATAGTGGATCGACTGGACGAAGATCACCCCGTTCAGGCCCTCCATGAAGGGGACCTTGAAGCCGAAATACTGGTCGAGCAGCAGGTTCACGGTGCCGTTGCGGCCGAACAGGAGCTGCATCGCCACGGCGCCCGCGAAGGGCGGCATGATCAGCGGGATGATGCCCAGCGTCTGGACGATGGCCGCGCCGCGGAACTCGAACCGCGTCGTGTAATAGGCCAGCGGCAGGGCGAAGATCGACGCCACGACCACCGACATGGACGAGACGTAGACCGAGTTCCAGAACGAGCGGACGAAGAGGTCCGTCTGCGCGAAATCGACGAAGTTGACGAGCGTGAAGGCGCCGGTCGCCTTGTCGCGGAAGGCGGTGACGATCACCGACGCGACAGGGATCAGCAGGAAGAAGACGAGAAAGGCGGCGATCAGCGCGACGGCGACGATCTGGCCGGGACGCACCCGGGCCGACGAACTCGACATGGCCATCTGGAACATTGCCATGACGGACCCCCCAAATCAGGATTGCAGGACGTAATGCCGGCGGCGCTGCCTCCGGCGGGTCGCCTGTTCAGGAACCCGCCGGCGCCCCCCGGGGCAGCCGGTCCGGGCGGCGGCGTGCCGCGTCCCGGACCGATGGTGATGGCCGTCAGTTGAGGGCCTTGGCCGCCTCTTCCGCCTTGGCGAGGGCCTTGGCGTAGTTGTCGGCGGCGAACTTGGCCCATTGCTGCTCGAGCTGGGCCTGGCGCGGGGCCTTCTCCTTGCCGCCGCCGCCCTTGAAGGCGTTGACGATGTCGGAGGACAGGGCCTCCTGCTCGGCGACCGGCATCTTGGCGATGAGGTCGCGGGCCTCCTTGATCAGCGCCGCGGCGGCCGGGTTCGGCTTGGCGGCGAGCTTGGCCTCGGCGTCATGGATCGCCTTGGTGGCCTTCTTGAGCGGCTCGAGCTGGAACGTGATCGTCTGGTCGTAGAGGGCGTCCACGACGCCGAGACGGCGCTCGGAGAGATCGGTGTCGAACTTGAAGCCGCCCTTGCCGGTCCACTTGAAGTTGAACGGGTTGGGCATGCCTTCCGGCGCCTTGGCATAGGTCGCCGGGTTCACCGGCAGGCGGCGGATGGTCGGCTCGAAGAGCAGTTCCTGGCCCGGAGGCGAGAGCAGGAACTCCACGAAGGCGCGGGCGAGCGTGGCGTTCGGCGCGTTCTTCACGATGCCGATATTGGCCGGCACGATGGTGGTGACCGACGGATAGACGAACTTCACCGGGAAGCCGGCGCCCTGGGCCGAGAAGCCGAAGAAGTCGATGACGATGCCGTAGCCGAACTGGCCGGAATTGACGCCGTCCGGCACGCCGAAGGAGCGCTCGGTCACCTGGGCGAGGTTGCCGCCGATCTCCTTGTTGATGCGCCAGCCCTGGTCCCAGCCCTCGCCCTGAAGGATCGTCTCGATCGTCAGGTGCGTGGTGCCGGAGCGGGACGGCGCGGCGATGGCGACGTGGTTGAAATACGGCGCCTTGGCCAGGTCCTGCCAGTCCTTGGGCTCGGGCAGCTTGTTGGCCTGGACATAGCGGGTGTTCCACATGATGCCGTAGCCGGAGGCCGCGAAGCCGAAGAAGTAGCCCTCCGGATCGTTGATCGGGAAGTCGCCGATCTTCTCCGGGATGCCCGTGACGCGCGGCTTGTACTTCTCCAGCAGCTCGCGCTGCTTCAGCGCCTCGAAGGCGTCGGGCGCGGAGGCCCACATCAGGTCGGTGACGTTGTTGGACTTGGTCTCGTCCAGATATTTCACGGCCGCGTTGGTGTTGCGGTTCTGGATCTCGACCGTGACGCCCGGATTGGCCTTCTCGAAGGCCTTCTTGTAGGGATCGGTCACCTCCTTGGAGAAGGACGTGACGATCACCAGCTTGCCCGTCGGCGTCTGGGCGATGGCGATCGAAGCGGACAGCGCGAGCGTGCTCGCAAGAGCCGCAGCAAGCAGCTTGGTCTTCATACCTGGGGTCCTCCCATCGGACTTCTGACGTCCCCGACGTGACCCGCCGGTGGACGCCTTATCCTTTGCAGGCCCCGTGCCAAGCGGCCGGAAGCGGGAATTTCCGTTTGGGATCAATCATCCCGCGCCGCATCCGCGCCTGAAAAGCGGCGGCGATGGGTCATTCAGGTAACATGCCGGCCGGCGGCATCGTCCATTTCGGTAACATCGTCCTCCAGGCGGAACTCGCCCTTGTCGAGGCCGTGCCGGCGCATCTTGAGGTAAAGCGTCTTGCGGGTGAGCCCCAAGACCTCGGCGGTGCGGCCGATCCGGCCGGCGCAGCGGGCGAGCGCGGCCTCGATGGCGGCGCGCTCGGCGCGGTCGAGGATCAGCGCCAGCGGCTCGGCGCCGGCATCGGCCGGGACCCCGCCCGGGTCGGGCTCGGGCGCGCGGCCGGGCACGGCCTCGCCGAGGCCGAGCGCCACCCGCTCGGCGGCGTTGCGCAATTCGCGCACATTGCCCGGCCAGTCATGGGCGAGAAGCGCCTGAAGCTCGGCCCGCGACAGGCGCGGGGGCTCGCGCCCGTGGCGCGCGGCGGCGCCGTCGAGGAAATGGGCGAAGAGAAGCGGCACGTCGTCCCGCCGCTCGCGCAGGGCCGGGATGCGCACCGTGACCACGTTCAGCCGGTAATAGAGGTCCTCGCGGAACAGGCCCTTCGCCGCCTGCGCCTTCAGGTCCACCTTGGTGGCGGCGACGACGCGGATGTCGACGGGGATCTCCTTGTTGGAGCCGAGCCGCTCGATGCTGCGCTCCTGCAGGACGCGCAGGAGCCTCACCTGCGCGTTCATGGGCATGGACTCGATCTCGTCGAGGAAGAGCGTGCCGCCATGGGCGTGCTCGATCTTGCCGATGCGCCGCTCGCGGGCGCCGGTGAAGGCGCCGGGTTCGTGGCCGAAGAGCTCGCCCTCGATCATCTGCTCGGGCAGCGCGCCGCAATTGATGGCGACGAAGGCCTTGGGGCGGCGGCGGCTGAAATCGTGGAGGCAGCGCGCCACGAGCTCCTTGCCGGCGCCGGTCTCACCCAGGACGAGGATGTCGGCCTCGCTGGAGGCGGCGGCGCCGACGACGGCGCGCAGCCGCTCCATTGCGGGCGAGCGGCCGATGAGGCGGCTGTCGAGCTGGCCGGCGCCGACCTGCTGGCGCAGGGCCCGGTTGTCGAGGATCAGGCGGCGATGGGCGACGGCGCGGGCGAGCGCATCGACCAGCCGCACCGGGTCTGCGGGCTTCTCGATGAAGTCGTAGGCGCCCTCGCGCACCGCGGAGACGGCCATCGGCACGTCCGCATGGCCGGTGAAGAGCAGGACCGGGATGTCCGGATCGACCGCCCGCACCCGCTCCAGCACGCCCAGGCCGTCGAGTCCCGGCATCTTCACGTCGGTGAGGATCGCGCCGGGAAACCCCGCATGGACATCGCGCAGGGCCTCCGCCGCCACGCGGGACGCCTTCACGGCGAAGCCCTCCAGCTCCAGCGTCTGGCGATAGGCGTCCAGCACCTCGGCATCGTCGTCGATGAGAAGCACGAAGGGCTTGGGCGCGTAAGGCGCGGCCGTGGCGGCGGGGTCAGGCATCGGCGGTCTTGAGTTCCAGGATAAAGGCGGTGCCCTCGGCGCCGGTGCGGCCGAGCCGCAGCCTTCCGCCGAAGTCGCGGGCGATGTTGTAGGACATGGAGAGGCCAAGGCCGAGCCCCGCCCCGACCGGCTTGGTGGTGAAGAAGGGATCGAAGATCGCGGCGAGGTGCTCGTCCGGGATGCCGGCGCCGGTATCGGAGACCTCGATGGCCACCTCGCTCCCCATCCGCGCCGCGCCGACCGACAGGCGCCGGGCCGGCCGCCCGCGCATGGCGTCGAGGGCGTTGGAGATCAGGTTCACGAAGATCTGCTCCAGGCGCACCTCCTCGGCGAGGACCTGGAGGTCCGGCTCGACATCGATGGACAGGTCGACGTCCTCGTCGGCGAAGCGGCTGCCGAACAGCGCCAGCGCGCTGTCGATCGTCGCCCGGAGCGGCACCGGGGCGCTCGTCCCGTCGGGCTTGCGGGCGAAGCGCTTGAGATGCGCCACGAGGTCCGCCATCCGGGCGGTGAGCGCCTGGATGCGGGCGAAGGCGGTCTCGGCCTCCTCGGTGCGCCCGCGCTCGATGAGCAGGCGCCCGTTATGGGCGTGGGAGCGGATCGCTGCGAGCGGCTGGTTGAGCTCGTGGCCGACGCCGGCCGCGAGCCCGCCGAGCGCGGCGAGCTTGGCGGCCTGGACCAGCTCCTCGCGGGTGTCGCGGAAGCGCTTGAGCGCATGGGCCATGTCGGCGAGCTCGTCCTGCCCGCCGAGGGGAATCGGGGCGTGGAGATCGCCCGCCTCCAGCGCCCGCGCCGTGCCCGCCAGCGTGACGATGCGCGAGACGAGGTTGCGCTGGACGTAGAGGACGCCGACCAGCAAGGCCGCCAGGACCGAGATCGCGGCCACGGCGAGAAGCACGTTGCGCCCGACCGCGATGGCCGCGGCGGACTGGTCCGCCGCCCGCGCCGCCGCGACATTGGCATCGCGCACATAGGCGGCGATGGCGCCGTCCAGGCTGGAGACGAGGTCGCGGTTCTGAGCGAGCAGCCGGCGGCTTTCGTTGGCGGCAATGATCTCGCCGCGCCGGATACCGGGCACGCCGCCCTCGATGGAGGAGAGCTCGATGAGCCGGCGCAGCACCTGCCGGAGCGTCACCGCGTCGGAGAAGGTCGCGAGCGCGGTGAGCTGCGGCTCGATCGTATCGGCCACCTCCGACAGGAAGTGCATCGTCTGGGCGAGGTCTTCGAGAGTCGTCAACGTGGCGACGCGGTTGACGAGGCCGACCGCGAGGTTGGCCTGGGCGTTCAGGGCCGTCATCGCCTCCGTCTTGCGGATTTCCTGGCGCAGCCGCTCCATGTCCTGCGGCTCGGCGGCCGCGGCCGCGCCGGGGCGCTCGGCCGCCGCCAGCATGGTGCGGATGGCGAAGCGGCTGTCCTCGATGAGGGGCTCCACCTCCTCGATGAGGTCGGCATGGAGCCAGCGCAGTTGCGCGACCATCTCGCGGTTCCGGCGCTCCAGCGCCAGGCGCTCGCGCACGGCGGCGTCGAGGGAGGCGAGGTTGCGGGCGATGGCGTCGACATTGACCGCGAGGTTGGCTTCCGGAAGCCAGCCGGGGCGCGCGGCGGCGATTTCGCCGAGGACGACGCGCATGGCGGCGAGCCTGCCGTCCAGGCCCTTCTTGGCCTCCTCGTATTCCTCGGAGGTGCGCGCCAGCGCCAGGACCGGAGCGGTGGCGATGATCGCCCCGCCCTGCTCGGCGAGCCGCGCCGACAGCGCGACGGAGGGCAGGTGCACGTCGTTGATGCTCGCCAGGTTGTCCGACAGGCGCGCATAGGACAGCCAGCCGACGATGCAGGCGACGACGCTGAGCGCGCCGACGCCCAGAAAGGCGAGGCTCAGGCGCCAGGCGATGCCGAAGCGCACCGCCGGGGCCGAGGGCGTCACGACGCGTCCGGCGCCGCCGCTCCCGGCGGCATCGATCTCCGCCGGTTTCGCGTCGGCCTTCACGGGCGCGCTCCGGCCGGCTGGCGCAGCAGCGCCTGCGCCGCGTCGAGCTTGTCGCGGGCCCGTGCCAGGTTGTCGTCGAGGAAGGCGCGCCAGGTGGCGACCAGGGCGGCCTGGCGCAGGGACGGGGCGACCCCCCAGGGCACGCGCCGCAGATCCTCGTTGAAGGCGGGATCGCGGGTGTCGCTCTCGGTGACCGGCACGGCGCCGAGAAGCCGCCGGGCCTCGGCGACGAGGGCGGATGCGTCCGCCCGGCTCGCGGCGGCATCCTCCAGCCCGTGGAGCTGGGCCCAGGTCTCCTGCAGGGCCGGCAGGCGGAAGGTGATCGCCTCGTCGAAGAGGAGGTTGAGAAGCTCGTAGCGCTGCGCCGACAGGGCCGCATCGAAGGTGGCGGCGGACTGGCCGCCGGCGACGAGGGCGTAGGGGTTCCCCGCCGAAGGCGCGTCCGGATAGGCCTCCGGGTCGATCGGCAGGCGACCGACGCGCGGGGCCGTGAGCAGCCGCTGCCCCTCCTGCGAGACGAGATAGCGGATGAAAGCCTCCGCCGCCGGGCGGTTCCGCGCGCCCTCCACGATGGCGACGCTCGCGGGCAGGAAGACGTTCTCGGCCGGATAGGCGAAGCGGACCGGGGCATCGGGATCGCGGGTGCGGCCCAGGAAGTCGATGGACAGGCCGATGCCCACGCGCTTCTGGGCCACGGCCGCGCTGACGCCGTAGGACCGGGCGACGATGGTGGCGAGGTTGCCGCCGATCTCCATCCAGGTGGCCCAGCCCTTCTCCCAGCCGGCCTGCTGGAGCACGGTCTCCACCATGAGATGGGTGGTGCCCGAGCGCGAGGGCGTCGTCATGACAATATGGCCGCGATAGGCGGGATCGCCGAGGGCGACGATGGATTCCGGCGGCTTGAGGCCCCGCTCGGCCAGATAATCGGCGTGCCAGACGATGCCGTAGCCGGAAATGGCGAAACCGGCATAGCGGCCGGCCGGATCGTCGATGGGCTGGAGCCCGATCTGCCGGCCGCGCGGGAACCCCGCCGGCAGGCGCTCCAGCCGGCCGGCCCGGGCCAGGGCCTCGAAAGCGTCCGGCGAGGAGGCCCAGAAGATGTCCGCCTGCTCGCGGCTGCGGTCCAGGATCGTGGAGACGGCGGAGGTGGTCTTGCGGTTGACGATGCGCAGGCGGATGTCCGGCCGGGCCTTCTCGAAGGCTTCCTGGACCGGCTCGTAGAAGCCGGCGGGGAAGGACGTCACCACGGTCAGCACGGTCTGCGCCTGCGCCCACGCGGCCGCCGGGGCGACGCATAGCGCAAGAACGAGAAGGGTGACGGCGCGCATCATGGTGCCGAGCATACACCAAGCGCCGCCGGAGACGATTGATGTTCGGCTGCCGGTCAGCCCCCTTCGTCGGCGGCCCAGAAGGCGGCCGCTTCCGGCGGCAGGGCGGCGAGGCAGGCCTGGAGCCGCGGCCGGTCGGCGACGTGCCAGAGTGCGGCCGCCACCGCCGCGATGGCGTTCTCTGGCGCGAAATTATGGTGCCGGCGCAGCGCCTGCACCTCTCGCGTCAGGGCAGCCCGGTCGGCGAAAGGCCGGACCGGCTCGCCGATGTGCCAGTCGGCGACGAACAGCGCCCGCAGCATGGGCGGCAGGGCCCCGGCGAAGGCGATGGCCTGCGCCATCGTCAGCCGGCGCCGGAAGACGACGAGAACGCCCTCAACCATCGTGTAGGTCTGGTTCCGGGTGGCGAGCCCGGCCTCATCCCGCGCCCGCGTCAGGAAGCGGTCGAAATCCTCGCAGGCGTGCTGATATTCGTTCGGCATCGGCATGGAAGGCTCCCGGGACGGCTCCTCTGGCGCCCCTCCGAAGCGGCGGTCAGCGCACCTTGTAGGCGCGGCGGAAGGCGAGCGGGGCGCGGCCCGTCGCCTGCCGGAAGATCCGGGCGAAATGGCTGGCGCTGACGAAGCCGACCTTGAAGGCGATCGTGCCGACGGAGAGGTCGGTGCGGACGAGCCATTGCCGGGCCGCGTCGACCCGGCGCGCATTGACGTGCTGGAGCGGCGTCGAGCCCGTCGCGGCGCGGAAGGCGCGATGGAAGTGGCCCTCCGACAGGCCGCAGGCGGCGGCGAGATCGGCGATGCGCAGTTCGCCGGACATCTGGTCCGCGATCATCTCGTCGACGCGTCGCACCTGCCAGGGCGCCAGCGCCGCGCGTCCCGGCGCCGGGGCGGAGGCGCCGCCATAGCGCCGGCCGATATAGGCCATGAGCGCCGCCAGCATGCTGTCGCGCCAGACGCTGTCGAGGCCGCCGTCAAGGGCGTCGAGCCGCTCGAATTCGGCGAGGAGGCCCTGCACGAAGCCGTCCTCGACGCCGCTGAAGGGCCGCAGCCCGCGCAGGACGGCCGCGCCGTCCCAGTCCGCGCCGAGGGAGATCGTCGCCCAGCGCCATTCGACGCCGTGCAGGCGCAGGCTGCGCGCGCAGCCGGCCGGCAGGAACGAGATCGTGCCCGGCCGGTCCGGCCCGTCATAGCGGTGGCCTTCGTCGGTGCGTATCTCGTGCCGGTCCGCGCCGCCGCGCAGGGTCGCCATGACGAGATGGCTGGGGGAGCGGATCTCGCCCTCCACCAGCCGCGTCGGCGGCCGGTAGGCCGTGGTGAAGGCGCCGCCCTCCCAGCCGCAGCGCCGCAGGCCTTCCGGCTGGGAGGTCAACCGGGCCGGAAACGTCGAAGTGGCAGACAAGGCGGTTCCTTCCGTTGCAGCGGCGGCGAACCTAGCAAAGCCGGCGCGCAGGTTGGGTCACGATCGCGGCAATCCGGTCAGGAAGCCGCGCGACGCCCTCCCTGCCCGCCCATAGGTTCCCGGCAGCGCCGCGGGGGGCCGGTTCGAGCCGCCCAGGGCGCGACCCATGAGCCAGGAGCCAAACATGCCTCGTCAGCCCCATGAGGGACCCACAGCCAACCGCCGCACGATCCTCGGCGCGGCCGCCGCCGGCGCCATCGCCTCCGCCACGGGCGGGATCGGCGGAGCGCAGACGGCGCAGGCGCAGAGCGGCCCGGCGGCCGATCCGCGGCCCGTCATCATCCGCAGGCCCGGCAAGGCGCAGGACGCGCTGACCGCCCTCGGCCTCGGCACGTTCCTGACCTTCGACCTCCTCCCCGGCGCCAACCGCGACCATCTGCGGGACATCACCAAGACCTATCTCGATGCCGGCGTCGGCGTCGTCGACACGTCCCCGCTGTACGGGACCGGGGAGGTCTCGACCGGCGCGTTCCTGAGCGCCTTCGGCGCGACGGACAGGGTCTTCATCAGCAACAAGATCTGGTCGACCGGCGACTTCCTGGCCGACGAGAGCCACGCGCTGCAGAGCTTCGAGCAGTCGCTGACGCGGCTCTGGCGCTCGCGCATGGAGCTGATGTTCTGCCACAGCCTCGTCAACGTGGACGTGGCGCTGCCAATCCTGCGCGCGTGGAAGAAGGAGGGCCGCATCCGCTATGTCGGCGCGTCCCACCACGAGAACCCCTATCACCCGATCCTGGCGGACCTGGTGGAGCGGGACCAGCTCGACTTCGTGCAGGTCAATTACTCGATCTTCAACCGGGGCGCCGAGGACCGGCTGCTGAAGGCGGCCGCCGACAAGGGCGTCGGCGTCTTCGTCAACATGGCGCTGGAGAAGGGCCGCCTGCACAAGGTGGTCGGCAACCAGCCGGTGCCGGATTTCGCGCGGGAATTCGGCGCCACGACCTGGGCGCAGTTCTTCATCAAGTGGGTCATGTCCAACCCGGCCGTGACCACCGTCCTGACCGGGACCTCCAACCCGGCCCATGCTGTGGAGAACGTGGCGACGCTGCGCGGGCCGCTGCCCGACCAGGCGATGCGCCAGCGGATGGTGCGGCACATGGAGGGCATTGCCGGGTTCAACACCCTCTCCTCCCTGCCCTGGTATCCGGACAAGCAGGCCCAGTACCAGGGCATCATCCGGCGCGCGCAGGCACAGCTGCGCCAGCGGCTCACGTAACGTCCGGAGGCCCTGCAGGACAGATGCCGGCGGACGCCCAGCCGTCCGCCGGCTTGTGGCGGCCGGCCCGGGCTGGCGCTATCACGAGACGGGAAGGGACATGCCATGCGTTCGTCATCATCCGTTACCGCGGCCCTGTTCGCCGCCATCCTGACAGCCGGCCTGCCGATGGCGGCCGACGCCGCCGAGCGGGTGCGGGTGGGCAGGATCGCCATCGACCGGACCGAGGTGACGATCGGCCGGTTCCGCGCCTTCGCCCGCGCCTCGGGCCTGACCAGCGCGGCGGAGCGGGACGGCGGCGGCTTCGAATTCGCGGCCGGCTGGACGCGGCGGCGGGGCTGGACCTATGAGCGTCCGCAGGGGCAGCCCGGCGCCGACGACGAGCCGGCGGTCCACGTGACCTGGCACGAGGCCTCCCGCTTTTGCGCGGCGGCCGGCGGTCGGCTGCCGACGCGGGCGGAATGGACCGAGGCCGCCTTCACCGAGCAGCGGGCCGAACCGGCGGACGGCTTCGTCCGGGGCCGCACCTATCCCTATCCCGTGGGCGACCGGCCGGAGGGCATGAACAACAACCGCCGCGCCCATGTGGCGGTGGGCACGACGAAGCCCGGAATCAACGGCCTCAACGACATGGGCGGCAATGTCTGGGAATGGCTGGCGGACCGGCGGGGCGACGACGCCCTCACCGCCGGCGGCTCCTGGTGGTACGGCCCCGACCAGACGCGCGCCGGGGCGCCGCAATGGAAGGCGGCGGACTTCTACGCGCTCTATGTCGGCTTCCGCTGCGTCTACGACGCGGAGTGAGGACGCGCCCTCAGGGCTGGCGGGCTTCCGACGACCAGGGGAAGGCGATGTAGCGGTCGCGGGTGTCGTAGCAGATGTTGCCGTACATCTTCAGGTAGGCGTCGCGCCGGCGCGGATCGGCATAGACGCCGTCCGGCTCAACCAGATCGCGCTCGTATTGCGCGATCGTCTCGGCGGTGAGCGTGCGCGGCAGGATGTCCATGGCCTGCGGGATCGACTTGCCCTCCAGCCAGTCGGCGGCGTGCTGGCCCATCGCATAGCCGAAGACCGGGGAGGCCAGCGCCACGCTCGCCTTGTAGGGCGATCCTTTGGCCTTCAGTTCGGCGACGGCCTCCGGCTCGCCGTCGATGCCGCCGAAGAACTGGTCCGGGCGGGCGCGGCCTGCCGCGCGCGCCGCATCGAGCGCGCCGAGGACAACCGTGTCGGCGCCGAGGACGACGTCGACGTCCGGGTTGGCGAGGAGGATGGTCTGCATCATGGCGAAGCCGCCCGCCTTGTCGACGGTGACGGGGGATATGTCGGCGACGATGGTGACGCCGGGCAGCTCGCGCAGCGCGTCGCGCATGGCGGTGAAGCGCGGCGCCAGGAATTCCAGGCTGTCATGGGTGAGGAGGACGACGCTCGCCCGTCCGCCGAGGCGGGTGCGGATATAGTCCGCCGCGGCGTCGCCGAGCGCCTTGCCGGTCAGATATTGCGGCGCGTTGAGGAGCGAGACGGCGGGCGGCGGCACGACCGTGCCGACATAGGCGCCGCTCCAGATCAGTTCGCGCAGGCGCGGCGCCGAAGCGACGGAATCCACCGGGGCGATGACGACGGCGCCGGTGCGCGCCGCGAGCAGCGCCCGCAATTGCTCGACCATCCGGCCAGCGTCGTTGCCCGCGAGCTCGACCTTGTAGGCGAGCCCCCGCTTCTCCGCCGCGCGGCGCAGGCCGTAGGAGACGCCGCGCATGAAGTCGCGCTCGTTGTCCTGGGCGAAGGCGAGGACCTTCTCCAGGCCCGGCGGCCGCGTGCAGGCCGGCGCGTTGCGGTCGAAAGGCGGCAGGACGACGGGCCGCGTGATGCCGGGCGGACCGTCCTGCGCGGCCGCGCCGGAGGCCGCCATCATCGCTGCGAGCGCGAAGGCCGCGCCGAAGCGCCGGATACCCTTTCCGGTCCCGGTCCGTACCACCCGTCTCATGGCGTCGCCCTTTCCTGAAGCGGGAAGATCAGCCGCGCGATCGTGCCGGGATTGCCGGCGAGATAGGCGACCTCCGCCCGCAGCGTCGCCGCCACCGCCTTGACGATGCGCGTCCCGAGGCCGGTGCCGTTGGCGACGCCGGCGCCGCGACCGACGCCGTCATCCTCCACGCTGAGCTCGACCTGTCCGTCGGCCCGGCGGGCGAGCCGCACGCGGATCTCGCCGGCACCGTTCGGATAGGCGTATTTGAAGGCGTTCACGACCCATTCGGTGACGACGATGCCGAGATTGACGCTGGCATCGGTCATCAAGGCGATGGGCTCCAGCGAGCGCACGAGCGCGGCGCCGTAGCCCTCGGACCGCATCATGGCCGCCAGATGGTCGAGGAGGCCCGCCAGATATTCGTCGAGCGCCACCTGCCGCACGTCTCCCGACGTGTAGAGCCGCTGGTGGACGAGGGCGATGGCGGTGATGCGCGCCTGCGTCTCCTGCAAGGCGTGACGCGCCTCCTCGCTGGTCGTGCCCTTGGCCTGGAGCTGCACCATGGAGGCGGCGAGCGCGAGGCTGTTGGCGACGCGGTGATTGACCTCGGCGAGCAGCAGCTCGGCCCGGTCGCGGGCGCGGGCGACCTCGCGCTGGGCCGCCTCCTTCTCCGCCATGAGCCGCGCCTTCTCCACCGCCTGCTCGATGGAGGAGCCGAGCAGGACGAGGAAATCGTCGCCCACGGTCTTGGGCACGAAATCGACGGCGCCGATCTTCAGGGCGGCGACCGCGACGCTCATCTCGGAGGAGCCGGTGACGTAGATGACGGGCGGCGGGTTCTCCAGCGCGACGAAGGCCTTCAGGAGTTCCAGCCCCGTCGTGTCGGAGAGATAATGGTCGAGCGCGACGATGTCGGCGCCGCCGGCCGCGACGCGGGCCACCGCCTCGGCCGGATCGGCGATCGGCTCTACGGCGATGTTGCGGCGCGCGAGCGTCTTCTGGACGAGGCGCACGAGCGCCAGGTCGTCGTCGACGTAGAGGACACGGATCGGCGCGGAACTCATCGGCTCAGTCGTTCTCGGAAACCTGAACGACGGAGAAGAAGAGGCCGAGCTTGCGGATCGCGTCGGCGAAGCCGTCATAGTCCAGCGGCTTGATGACATAGACGTTGGCGCCGAGATCGTAGCAGGTCTTGATCTCGCGGCTGTCGTCGGTGGTCGTCAGCACGACGACGGGCGTGCGCTTCAGGTGGGCGTTGGCCTTCACCTTGGCCAGGATGTCCACCCCCGTCATGTCCGGCAGGTTCAGGTCGAGCAGGATGAGCAGACGCCGGCCGACATTGACCTCGCCCGAGCCGTCCGGGCCGAGCAGGAAGGCGAGCGCGCTCGCCCCGTCCTTCAGCGGCACGATCTCGTTGCTGATCCCGGCGCGGCGGATGTTCTTCTCGATGAGCCTCGCATGCCCCTCGTCGTCCTCGATCATCGCGATCGTCACGGGGGCGAAAGGCTGGTTCATGCGGCGGGGCCTTCGGCGACGTCCAGCCTGCGGGGCAGGACGATACGGAACGTCGTACCGACGTCCATAGCAGAGGTCAGCGCGATATCGCCACCGAGATTGCGGACGATGGTGCGCACGTGGGTGAGGCCGATCCCCTCCCCCGGCGTGTCGATGATCCCGGCGCGGCGGAACGGCTCGAATACCCGCTCGTGGTCGCCCTCCGCGATGCCGCGGCCATTGTCGGCGATGGCGATCTCGACATGCCCGTCATCGAGCGGCGCGACGGTGACCGCGATGCGCAGGGGGCGGCCGCGCACGCGGTACTTCACGGCATTGTCCAGGAGGTTGCCGAGCACCTGGTCCAGCGCCATCCGGTCGGAGACGATGCCGTCGCCGGCGATGGTGACCGTCGCCTCGCCGTCCGCCTCCTCCAGCTGGTGGCGCAGGGCCGCGAGGGCGGCCTCCACCGATTCCTTCAGCAGGATCGGCTCGGGCCGCAGCCGGCGGCGGCCCTCCCGCGAGAGCTTGAGGATGGCGCTGATGAGCCCGTCCATCTTGCGCGTGGAGGAGCGGATGAAGCCGATGGCTTCCGGCAGGTCGGCGTCGAGAGCGGCGCGCGCCTCGAGGGTGGACGCAGCGTCGCCCCGGCCCGCGGCCGCGTCGTCCATCGCCTTGCGCAGGGACGCGATGCCGCTCTCCACCTCGCCGGTGAAGCCCATGATGTTGACCAGCGGCGCCCGCAGGTCGTGGGTGACGATGTAGGCGAAGCGCTGGATCTCGTCGTTGGCGCGGGCGAGGTCCGCCGTCCGGTCGCGGACCCGCTGTTCCAGCGTCTCGTTGAAGGCGAGCACCTCGCGGTTCGCCGCCTGGAGCGCGCGGGTGTAGCGCACGACGATCCAGGCCACGAGGCCGACCACCGCGACGATGAGGGCGAAACCGGCGAGCGTCGCCTGGCGCAGGAGGTCGGCGATCCGCGTCTGGTCGGCGACGGCGGCGATGAGGCGCGCATCCACCGAGCGGATCATGCCGGTGAGGAAGACGTTGGCCTCGTCGGTCAGGGCCTTGCCGCGATTGGTGCGGACGATGGCGGCGGCCTCCTCGTCCTGGCCCTCGCGCTTGAGCGCGATGGTCCGGTCCGTCTCCTCCAGCTTCTCCCGCACGATGGCGCGCAGGCGCGCCAGGGCAGGCTGCAGCCGGGCCTCGGCGGCGAAAGCCGACGCGACCTTTTCCAGCTCGTCCGAAATGCGTGCCCGCGAGGTCGCGAGCGGGGCGAGATAGATCTGGTTGCCGGTGAGCAGGTAGCCGCGCTGGCTCGTTTCGGCGGAGACGAGCGCGCTGCGCAGCTCCACCGTTGCGGTGCGCGCGTCGCGCGCGGCGATCACCTCCTGGAACACGGCCTGCGACCGCTCGCCGAGCCAGAACGTCATCGCGACGATGCCGAGCAGCGCCGAGAACCCGACGGCGAGCAGCAGGATGGAGGGTGCGAGGATCGAGCGGGCGCTGGGCACGGGGTCAGGCCGCCGCGCCGCCGGCCATCACCCATGGCGGCCGCACGGCCATGCCGGCCGCAGGGCGGGACGGCTGGCGCACCCGACACGATTCGAACGTGTGACCTTTGCCTTCGGAGGGCAACGCTCTATCCAGCTGAGCTACGGGTGCTTGCCGTGGCTGGCTGGATAGCCGATCCGGCCGCGCTCGGCAACGAGGGATATGGCGGCGGCTCCGGCCGGCGGCTCCCGGTTTGGCGTCGCGGCGCGGCTTGCGGTACGCCTTGATGCGGCGGGGTGACGGCCGGTCCGATTCGGAGCGGAGCCCCAAGCGACGCGTTGCGAGGAGAATGCCCGTGGCGGCCCAGCGCCTGTCCGTCCGCGACGTCCTTTCCGACGGCCGGCTGGCCGTGATGCTGCTGCTCGGCTTCAGCGCCGGGCTGCCGTTCCTGCTGGTGTTCGGGACGCTGTCGGCCTGGCTGCGCGAGGCCGGGATCAGCCGCACCGAGATCGGCCTCCTGAGCTATGTCGGCCTCGCCTATGCGTTCAAGTTCCTGTGGGCGCCGGTGATCGACGCGGTCGACCCGCCGGTGCTGGGGCGGCTGTTCGGGCGCCGGCGCGGCTGGATGATCCTGGCTCAGTTCGGCGTCGCCGCCGGCCTGACCGGCCTCGCCCTCGGCGACCCGAAGACCGCGCTGATGCCCATGGTGATCTGCGCGCTCATGACCGCCTTCTTCAGCGCGACGCAGGACGTCGTCATCGACGGCTGGCGCATCGACGCGGCGCCCGCCAGCCGGCAGGGCCTCATGTCCGCGGCCTACCAGCTCGGCTATCGCTTCGCGCTGATCGCGTCCGGCGCCGGGGCGCTCTACATCGCCGAGTTGGTGAGCTGGCGCGCGGCGTATCTCGCCATGGCGGGGCTGATGACGATCGGCATCGGCGCCTCGCTCCTCGCGCTCCTGCCGGGCGAGACGACGAAGCGCGAGCGGCTCGGCGTCCAGCAGGCCGTGGTGGAGCCCTTCGCCGACCTCCTGCGCCGCAAGGGCACGCTGACCGTCGCCATCCTGCTGATGGTCGCGCTCTACCGGCTCCCCGACTTCGTCGCCGGCGTGATGGCGAACCCGCTCTACATCGACACGGGGTTCTCCAAGATCGACATCGCCAACGTCTCCAAGCTCTACGGGGTATGGGTCGGCATCCTGGGCGCCATCGCCGGCGGGATCGCCGTCTCCAGGATCGGCCTGTGGTGGACGCTGGTGATCGGTGCCGCCATCGCGGCGGGCTCCAACGTGATGTTCGCGGTCCTGTCCCAGGCCGGCCCGCGGCTGGAGGTGCTGACGCTCGCCATCAGCATCGACAACTTCTCGGGCAACTTCGCCGGCACGGCCCTCATCGCCTACATGTCGAGCCTGACCTCGGCCTCCTTCGCGGCGACGCAATACGCGCTCCTGTCCTCCCTCTATGCCCTGCCGGGCAAGCTGGTCGGAGGCACGTCGGGGATCGCGGTGGACGCGTTCGGCTACGCGCCGTTCTTCGTCGGCACGGCGCTGATCGGCATCCCTGTCGTCCTCCTGTGCATCCTTCTGCGCTCCGACACGCTGGCGGCGGAAGCGCGGGCGGCCGAAGAGGCACGCCGCGAGGAGGCCGCCGCGGGTGCCGAGCCGCGGCCCGCCACCTGACGGGTTCGTGAAGCGGCGTTAGCACGATCTTTGCCACTTCCGGTCCATGACCTTGCGGGACAACCCCGTGCCGTGCCGGCGCGGGACAGCCTGTCCCGCTTCAGGACGAGAGGACCACGATGGCACAGGCGGCCGGAGCTCCGCGCTACGACTGGGTCGATGCGGCCAAGGGCATCTGCATCATCCTCGTCGTGATGATGCATACGACGCTGGGCCTCGGCGAGGATCTCGGCCGCGAGGGCTGGATGCACGCGGTCGTCGCGTTCTCCAAGCCGTTCCGGATGCCGGACTTCTTCCTGGTCTCGGGGCTCTTCCTCTCCCGCGTCATCGACCGGGACTGGCGCACCTTCGCCGACAAGCGCGTCGTGCATTTCGCCTATTTCTACGTGCTGTGGCTCGTCATCCAGTCGGCGCTGAAATACGGCTCGGTCTCCGGCGGGAGCCCGGCGGGCTTTGCGGCCCATCTCGCCCATTCGCTGGTCGAGCCCTTCGGCACGTTGTGGTTCATCTACCTGCTGGCGGTCTTCTCCGTCGTGACCAAGCTGCTGCGCGGCCTGCCCGCCTGGATGCTGGTGGCCGCCGCGGCGATCCTGGAGAGCCTGCCGATCCATACCGGCCACGTCCTCGTCGACGAGTTCGCGGCGCGCTGGTTCTATTTCGTCGTCGGCTATCTCTATGCCGGCCACGTCTTCGCGCTGGCGAAAGCGGCGGCCGACCGGCCCGTCCTGGCGATCGCCGGCCTCGTCGCCTGGGGGTTCGTCAACGGCGTCCTGGCGCTCAACGCGACCGGCCTTTCCCATGCGCCGACCTATGCGGAACTGCCTGGCGTCAGCCTCGCCCTCGGCCTTGCCGGGGCGGCCGCGATCGTCACATTGGCCGCGCTCCTGACCCGCGCCGGCGCGGAAGGACCGCTCGCCTATTGCGGGCGCCATTCCATCGCGATCTACCTCGCCTTCTTCCTGCCCATGGCGGTCCTGCGCATCCTCGCCGCCCGCTCGGGCCTGGAGCTGGATGTCGGCTGGACAGCCGCCGCGATCACCGCCGCCGCCGTGGTGGCGCCGCTGGTGGCGGAGCGGGTGGTCCGGCATACGCCGCTCGCCTTCCTGTTCAGTCGCCCCGCCGTCTTCCGGATCCCGCCCCGGCCGGCGCCGCCCGTCCCGGCCTGAAAACTCACCGCCTCGTGAGCGCAAGGCGCCCGTGGCCAGGCTTTCCACCGCCGGCGGACGCGTTACATCCTTGGAGCAGACGGCGGCCCTCCGGCCGCGCTCCAACGGATCGACCGATGCGCCGCAACGCCCTGACCCTCGTGATCGCCGGCCTGGCCGGCCTCTCCATGCCCGGCGCGGCCCTGGCCCAGGCCAGGCCCTCGTCCCAGGCGATGGTCTGCGACCAGGCGCAGAACCTCGTGCGATCGCGCGGGGCGGTCGTGCTCGGCACCGGGCAGTTCACCTATGACCGCTACGTCGTGCATCGCGGCTTCTGCGCGGCGACGGAAAGCGTGCGGCCCGCCTGGGTGCCGACGCGGGACAACCCGCAATGCTTCGTCGGCTATACGTGCCGCGAACTGGAATTCGACGATTTCTGAGCGTCAGCCGGAATCGCGGAAGCGGTTGACGATCGGATAGCGCCGGTCGCGGCCGAAATATTTGCGGGTGACCTTCACCCCCGGCGCCGATTGGCGGCGCTTGTATTCGGCGAGATAGAGCAGCCGCTCCACCTTGCGCACGGTGGCAAGGTCGTGGCCGCGGGCGACGACCTCGGTGACGCGCATCTCCCGTTCCACGAGACATTCCAGGATGTCGTCCAGCACGTCGTAGGGGGGCAGGCTGTCCTGGTCGGTCTGGTTCTCGCGCAGCTCCGCCGTCGGCGCCTTGGTCAGGATGCGCTCGGGGATGACGGCGCCGTGCGGCCCCAGCGCGCCGGCGGGCTTCCACCGGTTGCGCAGGGCCGAGAGGCGATAGACCTCGGTCTTGTAGAGGTCCTTGATCGGGTTGAAGCCGCCATTCATGTCGCCGTAGAGCGTGGCGTAGCCGACCGACATCTCGGACTTGTTGCCCGTGGTGACGACCATGGGGCCGAACTTGTTGGAGACCGACATGAGGATCGTGCCGCGGGCGCGGCTCTGCAGGTTCTCCTCGGTGATGTCCCGGCCGGCGCCCTCGAAGAGCGGGGAGAGCGCCGCCTCGAATCCTTCCACCGGTCCGGCGATCGGCACCACGTCGTAGCGCACGCCCAGCGCCTCGGCGCAGGCGCGGGCATCGGCGAGGCTGTCCTGCGAGGTGTAGCGATAGGGCAGCATGATGCAATGGACGCGATCCGGCCCCAGGGCATCCACCGCCATCGCCGCGCAGATGGCGGAATCGATGCCGCCCGACAGGCCGAGCACGACGCCCGGGAAACGGTTCTTGTCGACATAGTCGCGCAGGCCGAGGACGCAGGCGGCATAATCCGCCTCGTCGCCCTCCGGGATGTCCGCGATCTCGCCGGCGGCGCAGCGCCAGCGGTCGCCGTCGCGGAACCATTCGCAGGTCACCACGGTCTCGGCGAAAGCCGGCATCTGCAGCGCGAGGCCGAGATCGGCATTGAGGACGAAGGACGCGCCGTCGAAGACGAGCTCGTCCTGGCCGCAGACCTGGTTGAGATAGACGAGCGGCAGCCCGCTTTCCACGACGCGGGCGGTGGCGATGGAGAAGCGCTCGTCGGTCTTGCCGCGCCAATAGGGCGAGCCGTTGGGGACGAGCAGGATCTCGGCCCCGGTCTCGGCCAGGCATTCGATGACGTCGCCCGCCCAGATGTCCTCGCAGACCGGCAGGCCGAGGCGGATGCCGCGGAAGTCCACCGGCCCCGGCATGGGGCCCGGCACGAAGACCCGCTTCTCGTCGAAGACGCCGTAATTGGGCAGGTCCACCTTGAAGCGCAGGGCCTCGACCCTGCCATTGTCGAGGAGCGCATAGGCGTTGTGGAGCCCCGCCTCGCCGAGCCAGGGCAGGCCGACCAGGATGGCCGGGCGGCCGGGGCCGGTATCCTGCGCCAGCGTCTCGCAGGCCTGGCGGCAGGCGTCCTGGAAGGCGGGTTTCAGGACGAGGTCCTCGGGGGGATAGCCCGCCAGGAAGAGCTCGGGCAGCATGACGAGGTCCGCACCCTGGGCCGCGGCCTCCGCCTGCGCGGCGCGGGCCTTGGCGAGGTTGCCGGCGACGTCGCCGAGGGTGGGGTTGAGCTGCGCCAGCGCGATGCGCAGGCGATCCGGACGGGCTGCCATGGGAAGGATTTAGCCCGCGCGGGCGAGCGCTTCAACGGGCCCGCTGCTTCGGCGGGCGGGAACACCGCTCCGCTCCCGCCGTTGTCGATCCAACCGTTCAATGGAGGTTGACGATGCTGAAAGGCGGACTTCTGTGGCTCATCGGCATTCCCCTGCCGATCATCCTGATCCTGTTCTTCATGGGCTACCTCTGAGCCCGACCGGGAGCGGCGGCCCGCCCGCTGCCCTGCCCGGAATCAGAACGGCCGGTCCTTTCGGGACCGGCCGTCTTCTTTTTCTGGTCCGCGCGGCGGGCGAGACTTACTCGCACACCTTCACACGGCGCACCTGGTAGGTGTTCGGACCGACCCAGACGGAGCGGCGCTCCCAGTGGCAGACCGGCTCGTAATATTCCTCGGCATAGACGGGCGCGGCCGGATAGGCCGGGCCGACGTCATAGACGCGCGGGGCGGCATAGGCCGGGCGGGCGGCACCCGCGATCAGCGCGCCGGCGGCCAGGCCGCCGATGATGCCGACGGCAGCGGCCGCGCCGGCATTGCCGCCGCGATAATAGTGGCGCCGGTACTGGGCTTCGGCCGGCGAGAAGGCCGCGCCGGCGGTGAGGGCCAGCGTGGACGTCGCGAGCACGATCGCGACGCTGCGGCCGAAACGGGACTTCATGGCGAACATCGTCGCTCCTCCTGGACAGGCCGGTTCCTCGCGGAACCGATGTATCGATGGACGCATCCTAGCGCGCCGTCCCTGTATTTATTCTGAACGGATCGTGGCGGGATCGGGGCGGATGCGAAGGAACCGCCCCGTTGGCCCGGCGGTCCGTGCGCCTATTCCGCCGCGGCGGCAGGACGTTCGCGACCGGCGCGGGAGCGCTTGAGGAGCTCGGCGACGAGGAAGGCCATCTCGATGGCCTGCTCGGCGTTGAGGCGCGGGTCGCAATAGGTGTGGTAGCGGTCGGCGAGGTCGTCGTCGGAAATGGCGCGGGCGCCGCCCGTGCACTCCGTGACGTTCTTGCCGGTCATCTCCAGGTGGATGCCGCCGGCCTTCGTCCCTTCGGCCTCGTGGACGGCGAAGAAGTCCTTCACCTCGCTCATGATCTGCTCGAACGGCCGGGTCTTG
Source organism: Hyphomicrobiales bacterium (assembly GCA_027483945.1). GTDB lineage: Bacteria > Pseudomonadota > Alphaproteobacteria > Rhizobiales > Beijerinckiaceae > JAIXTM01. The sequence goes on along the minus strand of JAIXTM010000017.1, from coordinate 163,299 downwards.
TAGCCGGACCCCGCCTTGATCGTGTTGCCGTGCATGGGATCGCAGGACCAGAGCACGGTTCGCCCTTCCCGTTCCACGGCGCGGACCAGGCCCGGCAGGTGCTCGCCGACCTTGCCGGCGCCGAAGCGCGCGATCAGGGTCAGGCGGCCCGGCTCGTCGTCCGGGTTCAGCATGTCGATGAGACGGATGAGGCCGTCCGGCGTGAGCGACGGGCCGCATTTCAGGCCGATCGGGTTCTTGATGCCGCGGAAATACTCGACATGGGCATGGTCGGGCTGGCGGGTACGGTCGCCGATCCAGAGCATGTGCCCGGACGTGGCATACCAGTCGCCGGTCGTGGAATCGACGCGGGTCATGGCCTGCTCGTAGCCGAGCAGCAGCGCCTCGTGGCTGGTGTAGAAATCCGTGGTGCGCATCTCCGGATGCACTTCCGGGTCGATGCCGCAGGCGCGCATGAAGTCGAGCGCCTCGGTGATGCGGTCCGCGAGCTCCTGATATCGCCCGCTCTGGGGGCTGTCCTTCACGAAACCCAGCATCCAGCGATGGGCGTTGTCGAGATTGGCGTAGCCGCCGGTGGCGAAGGCGCGGATCAGGTTCAGCGTGGCCGCCGACTGGCGGTACGCCATGAGCTGGCGGCGCGGATCGGGGATGCGCGCTTCGGGGGTGAAGCCGATATCGTTGACGATGTCGCCGCGGTAGCTCGGCAGCTCGACGCCGTCGACCGTCTCGGTCGGGGCCGAGCGCGGCTTGGCGAACTGGCCGGCGACGCGTCCGACCTTCACCACCGGCGAGGAGCCGGCGAAGGTCAGGACCACCGCCATCTGGAGGAACAGACGGAAGAAATCGCGGATATTGTCGGCCGAATGCTCGCCGAAGCTCTCGGCGCAATCGCCGCCCTGGAGCAGGAAGGCATCGCCCGCCTGGACCTTGGCGAGGGCCTTCTTCAGCTTGCGCGCCTCGCCTGCAAAAACCAGCGGCGGGAAGCCGGCGAGCTGCTGCTCCACGGCGCCGAGCGCGGCCGCGTCCGGATATTCCGGTACCTGCGCCACGGGCTTTGCCCGCCAGCTGTCGGGCGTCCAGCCGGCGCTGCCGGAATTCGTCTGGGTGGTCTTCATGTTCGGCTCTCCGACCGGGGCCGCCCTGGCCGGGGAACCTTTGCTCGCGAAGGGTGCCGGCCCGGAGGCGGCAGCTTCAACGACGAGGATCGATGGCCACCGCTATGTGAGGGTGGTCCAAAAATAGCGGTTCTGGGCGGGCGCAGCGATCATGGCCGGCACATAAGGGGAGGCGCGGCGCCTTGTCAATGCGACGGGACGGCGGGCGCCGGCGCCCGCGCGGCGGCCTGCGCCAGCGCGGCGGCCTCCGCCAGCCAGGCGCGGCGCGTGGCTTCATCGCTCGTCGCCACGACGCCGAAGAGCCGGCGCGTGACCGATGCCACCCCGCAATAGCGAAGGATCGCCTCGGTCCAGATCCGCTCCAGAGGGTCGCCGAAATGGCCGCGCTCGCGCTCGGGCGGCGTATTGCCGGTGTTGAGAACCAGGGCCGCGCGGGCCCGCAGGAGCCCGGCCGGCACGTCGCCCGCGTCGATGCCCTTCTCGAACGCGTAGGCGGCGCCGGGGGCGAAGACCCGGTCGATCCAGCCTTTCATCATGGCCGGCGGGCCGCCCCAATAATTGGGATGGACGACGGCGAGGAGATCGCAGGCGCGCAGGGCCGCCTGGTGCGCGGCGACCCGGGCGTCCCGGGTCGGCTCGCCCCGCGCCTCGGCCGCGGTGAGGACCGGCTCGAAGCCCTCCTCGTAAAGGTCGCGCCAGTCGACGGCGCAGCCGGCTGCCGTCCAGGCATCGCGGACGGCACCGGCGAGGGCGTGGCTGAGGCTGCCCGCGGCCGGATGGCAGACGACGATCAGCGCTTTCATGGGCGGTCCCCTCCGATACCCGACAGGCGGGCGAAGGCGTCGAGGGCCCAGGCGACGCGCCGGGCGATGGCGGCGTCGTCCGGGGGGCCGAGATCGCCGACGATGCGCCGGATCTGCTGGTCGCCGATGACGAGGGCGATGAAGAGCTCCGCCAGGGCCTCGCCATCGATGTCCGGCCGCTCGCGCCGCAGGAGCTCGGCGATGAGGGGGACGATCCGCCGGCGCCCGCCTTCCGCGATGATGCGTCCCAGATCGCCAGTAGGATCGGCGGCCGCGGCGCGGTTGAGGGCGACGGCACGCTCGCCCAGCACGAGCCCGAGCAGGACGGGGGCGACGTCTCGCAGGATCGCCCCGGCGCCGCGGCTGCTGCCGAGCGCCGCCTCCAGCCGCTCGCCGGCGGCCTGCGCGTTGCGGCGGACCATGGCCGCGAAGAGCCCGTTCTTGTCGCCGTACCAGCGATACATGGTCTCGTTGGACGCCCTGGCCCGCTGGGCGACGAGGAGCATGGACGTACCGCCATAGCCGCGCTCGGCCAGGATTTCGTAGGCGGCGGCCTCGATCGCCCGCTCGCGCTCCGCCCGCCTTCCGCCCTCCATGCCCGCTCCTTGCCAATAACCGTACACGATGATACGGCTCTCGCGTCAAGCGTACAGATCGATACGGGAGCCGTAAATGCCGTTCAGTCCCCTGAGGACATTCCTTGCCATCCTGGCCGTGCTGCAGGCGGTGATGCTCGCGGCCCTGATGGCAGGGCTGCAGCCCCATCCGCCGGCGACGACGCCGCTCTTCGCCATGGGCCCGTTCCTCGGCGCCTCCATCGCGCTGGCGGTGGCGGCCATGCTGGCGGCGGAGGCGCGGGGCGCCGTATCCGTCGCGCTCTCGGTGGCGAGCGCCTTCACAGCCCTCCTCTCCTTCGGGCCGCAGAAATGGGTCGACCCCGCGATCGCCCAGATCTGGCCGGCGGTGCTGCTCGGCCAGATCGCGGCGGCGGCGGTCCTCGTCCTGTGCTGGGACCTCACGCGCCGGCGCCGCGCCTGACATGGCTGTCGTCGCTCGTCCCGTCGTCGGGCCTGGCCTCGCCGCCCTGCTCGCCGTGCTGTGGGCGGGCTGCGCCTTCGGCTTCTTCCATGCCTGGGCCATCGCCATGCCGGGGCTCGACGCGGCCGATCCGCGCGTGGCGATCCCGGCCATGCAGGCCCTTAACGCGGCGGTGCGGGTCCCCGCCTTCGCGGCGGTTTTCTTCGGCACGCCGGTCGTGGCGGGGGCCGCGGCGCTCTGGTGCCTCGCCGCGGGTCGGCGACGCGCCGCCGGCCTGCTGCTTGCCGCGGCCATCGCCTATGCGCTCCTCGTCATGCTGCCGACCGCGCGGGTCAACGTGCCCCTCAACACGGCGTTGGCCGGCCTTGCCGTGCCTTCCGACAAGGGGGAGGCCACGGCCGCATGGCTCGCCTATTCGCAGCCCTGGCAGAGCTGGAACCTGATGCGCCTTGCGGGATCGGGCTGCGTCCTCGCGCTGGCCGGCCTTGCCCTCCTGGCCATCGGCCGCGACGGGCGTAGAAGCCCGGGCTGAGCGGCTACTGGACCAGGACCGCGCCGTCGCAGCGGGTCGACAGGACCCAGACATCCGCCTCGCCGAGGCCGACGCCGAGGGTCTGCAGCACGCTCGACACAAGCTGGTCGATGACGGGCGTCGCAGTGGAGACGGCGTTGCCGACAGCGGAGGTGACCAGACCCACATCGACGAGCGGGATGCCGGCGACCTCCGGCTTGAGCTTGAGGTCCTTCAGGAGCGAGGCCGTCAGCGAGGTGGTGAACTGCGTGGTGCGCACCGTCTTCGGCGTGCGCCGCTCGATGTCCTCGATGCGAAAGTCGACCGGCGTATAGGTCGTGTTGCGGATGGCGGCCTGGGCCTGGCCCGTTACCTTGACCAGCGGCAACCGCACGAGCTCCGCCGGCTGAGGCGTGACGGGCTTGGCAAAATTGCCCATGAGCGCCGGGGTGACATCGCCGACGACAGCATCGAGCACCCCCGGGCGGGCATCGATGACGACGCGCAGGTCCGAGCGCTGCCAGCCGCAGACGACGCGGGCGAGGCGCGCATCGGCGGGCGCCACTTCCAGGTAGACCGGCAGGCGGACCTGCGCCCCGCCGAGCGGGCCGCCGCCGCCGAGAAGGCGGATGTCCAGAAGGAGCCGCATCTGCGCGGTGTGGGCGCTCGCGCCCTCCGTCCCGATCGTCAGCCAGCGGGCTCCCTGGGGGCGCTCGCCGATGGCCAGCGACAGGCGGGCGGAGGCGATGCCCGGCAGGCCGACGCCGAGATTGGCGTCCACGACCCGGTTGCCGTTGGCGAGCTGGGCATGGGCCATGAGGAGGTCCAGGGCCGAGACGGTGACCGAGGCGGCAGGGGTCTCGGCGAGCGGCGTCGCCCCGTAGGGTCCGAGATCCAGCAGACGTTCGAGGCGGGCGGAGGCCGAGCCCGTGCCGGTCTGGAGCGCGAGCGACTGGAGCGCCGTGCGGGCACGCCCGTCGCCGGTCGCCGCGGCGGCGGCACGGGCGAGTTCGCCCGTGCGCGTGCGGGCCTGAAGGACGTCGCGATAGGTGCCGGCGGAGAGATCGACGCCGGTGGGCCGGACGCCGCGCAGCGTCTCGAACAGGTCGATGCGCGCGTCGGCGAGAGCCCGCCAGTCCATGACCGAGAGCGCGATCGTGGAGCCGGTGAGCGCGCTCATCAATCCGTTGAGCACGCCGCCATCGAGCTGCAGCAGCCGCGAGCCGACGGAGAAGGCGCCCTGGCGCGCGATGGCGGCGGTGGCGGTGACGGAGACCGGGGCTTCCGGGCCCGACCCGAGCAGCCGGCCGAAATAGAGCCTGGTCCTCGTGTCGATCTCCACCCGCACGGCATTGGCCGCCGTGCCGCCGGCTGGAACGAAGCGCGCCGAGCGCGCGAGGGCCGGGTCCGGGCTGTAGATGCCCGTGGAGATCACGACGCGGTCGGCGGCGACGATGCCATTCTCGCCGATGGAACGGCCGGCGACGTCCCGCGCCCTGCCGATGTCGGCGGCGCCCGCCATGGCCGCGAGGTCTGCGGTCTGCTGCGCCTTGCGGCGGGCGAGATTGACCGAGCCGAGATCGACGGCGAAGGCGGCAAGGCCGCCGGCGACGGCGATGGACGCGGCCGACAGGACGGCGATCGCGCCGTCCTGTCGGCTCACGAACCGGCGGAGGGAGAAGGGGTGGGTGGGTCTGTGCACCGCCTAGAATCCCCCGCGCCGGATGATGGCGCTGCGTTCGATCGCCTCCGGCGGCGTCGGCAGCAATCTGGAGAAGGCGCTAAGCCCCAGATGCGAGGCGTCGTAGCGCACCGTGACGATGAAGCGTTCCGGATCGGCAGCGTCGGTGCGCCCCTCGATCTCCAGCCCGCGGCTGCGCAGCAGCGGATAGCGATCGATCGTGTCGAGCGCGGTCCGGCGGGCGATGGCGGCGCGCTCCGCGTCCGAGAGACCGGAGACCGACGCGCGCGCCGCCTCCGCCGCGAGCTGCTGCACGCCATGCGCCACGCCGAAATACAGGCCGTAGACGAGGATGCCGAGCACGATGACGAGGAAGACGGGCAGGGTCAGCCCGAACTCCACCGCCGCATTGGCGCGCCGATCTGCAAAAAATGTCCGCGCTGCTGCCATGGCCGCAACCTCCGCCTGAAAATTGGCGTCTGATGCAACCTATACGAGATTATGTCTTAAGCGATCGTTACTGCGGGTTGTCAGCGCACCGGGATGCGCATCGTCACCAGTTCCTCGGCCGCCGTGGGGTGGACCGCCATGGTGCGGTCGAAGTCGGCCTTGGTGGCGCAGAGCGTCAGCGCGACGCCGGCAAGCTGGATGATCTCGCCGGCATGGTCGCCGAGGATGTGCACGCCGATGACGCGGTCGGATGCCTTCTCCACGACGAGCTTCATGATCGTGCGCTCGGCCCGGCCCGAAAGCGTCGCCTTCATGGGCCGGAACGCGGACATGAAGATCGCGACGTCCTTGCCCGCGGCCCGCGCCGCGGCCTCGGTGAAGCCGAGCGAGCCGATCTCGGGCGTGGAGAACACGGCTGTCGGGATGAGCGTGTGGGAGGCCGTCCAGGGCCTGCCGCCGAACACGCTGTCGGCGAAGGCGTGACCCTCGCGGATCGCGACCGGGGTCAGGTTGGCGCGGTTCGTCACGTCGCCGACGGCGTGGATCGACGGGACGGAGGTCTGCGAGGCGGCATCCACCGCGATGGCCCCGTCGCGGACCGCGACGCCCGCAGCATCGAGGCCGAGGCCATCGATGTTGGGACGGCGCCCGGTGGCGATCATGATCTCGTCGAAGACGGCGCTGGTCCCGTCGCCGAAACGCGCCTCCAGCCCGCCCTCGACCTTGTCGATGCGCGTCAGGGTGGCGTTGAGGCGCAGCGCGATGCCCCGGTGGCGATAGGCGTCCTCCAAGCCATTCCGGATATCGTCGTCGAAGCCGCGCAGGATGTGCTCGCCGCGATGGGCGAGCGTCACCGCGCTGCCGAGCCCGGCGAAGATGCCGGCGAACTCCACCGCGATATAGCCGCCGCCGATGACGAGGATGCGGCCCGGCAGCCGCTTCAGGTCGAAGGCCTCGTTGGAGGTGATGGCGTGCGCGATGCCCGGCACCGCGGGTTCGCGCACCGTGCTGGCGCCGGTGGCGATGAGGATGTGGCGCGCCGTGACCGTGCGCCCGTCGGCGAGGATGCGGACCGCGTTCGGCCCCTCCAGGACGGCGCGGCTCCTCACGATCTCGACGCCCGACCGGTCGAGATTGGCGGCGTAGAGGCCCTCGAGGCGGGCGATCTCCCTGTCCTTGTTGGCGATCAGGGTCGGCCAGTCGAACCGCGCGCCGTCCACCTGCCAGCCGAAGCCGCCGGCATCGGCGAAGTCGTCGGAGAAGCGGCTGGCATAGACGAGGAGCTTCTTGGGAACGCAGCCGCGGATCACGCAGGTGCCGCCGACGCGGTATTCCTCCGCGAGCATGACCCTGGCGCCGTGGCCGGCCGCGATCCGCGCGGCGCGCACGCCGCCCGAGCCGCCGCCGATCACGAAGAGGTCGACATCGTAGCGCTCGCTCATGACTTCCCTCCGGACCGTGCCGCGGCATCCATCCCGAACAGGGCGGCGGCGAGGCCGATGGCGGCGAGCCACCAGCCCTGCCAGGCGCCGTGCGAGACGTAGGCGATGCTGAATATGGTGGCATAGGCGGCGAGCCGCATCGCCGCTCCGGTTCGCGATGTGCGCCAGATCACCCTCAGGACGGCAAGGCAGCCGGCCAGCGCCGCGAGGGCGCCGAGCGCGCCGAGCTCGACCCAGATCTGCAAGATCGCGTTATGCGGATGGCCGGCGCCGAGGAGCCGGGCGCGATCGGGCGGGACCTGGCTCGCGACCGCCATGCCGGCCATGAGGCGGGTCGTGTTGAAGCCGTGGCCGATGACGGGCGCGAAGGGAACCGTCGCGCCGAAGTCCTGCCAGATCTCCACGCGCGCCTTCGTGTTGGACTGGGCATAGGTCTCGTGGACGCGTTCGGGCAGGAGGCGCGCCGCGAGATCGCCCGCGACCGGCGCGAGGGCGAAGCCCAGCACCGTGACAGCGACGGCGATCAGCACGGCGATGCGCGGCGCCAGCAGGCCCGCGACCGCGGCGGCCGCGCCGATGGCGAGCCCGAACACGGCCGAGCCGGATTCCGACATGGACGCGACAGCGACGAGCACCACGCCCAGGCCGAAGCAGAGCGCCCGGCCCAACGCGCCGCGGCGCACCAGGAGGAGCGCGACCGGCCACAGCAGCATGACGCAGACCACGACCGGCCGGTTGAAGACGAAGGATTGGGGCCTGAGGCCGAGGGCCTGCCTGGCCGCCAGCCCGGTCGACAGTTCGTAGGCGACCAGGATCAGGGCCGCGATCATGCCTAAAGCCAGCGCGAACGGCGTCCAGCGCGGCAGGATCCGGGGCAGGACCGCGACCGAAACGGCGGCCAGGGCCGCGCAGGACAGGGCCTCGCCGAAGCCGGCAAAGCCCGCCCGGGCGGCGGACAGCCCGAGCAGCGCGGCGGCGAGCAGGGCGCCGCTCGCCGCGGCCACCCGCTTCCGGTTCCACCAGCCGCGCTCCAGCGGACCCCTCAGGCCAGCGGCGAGCGCTCCGGCGATGGCGAAACCGAGCGCGAGCGCCAGCACGGCCGGCAGGGACCGGCTGGAGACCGCCATCGCCAACGGCGCGGCGGCGACGACGATCCCGGCCGCGGCGGCGAACCGTCCGGCGGGGTCGGCGGCATCACGCGCTGTCGGGGCGGCGTCTGGCATGGCGTTCCGGGTCGCGGGAGCGTGCGGGGGCGCGAAGGCGCCTTGAGCCTTAATGTTGAAACCCTCGGCGCTTGTCACCTGCCATAACGCGGGACTACGGTTTCGAACAGGCGCGCAAGACGCCGCCCAAAGGGAGGATCCCCATGTCGCTTTTCCATCGCGCAACCCTGCGCGGAGTTCTGGCCGCTGCCGCCATCCTGGGCGCCGGCGCGGCGCTCGCCCAGTCCGACCTGAAGATCATGGCGCCGGCCGCGCCGGGCGGCGGCTGGGACGGCACGGCCCGCGCCATGCAGCAGGCCATGACGGCCAGCGGCGTCGCCAAGAGCGTGCAGGTCACCAACGTCCCCGGCGCCGGCGGCATCGTCGGCCTCGCCCAGCTCGTCAACCAGATGAAGGGCGACGGCAATCAGCTGATGGTCAACGGCTTCGTCATGGTCGGCGCGATCCTGACGAACAAGGCGCCGGTCACCCTGGCGCAGACGACGCCGATCGCGCGCCTGACCGAGGAGGCCCTCGCCATCGTCGTCCCGACCGACAGCCCGATCAAGGACGCCAAGGGCTTGGCCGCGGCGATCAAGGCCGATCCGGCCAAGGTGACCTGGGGCGGCGGCTCGGCCGGCGGCGTGGACCATATCGCGGCCGCCCTGTTCACGCAGGAGGCCGGCGCCGACCCGACCAAGCTCAACTACATCCCGTTCTCGGGCGGCGGCGAGGCCCTGGCGGCCATCATCGGCGGCAAGGTGACGGCGGGCGTGTCGGGCTTCAGCGAGTTCGAGGGCCAGGTGAAGGCCGGCAAGCTGCGGCTGATCGGGGTCACCTCGGCGAACCGGCTCGCCAATGTCGACGGACCGACGATCAAGGAGCAGGGCATCAACCTGGAGATCACCAACTGGCGCTCGGTCGTCGCCCCGCCCGGCCTCTCGGCCGACCAGACGAAGGCCCTGACCGACGCCGTGAAGAAGATGAGCGAGTCCGCGCAGTGGAAGGAGATCCTCAAGCAGCGCGGCTGGGACTCGGCCTATCTGGACGGCTCCGAATTCGCGGCCTTCCTGAAGGCGGAGAACGAGCGGGTCAGCAAGGTGCTGACCTCGGTCGGCCTCGTGAAGTGACGGGACCTTAACGTCCTGCAAACACCGGACGGGCGCCGCTGACCGGCGCCCGTTCTCGTCTGACAACCGGGGAGACGGGGGCCATGCAGACACAAGCAGGGCGCAGGGGCGCCGACACCGCGACGCTCGTCATCGGCGTGCTGCTCATCGCGGGGGCGGAGGCGCTGCGGCGCGACGCCGCCGGCATGGGCGGGGGCATCGCGACGTACGGGATCGGGCCGACGGCGATGACCTATGTCGTCGCCATCGGCCTCGCCGTGCTGGGGGCCGGGCACCTCATCGCCGGGTTCAGGTCCGGCGCGCAGGAGCGCGAGACGACCGACCTTGCCGCCGTCGCGTGGATTGCGGGCGGCGTCGCCGCCCTGATCTTCGGGCTGGACCGGGGGCTCGGCTTCGTGCCCGGCGTCACGCTCCTGTTCGCCACCACGGCGCGCGGCTTCCGCAACGACCCCTCGCTCGTCGCATCCAACCGCATGGCGATGGCGGGGGCCCTCGGCTTCGCCATCGTCTACGGCGTGCCGATGCTCGGCCTTCTCCTCCCGATCGAGGCGGTGAGACCCCTGCTGACCCCGCTCGGATGGCTGTCGCTCGCCCTCATCCTCGCCGGCCTGTTCTGGCCGCCGCGGACCTTCGCCAGCATCAAGGACGTCGTCATCGGCCTCGTCCTGTCGCTCCTGGTCTATCTCGCCTTCACCAAGCTCCTGACGCTGTCCCTGCCCCAGGGACCGCTCGAGCGGCTGCTCTGACGGGAGGCGGGAGATGGATACGTTCCTCGCGCTCGGCCAAGGCTTCCTCGTCGCGCTGGAGCCGATGAAGCTGCTCTACGCGCTCATCGGCGTGTTCCTCGGGACGCTGGTCGGCGTGCTGCCGGGCATCGGCCCGGCGCTGACCCTGGCCCTGCTTCTGCCGGTGACGTTCAAGCTCGATCCCACCGGCTCGCTCATCATGTTCGCGGGCATCTATTACGGCGGCATGTATGGCGGCTCGACCACGTCGATCCTCATCAACACGCCGGGCGAATCCGCCTCGATGATCACGGCCCTGGAGGGCAACCGCATGGCCAAGGCCGGCCGTGGCGGGCCGGCGCTCGCCACCGCCGCCATCGGCTCCTTCGTCGCCGGCACGCTGGCGACGATCGGGCTCGCCTTCTTCGCGCCCTATCTCGTGGCGCTGGCCATCAAGTTCGGGCCGGAGGACTATTTCGCGCTGATGGTGCTCGCCTTCGTCACCGTCTCGGCGACGTTCGGCGACAGCCCGCTGCGCGGCTTGACGAGCCTGTTCGTGGGCCTCGCGCTCGGGCTCGTCGGCATCGACATCCTGTCCGGGCAGTCGCGCCTCACCTACGGAGTGCCGGAGCTTCTCGACGGGGTCGAGGTGACGACGCTCGCGGTCGGGCTCTTCGCCGTCGGCGAGGCCCTGGCCGTCGCCGCGCGCCGCCACGCGGCGCCGGAGGAGATCGAGCCGGTGCGCGGTTCGCTGTGGATGACGCGGGAGGATTGGGCGCGCTCGTGGAAGCCGTGGGTCCGCGGCACCGCGCTCGGCTTCCCCATCGGCGCGCTGCCCGCCGGCGGCGCCGAGATCCCGACCTTCCTGTCCTACAACATCGAGAAGAAGCTCTCGTCCAAGCCCGAGGAGTTCGGCCACGGCGCGATCGAGGGCGTGGCCGGACCGGAGGCGGCCAACAATGCCTCCGCCGCCGGGACGCTGATGCCGCTCCTGACGCTCGGCCTGCCGACCTCGGCGACCGCGGCGATCCTGCTCGCCGGCTTCCAGCAATACGGGCTCAACCCGGGTCCGCTGCTCTTTGCCGAGAAGCCGGACCTGGTCTGGGGCCTGATCGCGAGCCTCTTCGTGGCGAACGTGATGCTGGTGGTGCTGAACCTTCCGCTGGTCGGCCTGTGGGTGCGGCTGCTCGGCATCCCGCAGCCTTGGCTCTATGCCGGCATCCTCGTCTTCGCCGCCATGGGCACGATGGCCGCCAATCCCTCGCCCGTGGAGCTGATGATGCTGCTCGTCTTCGGGCTGCTCGGACTGCTCATGCGGCGCTACGACTATCCCGTCGCGCCGATGGTCGTCGGCCTGATCCTCGGTCCGCTGGCGGAGGCGCAGCTGCGGCGCGCGCTCTCCATCAGCCTCGGCGACCCCATCGCCCTGGTGCAGAGCCCGATCGCGGCGACGCTGCTCGCCATCGCGGCCCTGGCGCTGGTCGCGCCCTTCCTGATGAAGGGCCTCGACCGGTTCCGCGCCAGCGAGGATTGAGCGCGCCGCATCGGCCAGCAAAAAGCCCGGCTCGCGCCGGGCTTTTTGTTTGTCGTCGCGGAGGGGCCGGCGCTTAGAGCGTGTGGCCCTTCTTCTTCATCTCCTCCCGGACGCGGGTGACGATGAACTCCGAAAGGCGCTGGCTCCAGGCCTGCATCTCGTTGAACATGCCGTCGAGGACGACCGGCTGCACCTCGACATAGCGCTTGCCGGCGGGGGACGCGAAGAACTTCGCGATCTCGCGCAGCTCGGCCTCGCTGAGGCGGGCGGCGAAGAGGCGGGCGGTGGCCGCCGTCAGGTCGTCGCGCTGCTTGTCGAGCTCGGGCTTCAGCGCCTTGAGCACCTCGTCCAGGTCCTTGGTGATCTCGGGCCGGGTGGCGGCGAAGGTCTGGCGCACCTGCTCGGCGAACTGGGGCGCGATGGCATCGAAGGACCGGGAGATGCCCGACCCGACGAGGACCTCGCGGGCGACCTCCAGATGCGACGGCGACTGGGCCTGGCCGGGTACGGTCGCCAGCGCGAGGCCGGCGGCAGCAGCGACGGCGAGGGTGAGCGGACGGAACGGGACGCGAAGCATGATCAATCTCCGAAGATGGGCGGTGCCTATCAGACCAGGCCCCGTTCCGCGAGACCTTTGTCTGTGGCCAGGATGGCGCCGGTGGCGAGGCCGATGAACAGGCCATGCTCCATGACGCCGGGAATGCCGGCCAGGGCCTCGGCGAGCCGCTCGGGCTCGGGGATCGAGCCGAGCGCCGCGTCGAGGATGTAATGGCCGCCGTCGGTGACGAAAGTCCCGCCCTTTGCGGCGCTTCTGAGGCTCAAGGGTCCGGCGCAGCCGGTGCGCGCGAATGCCGCGAGGATGGCGCGGCGCGTCGCCTCCAGCCCGAACGGCACCACCTCGATGGGCAGCGGGAAGCGCCCCAGCACCGCGACGTCCTTGGACGCGTCGGCGATGACGATCATGCGGGCGGAGGCCGCCGCGACGATCTTCTCGCGCAGGAGCGCGCCGCCGCCGCCCTTGATCAGGCGCATCTTTCCGTCGAGCTCGTCGGCGCCGTCGACGGTGAGGTCGAGTTCCGGCGTTTCGTCCAGGGTGGTGAGCGGCACGCCGAGGCCTTCGGCCTGGGCGCGCGTCGCCTCGGAAGTGGGCACGCAGACGACCTTGAGGCCGGCGCGCACGCGCTCGCCCAGGAGATCGACGAAGTGTCTGGCGGTGGAGCCGGTGCCGAGGCCGAGGCGCATGCCGTCCTCGACCAGTTCGAGAGCGCGTGCAGCCGCCGCGCGCTTGAGATCGTCCGCGCTCATCCGTTCCCGCCCTCGCTCATCGCCGACCCGGTGGGCGGCTCATAGCATGCGGGCGGCGCGGGGCAAGCGGCAGGACGGCGGAGGAAGCCGCGGTCGGAGGCCTTGCAGGATCAGTTCTTGCGGACGGCGCCGGTCGTCTCGCCCGCGCCGGTGGCGGCGGTCTTGGGCGCGCCCTTCTCTGGCGGCGTGCAGACGACCTTCTCCTCGAAGACGTAGCAGACGCTCATCGCCCCGGTGCGCTGATCGACGCGGAACACGCCGCCCTCGCGCTCGTGCCGGGAGGCGAGAAGAGCGTATTCCGACGGTTCCTGCTTGGCGGCGCCCTCCCCCGCGGGGAAGCAGAGCGTCACGCCGATGGAGCCTTCCTGCAGGCCGTACTGGCAGGCGCCGACCTCGCCCGTCACCCGGTCGATCCGGTAGACGCGGTTCAGATCGGTCTGCGGCGCCGGCATGAACTCGAACTGCCCGGCGGCGGCGGCCGTCGTGACGAGAACGAGAGCGAAGGGCAGAAGGCGGGCAGGACGCGGCATGGCGGCTATCCGTGGCGGACAAGGACGATGGCCGCCATGGGACAGCGTCATGGTTAGCAAAGTGTTAAGGCCGGTCCGCCGCGGCGACGATTGACGCGGCGCGCGGCGGGCGGCACAAGCCGGCTCGTCCTTCCCGGAGCCGCCATGTCCAGCCCCTCGCTCACGCCCCGCGCCACCATCGTGTTCGACCTCGACGGCACGCTGGCCGAGACGGCGCCCGACATTTTCGCGGTGCTCAACATCATCCTGGAGCGCGAGGGCCTGGCGCCCGTGCCGCCCGCCCGGGCGCGCGACCTCGTCGGCGCGGGCGCGCGGGTGCTGATCGAGCGCGGCTTCTCGCTCTATGGCCGCACGCTGGACGCGGGCAAGCTCGACGCGCTCTTCGCGCTGTTCCTGGAACTCTATGCCGACCGGATCGCGGACGAGTCCTTCCTCTTCCCCGGCGTCGTCGGCGCCCTCGACACGCTCGCCCGCAAGGGCCACCGGCTCGCGGTCTGCACCAACAAGCCGGAGCGCCATGCGCGGATGCTGCTGGAGGCGCTCGGCGTCGAGGGGCGCTTCGGGGCGATCTCGGGCCGCGACACCTATCCCTATTTCAAGCCCGACCCGCGTCACCTGACGATGACGGTGGAGGCGGCGGGCGGCGACCCGGCGGACGCGATCATGGTCGGCGACAGCCGCACCGACGTGCTGACCGCCCGGGCGGCGGGCCTGCCCGTGATCTGCGTGCCGTTCGGCTATACCGACGTGCCGGTGGAGGAGCTCTCGCCGGACGTCGTCATCCCGCATTTCGACGACCTGACGGACGCGGTGGCGCGTCTGACCGGCGCCTGAACGGGAACCGGCGCCGTGCTCGCGCAGGCGCCGGTCATCAGTCTCTATGGTCCGTGTCGAGCGGCTCAGTAGAACCGCGTCTGCACGGCCGGGCGGCCGTAGCCGGGCTGGAACGGCGCGGCGGAGGCGATGAGGTCGTCGTCGGCCGGCGGGGCGTTCTGGATGACCACGACCTTCGTGCCGACCGGCACGCGGTTATAGAGGTCGATCACGTCCTGGTTGAACATCCGGATGCAGCCGGAGGACACGGCGCTGCCGATCGTGTCCGGCTCGGACGTGCCATGGATGCGGTACAGCGTGTCGCGGCCGTTCTGATGCAGATAGAGCGCGCGCGGACCGAGCGGATTCTCCGGGCCCGGAGGCATACCGCCGGCCCAGCGGGCGTTGCGCTCCGGCTCGCGGCGGATCATGTCGGCGGTCGGCGTCCAGCGCGGCCATTCCTGCTTGCGGCCGACCTCGGCGACACCGGACCAGGCCAGGCCCTCCTTGCCGACGCCGATACCGTAGCGGAGCGCGCGTCCGTTCTCGCGGACGAGATACAGGAAACGGTTGCGGGTATCGACGACGATCGTACCCGGTTCGTGCGGCGTCCGGTAGCTCACCTCCTGGCGCAGGAAGCGCGGATCGACGTCGGCGATGTCGGTCGCCGGGAGCGGATAAGCCTCGTTCGGGCGCTCGTCGTACATCGCCACATACATCGGATCGGGACCGCGCATGACGGGCACCTGTTCCACCTGGGCGGTCTGGCAGGCCGCCAAGGCCAAGGTGGTCACGATCGCCGCGGCGAGGGCACGGAACCGGGAGAGGGCGGGGCGGGACGACATGGCGAACTTCCTCAACATGATGCGAACGAGCGCGAATCCTCAGGGACAGCCGAACGGCCGGGTCGGGCCGATCAAGGCGGACAAGGTGGCGGGACCTTGGACCAAACGGTTCAGGATCATGGCAGCCCGCCCCTGTCGCCCAGACGCAACAGCAACGCGCATGGGGGTCGGTCCGGTTGACCGATCACCAGAACGTGAACAGCAAAGATGTGAGGGTGGAATGGTGGGCGCGACAGGGATTGAACCTGTGACCCCTCCCGTGTGAAGGGAGTGCTCTCCCGCTGAGCTACGCGCCCGCCCCGCCTGAGGCGTGGCGCCGCTTCTAAGGGGTGGCGGCCGGGGCCGTCAAGCACGGGCGGTTTCGACCGATCATTCGACGATGTGCTGCGGAACACGTCGTCCCTTAAGAAATTGAGGCTAAACAGAGGCGTCGTCGCAGTGACGACGCATTTGGACCCGCGGCCGACGGAAGCCGTGGTCCGGACTGTTCCTGAAGCCGGGCAGCTCCCATCGGGCCGCTGCCACGCCGACGGCACAGCGCCTTGATGCCGTTCACGAGGACGTGCGGGGCGTTGCACCGGAGGCGGATCGGGCGCTTAAAGGGGTGGCCGGACCGCTTCGTTCCGATCGGTCCGGTCCGCCGCTCCAGAGGTTGATATCGCCATGCGCCGCATGTCCCTGGCCTTCGCCGCCACCGCCTTCATGGCAGGCGTCGCCGCCGCCCTTCCCGCCGCCGCCTTCCAGATCGATCCGCTCACCCGCGAGCCGCTGGTCGAGCCCAATTACGGCCGCCCGCAGGCCACGCCGGTGCCGCGCCAGATCGTGGCCTATAACGGTGCCCATGCTCCCGGCACGATCGTCGTCTCCACCTCCGAGCGCCGGCTCTATTACGTCCTCGGCGACGGCCGGGCGGTGCGCTACGGCATCGGCGTCGGCCGGCCGGGCTTCACCTGGGGCGGCGTCCAGACGATCACCCGCAAGGCCGAGTGGCCGTCCTGGCGCCCGCCGGCGCAGATGCTGCGCCGCCGCCCCGACCTGCCGCGCTTCATGGAAGGCGGCCCGGAGAACCCGCTCGGCGCCCGCGCCATGTATCTGGGCTCGACGCTCTATCGCATCCACGGCTCCAACGAGCCGGAGACGATCGGCGAGGCGGTCTCGTCCGGCTGCATCCGGATGGTCAACGAGGACGTGATCGACCTCTACGAGCGCGCCCGCGTCGGCACCCGCGTCGTCGTGATGCGCTGATCCCGCGCAGGGAGCCGGGGCCGGCTCAGGCCCGCCCCGGCCGCTCGCGGGACAGACCCCTGGCGGCCAGCGCCTCCAGATAGGACCGCCACCGGTGGTCCTTTTCGCGTCCGAGGGTGCGCAGGTAATCCCAGGTGAAGAGGCCGGTATCGTGCCCGTCGTCGAAGACGATGCGCACGGCGTAGGTTCCGATCGGCTCCAGGGCCGCGATCGCCACCGCGATCTTGCCGCCGATCGTCGCGGGCTCGGCGGCACTATGGCCCTTCACCTCGGCGGACGGGCTCATCACCCGCAGCATTTCGGCGGGCAGGACATGGCTTTCGCCGGGAAAGGCCACGGTCAGGCTCCGGCGGTCGGCCGCAACGCGCAGTTCCAGCGGCTGGACGCCCGCCATCATCGTCTCCATGCGCCGCCAAAATGGCTGTCAGGGCCGCGTTCCTACGCTAGAGTGGAGCGCGATGCGAGAGACCCCATCAGCTCCGTCCGGCCCCCTGACGCCGCTCGTCGACCCGTTCCAGCGGGCGATCACCTATTTGCGCGTCTCGGTCACCGACCGCTGCGATTTCCGCTGCGTCTATTGCATGGCGCAGGACATGACCTTCCTGCCCAAGGCGGACCTCCTGACGCTGGAGGAACTCGACCGGCTCTGCTCGGCTTTCGTGGCGCGGGGCGTGCGCAAGCTTCGCCTCACCGGAGGCGAGCCGCTGGTCCGGCGCAACGTGATGACGCTGGTGCGCTCGCTGTCCCGCCACCTGGCGAGCGGGGCCCTGGAAGAGCTGACCCTCACGACCAACGGCTCGCAGCTCGCCCGCTTCGCCGACGAGCTCGCCGCCTGCGGCGTGAAGCGCATCAACGTGTCGCTGGACACGCTGAAGCCGGACCTTTTCCGCCAGATCACCCGCTGGGGCGAACTCTCCCGGGTGCTCGACGGCATCGCCGCCGCGCAGGCCGCCGGGATCCGGATCAAGGTCAACGCGGTCGCTCTGAAGGACGTGAACGAGCACGAGCTCGCCGACATGACGGCCTGGGCCCATGACCGCGACATGGACATCACCTTCATCGAGGTGATGCCGCTCGGCGAGATCGAGACCCACCGTGCCGACCAGTTCCTGTCCCTGGACAGCGTGCGCGAGACCCTGTCCCGGCGCTTCACGCTGGAACCGCTCGCCATGCGCACGGGCGGGCCGGCCCGCTACATGCGCGCGTCCGAAACCGGCGGACGGATCGGCTTCATCACGCCGCTGAGCCATAATTTCTGCGAAAGCTGCAACCGGGTGCGCGTCACCTGCACGGGTACGCTCTTCATGTGCCTCGGCCAGGAGGACGCCGCGGACCTGCGCCGGCCGCTGCGCCAGTCGGAGAGCGACGAGGCGCTGCACCACGCAATCGACGCCGCCATTTCCCGCAAGCCCAAGGGCCACGACTTCGTCATCGAGCGGGCGTCGGCCGCGCCGGCGGTCGGCCGGCACATGAGCGTGACCGGCGGCTGACGTCAGAGACGGTAGGCCGTCCGCACCGCGCCCCAATGGCTGCCGAAGACGCGCACCGGCGCGCCGATTTCCCAGACATTGTCGACCCGTCCCGCGCCCATGTCGCGGCGATAGGACTGGACCACGAACGGCCGGCCGGACCGGGCGGCGGTGATGCCGGTGCGGTCGTCGAAGATGCGCCGGTTGCGGCTGTGGGCGACGTTCCATTCGCGATCGCCCGGCCGCTGGGGCTGGCTGGACTCCTCGTGATGGACCGGAAGGTAGCCGTTGCGGTCCACCGCCACGCAGAAGACAAGCCGCGCATCCCTGCCACGCATGTCGCGCAGGAGCGCGGGCAGCGTCTCCTCCAGGAAGGACAAAGCCGGCGTCTCGTATTGCGTGGGATCGGTGCCCGCGATCGGGCGATAATCGGTGCTGAACAGCGTCTCCCGGGAAACGCGTCCCTCGCGGATGGCGGCCTCGAACTGCGCGGCGATCCGGGAGGCCAGGACCTGGGCACGCTCGATCAGCGGCCGGTGCCGCTCGACCAGGGCGACGATGACGCCCTCGAGGGCGGCCTCGGCCTCGGTGGCCAGCGCAGTGAAGGCGCAATGGATGCCGAGCGCGCTCAGGGCGGCGACTCGCACAGGCAGAAGGCCGACGCCTTCCACCATCACGTCGAACCGGTCGCCCTCCCGGACATCGAGCCCGTCCGCAGCGGCCAGGAGCAGGCCGCCCCGGCTGATGTCGAGGGTTCGCGTCGCGGGCAGGCCGGCCGGCTGCGCGCCCATCTCGACGGGATAGCGGTCATGGCGGCGCCGGTCGCCGAATTCCGAATTGCGGATCACCGCGACGAAGCGCGTCGCCAGCCCGTCGGCGAGCTCGGCCGCGATCTTGGCCGCCATGGCGGCGCCCTGGCCGCGGGCGGCGGCCTCGGCGGCGGCGCGATCCGTCTCGCTGGCGCGGGCCGAGACCTGACCGACGAAGCTCGACGTCTCCACCGCGCGCTGGAGCACCTCGGCGATGGAATCGGCCTGGGCGCGCACCGCCCCGTGGAGCTGGGCGAAGACGGGGCCGACCTCGCCGATCAGGGCGACGATGCTTTCCGATACCTCGATGGAGGAACCGGCGCTGACCTTGAGCCGGGCGATGCGGTGGCGGATGTCGTCGGCGGCGGCGCTGGCGGCGACGGCGAGGGCCTTCACCTCGGCGGCGACGACGGCGAAGCCCTTGCCGGCATGCCCGGCGCGGGCCGCCTCGATCGTGGCGTTGAGGGCAAGGAGGTTCGTCTGCTTGGCGACGTTGCCGATCGTCGCGACGATGCCGTCGATCTCGTCGGTCGCGTGCTGCAACTCGGCCATGGCGCGGCCCGTCGTCTGGGCCAGATCTGCGGCGCGGCCGATCTTGTCGCCCGCCAGTTCCAGATCCGTGCCGATCTGGGTGGCCGTGGCGGAGAGCTCGTCCGTGGCGGCGGCGACGGCGCGGGCATCCGCCGCAGCCGTGCGGCTCGCCTCCACGAGGTCCGCCATGTCGGCATGGATGCGCGACAGCGCGATCTGCAGCCCTTCCGCCTCGCCATGGGCCGTGAGGGCCTGGCGGCGTACTCCGCCGATGGCGGCGACGACGTCCTTCTCCAGAAGATCGACCGTTTCCGACAGCGCGAAGCCGTCGATGGTCGATGGCGAGGCCGGAGCGGGCGCAGGCGCCGGAGCGGGTGCCTCGCCGGGCTGAGGCGAATCCGCGGTCTTCCGGGGAAACGGGAGAAGGGCGAGCATCGTATCGAGCAGGTTCCGGCCGTAACGGCCACCGTGCCAGACCTTGGTAAACGAGCGGTGTATGCACACGCGAGGCGAGCAGTTTCCGCAGCCTCCGGTCGCGCTCCGGTTGTCCTCCCGCATACATTCCCGAACAGGATGCAGACGGCGCCGGGCGATCCCCGCCGCAGGCGGATCGGGATTTCCAGGCCTAGCCACGACCGCCGCGCGCGGGGGATAAAGCCAAGCCGGTTTCCGGCGTCGCCGAATCCCGCCGCAGGAGATGCAAGGCCATGGACACGCGCTACGACGTCATCGTCGCCGGGATCGGCGGCATGGGCTCCGCGGCGGCCTACCAGCTCGCCCGGCGCGGGCTCAAAGTGCTGGGACTGGAGCGGTTCGATATCGGCCATGCCATGGGCTCGTCCCACGGCGTCAACCGCATCATCCGCCTCGCCTATTTCGAGCATACGGATTACGTGCCGCTGCTGCGCCGGGCCTACGAGGTCTGGCGGGAGACCGAGGCGCTGGGCGGTGAGCCGCTTCTCTTCGTCACCGGATCGGTGGATGCCGGGCCGGAGGACAGCCGCGTCGTCACCGGCTCGCTGGAATCCTGCCGCGAACACGGCCTTCCCCACGACCTCCTGACACCGGAGGCGCTGAGCGCGCGCCATCCCGGCTGGCGCCTGCCGAAGGGCCATCTCGCCGTCCTCCAGCCCGATGGCGGCTTCGTCGCGTCTGAGCGGGCGATCCAGACCCATGTGCGGCTGGCCCTGGCCCACGGCGCCGACATACGCGGCCGGGAGGGCATGGAGGCGTGGGAGGCGGACGGCGCAGGGGTTCAGGTCCGCACGAACCGCGGCGTCTACCGAGCGGACCGGCTGGTCCTGTCCACGGGCGCCTGGATCGGGGACGCGGTGCCGGGCTTGGCCGGAAAGGCGGTGCCGGAGCGGCAGGTTCTGGGCTGGTTCGCGACGCGCGATCCTGCCTTGTTCGCGCCAGGGCGGTTCCCGGTCGGCAACCTGCTGACGCGGCATGGGCACTTCTACGTGTTCCCGGAATGGGGAATGCCGGGCTTCAAGATCGGCCTCTACCACCATTTCCGCGAGGAGGGGCATGCGGATGCCCTCTCGCGGGAGCCGACGGCGCGGGACGAGGACGCCTTGCGCGAGGGTATCCGCGAGGTCTTCCCGGCCGCGGACGGGCCGGTGCTGCGGCTCGCGGCCTGCCTCTTCACCAACACGCCGGACGAGCATTTCGTGGTGGATACGCTGCCGGGCCTGCCGCAGGTGGTGGTCGCCTCGCCCTGTTCCGGCCACGGCTTCAAGTTCGCCAGCGTGATGGGCGAGATCCTGGCGGATCTGGCAAGCGGGGCGTCGCCGCGCTTCGACCTGTCGCTTTTCCGGCTCGACCGCCCGGAGATCGCGGGCTAAGCGGTCCATCCACCCCGCGTTTCCAGCGAGTCGCCACGCTTGGCCCAGCACGCCCAGAACCGCCGCGGCATCCTCGCGATGCTGGCCGCCATGGCCTGCTTCAGCGTCAGCGACACGCTCATCAAGCTGGCCGCCGCCTCCATGGGCACGGGCCAGATTATGGTCGTGCGCGGGCTCTTCGCAACGCTCCTGGCAGCGGGGCTGGTGGCGGCGACCAGCGACCTGCGGCTGCTGCGCCTGACGCTCGGGCGCAAGGTTCTGCTGCGCTCGCTGGCGGAGGCGGCGATCGCCTTCACCTTCGTTACGGCCATCGCGCGCCTGCCGCTGGCCATCATCACGGCGATCTACCAGGCGACGCCGATCATCCTGACGGTTCTGACCGTGCTGATGCGGATCGAGACGGTGGGGTGGCGCCGCTGGGTCGCGATCCTGGTCGGTTTCGCCGGCGTGCTGCTCATCGTGCGCCCGAGCCCGGAGGGCGTCGACGCGGCGATCCTCATCGCGCTGGCTTCCGCGACGATCGTCGCGGTGAGGGACCTGATCACGCGGCGCATCACCGCCGCGGTGCCGACCGTCGTCATCACCTTCGCCACGACCGCGACGGTCACGGCGGCCGGCGGCCTGCTGATCCTTGTGGACAAGTCGCAGGCCTGGCTGCCGCTGTCGGCGCGGGATTACGGATTGCTCGCGGCGGCGGCGGCCATCGTCACGGCGGGCAACCTTGCCATGGTCGCGGCGTTCCGCGGAACGGAGATGTCCGTGGTCTCCCCGTTCCGCTACAGCGTGCTCGTCTGGGCGATCGGGTTCGGCTATGTCGTCTTCGGCGAATGGCCGGACCTCGTGGCGTGCCTCGGCATAGCGCTTATCGTTGCAGCGGGCATCTACACCGTGCATCGGGAGCGGATCCGCGCCCGGCAGGCGGTGCTGGAGGCCGGCGACCCGCCTGGCTAGGTCTCTGCCTAAAAACCAGGCGCAACTGACACGTGCAAAAGGCTTGACGGGACGCCTCCTTCCGGGGCACCTGCCTGCACGATGTGGCGCTAGGCGAATGCTACAAAAGTGCTACATTGCCGACAGCCCCCGTGAGAGGGGCATCGGGAAGTGGGAATGGCATGATGTCGTGCGGTCCGGCGGCGCCGTTTTGGCGCCGGGCGGAGCTTCGCGACATCGAGGGAGGTGCCCTTGACGTCTGAACGTAACCCGCCGGACGGGTTTGTGCTGACATTCTATGTCGGCCTGGCGCTGCTGCTGACGGCGGCGATCTTTTCCTTCGCAGGATTGTTTCCGGCCTTGCTGCTCGCCGCGGCCTTCGCCGTGCTCGGCCTGATCGCGTTCACGCCGATCGGGCTCGTCCTGGCCCGGGCCATCGACGCGATGAACACGGCCATCGGCCGCAGCGTCGCGTGGCTGATCCTCATCGCGATCCTGGTCTCGGCCATCAACGCCGTGATCCGCAAGGTCTTCGACGTCTCTTCGAATTCCTGGCTGGAGCTGCAATGGGTGCTGTTCGGCGCGGTGTTCCTGCTCTGCGCGCCATGGACGCTCATCGCCAACGAGCACATCCGCATCGACATCGTGAACTCCAAATTCAGCCGCCGTCTCCGCAACTATGTGGAGATCGTCGGGCACGTGGTGTTCCTGCTGCCCTTCGCGGTGATCCTCCTGCTGACGTCGATCCCCTTCGCGTCGCTGTCCTACCGCATCAACGAGCAGTCCCTGAACGCGGGCGGCCTGCCGCAATGGCCGGCCAAGATCCTTGTCCCGCTGGGCTTCCTGCTGCTCGTCCTGCAGGGCATTTCCGAGCTCTCCAAGCGCGTGGCGATCATGCGCGGGAAGATCGAGGATACCGGACTCGGCGGCGGCCATCATGAGGCTGCCGAGGCCGAGGCCAAGCGCCTCCTCGACGCGCAGGCAGCCGAAGAGGCTGCCCTCGCCACCCCGCCCCGCTGACCGCCGCGACATCCGGAGCCTCATCCATCATGGCTGCTTTCATCGCACAGAACATGGCGCCGATCATGTTCGCGGCCCTGGTCGTCCTGCTTCTGCTGGGCTACCCGGTCGCGTTCGCCCTCGCCGCCAACGGCCTCATCTTCGCCCTCATCGGCATCGAGCTCGGCCTCTTCCGCCCGGACTTCCTCCAGGCGCTTCCCGAACGCGTCTACGGCACGATGAACAACGACGTGCTGCTGGCGATCCCGTTCTTCACATTCATGGGCCTGATCCTCGAACGATCGGGCATGGCCGAGGACCTGCTGGACACGATCGGCCAGCTCTTCGGCACGATCCGCGGCGGCCTCGCCTACGCGGTCATCTTCGTGGGCGCGCTCCTGGCCGCCACGACCGGCGTGGTCGCCGCGTCCGTCATCTCGATGGGCCTCATCTCGCTGCCGATCATGCTGCGCTACGGCTATGACCGGCGCCTGGCTTCCGGCGTCATCGCGGCGTCCGGCACGCTGGCGCAGATCATCCCGCCCTCGCTCGTCCTCATCGTCATGGCCGACCAGCTCGGCCGGTCGGTCGGCGACATGTACGAGGGCGCGTTCGTGCCCGGCCTGGTCCTCTCGCTCCTCTATGCCGGCTGGATCTTCCTGTCCTCCATGTTCCGCCCGGAATCGGCCCCCGGCCTGCCGGCCGAGGCGGTCGGCTACAAGGAGGAGAACGGCGCGCGCGGTGTCTGGCAGCTGGGTATCCTGGCGGTCTTCTCCGGGTTCGTCGGCTATTACGTCATGACCCAGACGAATGTGCGCAACGGCGCGGACTTCGTCATCCTGACCATGTCGGTCGGCGTCGTGACGGCGTTCCTGTGCGCGCTGTTCAATCGGGTCTTCGGCCAGCGCTACATTCTCGTCACGGCCGCGTTCGTCGTGCTGTTCATCGCCGGGTGGGTTTATTTCGGGCGCAGCGGCGCGACCACGCTGAAGCTCCTCTGCGAGGCCCTGGCGGCCGGCGCCGTCTACTCGCTCGTCGCGGGCCTGATCCAGCGCTTCACGGGCGTCAAGATCATCTCGCGCATGGCCGAGCAGGTCACGTTCGTGATGGTGCCGCCGCTGGCGCTGATCTTCCTCGTCCTCGGCACGATCTTCATCGGCGTCGCGACGCCGACCGAAGGCGGCGCCATGGGCGCCGTGGGTGCGATGGTGCTCGCGGCGATGAAGCGGTTCAGCAGCGGCGAGCAGAAGCGCTTCAACCTGGAGATCACCCGTTCGGCCATCGAGGCCACGGCGAAGCTGTCCGCCTTCGTCGTGTTCATCCTGGTCGGGGCCCGCGTGTTCTCGCTGACCTTCTACGGGGTCAACGGCCACGTCTGGGTCGAGCACCTGCTGACGTCGCTTCCGGGCGGCCAGGCCGGCTTCCTGATCGTCGTGAACGTGATGGTCTTCCTGCTGGCCTTCTTCCTCGATTTCTTCGAGCTCGCCTTCATCGTGGTGCCGCTCCTGGGGCCGGCCGCCGACAAGCTCGGCATCGACCTCATCTGGTTCGGCGTCATCCTGGCGGTGAACATGCAGACCTCGTTCATGCACCCGCCCTTCGGCTTCGCGCTGTTCTACCTGCGTTCGGTGGCACCGCGCTTCGCCTATACGGACCGGGTCACGGGCAAGACGATGGAACCGGTCACCACCGGCCAGATCTACTGGGGCGCCGTTCCGTTCGTCGTCATCCAGTGCATCATGGTGGCGCTCGTCATCATCTTCCCGCAGATGGTGATGCACTACAAAGGCACGGGCGTGAAAATGGACGAGCAGCAGATCAACCAGCAGCTCCAGAACCTCGCCCCGAGCCTGGACCTGCCCGGCGCGGATCTCGGCCCGCCGAAGTTCTGACCGGCGGACCGCCGCAAAACGAAACCCCGGAGCCTGCGCTCCGGGGTTTTTTCTTTGGGCACGGGCGAAGAGCCGGCGCTGTGCCGGGCCTCTCACTCGGCCGCGATGCGGGTCGCGGCGAGGTTGTCCAGCGACTGGACGATGTGCATGGCAAGCGCATCCGCGAGGGCGGTGGGTTCGTAGCGGTTGCGGATGAGTCCGATCTCGCAGGCCGGGAGCGGCGGGTACCCGTCCGACGGGCCCAGGATGCGCATGCCGGGCCGCACCGAGCTTTCCGGTACGACCGAGACGGCGAGGCCCGCCAGCACCGCGGCGCAGATCGCCGCCGCGCTGGCGCTGGAATAGGAGATGCGGGTCGGCTTGCCGAGGCGCTCCAGCGAATCGAGCGCGATGCGGCGCCAGCCGCAGCTGGGGCGGCCAAGGGCGAGCGGGATCGGGCTTTCCTCGTGCACGGAGCCACGGGCCGCCGTCACCCACAGCAGCTGCTCGATGCGCACGATCTCCGGCGCGCGGGCCGCGTCGCAATCGGTGATGATCGCAAGGTCGAGATCACCCGCCGCGATGCGCTCGGCGAGGTTCTCGGTGGGCTCGCAGACGACCGTCACCTCCGCGCGCGGATTGGAGCGGGCGAACCGCGCCAGGATTTCCGGCAGGTAGCGGTCGGCGTAATCGTCCGGGACGCCGAGGCGCACGCGGCCGGTGAGCTCGGCGTCATCGAAAGTCGCCAGGCATTCCAGGTTCAGCTTCAGGATGCGGCGGGCGAAATCCAGGAGGCGCTGGCCGTCCTCGGTGAGCTTGGACTGGCGGCCGTCGCGCTCGAAGACCGGGCGACCGACCCGCTCCTCCAGACGCTTCATCTGCATGGAGACGGCGGACTGGGTCTTGTGGACGATGTCGGCCGCCTTGGTGAAGGAGCCGGTATCGGCGATGGCGGCGAAGGTGCGGAGCTGGTCGATATCGAGCAGATGCGGCATGGCGCGTCCTCAATCCGGCGATGCGGAGCCCCCGCGCGCGATCGCCGTCGTTCATCAGTACGCTTGATCTAACACATCATATACATTCGTTTCAATGATTGATGTGAGTCTGCCATAAGGCTGGTCCAGGAGATGACCGCCATGAGCACGCACAGCACGAACCCGCACACGACCCTCGCCGAACGGACCCTCGCCGCCGCGTTCGCCGCGCCGAAGCTGTCCCCGCTGCGGATGATCGTCCGCGCGGTGCGCGGCATCGTCCGGGCCATCGCGAACCGCCGCGCCGTAATGCAGCTCTCCGGCCTCGACGAGCGCATGCTCAAGGATATCGGCCTCAACCGGTCCGATGTGTCGAGCGCCCTCGACGGGGGCTGGCATCGAGACCCGTCGTCCGTTCTTGTGACCCGATCGGTGGAGCGTCGCGCCGCCTTCTGGCGCAACGCCCGCAGCAAGGCGAAGGACGCCGTGCGGACCAGCGAGCCGAGCCCCTGCGGCGACGGCCCGATGCGGCACGCCGCCTGACGGGGCGGGTCCCTTCGTCCGACATCCCTCTTCCCGAGACCCCTCTGAACTGGCCCGGCCCTGCGCCGGGCCTTCTTTTTTCAGCGGCCGCCCGGTGGGCGATGGCCGAGGAAGGCGTCGAGAATCTCCTGCATGGCCGCCATGTTGCGGTCCTGGATGTCCCGGCCCGTCTCCAGCATCCGGCTCATGGCGGCGATGCCCAGCGCCGCGAGCTCGTCTGTGTCCGAGCGCGGTGCGGGCGCGGGCGCAGGCGGGACGCCGCCCATCCAGCCGGCCTGCATCGCCTCGGCCATCGTGTTCCACGGATTGGGGATCGCGGCGGGCGACGGCGGCGGCGCGGGCGCCGCCGGCGGGGCGCCGAACGGCGTCAGGAACCGGTCGAAATAGGCCTTCACGCCCTCCTCCGCCGCCGCCTTGGCGATACCGCCGACGACGAGCGAGGCGATGGCGGGCAGCATCTTCTGCACCGTGTCGAAGCCGAGGCCGCTGGCGAAGGCGGCCTGGGACGCGACGCGTTGCTCCGCCTCGCGGGAGCCGAAGATGCGGTCGAGGAAGACCTGGCCCTGGCGGGCGGCGGCATCGGGCGAGGCGAAGGCCTCGAAGAAGGCGCGGGCCTGGTCGGCGCCGAGCATCTGGGCGAAGCCGGGAATGAGGGCGGGTTCCTCCACCTGCCGCTTCAGGCCGATGGAGAAGGCGGGCAGGAGCGCGTCCACCGCCTGCTGCGCCTGGGCGGGGCTGAGGCCGTAGAAGCTCGCGAGGTTGCGCAAGGCCGCCCCGCCCTGGGCCGTGTCGAACAGGTCGGCGAGGTTCATCATCGGCCTTGAGCGCCCTCCGCCGGCGCAGGAATCGCTGCGGCGCGCCGTGCGGCGGAGCTTACGCGGGGGTCCCGGCGCCGGCAACCGGGCGGGCCCGCGCCTCCAGCCGCTCCACCACGCGGAACGAGGTGCGCGTGGCGGCAAGGCCGAACACGACGCCGCCGAGCGCGACGCCGAGCAGCGCGCCCTTCGGCCCGGCCAAAGCCGCGCCGGCGAGCGCGAAGGGCACCGTGCCGAGCGTCGCGCGGCCCCAGTTGAAGGCGGTGGAATAGAGCGCGAAGCCGAGATTGTTGAAGGCGGCGTTGGCGACGAAGAGCGCGCCGACGAACAGCCACATGAGCCCGCTCACCTGGCAGAAGAAGATCACGAGCTCGGCCGTCAGGCCCTCGACGGCGAAGAGGGCCACGATGGCCCGCTCCCCGAGGACGAGCAGCGCCCAGACGGCGAGCACGTAGCCGCCCATGAAGATGTAGGCGTCCTTGAGCGCGCCGCGCATGCGGTCGTAGCGGCCGCCGCCGAGATTCTGCCCCAGGATCGGTCCGACGGCGCCGGACAGGGCGAAGAGCCCGGCGAAGGCGACCGGGACGAGCCGGTCGATGATGGCGATGGCGGCCACCGCCTCGTCGCCGTAGCGGGCGATGACGGCGGTCACGCAGATATTGGCGACCGGCGTCGCGACATTCGTCATCACGGCCGGCCCGGCGATGGACAGAGCGGGACGGGCATCCCGCAGGACGCGGCGGCCCGGCCAGGTGAGAAGGGCGTGAATGCGCACCACGCTGTGGAGACCGACCAGCACGAAGACGATGCGCGAGATCACGGTCGCGATGGCGGCGCCGTCGGTGCCGAGCCCGGCCCCGAAGATGAGCAGGGGATCGAAGATTGCCGTCGCGATGCCGCCGGCGAGCGTCACCCACATGGCCCGGCGCGCGTCCCCCACCGCGCGCAGGATGCCCGACAGCGCCATGCCGATCGCCATGAGCGCGTTGGACGGCAGCGTGATCCACAGGAAGCGGGTGGCGATGGGCGCCGCGTCGGCCGAGGCGCCGAGCAGCGGGATGAGGAGCGGCAGGAGCGGCAGCAGCAGGACGGAGACCAGGAGCCCGACGAGGCCCGAAAGCGCCACCAGCGAGCCGGCCAGCTCGCGCGCCTCCTCGCGGGCGCCTGCCCCGAGCGCGCGGGAGACCAGCGCGCCGACAGCGATCATGGTCCCGACATTGATGGAGACGGCCAGGAACAGGACGATGGTGGCATAGCCCACCGCGGCGGTGAGCGTCGGATCGCCGAGGCGGGAGATGTAGAACAGCGATAGGAAGTCGACGGCGAAGATCGCCATGAGGCCGACGGACCCGGTCGCGGTCATCACCACGACATGGCGCATGGTGGAGCCGGAGAGGAAGACGGCGCGGGGAGCGCCGGCCGGTGCGCTCACGACTCGCCCGCCCGGATGATGGCCTGCGTCTCGTCGGACAAAGCCTGCGTCGTCTGGCGCGGCGCGACGAGGGGCTCGGGCTGGACGCGCGTGCCGTGGAGGAGCGTCGCGCCGCCCATCAGCCCCTGCTCGCGCTGCATGACGAGGCGCGCCACGTCGCGGCGCCGCACGTCATCGGTGATCTCGGCGGCGGCATCCTGCCGGACGCCGAGCGCCTCGAGGGTCGCGCGGCCGAAGGCGAGCGCGGATTCGAAGGTCTCGCGCAGCTGGAAGTCCACCTCCCGCTCCATCAGCGCGATGGAATGGATGCGGTCATAGGCACGCACATGGGTGCGGGCCTCCGGAAACTCGGCATGGATCAGGTCGACGATGTGGGTCGCGCGCTCGCGGTCGTCGACGCAGACGCAGATCACCTCCGCCGAGGCGGCACCGGCGGCGCGCAGCACGTCGAGCCGGCTGCCGTCGCCGTAGAAGACGCGGAAGCCGAAGCGGGCCGCCGAGCGGATCTGCTCGATATCGTTGTCGATGACGGTGACGTCGACCCCGCGGGCCAGGAGGACCTGGTTGAGCACCTGGCCGAAGCGGCCGAACCCGATCACGAGGACGCGCCCCCCGGCGCCGTCGAAATCGGTCAGCTCGGGCTCCGCCGCAGCGGGCCGCCGTGCCCGCACGCGCAGCACATAGGCCCGGGCGAGCCGCGTCATCACGGGGCTGAACAGCATGCTGATGACGGCGAGCGCGATCAGGCACTGCGCCTGCGGCGGCGTCAGCACCGCAAAAGCGAGAGCCAGCGGCACGAGGACGAAGCTGAACTCGCCCGCCGTGGAGAGGAGCAGGCCGACGGTGACCGCGTCGCCGCGCGAGGAGCCCGCCACCCGCGCGAGCGCGGCCGCGATGCCGGCCTTGAGCGCGATCAGCCCGAAGGCGGCGGCGAGAAGATACGGCCATTGCCGCGCGACCAGTGTGAGGTCGAGCGACATGCCCACGCTCATGAAGAACAGGCCGAGCAGGATGCCACGGAAAGGCTCGATGTCCGCTTCCAGCTGGTGGCGGAAATTGGATTCCGCCAGCAGGAGCCCGGCGAGGAAGGCGCCCATGGCCATGGACAGGCCGGCCTCCTGCATCAGGAGCGCGCTGCCGAGCACGATGAGGAGCGCGGCCGCGGTCATCACCTCCCGCGCGCCGCTGGAAGCGAGCAACCGGAAGGCCGGGTTGAGGAGGTAGCGGCCGGCGAGGACCAGGATCGCGACCGCGCCCACCGCCTTCGCCGCGGCCACCGCGCCGGTCCAGCCGCCGACATTCTCGGACGCGCCGCCCAGGAGCGGCATGATCGCGAGAGCCGGCACGACCATCAGGTCCTGGAAGATCAGGACCGAGAAGGTGCGCTGGCCGTAAGGCGTCTGCAGGTCGTGCCATTCGCCGAGCTGCTGCAGGGCGAGCGAGGTTGCCGACAGGCTGAGCGCGATGCCGATGGCAACCGCGGCGTTCCAGGGCAGGCCCGCGGCGACGGCAAGGCCTGCCAGCACCACCGCGGTGATGCCGACCTGCAGGGCGCCCAGGCCGAAAATGTCCCGCCGCAGCGTCAGGAGATGGGAGAGCTTCAGCTCCAGCCCGATGATGAAAAGCAGCAGCACGACGCCGAGCTCGGCGATGCCGAGCACGGTGCCGGGCTCGGCGACGAGCTTGAGGACGGAGGGGCCGATCACCACGCCGGCCACCAGATAGCCGATGACCGCGCCCAGCCTTGCCCTGTGGAACAGGGGCACGGCGACCACCGCCGCCAGGCAGAAGACGAGGATCGTCAGCAGGTAGCTGGAATGGGAGGCGCTATGGTCCATGGGATCGGCCGTGCGGGAGCGTCCTCTTTACGGTGGAACGGGCCGGCGCGGTAGCGCCAATCGCCCGGCGCGATGTGTGCTGACGCACATGGCCGGCTCTGGCATGAAGGGGCGGGAGGTCCCGCCATGCAGAACCCGTTCGCGCGTCTGTCCGCCTGGCTCGGGGCGCGGATCGCCGATTACCTGACGCGGCCGCTGGAGGGCTACGAGCCGGCGACGCCGCCGAATTTCGACGCGCTGGAGCGCGTGCTGCAGCCCGGCGACGTGCTGCTGGTGGAGGGCAATACCCGCGTCGCCGGCGTCATCAAGTACCTGACCCAGTCCACCTGGTCGCACTCGGCCATTTATGTGGGTCCGATCCCCGGCACGGACGATGCCGGCGGCGAGCCGCACGTCCTTGTGGAAGCCAATGTCGGCGAGGGCGTGGTGACCGCGCCGCTCGCCAAGTACCGCGACGCCCATGTGCGGGTCTGCCGGCCGGTCTCCATGACGCAGGCCGACAGGCGGGCGGTGGTCGACTTCGTCGTCGCGCGGATCGGTTTCGCATACGACACCAAGAACGTGTTCGACCTGATGCGCTACCTGATCCCGCTTCCCATCCCGGCGCGGTTCCGCCGCCGGATGATCGCGCTGGGGTCCGGGCAGCCGACGCGGGCGATCTGCTCGACGCTGATCGCGCAGGCCTTCCAGTCGGTCCGCTATCCCATCCTGCAGAGGGTGAAGCGTCCCGACGACGACCGGAAGGTCAAGTCGGACTTCGCGAGGGCGGAGATCCTGCATATCCGCCATCATACGCTCTATACCCCGCGCGATTTCGACATCTCGCCCTATTTCGCCATCATCAAGCCGACCATCGAGACGGGCTTCGACTACAAGGCCTATGCCTGGGGCGAGGACCGGCCGGTGGCCGCAAGGACGGGGTAGGAATGCTGATCGTCGACATCATGAAGGCGTGGGGCCACGTCTTCTCGCCGCCGCTGCGGCGCATCTTCTGGAAGTCGCTGGGCCTGACGCTCGTTCTGCTCGTCGTGCTGTGGTTCGCCCTGGCGCGCACCGCGCAGTGGTTGCTGGACGGGGTCGGCCTCATCCAGCCCTATCCGTGGCTGGAGGCGGCCGCCGTCTTCATCGCGGGCGCGGGGCTCTTCATCGGCATCGCCTTCATCATTCCGCCGGTCTCGGCGCTGGTCGCGGGCTTCTTCCTGGACGAGGCGGCGGAGGTGGTGGAGCGGGACGGCTTTCCGCAGGATGCGCCGGGGCGCGCGCTGCCCATGGGCCAGGCTTTGCTCTACGGCCTGCGCTTCGCCGGGCTCGCCCTCGTGGTCAACCTCATCGCGCTGATGCTGGTCCTGGTGCCGGTGGTCAATCTCATCGCGTTCTTCGGCGCGAACGCCTACCTGTTGGGCCGCGAATATTTCGAGATGGCGGCAGGCCGGTTCCGCCCGATGGCCGAGGCCGCCGCGATGCGGCGCCGGCATGCGGGCGCGGTGCTCGCCGCGGGCATGGTGCTGGCCGGATTGCTCGCGATCCCCTTCGCCAACCTGCTGACGCCCGTCTTCGGCATCGCGCTGATGGTCCATCTCCACAAGCGGCTGTCGCTCCGCGATCCGCTGCCGCCCGGCACCGTCGAAGTGCTTCCGCCGTCGCGCGAGACTTGATCGGCGCGGCGGCCGCGTTAAGTCGGCGCCAAGCGCAACGGCGGGGACGGACGGGATGACGGGCGAGGACACCAAACGGAAGGCGGCTCTGGCGCTGGGCGCAGCGGGCGCGATCCCGTTCCTCGCCGGGGCGATCGCGCTCACGACCGGGATGTCGCTGCCGTTCTTTCCGTCCGGCGGGGCGCGTGGGTCACTGGTCGTCTATGCGGCGGCGATCCTGTCGTTCCTCGGCGGCGTGCGCTGGGGCATCGCCATGGGCTACGACGAGCCTGCCAAGGCCGTGCGGGATTTCTGCGTCGCGGTCGTGCCGGCACTCATCGCCTGGTTCGCCGCGACGCTCCTGTCCGCGCCGGCCGACCTCTGGGTCCTCGCCGCCGCCTTCTTGGCGCTCGGCCTCATGGATTACGGCCTGACCTGCCGCGAGGTGGCACCCCTTTGGTACGGGCGCCTGCGCCTCGCGCTCTCGGCTTTGGTGGCCGCGGCGCTCGCCGTCGCGGCCATCGCAGCTCCCGTCACGGCGCCGCCGGCTTCCCCGCCAGCCGCGACTGGATCTTCACCAGCGCCGCGCTGAGGCGGGACGCCTCGTCGTAGCGGGTCTCGCGATACGGCGCCCCCTGGGCGGTGTCGGTCACCATCGCCTCCGCCGTTCCGGCCAGGCGCCGCAGCGGCGTCGTGACCCAGGCCGCGACAGCAAAGAGCAGCGCGAGCGCGATC
This sequence comes from Hyphomicrobiales bacterium, assembly GCA_027483945.1. Classification (GTDB taxonomy): domain Bacteria; phylum Pseudomonadota; class Alphaproteobacteria; order Rhizobiales; family Beijerinckiaceae; genus JAIXTM01. The sequence goes on along the minus strand of JAIXTM010000017.1, from coordinate 130,503 downwards.
AGCGCGCTGACGCCCAGCACGATCCAGAAGTCGCGGACGAGGCTGCGCGTGGGCGCGAGGGCCGCCTCGGCGTCCTGGCGGACGAGGAGCGACCAGCCGAAGCTCGGCAGGTCGGCATGGCCGACGGCGGGGATGATGACGGTGACGTAGTCACGCCCGTCCGGCCAGCGCTCCTGCAGCTGGACGCCGCGGCTGGGATCGGCGCGGTTGGCGGCCTCGGCGGCGCCGATGGCAAGGGGCTTGTCGACAAGGCCGGGCGGGCCGAACAGCACATTGCGGTCGCGGGAGATCAGCAGGACGTCGATGCCCGGCGCCTGCATGGCGGTGAGGTTCTCCACGACCCAGCGCCAGTCCAGATGGGCGCCGATCACCCCCTGCACGGCGCCGGCGCTGCCCTGGAGCGGCGCGGCGAGGTCGATGAAGCGATAGGGCTCGGGCGCGGCGGGCAGCAGCTTGGCGAGGAGTTGCGCCTCGTGGACGTCGATGGCGGTGGGGCCCGTCAGGCCGCGGCGGAACCAGGGCCGCTGGGCGACGGAGACGCCCTCCAGCATGCCCTCCTTGGCGGCGAGCACCTTGCCCTCCACATCCGTCACGCCGATCCAGGAATAACGGCGGTCGGTGCGCGAGACGAAGTTGATGTCGCGGCGGATATCGTCGATGGCGCCGGTATTGACCGTGCGCGAGAGGCTTTCCACCTCCTGCCAGAGCTGATGCAGGCGGCGGGCGAGCAGGCCCGCACTCATCTCGCCGCGGGTCTTCAGCGAATCCACCAGCATCGCCTCGGCCCGGGCCTGGAGACGGCCGGTGTAGATCGTGCCCGCCACGAGGCCGGGTCCGATCATCAGCGTGGCGCAGACCGCGAAGATCAGCGTCCGCAGGCTCAAACGTCCGCTTGCCATGATGCCTCCTTACCGGGTCAGGGCCCGCACCAGTTCCTTGATCATGAGCCCGACATCGCCCCGGCCGGTGCCGGGCGCCGCGTGGGCGGTGTGAAGCCGCGCGATGATGAAGTCGCGCTGGCGCTCGCTGGGCATAAGATCGAGCTTGAAGCCGTCCCGTGTCGGCGATGCGACGCTGGCGGGGATTTGCCCGATCATCGGCAGGACGAGTCCGACAGGGGCTCCGACCGCCAACCCGTGGGGCCCGGCGATCCGCGCCTGGTCCGCAGACAACCTGACCAGCCAGCCGCGCTGTTCGCCATCCGGCGCGACGAGCGTCACCGGCGTCACAAGCTGGCGCTGGGGCGCATTGGTGCGCGGCCGCTCGATGCAGGCGGCGATCGCGACGAGCAGGACGAACAGGTTGTAGACCGTCCAGAACATGACGACGATCATCCCGTCGCCCGCCGTGGCGGAATGATTGAACATGAAATCCGAGGTCAGGTTCAGGACGAGCCCGGCGACGGTCAGCCCGAAGAAGATGAGGAATGGCCACATGAGCGGCCATTGCACGACGACGCGCGTGCGGTCGCCGCCCTTGGCGGTGACGGAGAACTTGTGGGGTCCCGGCGTCGCGAGGCCGAGAGCGGCGGCACGCGTGATCGGCCAGGCGGCGACGAGTTGCGCCACGTCGTTCAGGATCGGGATGAACAATCCCCTGGAGAGCCAGTTCAGCACGGCCATCACCGCGATGTAGTACGGCAGGTAATAGGTCACGATGTCGGCAACGGATGCATTGACGACGGTGATGCCGAACCACCAGTAGAGCAGCGGGCAGATGATGCTGGCCAGGCGGAAGGGGAACGTGGTCGTCCAGTAGAGCAGCGAATCCACGATGCTCAGCCGGAAGTTCCAGGACAGGCCGTGGCTCCCGAACGGACGGTACACATTGCGCACGATCTGCATCATGCCCAGGCACCAGCGGCCGCGCTGGACGATGTATTCCTTCAGCCCCTCGGGGGCGAGGCCTTCGGTCAGCGGCTCGTTCAGATAGACGGTCTGCCAGCCGTTCTCCGCGAGGCGCAGCGTGAGGAGGTAATCCTCGGTGACGCTGTCGGTGGGAAAGCCGCCGATGGCCATCACGGCTTCCGTGCGGACCATGGACGAGGTTCCGCAGCACACCGCGATGCCCCAGGCGTCGCGCGCCGGCTCCACATTGTCGAAGAAGTGCCGCTGCTCGTCCGGATAGGAGGAGCTGATGCCCAGATTGTGCTGGATCGGGTCGGCGTTGAAGAAATGCTGCGGCGTCTGGACGAGGCCGACGGTCGGGTCGTGGAACAGCGCGAGCGTGCGTTCCACGAAGTCGAAATGCGGGACGAAGTCGGCATCGAGGACGGCGATGAAATCCGGCGGGTCGGGATCCTCCAGCCGGCGTCCGAGGGCGTAGTTGATGTTGCCGGCCTTGGCGTGGGCGTTGTCGGGCCGGGTGACATAGCCGACGCCGTGGCGCTCGCAGGCTTCCGCCAGCCAGGGACGACGGCCGTCGTCGAGGACGAAGACGCGCAGTTCGGGGAAGAGCAGGGCCTTGGCGCCGACGATCGTGCGCTCCAGGACCTCCAGCTCCTCGTTATAGGTGGCGATGAACACGTCCACGCGGGGCGGATCGTCCTTCCACCAGCGCAGGTTGGCGTCGACCTCCGGCGTGCGGTCCTTGACCCGCGTCATGATCAGGAAGGCAAGCGTGGACGAGACGACGGTGAGCGCCTCCAGGATGGCGAAGGACCAGCTGATGACCGCCTCCACCGACCAGGCGAGCGGCGCGACCGTGTCGGTGAAACGCCAGATCATGTAGCGCCAGGCCAGGATCGCCGCGCCAGCCAGGAGCAGGCTGCGCCAGTGCCAGCGCGCCGGATCGAGAAGGGGCAGAAGCAGAAGCTTCAGCCCCATCACGATGGCCGAGCCGGCAAAGGCCGAGGCGAGGGCCGAGAGCGCGAGCATCAGAAGCCGTAGCGCGTGAGGAAGCGTCGCAGGCTCGAGATCGGGCCGCCGGTGAAGATCACGCGGCCGGTCCGGCCGATGGCGCAGGACAGGTCGGGCTGGGTCGCGAGATCGGGCACGCTCAGCGTCACGTCATAGCGCTCGAGATGCTCGGCGCTGGGGCCGACGGCAAGGTTCGCATAGAGCGTGGAGGCGCCCGAACCGCCGAGGCGCGTCACGGTGCCGTTGAAGATGCGGTCGTCGCCGAAGAGGCGGAACTGCACGGGCTGGCCGATGACGACGCGGTCGTAGAGGGACTCGGTCACGCTGGCCGTGACGATGAGGCTGCGGCAATCGACGAGCTTCACCAGGTCCTGGCCGCGCCGGGCATATTCGCCGTCATCCACCAGGAAGTCCCAGGCGATGCCGTTGACGCGCGAGGTCAGCGTCGCCGACGTCAGGCGGTTGACGCGCAGACGCTCGGCGCGGATCTGGCGCTCATAGGCCTCGATGCGCGCCTGGACCTGGGCACGCTCCGCGGCCAGTTCGGCGAGACGCAGGTCGATCTCCCGCACCCGCTGGGACGAGAAGGGCGCGTCGTTGTAGCTGTCGCCGATGAACACGCCGCTGCGGGCGGAAGCGAGCTCGGTCGCGAGGTAATTGCCGCGTTGGCGCGCGCTTTCCAGCTCCTGCTGGGCGACGTCGAAGGCGGCGCGGGCGCGCTCGAGATTCGCGGCCGTCTGCACGCCCCGCTCGTTGAGGTCGTTGGCGCGCTTCAGCGTCGCGTCGGCCTCGCGCAGGCGGGCGGAGGCGGCGTCCTGCGCCGCCTGGCTCTCGGCGATGCGCGCCTCGATCTGCGTGACACGGCCGCGCTGGTAGTCGGCGAGCTGGGACGCGAAGCCGGCACGGGCTTCCGTCAGGGCCTGCCGCTGGCCCTCGGCGCGCCGCAGGTCGATGCGCTGGCTTTCGAGCGCCTGCTCCATATCGATGAGCCGGGCGGCGTCGAAACGCTCGTCGGCGATATCCGCGACGAGTTCGCCCGCATTGACCCGCGCGCCGATGCTTTTGACCGCAAGCGTCACCTGCCCTTCGATGGGCGCACGGATGACGTTGATCCGGGCATTGACGGTGGCGTCAGCGGAGGTACCGGCAAAATGCTCGCCGATGATGATGTAAAGGCCGCCAAGGAGCAGAAACAGGCCAAGTAATATGCGGAAGATCTTCATAAGCAGGCTCTGACGATGCCGCGAAACCGCGTGGATCGCTTATTCTGCTAATGGACGGTTAACGTGATCCTATCACGCCGGGCGCGATTTGCTGTCAAGTTTCCGCGATGGGCGGCAAGTGACGGAGATCAGCCGTTTCCCCGGGCCGTCACGAACTGGCCCGTCTTGCGGAAGCGCCAGAGATAGGACGGCACGATCGCCTCGAAGGCGGAGGGCTCGATGCCGAGCCCCTCGAGCGTCCGCCCCTCGGCGCGGGCTTCCTGAGAGACGACATTGTCGGTCTTCAGAAGCTCGACCTGGTCGCGGGTGATCAGGAATTCCCGCGGCATGAGGCCGAGAGTGAGCGTGTTCGCGATCTCCATGGCGCCGGCCTGGAGGCGCCCGATGCCGAAGGGCAGATCGACGATCGCGCGCGAGCGCCCGGTGATCCGCAGCACCGCCTCGACGATCTCGCGCAAGGTGACGGCGTCCGGCCCGCCGAGCTCGTAGACGCGCCCCGGCGCGGCCGACGCGACCGCCCTGACCACCGCCTCGGCAACGTCGCCGACGAAGACGGGCTGGAACTGTGTCCCACTGCCCACGATGGGCATGACGGGAAGCATCCGCGCCAGGGCGGCGAAACGGTTGAAGAACTGGTCCTCGGGACCGAAGACGACGGACGGGCGCAACACGACGGAAGGGATGCCCGATTCCAGGGCCGCCGCTTCGCCGCGCGCCTTGGACGTCGCATAGGCGGACTGGGAATCCGGGGACGCGCCGAGCGCCGACATCTGGACGAGGCGGGAAACGCAGGCGCGGGCGGCCGCGTCGGCGACCGCCTTCGCGCCCTGGGCCTGCACCGCGCCGAAGGTCTGCCGGCCGCTCTCGGACAGGATGCCGACGAGGTTCACCACCGCATCGGCGCCGGCCATGGCGGCGTCGAGCGAGTGGGGGAAGCGCACATTGGCCTGGACGGCGTGGATCTGGCCGACGCCGCCGAGCGGCTGGAGATGGCCGGCTAGATCCGGACGGCGCACCGCGACGCGGATGCGATAGCCGTGGCGGGCCAGGGCGCGCACGACGTGGCGCCCGACGAAACCCGACCCGCCGACCACCGTCACAAGACGCGCGTCTCTCGCGTAATCGCCCGTCGCCATGGTTCCGCTCCCGATCGAAGGCCTTCGATGGGTGCCATAGCCAACGGGCCGCCCGCTGTACAGGGGTCAGCCCGCCGCTGGACCGGAGCCGTCCCGGTCAGTCGACGAGGCGGACCTTCGGGTCCTTGCAGAGGTCGAGCGCCATGTCCTCCGGCTCGCTCTCGTCCTCGAAGGTCGCCGCGACCGTGTAGGTGCAGCCCTTGGCGCCCTTGAGGCCAAGGCGCGCGGCCTTGCCCGCCGGAAGCGGCTTGGTCAGCGAACCCACCGCCTTGCCGTCGGCGCCGACGACCTGGAAGGCCGTCAGGATCATGCCGCGGCCGTTGGTGACCGTGATCGCCGCCGGCGCCTTGGCACGCGGCGCGGGCTTCGCCGCCGGGCGCGCGGCCGGCTGCGGGGGCGGCGCGCCCTGCGCCAGCGCCATTCCGGACAATCCCGCCAGCGCGCCGATCGTGACCAGAGCCCGCGCGGCGTTCAACGCAATACGTACCGACATCCCGTGTCCTCCCGGCTTCCCGCCTCCACCATGAGAGACCGGCAAAGGCGGCAAGATCAAGAGCAACCTGCGTCAGGCTGCCGCAGAGGATTTTGCGGCCGCCGTCACATGCGGCGGATCAGTTCGGGCTCGGGCGTTCCGGCGCTCTCCGGCGCCGTGCGCACGAGGGCGGCGACGGCGTCCTGCGGCGTGGCGGCAACAAGGTAGCCGACATCGAGGCCCGGGCGGATGAACCCCTCCTCGCGCATGTGGTCGAGCAGCGTGACGAAGGGCGCCCAGAAGCCGTTCGTGTCGAGCAGCAGGATCGGCTTGCGGTGCTGGCCAAGCTGCGCCCAGGTCAGCTGCTCGACGAGCTCCTCCAACGTGCCGACGCCACCCGGCAGCGCGACGAAGGCGTCCGCCTTGTCGAACATCAGCCGCTTGCGGGTATGCATGTCGGGGACAACGATCGTCTCCTGCGCCTCGTCCAGCATGATCTCTCGCTCCTTGAGGAACGACGGAATGATGCCGGTGACATGGCCGCCATGGGCGAGGACCGAGCGCGCGACCGTGCCCATGAGCCCGATATTGCCGCCGCCATAGACAAGGCCGATGCCGGCCGCCGCCATGAGGCGGCCGAGCTCCTCGGCCGCCTCCACATAGGCCGGCGACCGGCCGGCGGCCGAGCCGCAATAGACGCAAAGGGATCGAATCTCGTTCATCGGGCCATGTGGCGGGGCCGGTACCGCCCGGTCAAGAGACGGTCGGCGGTCGGCACTTTCCCTAGGGTCCGCTTGGCTTTGGCGATAAAAGGCCGCAATCTCGCCGTGAACGGCTCCGAAGGGAGCCTGCTGGGGAGGAGACGCGGGTGTCATCGGCCGTCGTCAGGATCGTCATCGTCGTGCTGGCTCTGTTCGGTGCCGCCGGCGGAGGCCTCTACTGGGCCCAGCGGCAGAAGCCCGCGCCTCAAGCCTCGGCTCCGCCGGCCGGCACGCCCGCACCCGAGGCACAGGCGCCGTCGGTCCAGGCGCCCCAGAGACCGACCGCCCAGACGCCCGCTGTGGAGGCCACCGCGCCCGCCATGCCAGGCGCGTCCATGCCCGCAGGGGGAACGGCCGCCGCGCCCCCCGCTCCCGCGCCCGGCCTCCCCTCGCCGGGCACGCCGTCTCCCGGCATGCCGGCAGCCGAGGCCGTCCCGACCCCGGCGCAGGGACCGGCCTTCGACGTGGTGCGGGTGGAGCCGAACGGGGATTCCGTGATCGCCGGCCGCGGCGTGCCGGGCGGCAAGGTCGAGCTCCTGCGCAACGGCGCGGTGCATGACACCGCGACCGCCGACGCCTCCGGCCTGTTCGCGCTGACGCCGCCGCCGCTGGCGCCCGGCGAGCATAATCTCTCGCTGCGTTTCACCGCGCCGGACGGCACGGTCCGCGAGGCGCCGCAGACCGTCACCGTCGTGGTGGCGCAGGACCGGACCACGCCGCCTGTCGTGGCGCTCGCGGCCCCGGGGGCGCCAACCGTCATCGTCTCGGCGCCCGACGCCGGCACGCGGCAGGCGCCTTCCGCCGCGCCGGCCGCGGCCGCACCGACGGCCGCGGGGCCGCGCGCGGTCGCGGTGCGCGCCGTGGAGAGCGAGGAGGGCGGCAAGCTCTTCGTCTCCGGCACGGCGACGCCGGGCTCGAGCGTGCGGCTCTATCTCAACGACAGCTACCTCGCCTCGGCCGTCGCGGACGCGCAGGGGGCGGTGTCATTCTCCATCCAGGGCGGCATCCGCCCGGGCGATTACCGGGTCCGGCTCGACCAGCTGGCGGGACCCGCGGGCCAGGTCGCCAACCGGGCCGAGGTGCCCTACCAGGTCCCCGCCACGCAGATGGCGGCGGCGCCCGCGGCCGTGCCCGGCGCATCGGCGCCGCCCGCGGCGATGCCGGCCATTCCCCTGCCGCCCCCGGCGGCTGCGCCCGGCCAGGCGCCGGCATTGTCGGCGCCGGCAGTGTCTGCAGCCGTGCCGGCGCCCGCCTCGACGCCCAGCGCGGTGGTCGTGCCGGAGGTGAAGACGACGACCGTGAGCCGCGGCGACAGCCTCTGGCGGATCAGCCAGCGGGTCTATGGCCAGGGCGTGCGCTACACGGTGATCTACGGCGCCAATGACGGGCAGATCCGCGATCCCGACCTCATCTATCCGGGCCAGGTCTTCGTCCTGCCGTCCGGGCAGGATGCGGCCCGGGCGCGCCCGCCGGGCTAGGCTTGCCGGCCAGCGTCCCGGCGGGGATGCGGCCGGCGCTTTTCGCGCCTATATGAGCGTGACCCGTTCCGGAACCGAACTCCCATGACCGACGTCCCTGCCCGGCCCGACGCGGCGCCGGGGCTCGGCGGCACCGCCCGCCGCCTCCTGCCCTATCTCTGGCCGACCGCCGACCGCCCCGACCTGAAGCGCCGCATCTACTTCGCCTTCGCCTTGCTCATCGTCGCGAAGCTGGTGACGGTCGTCATGCCGTTCACCTTCAAATGGGCGACGGACGCGCTCGTGGCGGCCACCGGCAGCGCGCCCGCGGCGGCCGGTCCGGTCTCGCTGAACTGGCTGTGGGGCGGGCCGGTCCTGCTCACCGTCCTCTACGGCCTGACGCGCATCCTGATGGCGGTGCTCACCCAGCTGCGCGACGGCCTGTTCGCCAAGGTCGCGATGAACGCGGTGCGGCGCCTCGCGCTCGAGACCTTCCGGCACATGCACGCCCTGTCGCTGCGCTTCCACCTGGAGCGCAAGACGGGCGGGCTCACCCGCGTGCTGGAGCGCGGGCGCAACGGGATCGAGGAGTTGGTGCGGCTCATCGTGCTGCAGCTGGCGCCGACGATCCTGGAATTCGCGCTCGTTCTCGGCGTGCTGACCTACGAGTTCGACTGGCGCTTCGCCGCCGTCACCGCGGCCATGGTCGCCTGCTATCTCGCCTACACCTACAAGGCCACGGAATGGCGCATCGGCATCCGCAAGCGGATGAACGAGAGCGACACGGATGCCAACGCGAAGGCGGTCGACTCGCTTCTCAACTACGAGACGGTGAAATATTTCGGCTCGGAGGCGCGGGAGACCGAGCGCTACGACCGCTCCATGGCGACCTATGAGCGCGCCTCGACGCAGGCCTATACCTCGCTCGCGGTCCTCAATGCGGGGCAGGCGGCGATCTTCACCGCCGGCATGACGGCGGTGATGGTGATGGCGGTGCGCGACGTGCAGTCGGGCGCCGCCAGCATCGGCTCCTTCGTCATGGTCAACGCCATGATGATCCAGCTCTTCATCCCCCTGAACTTCATGGGCATGCTCTACCGGGAGATCAAACAGGCTTTGGTCGACATCGACGCCATGTTCGGCATCCTGGCCCGGAACCCGGAGGTCGCCGACAAGCCGGGAGCGGCGCCGCTCCAGGTCACCGAGGGCGCCGTGACGTTCGAGGACGTGCACTTTGCCTACGTACCGGAACGGCCGATCCTGAAGGGCGTGTCGTTCCACGTGCCGGCCGGGCGGACCGTGGCGATCGTCGGGCCCTCGGGCGCCGGCAAGTCGACGATCTCGCGCCTGCTCTTCCGCTTCTACGAGCCGCAGGCCGGGCGCATCCTCATCGACGGGCAGGACATCACCAGCGTCCAGCAGCAGAGCCTGCGGTCGGCGATCGGCATGGTCCCGCAGGACACCGTCCTGTTCAACGACACGATCGGCTACAATGTCCGCTACGGGCGCTGGGAGGCGCAGGACGGCGACGTCGGCGAAGCCGCGCGGCTGGCGCAGATCGACCATTTCATCCGCACCCTCCCCGAGGGCTATGAGACGCAGGTCGGCGAGCGGGGCCTCAAGCTCTCCGGGGGCGAGAAGCAGCGCGTCGCCATCGCCCGCACGATCCTGAAAGGCCCGCCGATCCTCGTCCTGGACGAGGCGACTTCGGCGCTCGATTCCTTCACGGAGAAGGAGATTCAGGACGCGCTGGACCGGGTCTCGCGCGGGCGCACGACGCTCGTCATCGCCCACCGGCTGTCCACCATCGTCAACGCCGACGAGATTCTCGTGCTCGACAAGGGTGTCGTCGCCGAGCGCGGGACCCATGGCGAGCTCCTTGCGCGCGGCGGCATCTATGCCGCGCTGTGGAACCGCCAGCGCCAGGCGCAGGAGGCCAGGGAGAAGCTGAAGGAGGCCGAGGCCGACGAGGCCCAGCGGGTGGAACGGGCGGCGATCAGCGCCTGAGGCGCCGCCCGCCCGGCGCGGCAGTTGACGATCCGGGCCCGCCCTGTCATGCCCCCGCCGCAATATCGCGGTTGATCGCGGCAGCTTTCGAGCCCGCCGCGCCCTTTGAAGAGACTCGTGCCCATGTCCGTCGCCGATTCCGTCCGCAGCCTGATGGTGCCCATCCACAAGGAAGGGTACCCGTTCATCGCCATCGGCGCCGTGGCGAGCCTGATCCTGGGCCATCTGTGGACGCCGTTCGGCTGGATCGGCGCGCTGATCACGGCCTGGATCATCTTCTTCTTCCGGGACCCGCCGCGGGTGACGCCGGTGAAGGAAGGGCTCGTCGTCTCGCCGGCGGACGGGCGCGTGTCGTGCATCGTGACGGCGGTGCCGCCGGCCGAACTCGCGCTCGGCGACGAGCCGATGACGCGCATCTCGGTCTTCATGAACGTGTTCGACTGCCACGTGAACCGCAGCCCCGTGGCGGGCAAGCTGGTGCGCATGGTCTATACGCCCGGCCTCTTCCTCAACGCCGAGCTCGACAAGGCCTCCGAGGACAACGAGCGCAACGCGCTGGTGATCGAGAGCGCGGGCCGGGAGATCGGCGTCGTGCAGATCGCGGGCCTCGTCGCCCGGCGCATCGTGCCCTTCGTCAAGGTCGGCGACCTGCTCGCCGCCGGCGAGCGCTTCGGCCTGATCCGCTTCGGCTCGCGGGTGGACGTCTACGTGCCGACGACCGCCACCGTGCTGGTGGGCCTCGACCAGGTGTCGGTCTCCGGCGAGACGGTCCTCGCCGACCTCTCCACATCCGAGCCGCAGCGCCTGTTCAAGGTGGGCTAAAGCCCGCCTCTTCGGCGTCATGCCCGGCGCAGGCCGGGCGTGACGAGGCAGTTCAGACGGCCGCGCCGGACCGCATCAGCTTGTAGACGATGGAATCGGTGAGCGCCTCGAAGGAGGCGTCGATGATGTTGGCCGAGACGCCGACCGTGACCCAGCGCCCGCCCTCCGCATCCCCCGACTCGATGAGGACGCGCGTCACCGCGTCCGAGCCGCCCTGGAAGATGCGGACCTTGTAGTCCAGAAGCTCGATGTCCTCGATGAAGCGCTGGTAGCGCCCGAGATCCTTGCGCAGCGCAAGGTCGAGCGCGTTGACCGGGCCGTTGCCCTCCGCCGCCGAGATCAGCGTCTCCTCGCCGACCTTCACCTTCACGGTCGCCTCCGCGAAGGTCGCGAGCTGGCCGAGCGCATTGTAGCGGCGCTCCACGTTCACCTTGAAGCGCTCGACCTGGAAGAAGGTCGGCACCTCGCCCATGACGCGCTTGGCAAGGAGGTAGAAGGAGGCGTCGGCGCCCTCATAGGCATAGCCCTGGCCCTCCTTGGTCTTCACCTCGGCCAGCAGCCGGTCGAGGCGCCGATCCGCCTTGTCGAGGACGATGCCGACCCGCTCCAGCTCGGCGACGAGGTTCGACTTGCCGGCCTGGACGGAGACCAGGACCTGCCGCGCATTGCCGACGCTTTCCGGCGCCACGTGCTCGTAGGTCCGCGGATCCTTGAGCACGGCGGAGGCGTGGATGCCCGCCTTGGTGGCGAAGGCCGAGGCGCCGACGAACGGGGCGTGGCGGGAAGGCGAGCGGTTCAGCACCTCGTCGAGCGCGCGGGACGTGTGGGTGAGACTGGCGAGCTGCTGCTCGCCGACGCCCGTGACGAAACGCCCGCGATAGGCGTCCTTCAGCGCCAGCGTGCCGATCAGCGTGACGAGGTTGGCATTGCCGCAACGCTCGCCGAGGCCGTTGAGCGTGCCCTGGATCTGGCGTGCCCCCGCCTCCACCGCCGCCAGCGAATTCGCGACGGCGCAGCCGCAATCGTCGTGGGCATGGATGCCCAGATGATCGCCGGGCACGACCCTGGCGACCGCGGCGACGATGGCCGACACTTCGTGAGGCAGCGTCCCGCCATTGGTGTCGCATAGGACGACCCAGCGCGCGCCGGCCTCGTAGGCGGCCCTGGCGCAGGCGAGCGCGTAGTCCGGATTGGCCTTGTAGCCGTCGAAAAAGTGCTCGCAGTCGAGCATGACCTCGCGGCCCGCGGCGACGGCGGCCTTCACGCTGTCGGCGATGCCCTCCAGGTTCTCCTCGAGCGAGATCTCCAGCGCGACGCGGACGTGATAGTCCCAGGCCTTGGCGACGAAGACGATCGCATCGGCGGCGCTGTCGAGCAGCGCGGCGACGCCGGGATCGTTGGCGGCCGAGCGGCCGGCACGCTTGGTCATGCCGAAGGCGGCGAACTTCGCGGACTTCGTGCGCTTCTCGGCGAAGAAGGCGGTGTCCACCGGGTTGGCGCCGGGATAGCCGCCTTCGACATAGTCCAGCCCCAGCCGGTCGAGCATGCCGGCGACGAGCTTCTTGTCCTCCAGCGAGAAGTCGACGCCGGTGGTCTGCGCCCCGTCGCGGAGCGTCGTGTCGAAGAGATGGACCCGGGCGCGGGCCTGCGCCTCGACGCTCATTGCAGCACCGCGTCGGGCGGCGCCGAAAGCTGCTTCTCGCAGGTCGTGTTGCCGAGCCATTCGCCCTCGCGGGGCACCGTGTTGCGGCGAAGCGCGATCCAGCCGCGCTTCTCGAAGAGCGGCAGGCCGGTATCGGAGATGTCGACGGTCAGCTTCTGGATGCCGCGGGCGGTGGCGAGGCGCTCCACCGCGTCCACCAGCATGGTGCCGACGCCCTGGCGCGCCACGGCCGGGTGCACGTAGAGCATCTCGATATGGCTGTTGTCCTTGAGCGCGATGAACGCGACGGGCAGGCCCGCGACGGTGCCCACGAGCGTGAGCATCCCCTGCAGCCGGGCAAGGAAGGCCTCCTCGTCGTCGGCGGCGGCCGCCCAGGCTTCGCGCTGCTCGGGCGTGTAGTCCTCGCCGGTCAGGTCCTCGATGCTCTCGCGGAAGATCTCGACCAGCCGTTCGCCGTCCTCCGGCAGCATGGGGCGAAGCGCGGGCTGATGGGACTGCGTGCTCATCGCTTGACCTCCCAGGTGGTGACGGGCTCGCCCGTGGCGGGATCCTTGCCGTCCTTGAGCTGCACGCCCATGGCGGCGAGTTCGTCGCGGATCCGGTCGGACGTGGCGAAATCCCTGGCGCGGCGGGCGTCGAGGCGGGCGTCGATCAGTTTGTCGACCTTCGCACGAAGTTCATCGTCCAGCGCCGTGCGCATCATGAACGCGTCGATGTGCCGGTCCCAGTGCGCGCGCCTCAGCCCCAGAAGGTCGGCGGATGCAGCGAGGCCTTCCGCCGCCCCCGCTTCGCCCGCCCGGGCCGCCTTGGCCAGACCGTGGAGTGCCGCGATCAGCTTGGGCGTGTTCAGGTCGTCGGCGAGCGCCTCGATGATCTCGTCGGGCACCGTGCTGGGCGCCTCGTGCGGATTGACGGGGATGGTGCGGACGAGTTCCGCCCATGCCTGGATCGTCGCCTCCGCTTCCTCCAACGCCTTCACGGTCCAGTCGATCGGCTGGCGGTAGTGCGTCCTGAGCATGGCAAGGCGCAGGACCTCGCCCGGCCAGGTCCGGCCGCCGAACTTCGTCGTCTCCAGCAGTTCGTGGATGGTGATGAAGTTGCCGAGGGACTTCGACATCTTCTCGCCTTCCACCTGCAGGAAGCCGTTATGCATCCAGACATTGGCCATGCGCTCGCTGCCGAAGGCGCAGCAGCTCTGGGCGATCTCGTTCTCGTGGTGCGGGAAGACGAGGTCGATACCGCCACCATGGATGTCGAAGACGTTCTTAGCCGGGTCCTCGCAGGCGAGGCCGCCGCCGAAGGGCTCCAGCAGCTTGGCCATCGACATGGCCGAGCATTCGATATGCCAGCCGGGGCGGCCGGGCGGGACGATGCCGCAGGGCGAGGGCCAGCCGGGCTGACCGTCCGTGGAGGGCTTCCACAGCACGAAATCCATGGGATCGCGCTTGTAGGGCGCGACGTCCACGCGGGCGCCCGCCAGCATCTCGTCCAGCGAGCGGCGCGCCAACGAGCCGTATTTCGGCCGGCCCTGCCGGGCCTCCATGGCGGAGGGCGAGAACAGGACGTGGTCCTGCGCCACATAGGCGACGCCGCGTTCCACCAGCCGCTCGATGATGGCGCGCATGCCGGCCAGATGCTCGGTGGCGCGGGGCTGGTGGTCCGGCTCCAGGCAGCCAACAGCGACGACGTCGGCCTTGTACTGGGCTTCGGTGGCGGCGGTGACCTTGCCGATGGCCTCGTTCAGGGGCAGGCCGGGATAGTCCCGCGCGGCACGTGCGTTGATATTGTCGTCCACGTCCGTGATGTTGCGGGCATAGACGACATGGTCCGCGCCGTAGATGTGACGCAGCAACCGGTACAGCACGTCGAAGACGATGGCCGGCCTGGCATTGCCGATATGGGCGTAGTCATAGACCGTCGGTCCGCAGACATACATCCGCACATGACGCGGGTCGGCCGGCACGAAGGTCTCCTTCGTGCGCGTCAGCGTGTTGTAGAGCCTCAGTTCCGGCTCGTTCATGCGGATTCCCCTGCCTGCCGGCCGGGAGGGTCGATCCGATCTTAGGGGATCAAGAGCAGACGCTTCCAGCCAGCGGGTTCGCTAGCGGATAATGATGCAGAAAAAGCAAATGCAGGTCTGCGCGGGCGTCATGGCTCAACCCATTGCCTTCCCCCGCCCGATCCGTCAAGAGAGGCGCGCGCCGTGTGCGGTGCAGCACAGCGCCCAAGCGCTGGAACATTCAATCTTTCTTCACGGTTGAACCGGAAATTCTGGGCTTCGGTCCAGAATCGGATCAACGCTTTGTTAAGGCTGGAGCTGAAGGCCATGCGCCGCGCCGTTGCTATCCTGGGTTTCGTTGCCGTGGCGGTCGCCGCCGTCCCGTTCGTCGTGGTGAATTCCACCCCGAGCGCGGCCAAGGTTGAGGGCCCCGCGGTGGTGATGATCCCCGCCTCCGACGGCTACGGCCTCAACGAGTGCCTGACCAGCGGCGCCGCCTGCGGCAAGGTCGTGGCGGATGCCTGGTGCCAAGCTCATGGCTATGGGCCGTCGCTGCAATTCGGCGTGGTCCGCCCGGAAGAGGTGACGGGCTCGGTCGTGACCACGGTCGCCGCCCGCACCGATTCCGCCCTGCCGATCGCCGTCACCTGCCAGAATTGACCTCCGCGGCGCGGCCTCGCGCCAGCCGGAACGAAAAAGCCGCCGGACGCCCCGGCGGCTTTTGTCGTTCTGAAGGCTGGCATCGCGCGGATCAGCCCCTGACCCAGTCTCCGCATTTCTGAACCTCGCCGCCGCCCCAGGGCGCGATGGGGACGCTGGAAGTGGAGTTCTTCGGGCTGCCCTCGATCAGCCGGTCCGAATAGACCATGTAGACCAGCGTGTTACGCTTGGCGTCGCAGCCGCGGACGATCTGCATGCGCTTGAAGATGAGCGAGCGCCGCTCGCTGAACACGACCTCGCCCTGCTCGAACTTCTCCTTGAAGCGGATCGGGCCGACCTGGCGGCAGGCGAGCGAGATGTCCGACACCTCCTCGGCGACGCCGAACATGCCCTTCACACCGCCGCGCTCGGGCAATGTGTAATGGCAGGCGACGCCGTCGACCTGCGGATCGTCGATGCCGTAGACCGCGAGCTTGTCGTCGGGCGTGAGGAATTTCCACACGGTCGACTTCTTGAAGATCACGTCTGGTCCCTCGGCGAGGACCGGCCCGGCGCCGATGGCGGACGCGACGAGCGCGAGGGCGGCAAGACAGGCGAGGCGGGTCGGTCGGGACATCGGCGTTCTGAACTCCTTGACGCCCCGCCATATGGTCATCGCCCCGAGGCAGGAAAAGGGCGGTGGCAGATACAGGCGATCTTGTTGCCGTCCGGATCGCGCGCATAGGCGCCGTAGAAGTCCGGGTGATAGTGCGTTCGCAGGCCGGGCGCGCCGAGATCGGGGGCGCCGAGCGCCAGCGCCCTGGCATGAAAGGCATCGACCGCCGCGCGGTCGCCGGCCTCGAAGGCGATCGTGACGCCGTTGCCGACGCTGGCGGGCCGCCCGTCGATGGGCCGCATGACGAAGAACTGGGGGGTGGCCGTCGGCTCGATGCAATAGCCGACAAGCCCGTGCTCCAGGTCGGTCTCATGGCGCTGGTAGCCGAGCGGCAGAAGCAGCGCGTCGTAGAAGGCGATGGCGCGGGGAAGGTCGGCGCTGCCGATGGTGACATGGCTGAGCATGGAAGGCTCCTTTCGTTCCGATGCCGGACCTTGACCCGTGACGGCCGACAGGGATTGCGAAAGTGCGGCGGGCGCCGGAGGCTCGGAGGTGTGGCGGCCATGCGCTTGCCAGCCTTCCCTCCACACTTTAACCACCTTCGGGTCCGATGGAGTGCGGATGTCCGGACCGACCGTTTCCGGCGGCATCACGACGGTGAGCGCATGACCTTCTTCTCCCCGCGCGGCGCGGCTTTTGCCCTCGCGCTCACCTCGCTGGCGGGCGGGGCACTGGCCCAGTCGCCGGTCTGCGACCGCTACCGCGCCGAGCTTGCCTCGCTGGAGCAGATGGATACGGGCCGCTCGCGCGAATACGAGGCGGCCGCCCAGCGCCAGCAGGCGGAGCTTGCCCGCACCGCGGCCTATGCGCGCCAGCTCGGCTGCGACCGGCAGCAATTCCTGTTCTTCGGCGAGGCGCCGCCGCCGGAATGCGGCCCGCTGCGCGGCCGCATGGCCCAGATGCAGGCGAACCTGCGGCAATTGATGGCGCAGGCCGATGGCGGGGGCGTTGAATCGCGCCGCCGCTTCCTGCTGGCGGCGATCAACCAGAATTGCGGCGCCGGCGGCGTGCAGCAGGCGCGGCCGCGCGGCTTCTTCGAGCAGCTCTTCGGCGGCGGGCCGCAGGAGGTGCGCCAGCCGCCCGGCGGCTACCCGGTCGATGCCAACGGCCAGCCGGTGCCGTTCGGCGAGCAGCCCCTGGACGAGGCGCGGCTCGGGGGCGGCAAGACGGTCTGCGTGCGCACCTGTGACGGGTTCTTCTTCCCGCTGGCGTCGTCTCCCGGCGGCCGGGCGGGCGCCAACGAGATGTGCCAGGCCCTCTGTCCCGGCGCGGAGGCCGAGGCCTTCTCCATGGGCGAGGAGATCAAGACGGCCGTGTCGCTGCGCGGCACGCCGTACATGAACCTGCCGAACGCGCTGAAATATACCCGCTCCTTCGATGCGTCCTGCTCGTGCAAGGGCGAAGGCCAGAGCTGGGCGCAGGCGCTGCGCAACGCGGAAGCCCTGCTCGACAAGCGCAAGACCGACATCTACGTCACCGAGGCGAAGGCCGAGGAATTGTCGCGCGCCCAGCCCGCGAGGCCCGACCCGAAGAAGCCCGCGCCACGCAATGCCCGCGAGCAGGCCCAGGCCCAGGTGGAGGCGGTCGCGGCCGCCGAGGCCGCCGCCGGCGCGCAGGCGCCCACCGCCAGCACGGACTCCTCGGGTATCGGCCCGCGCAATATCGGCGGCGTCCGCGCGGTCACGATCGAGGAAGGCCAGCGCCGCGAGGTGCAGCGCCCCGACGGCACGAGGACGACCGTCCGCGTGATCGGCTCAGGCCAGGCGCCGACATCCGGCCCCGTCCCGCAATAATCGTCAGGCGCTTTCGCCCGCGAGGCGCCGCAGCGCCCGGTCGCGGCCGATCAGCGGCAGGAGCGCCGCCAGTTCCGGCCCGTGATCGCGGCCGGTCAAAGCCAGCCGCAGCGGCATGAACAGGGCCCGGCCTGCGCGGCCGGTCGCGGCCTTCACCGCCGAGGTCCAGCCTTTCCACGTTTCCGGGCCGAAAGGCTCTTGCGGCAGCAGCGCCGCGGCCTCCTTCAGGAACGCGGCGTCGTCCACCACCGGCGCGACGGGCCCGGTGACGACCGGCGCCCATGCGGCGGCGTCCGCCAGCACGTCGAGATTGCCGCGTACAGCGAGCCAGAAGGCTTCGCCGAGATCGCAATCCAGGGCCGCGAGGCGCGGCTGCGCCTGCGCATAGGGCATGGCATGGAGGATGCGCGCGTTGAGGGCGCGCAGCTCCGCCTCGTCGAACCGGGCGGGCGCCCGGGAAATATGGGACAGGTCGAGCAGGCCGCCGAGCTCGGCCAGCGTCTCCACGGGCCGGACCGCCTCCGCCGAGCCGACGAGCACCGCGAGCGCGGCGACCGCCATCGGCTCCAGCCCCGCCTCCCGCAGGCCCTTCAGCGACAGGTGGCCCATGCGTTTGGAAAGGCCTTCGCCCGCCGCGTTGGTGAGAAGATTGTGGTGGCCGAAGGCGGGAACCGGCGCGCCGAGGGCTTTCAGGATCTGGATCTGGACGGCCGTGTTCGTGACGTGGTCCTCGCCGCGCACCACATGGGTGATGCCTTCCTGCGCGTCGTCCACGACGGAGGGCAGCGTGTAGAGATAGGTGCCGTCCTCGCGCACCAGGACCGGGTCGGAGAGGGATGCGCAATCCACATGGCAGGGCCCGCGCACCAGGTCGTCCCAGGTCACGGTCTCGCCGTCGAGGCGGAACCGCCAGTGCGGCTTTCGTCCCTGGGCCTCCAGAGCGGCGCGGGCGGCTTCGTCGAGGGACAGGGCAGCGCGGTCGTAGACGGGCGGCAGCCCGCGGGCGAGCTGGCGCTTGCGGCGCCTTTCGAGCTCGTCCTGCGTCTCGTAGCAGGGATAGAGGCGCCCCGCCGCCTTGAGCCTCTCCGCCGCCGCGCCATAGAGCGCGAGCCGGTCGGACTGGCGGATCGTGCGGTCCGGCACGATGCCGAGCCAGGCGAGGTCCTCGACGATGGCCTGCGCGAATTCCGGCCGCGAACGGGTTTGATCGGTGTCATCCAGGCGCAGCAGGAAGGTGCCATGCTGACGCGTCGCGACGAGCCAGTTGATCAGGGCCGTGCGAGCATTGCCGATATGGAGAAGGCCCGTGGGCGAAGGCGCGAAGCGGACGACGGGAGTGACACTCATGCCGCTCTATGGCCACATCGGCGAAGAAAACTCAAACGGTCCGGACCGCGCGCTTCCCACTGTCCGGCGAACGGGTCAGCCCGCTTGTTTTGCGTTGCAACATGGAATGTGGTTTACTTCGCATATGCAGCATGACGCCGCAGAGGCGTCGCGAAAAGGAGCGTTCCGATGACCTCCGGTTCCCCCAACAATCCGCTGGCCGCCTTCATGGCCGTGCCGCAGGCCATCGCCAAGGCGCAGATCGAGCTGGCTTCCAACGCCGCCCAGGCCTGGTTCCGGCTGTTCGCACCGACCGCGGCGCCGCCCCCCTCCGCGATTGCGGAAGCGATCGCCGAAACCGGGCAGCAGGTCGCCGAGGCGTTTGGGTTGAAGGATGCTCCGCTGTCCACGGACAGACCTGTTCATGGACAGCCGTCCGCGCCGCCCGCACCGGTGAAGGCCGAGCCGGTCGCCAGGACCGCGACGGCGAAGCCGGAGCCCGCGCCGCAGGCCGAGGCTGCTCCGGCACCGCCCGCCGCAGCGAAGGCAGCGCCAAGATCGGTTGCCAGGCCTGCCCCGAAATCCGCGCCCAAGGCGATGAGCCCGGCGGCGACCGTCACCGCGCCGGTGGCCAAGTCCGCCGGAGCGAAAACAACGAAGGCGATCGGAATCGAGCCGCCCTCGAAGCCGGCCCGCTCCAAGGCCAAGGCACCGGACCTGGTGCCCGAAAGCGCCCTTGCCTTCGACGATGCCTTCGTCACGCCGCGCATGCCGCCGCTTCTCGATGCGCCGGAGGGCGAGGGCGATGATTTCGCCGTCATCAAGGGCATCGGACCCAAGCTCTCCAAGCTCCTGAACGAACTCGGGGTCCATCATTACCGGCAGATCGCGCTGTGGACGCCGGAGGAGATCGCCTGGATCAACGACAAGCTCGATTTCAAGGGCCGGGTGCAGCGCGAGCGCTGGGTCCAGCAGGCGCGGAGCCTGGCCGGCCTCGCCTGACCGAGCGGACGGAAGACGGAACCGCAGGCCGCGCCCGGGGTTGAACGGGGATTGTCCCGTTCAGCGCCCGTTCAAGCACGGCCCCCGATCCTGGGGTCGATCTGGGGGGCGCCTCACCGGAGGTGCCATATGTTCCACCGCCCCATCGTCGTCGCCATCGCCGTCGTGACCGGCATGGCTGCGCAACCCGCCCTCGCGCAATCGCGCGGCGGCGAGGAAAGGCTCGCCCTCGTCATCGGCCAGCAGGCCTACCAGAGCGGCGAAGTCCCAACCGCCCTCAACGATGCCGGTCTCATCGCCGACACGCTGAAAAGCGCCGGCTTCGCCGTGACCGAGGCCAGCGACCTCAACCAGGACGACCTGCGCCGCGCCATCCGCAGCTTCACCGACGAGGTGCGGCAGGCGGGCCGGGGCGCCGTCTCGGTCGTCTATTTCTCCGGCGTCGGCGTGCAGCTGGAAGGCGAGAACTATCTCCTGCCCGTCGATGCGCGGGTGAGCAGCGACGCCGATATCCCGCTCGAGGGCTTCCGGGTGAGCGACCTGCTGCGCGCGCTGTCGGGCACGCAGGCCAAGGTCAACGTCACCATCCTGGACGCCAGCCAGGGCAGCGCCGCGCTCGGCAAGGCCGAGCTGGCCGGCGGCCTCGCTTTGGCCGAAGCGCCGGAGCGCTCGCTCGTCGCCTTCGCGGCGGCGCCCAACACGCTCTCGGCAGAAGCCAAGGGCGCCTATGGCGATTATGCCGTCGCGCTTGCGGAGATGATGCGCCGTCCGGGTCTTGGGCTCGACGCTCTGTTCGATGATGTCCGCGTGCGCGTCCACGAGGTCACCGAGGGGCGCCAGTTGCCGTGGCACGATGCCAATCTCGACGGCGTGCGCTTTTCCTTCTTCGGCGAGGCGAGGGACAGCGGCCCGGTCGTCACCGGCTCCGCGCCCCAGCGCCAGAAGCCGCGCCTGCGCGGCATGCCGGTGGAGGAGGCCTATTACCGGGCCATCGAGGCCGACGACGTGGAGGTCTATCAGGAATTCGTGGAGCTCTATCCGCGCGAGCCGCTGACCGAGCGCGTCGTCGTCATTCTGGCCAACCGTCGCGAGACCGTCGTGTGGCGCGAGAGCGTGCGCCGCAACAACCGCGAGGCTTACTGGTCCTATATCAGGCTCTACCCGAACGGCCCGCATGCCATCGACGCCCGGCGCCGCCTGACGCGGCTCAACGCGCCGCTGCGCCCGCCGGAGACGTTCCGCGTCGTGGAATACGACGTGTTGCCACGCCCGCTTCCGGTCGTGGAGCGCTACGAGTTCCGCGACGACCGCCGCTACGTGCGGTTCGAGGGCCCGCGCGTGCCGCGGGTGACGGAGACGATCCTGGCGCCGGCGCCGCAGCCCTTCATCGAGCTGCGCACGACCGACCGCCGCGAGCGTCGCGAGCGGCTTGAGAGCCGAGACGGCAACCGCGCGGCCCGCGACGGGCGCGCCCTGCCCTCGCCGGCCATCGCGCTGCCGCAGCCGGAGGCCGCCCCGCCGCAGCAGGGCACCGTCCGCTCGTTCGACGCAGCCGCTCCAGCCGGCAGCGCTCCGGCAGCCCGCACGGCCCCGACGGGCAATGCGGCGCCGACGGCTCCGACCACCCAGCAGCCGACCACGGCCCAGCCGCAGGAGACGGCGCCGGCGACCCGCCGTGCGGCACCGACCGGCGACCCCGCGCCGACGACGCAGCAGCCGACCACCGCGCAACCGCGCGAGGCCGAGCCGGCCAACCGCCGCGCGGCGCCGGCCTCCGGCCAGACCGCGCCGTCGACCCGGCAGGCGCCCGAGACCGCCGAGACGCCGACCCCGGCGGAGCGGCGCGAGCGCGAGGCCAGGCCCGATCGCGGGGATCGCCGCGACGAGAACCGGCAGGCCCGGCCCGAGCGGCAGGACACGGAACGCGGCAACCGCGACGCCAGGCGCGAGCGGACGCAGGAGCCGGATGAGCGCCCGACCGCCACGACGCCGCCTCAGCGGCTGCGCGAGGAGCGTCCGGAGCGGAGCGAGCGGGAGCGTCCCGAGCAGCGCGAGCGTCCACAGGCCCGCACGCCTGCCGGCGGCGACGACGCGCCGAGGCCGGCCCGTCCGCAGGCGGTACCGGATGCTCCGCGCGAAGCGCCGCGTGCCGCACCGGCCGAGGCTCCCGAGCCCCGTCGCCCGGCGGCCCAGGCCATCGAGCGCCCGGAACCGGCGCAGCGCCGCGAGGCTCCGGCCGCCCGCCCGGATGCCGGCCCCGGCGGCGGGGGCGAAGGCCCGCGCGGTGGCGGTGCCCGTGGCGGCGGCGGTGGCGACGGACCCGGCCGCCGTCCCAACGCCGACTGACCGGCACATGACGAAAGGCCTCCCGATCGGGAGGCCTTTCTCTTGTCCCGTAACCGGATCGCGCGGTTCAGCGCTCGAGACGCGCGATCAGGCTCGACGTGTCCCAGCGCTTGCCGCCCATGGACTGGACCTCGGCATAGAACTGGTCGACGAGGGCCGTGACCGGCAGGTGGGCACCGTTGCTGCGCGCTTCGACCAGGCAGATGCCGAGGTCCTTGCGCATCCAGTCCACGGCGAAGCCGAAATCGAACTGGCCGGCGGCCATGGTCTTGTAGCGGTTTTCCATCTGCCAGCTCTGGGCGGCGCCCTTGGAGATGGCCTGGATCACCGCCTCCGGGTCCAGGCCCGCCCTCTTGGCGAAGTGAATGCCCTCGGCGAGGCCCTGGACGAGGCCTGCGATGCAGATCTGGTTGACCATCTTGGTGAGCTGGCCGGCCCCCGACGGCCCCATCAGCCGGCAGGCCTTGGCGAAGCTTGCGATCACCGGCTCGGCCTTTGCGTAGGCGGGCGCCTCGCCGCCGCACATGACGGTGAGCTGGCCGTTCTCGGCGCCGGCCTGGCCGCCGGAGACGGGAGCGTCGATGAAGGCGATGCCGGCCTTCTCCGCGATGCCCGCGAGCTCGCGGGCGATCTCAGCCGAAGCGGTCGTGTGGTCGACGAAGATCGAACCCTTGTCCATGGTGGCAAAAGCGCCGTCGGGTCCGGTCGTGACCTGCCGCAGGTCGTCGTCGTTGCCGACGCAGGCGAAGACGATCTCCTGCCCGGCGGCCGCCTCCCGCGGTGTCGCGGCGGCGCGGCCGCCATGCTCGGAGACCCACTTGTCCGCCTTGGCGCGGGTGCGGTTATAGACCGTGACCTCATGGCCCTTGGCGGCCAGATGCCGCGCCATGGGATAGCCCATCACGCCCAGACCGAGAAATGCGACCTTGGCCATGTCCGTCGGTTCCTTCGCTTGGATGCGCCCCGCCTCAGGCAGGGCGAAGATGGCGGGTGAGGCGGCGCTCGGCGAAAGCCCAGACCCGCCGCACCGTTTCCACCAGCGCCAGATAGAGGACGGCCGCCCACAGATAAACCTGGAAATTGTAGGATCGGGAAAAGGCAAGACGCGTGACGCCCATCAGGTCATAGACCGTAATGAGGGAGGCGACCGCGCTCGCCTTGATCATCAGGATCAGCTCGTTGCCGAGCGGCCGGAGACCGACGATCAAGGCCTGCGGCAGGATGACCTTCCAGAGCGCCTGCCAGGGCCGCAGGCCAAGCGCGGCTGCGGCCTCCGACTGGCCCTTAGGCAGGGACTGGATGCCCCCGCGCAGGATCTCGGCCTGATAGGCGGCGGTGTTGAGCGTGAAGGTGATGAGGGCGCAATTCCACGCGTCGCGCAGGATCGTCCACAGGCCGAGGGGCTCCAGCGTGTCCCGGAACTGGCCGGCCCCGTAATAAAGGACGAAGAGCTGCGCGAGCAGCGGCGTGCCGCGGAAGAAATAGACATAGGCGAAGGCGATGCCCGCCACGATCCGGTTGCGGGACAGGCGCATCAAGGCGATGCCGAGGCCGAGCACGGCGCCTAGCACGAAAGTGATGCCCACGAGCTTGAGCGTGATGGCGAGCCCGTCGAGCATCCGCCAGCCGTAGCGGTCGAGCAGATTGAGATCGACGACGAGGCCGAGAAGGTCGCGGATCATGCGCGCGCCCTTCCCATGCCCCGGTTCGCCCGCGCCTCGAGCAGGGCGATGACACCGCCCGAGGCGACCGAGAACAGGAGGTAGAGCAGGATCGCAACGCTGAAGAAGAAGAACGGCTCCTTGGTGTTGCCGACGGCGACGTTGGTCTGCCGCATCAGGTCCGGAAGCGCGATGGTGGAGACGAGCGAGGTCTCCTTGAGCAGCGCGAGCCAGTTATTGGACAGGCCCGGCAGCGCGACCCGCAGGAGCTGCGGCGCGACGACGAGACGGAAGGTCTGCCACCGCGACAGGCCCAGCGCGTAGCCGGCCTCCCGCTGGCCCTTGGCGATGGAATTGAGCGCGCCGGCCCAGACCTCGGCAGAGAAGGCGGCGAGGACCAGACCCAAAGCCACCATGCCGGCGACGAAGGCGTTGACCTGGACGTTGATGCCAAGGCCCAGCGCCCGGACGACGGCCTGAAGCAGGATCTGCCCGCCGTAATAGACGATGAGCAGGGTCAGGAGCTCGGGCAGGCCGCGGAAGATCGTGTTGAAGATCGTGGCCGCGCCGGCCAGCACCCGGCTGCGCCCGCGCTGGGCGAGCGCCACGAGCAGTCCGAGCAGGATGCCGAAGGGAAGCGTCGCGAGCGCCAGCGACAGCGTGACGAAGGCGCCGGCGGCGATCTCGTCGCCCCAGCCCGACGGCCCGAAGGCGAGCAGGGAAAAAAGCCTGTCCATGGCGGACGGGGAAAGGCGGGGCCGCGCCGGCCGGCGCGGCCCCTCAACGTGGCATCAATAGATGTCGAAGTCGAAATACTTGGCCTGCACCTTCTTGTAGGTGCCGTCGGCGATGATGTCGGCCAGCGCCTTGTTCAGGAGCGCCTTGAGCTCCTTGTCCTCCTTGCGGATGGCGATGCCGGCGCCCTCGCCGAAGAACTTCATGTGCTTGTTGGTGTCGATGTCGCCCACCGGCTTGCAGCAGGCGCCGTCCTTCTTCAGCCATTCCTGCAGCACGACCTTGTCGGCGAGGACCGCATCGAGGCGGCCGGCGCCGAGGTCGAGATTGGCCTCGTCCTGCGTGGCGTAGAGCTTCACGTTGGCGCCGGCCTTGGCATAGACGTCCTCGGCGAAGGTCGCATGCGTGGTGGCGGACTGGGCGCCGATGGTCAGGCCCTTATAGGCGGCCGGATCGGTCGTCGTGAGCTTGGTCGCCTTGGGCGCCGCGATCATGGCCGGCGTCTGGTAGTACTTGTTGGTGAAGTCGACCTTCTGCTTGCGCTCCTCGGTGATCGACATAGACGCCGCGATGGCGTCGTACTTGCCGGCGAGCAGGGCGGGAATGATGCCGTCCCAGTCCTGGGCGACGAAGGTGCACTTCACCTTCGCCTTGTCGCACATGGCCTTGGCGATATCGACGTCGAAGCCCTGAAGCTGGCCGCTGCTGTCCACCATGTTGAAGGGCGGATAGGCGCCTTCCGTGGCGAAGCGGATCTCGGTCCAGGTCTTTCCCTGCGCCTGAGCCGCGCCGCTGAGCGCGACGGTGGCGGCGATGGCGGCAAACGCCGACAAGGCGGTCCTGCGGGTTGCGGTCATGGTTGGTTCCCTTTGTGGTTGGCCCCTCTGGGACGCATTGTTCCATGCCCGCGCGGCGGCGCGCAACACGCTGAGCGCCTCAGCCGAGACGCAGGCCGGAACGGGCGAGATCCGTAGGGCTGTTCAGGTTGCGGAAAGCGGCCATGCCCTCCCGGTCCACGGCCAGGGTGGCGAGCCCGGCCGCCGCCATGGCATCCCGAACCGCGAGCCGGCCCTGCGCCAGGGCATGCGCGACGACCGGCGCGGCCTCGACGCCCCAGAGGGCGAAAAGCGGCTCCAGGCCGTCCGGTCCGGCGATAGCCGCAACCCCCGCTTCCGGAAGCGCCGGCGCCAGGCGCGCCCGAAGATCGAGCGGACAGAAGGCACCGTCGCAGGGGGCGGTCAGCACGGCCTTGAAGCCGCGGGCGCGGGCATGGGCGAGCCCGGCCCCGATGCCGGCAAGGGGTCCGGCACCGTCCGGCCCGTCGGGGAGCGCGTCGAGGCCCAGGCGGGCGATCCTGTCGGTATCGCGACCGGCGGCGACGGCGACCGCGCCCGTCTGGGCGGCGAGGCGCGCGGCGACGCGGGAGACAAGAGGCTCGCCCTCGACCACGAGAAGCGCCTTGTCGCGGCCCATGCGACGCGACGCGCCGCCTGCGAGGACGAGGCCGAGGACGTCGTCCTTCTTCACCGTCTCAGCCCCAGCGGCCGACGAGCGCCGGGACGAGATGAAGGATCGTGCCGGTGGCGAAGAGGCCTGTCAGCACCTTCGACGCCCAGTGATCCAGTCCGAAGAAGAACGGCTGCAGCGCGGTTCGCAAAACCCAGAAGCCGGTCCAGACCAGCAGGATGTCGCGGCCGAGCGCGGTCTTCAGGCCGCTCTCGGCATGGAGCACGAACACGATGCCGAACAGGAGGAAGAGCAGGATCAGCTGGACGTTCAAGACCTGCAGGATCCCGGCATTGACCCGGCCGATCGCGGCGGCGGCATCCTGCCAGCGGAACAGCTTCCAGAAGGCGAGGTGGATAATGGCGAAGCCGATGTCGAACCAGCCGGCGAGCCGCGCCAGCAGAGTTGCAAAATCGCTCATGATGCGTCACCCCACGCCGGACCCGGACCGTTTCCCGCGCGTATAGCATGCGCCGGCCGCTCCTGCGCGGTCCGGTGCGGAGGTCTTCCCATGGCCATCAAGGACGACGTGCTTGCGCGGCTCTCCGCCGTTCCCGGTCCTGACGGGACCACGCCGCTCACCGCTTCCGCCGCCCTCTCCGAAGTGGTGGTGACCGGGGACAAGGTCGCCATCGCCATCGCCGTCGATCCCGCGCGGGCGCGGGATCTGGAGCCGATGCGGCAGGCGGCCGAGGCGGCCGTGCGCGCCGTTCCGGGCGTGGGATCGGCGCTCGTGACGCTGACATCGGATCGCGAGCCCGGCGCAGCCGCGCCCCGCATGCCGGGCCCCCGCGCGCAGGCGGCGCAGACGCGCCTTCCGGTGGAGGGCGTGCGTCACATCGTGGCGGTGGCAAGCGGCAAGGGCGGCGTCGGGAAGTCCACCACCGCCATCAACCTGGCGCTCGGGCTCGCCGCCTCCGGCTGGCGGGTCGGCATCCTGGACGCCGACGTCTACGGGCCGTCCCTGCCCCGGCTGCTCAACCTGACCCAGCGGCCCGGGCTTCTGCCGGACAAGCGTATGGCGCCGCTGGAGGCCCACGGGCTCAAGGCCATGTCCATCGGCTTCCTCGTGGAGGAGGACGCGGCCGTGGTCTGGCGCGGGCCGATGGTCATGTCCGCGATCCGTCAGATGCTGCGGGACGTCGCCTGGGGCGAACTCGACGTGCTTGTGGTCGACATGCCCCCCGGCACGGGCGATGCCCAGCTCACGCTCGCCCAGTCGGTCGCGCTGTCGGGCGCCGTCGTCGTCTCGACGCCGCAGGACCTCGCCCTCATCGACGCGCGGCGCGGCATTTCCATGTTCGAGCGCGTCGGCGTGCCGATCTTGGGGATCGTGGAGAACATGAGCTATTTCGTGTGCCCTTCCTGCGGAACGCGCTGCGACGTGTTCGGCCATGGCGGGGCGAGGGCCGATGCGGAGCGGCTCGGCGTGCGTTTCCTGGGCGAGATACCGCTCGCCATGGCGATCCGCGAGACCTCGGACGCCGGCACCCCCATCGTCGCCGCCGATCCCGCGGGCCAGCACGGCCTCGCCTATGCGGCATTGGCCGCGAGGGTGAGGGCGGCACTAGAGGCCGCGGGGACCGCCCCGACGCCGCGGATCGTCTTCGAGTAGCGGCGGCAGGGCCGGTATCCGGCGCCGGAGGCGGCATGGCTACCGCCGTCCAACATACTGACATATCAGATATTTCTGGCACCATCGCGGGGCCTGCCATGCTCCATAGCGAGGCGGCGATGTGCAAAAAGCATAAATCTTATGCCTTAGATGCATTTCGTGCATTCCAAGACATGTAGTCATTGTGTAGTTTCCCGGCGCCGCACAGACGGCGCATCGCGGTTCCCGCCGCGTGCTTAGGGAGAGAGGCCTTATGAAACGTCGTGATTTCGTCAAGACTGCCGGTGCCGGCATTGCCGCCGGTGCCATCGCGAGCCCCGCCATTGCCCAGAGCGCCCCGGAGGTGAAGTGGCGCCTGACGTCGAGCTTCCCGAAGTCGCTCGACACGATCTATGGCGGCGCCGACACGATGGCGAAGATGGTCGCCGAGCTGACCGACAACAGGTTCCAGATCCAGGTCTTCGCCGCCGGCGAGCTGGTCCCCGGCCTGCAGGCGCTGGACGCCGTGTCGAACGGCACGGTCGAGGCGTGCCATACGGCGACCTATTATTATGTCGGCAAGGACCCGACCTTCGCCATTCCGGCGACCGTCCCGTTCGGCCTGAACGCGCGCATGCAGAATGCGTGGCTCTGGCAGAACCAGGGCAACGAGATGTTCAACGAGTTCTTCAAGAAGTCGAACGTCTACGCCCTTCCCTGCGGCAACACGGGCGTGCAGATGGGCGGCTGGTTCCGCAAGGAGATCAAGACCCCGGCCGACCTGCAGGGCCTGAAGATGCGCGTGGGTGGCCTTGCCGGACAGGTTCTGGCCAAGCTCGGCGCCGTGCCGCAGCAGATTGCCGGCGGCGACATCTATCCGGCGCTGGAGAAGGGCACGATCGACGCCGCCGAATGGGTCGGCCCCTACGACGACGAGAAGCTCGGCTTCAACAAGGTCGCGCCGTTCTACTACTATCCCGGCTGGTGGGAAGGCGGCCTCACCGTGCATTCCATGTTCAACCTGGCCAAGTGGAATGAACTTCCCAAGGCCTACCAGGCGGCGCTTACCGCGGCCTGCGCCTATGCCAACACATGGATGCAGGCGCGTTACGACGTGCAGAACCCCGGGGCGATCAAGCGCCTGGTCGGCGCGGGAACCTCGCTACGGCCGTTCCCGCCGGAGGTCATGGATGCCTGCTTCAAGGCCACCAACGAGCTCTATGCCGAGATTTCCAAGACCAACGCCGACTTCAAGAAGTACATCGACACGATGACGGCGTTCCGCAACGACCAGTATCTGTGGTGGCAGGTGGCCGAACTCGGCTACGACGCCTTCATGGTCCGCTCCCGCACCCGCGGCTGATCCGGCATCGCCGGCAGGGCTCCGCGCCCTGCCGGCGACGTACCTGCAACCGAGCGGGCGATCCCTGCGCTGCCGGCATGGGCCAGTTGCATTTGTCGCATGCCGGTCCCTGCCGGCCTTGTGTAGCCTGCCGATGAGCCTGCGCCTCGGCGCGGCCCTCAAAAGCGGAACGCATCCGCATCAGGGAGAAACGCCTTTCATGAAACGTCGTGATTTCGTCAAGACTGCCGGTGCCGGCATTGCCGCCGGTGCCATCGCCAGTCCCGCCATTGCCCAGAGCGCCCCGGAGGTGAAGTGGCGCCTGACCTCGAGCTTCCCGAAGTCGCTCGATACGATCTATGGCGGCGCCGAGACGCTGGCCAAGATGGTCGCCGAGCTGACCGACAACAAGTTCCAGATCCAGGTCTTCGCCGCCGGCGAGCTGGTCCCCGGCCTGCAGGCGCTGGACGCCGTGTCGAACGGCACGGTCGAAGCCTGCCACACCGTCTCGTACTATTACGTTGGCAAGGATCCGACCTTCGCCATCGCTTCGTCGGTTCCGTTCGGCCTCAATGCCCGCATGCAGAATGCGTGGCTCTGGCAGAACCAGGGCAACGAGCAGTTCAACGAGTTCTACAAGAAGTACAACATCCACGCTCTGCCCTGCGGCAACACCGGCGTGCAGATGGGCGGCTGGTTCCGCAAGGAGATCAAGACCCCGGCCGACCTGCAGGGCCTGAAGATGCGCATCGGCGGCATTGCCGGGCAGGTCCTGGCCAAGCTCGGCGCCGTGCCGCAGCAGATCGCCGGCGGCGACATCTATCCGGCGCTGGAGAAGGGCACGATCGACGCCGCCGAATGGGTCGGCCCCTATGACGACGAGAAGCTCGGCTTCAACAAGGTCGCGCCCTTCTACTACTATCCCGGCTGGTGGGAAGGTGGGCCGTCGGTCCACGCCATGTTCAACCTGGAGAAGTACAACCAGCTTCCCAAGGCCTACCAGGCGGCGCTCACGGCAGCCTGCGCCTACTCCAACACATGGATGCAGGCGCGTTACGACGTGCAGAACCCGGCCGCGATCAAGCGCCTGGTCGGCGCCGGTACGCAGCTGCGGCCGTTCCCGCCGGAGGTCATGGATGCCTGCTTCAAGGCGGCCAACGAGCTCTATGCAGAGATCTCGAAGACCAACGCCGACTTCAAGAAGTTCATCGACACGATGACGGCGTTCCGCAACGACCAGTATCTGTGGTGGCAGGTGGCCGAACTCGGCTACGACGCCTTCATGGTTCGCTCCCGCACCCGCGGCTGATCTTCGGCCCGGTCGGCAGCCGGCCCGCCGGCGCCTGCCGCGATCGCGCACCCCGCACCCGGTGTCCATGCACCGGGTGCGATCTTTTTTGCCGGCGCGTTTCGGTTGCGCCAGCGATAAAACGCGATATCCCTTAGGGATCGGGGCCTCCGCTAAAAAACAAGGGGAGGAGGTTCCGGGTTTTCCTTGGGAGGAATACGCATGAAACGTCGTGATTTCGTGAAGTCGGCCGGTATCGGGCTTGCGGCCGGCGCCATCGCCAGCCCGGCGATCGCGCAGAGTGCGCCGGAAGTGAAGTGGCGCCTGACCTCGAGCTTCCCCAAGTCGCTCGACACGATCTATGGCGCGGCAGAGACCTTTGCGCGTGCCGTCGCCGAAGCCACCGACAACAAGTTCCAGGTTCAGGTCTTCGCCGCCGGCGAAATCGTACCCGGCCTGCAGGCGTCGGACGCCGTCACCAACGGCACCGTCGAGGCCTGCCATACCGCCTCGTACTATTATGTCGGCAAGGACCCGACCTTCGCCTTCGGCACCGCTGTGCCGTTCGGCCTGAACTCGCGCCAGCAGAACGCCTGGATGTACCATGCGGGCGGCATCGACCTGATGAACGAGTTCTACAAGAAGCACTCGATCTACGCCCTGCCCGGTGGCAATACGGGCTGCCAGATGGGCGGCTGGTTCCGCAAGGAGATCAAGACCGTCGAGGACCTGAAGGGCCTCAAGATGCGCATCGGCGGCTTCGCCGGTCAGGTGCTGGCCAAGCTCGGCGCCGTGCCGCAGCAGATCGCCGGCGGCGACATCTACCCGGCGCTGGAGAAGGGCACGATCGACGCCGCCGAATGGGTCGGCCCCTATGACGACGAGAAGCTCGGCTTCAACAAGGTCGCGCCGGTCTATCATTATCCCGGCTGGTGGGAAGGCGGCGCCATGCTGCACTTCTTCATCAACGACAAGAAGTTCGCCGAGCTGCCGAAGAACTACCAGTCGATCGTGCGTACGGCCGCGGCGCTTGCCAACGTGGACATGCAGGCCAAGTACGACGCCAAGAACCCTGACGCGCTCAAGCGCCTCGTGGGCGGCGGCGCCCTGCTCCGTCCGTTCCCGCAGGACGTGATGGAAGCGTGCCTGAAGGCGTCCAACGAGCTCTACGAGGAGACGGCGGCCAAGAACGCCGACTTCAAGAAGATCTACGACGCGATGCGGCCGCTGCGGAACGACCAGTATCTCTGGTTCCAGGTCGCCGAGTACACCTACGACAACTTCCTCATCCGCGCCCGCGCCGCCAACCGTCTCTGACGGCCAGGCGACCGGCACACATGCCAGGCCCCGGGGTCGAAAGGCCCCGGGGTTTTTCGTGGCGTCAGGCGCGACGACATCCCTCGCCCAGGCGGCCGGATGCTCGTCGGCCGAATACCGGGGGTGAGCGGCGACGCCTAGCGCCGCAGCACGATCAGGTTGCCGGCCAGCACGAGGACGAGGCCGGCCAGTGCCGGCAACGTCCAGACATAGCCTTCGAAAACCGTCGAGATCATCAGCGCGAAGACCGGGAACATCACCGTGGCATAGCCGGCGCGCGCCGCGCCGATGCGCCCGAGCAGCGTCAGGTAGGCCGCAAAGGCCACCACGGACGCCAGCACAGCCAGCGAGACCAGCGACCCGAGATAGGCCAGCGTCCATTCGATGACGAAGGGCTTGCCGCGCAGCAGGGCGAACAGCGTCAGGTAGAGAGCGCCATAGGTCATCCCCCAGGCCGTGGCGGGAAGGATCGGCAGGCCCCGGCGCTGCGCCGCCGCCGACACCATGTTGCCGCAGCAGAAAAACGTCGTGCCGCCGGCGCACAGGGCGAGCCCCAGGGCCGAGCGCGCGTCGAAGCCCGCGCCGGCGATCTGCGGCCAGAACATCAAGCCGATGCCGGCCAGGCCCAGCACACCGCCGATGGCAACCGGGCGTTCGATGCGCTGGCGCAGCACGAGCCAGCCAAGGCCGAGATTGATGATCGAGGCCAGCGAGAACACCACCGCCAGGAGGCCCGACGGGATCGTCGCCGCGCCGTAGTAGAACAGCGTGAAATTGCCGGAGAACAGGAGGAGGCCGAGCACTGCGAAGCGCATGTGATCGGCCGCGGGCCAACGCATACGCTCGCCCCTCGCCAGCGCCCAGGCCCACATCAAAGCGGCGGCGAGCAGGAAGCGCCAGACCAGCGACACCTCCGGCGCCACAAGTCCGAGCTGCATCTTCATGGCGATCCAGCTCGTGGACCAGGTGATCACCACGAGCGTGTAGAGGACGAGATCGAAGGACGAAAGCCGGTCACGTCCGCCTGCGGGCGCGACGGCAGGCATGGCGGCTTCCGGAGCAGGAGCGGGATCGCGCATCCCTGATCTTATAGGCGCTTCGCACCCTGCCCGACCAATGCCCATCGCAAATGCGCGGCTTCACGAGAAGTGATGGGGAGGCGGCCGATGCCGCGCCGCACCGATACCAGCCGGAGGGCGACGAAATCCTCACTCGCGCGGCGCCCGCCGAGCGCCTACAACATCGAGGCCGACCGGGGCACAGACCCAAGGCGGCGCGAGGCAGCGTCCGAGGCCAGAACATGAGCGTCCACCCCACCTCGCCGCATTTCAAGGCGAATGCCAGCAAGGCCTTGGCCGACGCGCAGCTCCAGAAGGCGCTCGGCAACGTCAAGCGCGGCTTCATCGACAAGCGCGCCAAGGCGGTGGCGAACCTCCCCGAATTCGAGGCGCTGCGGAACGCGGCGCGGGACATCAAGAACCATGTCCTGGCGCATCTCGACCTCTATCTGGAGCGCTATGCCGCCAAGGTGGAAGAGGCGGGCGGGCACGTGCACTTCGCCCGCGACGCTGCGGAGGCCCGCCAGATCGTCCTCGACCTGTGCCGCACCCTCGGGGCGAAGACCGTCACCAAGGGCAAGACGATGATCGCCGAGGAGATCGGGCTCAATCCGTTCCTCGAGGCGGCCGGCATCCGCCCGGTGGAGACCGATCTGGGCGAATACATCATCCAGCTGCGCGGGGAGATGCCCTCCCACATCATCGCCCCCGCCGTGCACCTCACCAAGGAGCAGGTGGCCGGCGATTTCCGCCGGGTGCATACCGCGCTCGACAAGGACCGCGACCTGACCGAGCCGGTGACGCTGCTGACCGAGGCGCGCGGCGTGCTGCGACAGGAATTCCTCGGCGCCGATGTCGGCATCACCGGCGCCAATTTCCTCATTGCGGAGACCGGCACGTCCGTCATCGTCACCAACGAGGGCAATGGCGACCTGACACAGACGCTGCCCAAGGCGCATATCGTCCTCGCCTCGATCGAGAAGGTCATCCCGACGCTGGAGGATGCGAGCCAGTTCCTCCGCCTCCTGGCGCGCTCGGCGACGGGTCAGGAATTCTCGGTCTACACCACGTTCTCCACCGGTCCGCGCCGCGCCGGCGATCCCGACGGGCCGGAGCATTACCACGTGGTGATCCTAGACAATGGCCGCTCGTCGATGCTGGGCACCGAGTTCGAGGAGATGCTGCGCTGCATCCGCTGCGGCGCCTGCATGAACCATTGCCCCGTCTATCACGCCGTCGGCGGGCACGCTTACGGCTGGGTCTATCCAGGCCCGATGGGTGCGGTCCTCACGCCCTCTCTGATCGGGGTCGACCAGGCGGGGCACCTGCCCAACGCCTCCACGTTCTGCGGGCGCTGCGAAAGCGTCTGCCCGGTCAAGATCCCGCTGCCCAAGATGATGCGGCACTGGCGGGAGCGTGAGTTCGAGCGGCACCTGAACCCGGCCGTGCAGCGCGGCAGCCTGGGATTGTGGGCGTTCTTCGCCCGCCGGCCCAGGCTTTACCGGCTCGCGACAAGCGTTGCGGTTCGCGCCATGGCGCTGGTGGATCGGGGCCGTGGCCGCTTCGCGCGCCTGCCTTTCGCCGGCGGCTGGACGCAGTACCGGGACCTGCCCGCTCCGCAGGGGCGCACGTTCCAGGACCAGTGGAAGGCCCGGCGTGCCGGGAGGGCCGCATGAACGCCCGCGCAGACGTGCTTGCCGCCATCCGTCGCTCCATCGGCGCGACCGGCACCGAACAGACCCGCGTCATGGCGGTGGACGACCGGCTCGAGCGCGCGCCAAGGGGCGTCGTCCCGCAGCGCGGCCAGGTGGCCGGCGAGGAGCGGCTCGCCTTGTTCCGCCGGATGGCGGAATACGCGCAGGCGAGCGTGGACGAGGTCGCGTCGGCGGCGCAGGTCCCTGCCGCCGTCGCCGGCTATCTGCGCCAGCACAACCTGCCGGCGACGCTGCGGATGGGGGATGATCCGCGCCTGAAGGCCATGCCGTGGGGCGAAACGACACTCGATCTCGCCACCGGCCCGAGCGACGGGCGCGATCTCAACGGCCTGTCCCATGCCGTGGGCGGCGTCGCGGAGACCGGGACGCTGGCGCTGACCTCCGGCGCGGACAATCCGACGACGCTCAATTTCCTGCCGGACAACCATGTCGTCATCGTGCGCGAGAGCGACCTGTCGGGCGATTACGAGGACCTGTGGCGGCGCCTGCGCTTCGCCCATGGCAAGGCCGTCATGCCGCGCACGGTAAACCTCGTGACGGGCCCCTCGCGCTCGGGCGACATCGAGCAGACCATCCTGCTCGGCGCCCATGGCCCGCGCCGGCTTCACATCGTCGTCGTCCGCAGCTGAAAAAGAACAAGCGAGGCGGGAACCCGCCGTGCCGGCCCGCCGTTCCCTTCCGGAATGGACCCAGATGGAGGGCTGCGCATGACAGGCCGTCACGATGCCGGCACCGCGCCGGACGCCAAGAACGAGCGCAAGGCCGAGGAAAAGCTTCTCGACGAGTCAATCGAGGACACGTTTCCCGCCAGCGACCCGCCCTCGGTCACGCGCGCGCCCAAGGACAAGCGCGAGACGTCGACGCCGCCCGATAGCCCGGCCGACCGCAAGACGCCCCGGCCTTGAGCATGACGGAGCCGATTGACGAGGTGCGACGAAGCGCGCAGGCCGCCGCGGCTTGACGGGAGACGGCATTACGGGCTCTTAAGTGACTGAAAAGCCTAGCACTTTTTAACAGTTCCAAAGTGCGGGCAGCCAGTCGCGAAGAGCCCATGATCGTCTGTTCCTGCCGGGCCTTGTCCGATGCCGCGTTCCGCGCGACGCTCGACACCGAGCGCCCGGACCGGCCGAGGACGGCCGCCCAGGCCTATCGCTGCCTCGGACAGCGCCCCGATTGCGGGCGCTGCCTGCGCACCGTGCGCCAGGTCTTGGACGAGGCGCGCGCCGCCCGCGGCACGTGTTGCGGCGGCGCGTGCGAGACGGCGGAGGAACTGGCGCGGCCCGTGCCGATGCTGCTCGCGGCGGAATAGGCAGAGCCAACACGGGTCATCGTCCGCCCTTGCCAACGCAGCGGCTCAGTTTATAATCATTCTAAACTTGAGCCGGAGACGATCATGAAGGGCGACGCGAAGGTCATCGAATTCCTCAACCGCGGCCTGCGGTCGGAGCTGACGGCGGTCAGCCAGTACTGGCTGCATTACCGGCTCCTGGAGGATTGGGGCTTCCTGGAGCTTGCCAAGGTGTGGCGCGAGGAATCCATTGAGGAGATGCAGCACGCGGACAAGTTCGTGAAGCGCATCATCTTCCTGGAAGGCCATCCCAATCTGCAGCTTCTGGACCCGCTGAAGATCGGCCAGACCGTCGAGGAGATCATCGCGGCGGATCTGGAGGCCGAGTACGGCGCGCGCAAGCTCTACCAGGAGGCCGCCACCTATTGCCGCGAGATCGGCGATTATCCGTCCAAAGACCTGTTCGAGGAGCTGATGACGGACGAGGAAGGCCATATCGACTTCCTCGAGACCCAGCAGCACCTGATCAAGACGGTCGGCGTGCAGCTCTACAGCCAGCGCCATATCGGCGGGGTGAAGGGCGGGGAGTGAGGCTGCGCGGTTCCCTCCCTCTTGTGGCGAGAGTGAGGGGCTGGCGGTGAGCGCATCCGGCTGTCCTTGAGCCCAGTCAGGCCGTACCCCTCTCTCCAACTCTCCCCCACAAGGGGGGAGAGGGCCCGTCGAGCTTGTCCGATCGTCCGTGGCCTTCGGTGGGACGGCCGCGCTGTGATCCCTCCCTGACAAGGGAGGGTGGCCGGCGCGGCAGCGCCGGACGGGTGGGCCCACCCGGCGCTGCGCGCTACTCCCCTTTTTGAGGAGGGGTCGGCGGCTGGGACGACCGTTCTACGTGCTTCGAGGCTCGGCTTTGCCGAGCGCCGCAGTATGAGGCCCGTTGGAGAGGGCACCCTGCCGACGGAAGCCTCATCCTGAGGTGACGCCGCGAAGCGGCGGCCTCGAAGGACGAGGCGTCACGCTAGGCCCCCCCTACGGCACCACCCGGACCGCGCCCTTGGAAGCGCTGGTCGTCATGGCGGCGTAGGCGCGCAGCGCCGTGGTGACCTTGCGCTTGCGCGGCGCGGCGGGCTTCCACGCGTCGGCGCCCCTGGCTTCCATCGCGGCGCGGCGGCGCGCAAGTTCCGCTTCGGGCACGGCGAGTTCGATCGTGCGGCTGGGGATGTCGATCTTGATGAGATCGCCCTCCTGCGCCAGCGCGATGAGGCCGCCCTCGGCCGCTTCCGGCGAGACGTGGCCGATCGAGAGGCCTGACGTGCCCCCCGAGAAACGTCCGTCGGTGAGGAGCGCACAGGCCTTCCCGAGGCCCTTCGACTTCAGGTAGCTCGTCGGATAGAGCATTTCCTGCATGCCGGGGCCGCCGCGCGGACCCTCGTAGCGGATCACCACCACGTCGCCGGCCTTGATCCGGTTGGACAGGATCGCCTCGACGGCGCTGTCCTGGCTCTCGAAGATGCGCGCCGGTCCCTCGAAGACCAGGATCGAGGCATCGACGCCCGCCGTCTTCACGATGCAGCCGTCGACCGCGATGTTGCCGGACAGGACGGCGAGGCCGCCATCCTTGGAGAAGGCGTGCTCGACGGAGCGGATGACGCCCTTCTCCCGGTCGATATCGACGCTGTCGTAGCGCCGGTCCTGGCTGAAGGCTGTCTGGGTGGGTACGCCGCCCGGCGCCGCCGAATAGAAGCGGTGCACGCTCTCCGACTGCGTCCGGCAGATGTCCCAGCGCTCGAGAGCGTCCTTCACGGTGGGTGCATGGACCATGGGAAGGTCGGTGTGGATCAGCCCGCCGCGTTCCAGTTCGCCCAGAATGCCCATGACGCCGCCGGCGCGGTGGACGTCCTCCATGTGGACGGTCGAGATGGACGGGGCGACCTTGCAGACGCAAGGCACCTTGCGCGACAGCCGGTCGATATCGTCCATCGTGAAGTTCACGCCGCCTTCATAGGCGGCCGCCAGCAGGTGCAGGACCGTATTGGTCGAGCCGCCCATGGCGATGTCGAGCGTCATCGCGTTCTCGAACGCCCTGAAGCTGGCGATGGAGCGCGGCAGCACGGTCTCGTCGTCCTGCTCGTAGTACCGGCGGGCGAGGTCGACCACGAGGTGACCGGCCTCGACGAAGAGGCGGCGGCGGTCGGCATGGGTCGCAAGCACCGAGCCGTTGCCCGGCAGCGAGAGGCCGAGCGCCTCGGTGAGGCAGTTCATGGAATTGGCCGTGAACATGCCCGAGCACGAGCCGCAGGTCGGGCAGGCGGAGCGCTCGATGACCTTGACCTGCTCGTCCGACACCTTGTCGTCGGCGGCGGCGACCATGGCGTCCACGAGGTCGAGCTTCTTGGTCACGCCCTCGGCGACATACTTGCCGGCCTCCATCGGGCCGCCGGAGACGAAGACCGCCGGGATGTTGAGCCGCATCGCGGCCATGAGCATGCCGGGGGTGATCTTGTCGCAGTTGGAGATGCAGACCATGGCGTCGGCGCAGTGCGCGTTGACCATGTATTCGACGCTGTCGGCGATCACCTCGCGGGAGGGCAGGCTGTAGAGCATGCCGTCATGGCCCATGGCGATGCCGTCATCGACCGCGATCGTGTTGAACTCCTTGGCGACGCCGCCGGCCGCCTCGATCTCCCGGGCGACGAGTTGCCCGAGATCCTTCAGGTGGACGTGGCCGGGCACGAACTGCGTGAAGGAGTTCACGACCGCGATGATCGGCTTGCCGAAATCGCTGTCCTTCATGCCGGTGGCGCGCCACAGGCCGCGCGCACCCGCCATGTTGCGGCCATGGGTGGTGGTGCGGGAACGATAGGCGGGCATAGTCGGCTCCCTGGAGCGGGTTGTTTCCTTGGCCGGTGGTTTAGCAGGCTCGGGCGCGGGGGGGCAATTGCGCCGCGGGCAACCCCGCCGCGCGCCGGAGGTCGGGTGAGCGCGTCAGGGCGTCAGGTCGTAGACGGTGTTGGAGCCGACGGGCGTGTTCCTGAAGGTCTCACCCGTATGGTAGCGCGTGTCCTCGGTCCCCCGGACCGAACCCACGAAGAAGACATGGCCGGCCTGTTCGCATTCCTTGAAACTGTAGGTCAGCCGCTGGACGGACTTGCGGTCGGTCATCGGTCGATCGCGTGTAATGGTCCGGGGCGCGAACTCCTTGCGCAGGTCCTCGACCGTGCGCGGATTGGGCAGCTTCGCGTTCACGATCAGTCTGTCCCGCTGCGGGACGAACAGCACGTCGCAGAACTTGTTCTGGCGCCAGTCGTTCGGGTCGGTTCCAGGCGCCGTCTGTGCTGATGCCGATATGCCGAGCGACGCAACCAAGGGTACGGCGAGAGCGGCACGGAGCATTGAAGGGGCCCTAGTTCGCGAGCACGCGCGTCGGCGGGAAGAGGATTTCCACCAGCGTGCCCTCGCCCTTGCGGCTGGTGATGGCGAAGGCGCCGCGATTGGCTTCCACCAGAGCGCGGGTCAGCGGCAGGCCGAGGCCCGTTCCGCCGGAGCGGCGGGAGGTAGAGACCTGGCGGAAGGGTTCGAGCGCCGCCTTCACGTCCTGCTCGGTCATGCCGATGCCGGTATCGCGCACCCGCAGGGCGAGCTCGCCCCGGTCGGTGATGGCGGTCGAGACGATCACCTGCCCCCCGGAATCGGTGAACTTCACCGCGTTGGACAGAATGTTGAGCGCGATCTGGCGGAGCGAGCGCTCGTCGGCGACGACCGGGGGCAGACTGGCCTGGAGCGAGGTGCGCAGCACGACGCGGCCGCGATTGGCCTGGCCCTGCAGCAGCGAGACGCAGGAACGCACGATGTCGTTGACGTCGACCGACTGGAATTCGAGCTCCATCCGGCCGGCCTCGATCTTGGCGAGGTCCAGGAGGTCGTTGACCAGGCTGATGACATGGCCGCCGGAGGAATGGATGTCGCGCAGGTAGTCCTTGTAGCGGGCGTT
Source organism: Hyphomicrobiales bacterium (assembly GCA_027483945.1). GTDB lineage: Bacteria > Pseudomonadota > Alphaproteobacteria > Rhizobiales > Beijerinckiaceae > JAIXTM01. The sequence continues at coordinate 90,834 of JAIXTM010000017.1, read as the reverse complement.
CCCGACCGGGCCGAACCGCTCCTCCAGCATCATCTCGGCAAAGCCGATGATCGCGTTGAGCGGCGTCCTGATCTCGTGGCTGATCGTGGCCAGGAAGTCCGACTTGTGGGCGTTGGCCTTCTCGGCGGCGCGGCGCGCCTCGACGAGTTCGCCCTCCGCCTTCTTCCAGGCGGTCATGTCGCGCAGCACGGCGCAGAACTTGCGCTCCGGCCCGTCGGCAATGCGGCCCATTGTCATGAAGAGCGGAATGCGCCCGCCCTGGCGCACGCGGCCGAGCACCTCGCGCCCGTCATTCATGATCGAGGCGACGCCGTTGGACTTCAGGCCTTCCAGATAGTCCAGCGCGAGCGGATGGCTCTCGGTGGCGATGAGGAGCGTGAATGGCTCGCCGGCCACCTCCTTCTGGTCGTAGCCGAACAGGGCCTCGGCGGAGCGGTTGAGCATGAGCACGCGGCCGCGCTCGTCCACCACGACGACGCCGTCGGTCGCGGTGTCCAGGATCGAGGCCATCTCGGCGAGCTCGGCCTCGCGGGCCGCCAGGCGCAGGGCCAGGGCCGTGCGGTCGGGATCGGCGGCGGCGGCCACCGGGACAGGCGCGGCAGGCGGCGGCGCTGGCGGCTCCTCAGCGGGCGATGGCCCACGGGCCGGAAGCGGTCTGACCTCGGGCATCGGCGCCGGCGGATCGAAGGTCTCCAGCTCGCGGGCGCCAAGAGCCCGGGCGATATCGCGCAGCGTCTGGCGGTCGGCGGCGCTTAGCACCTCGCGCGGGCGGGCTGGTTCGGCTCGGGGCTGAGGCGCGGAGCCGGCCGGCGGCTCGGGGATCTCGGTGGACGTCTCGACGCCCTCACGGCGCAGGTGTTCGCGCAGTTCGGCGACGAGCCGGTCGCCGGACGACATCGTCTCGCCGAAGCGGGCGATGGCATCGGTGGCCCAGGCCTCCACGTCGCGCTCGTTCTCCGGCGGCAGCGCGCGGCGGGCGGCGCGCTCCCGCTCGGCCTCCGCCTGGGCGGCCGGGTCGAGCCAGCCAGCGGTGACGCGGGCCTCGCCCGGCGGGCCGGCAAATTCACGCAGCCGCGCCGTGACCGCCGCGAGCGGATGGGCGGCGGGCGCGAGTTCCGGCGGACCGGACGGCGGGGCGGGCTGCTGCGCCGCATCGACCGGGTCGACCTCGTGCGAATGACCGAGGTCCTCCTCGTCCGGTCCGGGCGGCGGGGGCGGCGGACTGTCGTGAACGGCCTCCGGCATCGCGGTTTGAGCGGCAACCGGCTCGGCCGGAGCGGGGGCGGCCGGCTCCCAGACAGCAAGATCGGTCAGGTGGACGACGCCGAAACCGCGATAGCCCGAAAAAGCCCCGGCAGCATCGCGCCCGGCCACGGCCGACAGGTCGGCGCGGGCGGCGAGCCCACCTTCGGTACGCCAGCGCAGATCGCGCAGGGTGAAGGTCCGGCCGGAGGCGAATGCGTCCGCCAGATCCGGCCCGTCGGCATAGATGCCGGGAAGCCCGGCGAGCGCCGTGCCCGGCGCCGGGGCCGCGTCGGCGCCGAGGGCCTCCGCAAGATCGGGCGAGAGCGCGGTCAGCGTGCCGTCTGCGTCCGATGCCCAGGTGAAGCGCCAGCGCGGCCGGATGGCGGCGCGGTCCGCAAGGGCGGCACGGGCCGTATCGGCGGCCAGGTCGGCGGGCGCCTTGGCGACGTCCTCGTCGGCAACAGGCTCGCCCGCGGCATCGGCGTCGGCGCCGCGATAGGCTTCGGCGGGATCGGCGTCGGCGACAGGCTCCGGCGCGGCGACGGAGACCGGCGCATCGTCCACCAGGTATGGTGCCTCGTCGGCGAGCTTCTCCGGCAGGCGGCCGACGACGGCGGTGAGCAGCGCGGCGCTGCCGTCCTCCGGCAGGACGATGGTCTGGCAGGCGCAGGTGATCGTCTGCTCCAGATCGCGGCCGAAGCGCAGGCGCTCCAGCCGGATGCCGCGGCGCGGCGCCAGGTCCTCGGCGAGGGCCTTGAGCCTGCGGCGCAGCGGCGTGTCCTCTGCCAGGACCTGGCCGGGGGCGACGGCGGCGATGACGGGTCCTGCCGCCTCCGACGCCCAGAGAACGCGCCCGCCGTCCTGCGACCACAGGATCACGGCCACGCCCGCCCGCAGGAACGGGGCGAGCGCGGTGTCGTGCGCCAGGGTCGCCAACTCGGACGTCAGATCACGCATGAAGGGTGCCGTTCACGGGACCCCGGAGGCGCCGGAGCCTTATGCCTAACGAAACCTTAAGATATCGCCGACGTTTCCAGCGGTCCACGGCGGAAAGTCCGGGGATGCGCCCGGGATGAAATCAGCGTTAATATGGACGCGGCCGGGCGAGAGTACCGATCGTAGCAGAAGGGGCCTGTCCCCACCTGTTTCTTTCATCTGTTCATCCACAGAAGGATGCCGAGCATGACCAAGAACTACGAGATCCCCGACGAGATGCGCGATTTCGCCGAAAAGAGCGTGGCGCAGGCCCGGAAAGCCTTCGACGGGTTCATCGGTGCCGCCCAGAAGGCCGTGGACAGCGCCCATGATTCCACGACCGCCATGCATTCCAATGCCGCCGACGTGACGCGCAAGACAATCGCCTATGCGGAGCAGAACGTGGCTGCCGCGTTCGAGCTCGCCCAGAGGCTGGTGCGCGCTCGCGACCCGCAGGAGGTCATGCAGCTCCAGGCCGAATATCTGCGCAGCCAGCTCACCGCCCTGCAGACGCAGATGCGCGACGTCGGCACCGCCGTCCAGGGCCAGATGCAACAGGCCGGCGCGCAAGCCCAGAAGGCCGCTACCGAAGCCATGAAGCGCAAGTAACGGCGCGGCCATTCCGCCGCTTGCGGCCACCGCCGCTGGACGCTTGCGTTCGGCGGCGGTTGCGCATAGGTTCCGCCCGCTTTCCGGCCCCTGATGGCGGCCGTTGCATGCAGCCGTAGCTCAGTTGGTTAGAGCGCCAGATTGTGGCTCTGGAGGTCCCCCGTTCGATCCGGGGCGGCTGTACCACCTCTTCCCTCACCATCCGAATCCGCATCGCCCGTCAGGCCCACGGGCAAGGCGTCACGACCTGTTATGCCCGTTAAGGTTGTTTTAATTGATTCAAATACAACCATTGATTTAGCCATCCCGTTCGTGTCCCGTAGAGGTCGATGCGGCTTCTGTTGGGAGTGAATTTGATGAAACACGTGATGATTGTCATCGCCGCCCTTGCCCTCGCCTCGCCCGCCTATGCCGGCGGCAAGGGCCTCAACGCCCATGTCGGCCTGAACACCGGCAAGGGCGGGATCGTCGGCAGCCTGCTCGGCAACGGCGCGACGCAGGCCCATGTCGGCGTCAATACCGGCAAGGGCGGCGTTCTCGGCGGCGTTCTCGGCAACACCAAGGCGGATGTCACCGCCAAGGTGAAGGGAAGCCCGCTCGGCGGGCTCCTCGGCGGCGGCGGCCATTCCTGCGGCTGCAACTGACGCCGAGCCGGGAGGCCGTTCCCCGTACGGCCTCCCGGGATTCTTAGCGGAAATCCGTGCGGCGGCTGAGTGCAACCGCAAAAAGCCCGGCATGCACGTCCCGGCCGCCTGTCTGGCGCACCTTCCGCCATCCGGCCGATACGGCGAGGGTCGCGCCTTCCCCGATCCGGCGCTCATGCTCGAGCCCCAGGGTCATGGTGCGCGTGTCGAGATCGGGACCGTCATAGGTCTTGCGCCGATGCCTGACGAAGCCGGACAGGGCGGCCGCATCCGACCAGCGATGCGTCGCGCGCGCCTCCCAGCCCTCAAGGACCTCGAACTCGGCGGTGGGAAACGTGGTGTCGCGGACCGTCCGGGACGCCGCGACGGCAAGTTCCAGCGGGCCGGCGGGCACCGTCAGCCGGGCATCGTAGAGCAGGCGGGCGAAGGGTCCGTAATCGCCCCGGTCGAAGCGGGCGCTCAGGTGGGACACCGAGCCCTCGAACCGGAACGCCTGACCATGGAACGTCGTGAACAGGAACGGCTGCAGCCGGTTCTGGTCGCGGTCCAGGCCAAGATAGTCCTTTCCGGTCAGATGCCTGACGCGGGACGCCGCCATGGACAGTCCGATCTCGTTCGTTCCATCGGTCCAGGCGAGACCGGGCGTCGCGGCGAGCGTCGCGAATTGCTGCGGCGCCGGCAGGTAGCCATCGAACAGGACGTTGACCTCGTTGATCGTCTGGCCGCGCGCCTCGACGTTCACGAAGAGCTTCACGGGCCCCTCGCGGTGCTCCAGGCGCTGGCGCAGCGCCATGGTGGACCGCCGCGTGCCGTCCTCCGTCTCGCGCAGGATCGAGGCGGTGAAGCGCTGCGATCCGCTGGCGCCCAGGGCCGTGGCAGTCTCCAGAGTGCCGCGCAGGGTGTCGGCGGGCAGACGGGTGCCGGGCGCGAATGCGTCCCCGCGGACGCCCGCGGCGACGAGGACGGCCCGGCCGCCGGCCTCGGTCCGGTAGACATAATCGACACCGGCGGAGATGACGGGGCTCGACCGGCCGCCAGCGGCGTCGTTGGGGTTGGAATCGAAGCCGCCGCGGATCGTCCAGTCCGCATGGTGCTCGGCCGGCCCGGACAGAACGGACCCGATCGGGACCACAAGGGCGGCGGCCAACGCCGCAAATCGCAGATACGTCAAATCAATCATTGGTTGCAGTATTTTGATACTGCAACTTTAAATATGATTAACCGGCCATGAAAAAGGGCGGGCGCTCGACGCGCCCGCCCTTCCCTAAGGATCGTCAGGGTCCGGCTCAGTTCGCCGTGATGCCCGCCGCCTTCAGCACCGGCGTCCAGCGGCCGACCTCGCTCTCGACCAGCTGCTGCAGCGCCTTGGGCGTGCGGCCATTGGCGTCCGGGATATCGGCGCCGAGATCGAGCAGGCGCTTGCGCGTACCCTCGTCGTCAAGGGCCTTCGACAGGGCGCCCGTCAGCTTCGTGACGATGGCCTCTGGCGTGCCCTTGGGGGCGAAGATCGCGTTCCAGGCGCTGACCTGGTAGTCCGGCATGCCGGCCTCGATCGTGGTCGGCACGTCGGGGAGCGCGGGGTTGCGCTGCGGCGTGGCGACGGCGAAAGCCTTGATCGTGCCCGCCTTGATCTGCGGGACGAGGTTCACGATCTGGTCGCAGGCATAATCGACCTGGCCGGCGACGAGATCGTTCAGCGCCGGACCGGTGCCGCGATAGGCGACCCGGTTGGGCTTGATGCCCAGCTGCGAGTTGAACAGCGTGCAGGTCGTGTGGGAGACCGAGCCCACGCCGGCATGCGCCTCGTTCAGCTTGTCGGCATTGGCCTTTGCGTAGTCGTTGAACTCCTTCAGCGTCTTGGCCGGAATGCCGTTCTTGGCGACGATGAGGATCGGCGTGCCGGCGGCGAGGCCGATGGGCGCGAAGTCCTTGGCCGGATCGTATTTCAGGTTGGGATAGAGGGCCGGCGCCGCGCCATGGGTGCCCATATGGCCCATCATGATCGTGTAGCCGTCCGCGTTCGCCTGCGCGGCGCGGGTGATGCCGGTGGTTCCGCCGGCACCGGCGACGTTCTCGACCACGATCTGCTGGCCGAGCGTGCGCGACATGTGCTCGCCGACGATGCGCGCGACCACGTCGGTGGGGCCGCCGGCGGCGAAGGGCACGATCATCGTGATCGGGCGCTCGGGGTAGTTCGACTGGGCCTGGGCGCCGCCGACCGCAAGCGCAAGCGCGGCGACAGCCATCATGTATGACTTCATGGAAGTTCCTCCCGATATTTTTTTCATATGGCCGAATAAACTGGAGCGGGTCCGCGCGAGCGCAAACCCCTCCTTCCGTCTCATTCGGTGAAGACCTCGTCCCGGCTTTTCCGCACGGATGGCAGAAGGGCCAGGCAGAGCATCACCGCCGCGATGGCAAGCAGCGTGGCGGAGATCGGCTTTTCCAGGAAGGTGACCATGTCGCCCCTGGAAATGATGAGCGCCCGGCGCAGGTTCTCCTCCATCAGCTTGCCGAGCACGAAGCCCAGCAGCATGGGGGCCGGCTCGAAGCCGAGCTTGATGAGGCTGTAGCCGAACAGGGCGAAGACCGCGGTGAAGACGACATCGGCGGGCGAGTTGTTCACCGAGTAGATGCCGATGCACGAGAACACCAGGATGGCCGGGAACATGAGGCGGTAGGGCACTTTCAGCAGGCGCACCCACAGACCGATCAGCGGCAGGTTGATGATGAGCAGCATCAGGTTGCCGATCCACATCGACGCGATCATGCCCCAGAACAGGTCCGGGTTGCGCGTCATGACCTGCGGCCCCGGGATGATGCCCTGGATCGTCATGGCGCCCACCATGAGGGCCATGACCGCGTTCGGCGGGATGCCAAGCGTCAGCAGCGGGATGAAGGAGGTCTGGGCGCCGGCATTGTTGGCCGATTCCGGCCCGGCGACACCCTCGATGGCGCCGCGGCCGAACCGGCGCGGATCCTTCGCGATCTTCTTCTCCAGCGTGTAGGAGGCGAAGGGGCCGAGCACGGCGCCGTTGCCCGGCAGGATGCCGAGCGACGCGCCGAGCGCGGTCCCGCGCAGGACCGGCGCGACCGAGGCCTTGAGGTCGTCGAGCGAGGGCAGCAGCCGGCCGATCGGCTTGTTCACGACATCGCGGTTTTCGCTGACCTCCAGGTTCCGCAGCACCTCGGCGAAGCCGAAGACGCCCATGGCCAGGACGGCGAAATCGACGCCGTCAGAAAGCGGGGCGAAGCCGAAGGTGAGGCGTTCCTGACCGGTCTCCAGGTCGGTCCCGATCGTGGAGAGCAGGAGGCCGACCAGGATCATCGTCACGGCCTTGGCGACCGAGCCGCGCGCCAGGACGACGGCGAAGATCAGACCCATCACCATGAGCGCGAAATATTCCGCGGGCCCGAAAAGCAGGGCGACGCCGGTCAGCGGCGCGGCGAGGGCCGCGATGACCACGGTGGCGACGCAGCCGGCGAAGAACGACCCAATGGCCGAAATGCCGAGCGCCACGCCGGCGCGGCCCTGCTTGGCCATCTCGTGGCCGTCCAGGGTCGTGACGACGGATGTCGCCTCGCCGGGGATGTTGACCAGGATCGCCGTGGTCGAGCCGCCATACTGGGCGCCGTAATAGATGCCGGCCAGCATCACGAGCGCGCCCGTCGGGTTGCCGAGCTGGAAGGTGATCGGCAGCAGCATCGTGATCGTGGCGATCGGCCCGACGCCGGGCAGGACGCCGATCAGCGTGCCGACGAGGCAGCCGATGAAGCACAGGATGATGTTCATCGGCAGCGGCACCGCGCCGATGCCGGGAAGTTCCACCGGCACGATGTTGAGGATGGTCGAGAAGCCGAGGCCGAGATTGGCGAGCATGTCCATGGACCGGCCCCTTACAGATAGATGACGCCGGGAATGATCAGCACGGGCATCGGGAGCTTGAGCGCGTACTTGAACATGACGATGCAGACGGCGGTGATCGCTACCGCGAAGATCAGCAGCTCCTTGAGCCGGGTCTCCGACGAGGCGGCGCCGCTGATGACGGCCAGGAGCGGGCCCGCGAGCACGAGCCCGACGGTCCGGACCGTGAGGGCGAAGGCGAGCAGACCGCCGACGACGAAGATCGGCCCGCGCAGGCCCGACCGGTCGAGCCAGGTCGGCCGCCGGACCGCCTGGATGGCGAGCCAGACCATGACCAGGAGATAGACCGCGCAGAAGGCCACGACCGAGGGCGGGTAACCCCAGAGCTGCGCGATGCCGGCCGCTTTCAGCGAGGCGCCCGCCACAAGCGCGACGACGCCTATGGCGGCGACGAGGATGACGGCCGAGTAATCGGCGAGGGCGACGCCTTCCCCGTCCTTCAGGAAGCCGTTCGCCACCAGGCCGAGCGCGAAGAGTGCGATGAGCCCCATGATGGCATAGGGCACCATGCCCGGGCCCATGCTGCCGAGCCGGCCCAGAGGGAGATCCGACGCCGCCCAGGCGGCGAAGGCGGCAAGACCGAGCAGCGAGAGCCCGGCCACGAGATTCTGCGCGCCCCGGACACGGATGGCGCCCATCTCAACTTTCGGTGTCTTCACGAGCGTCCCTCGCAAGCGGACGGACGCGTCGCCGGACGACCGCATCCCGTCACGTCACGCCGTCCAGCACGGTCGCCCCCCGGCGTTCCGCGCTCCAAAGGATCGGCGCTTCCCTTACTCCGCCGTCTCGATTGATTTTCAAGGCGATGCGGCCGAGACGAGCCTTGCAGCGCTGGCCGGCATCATCAGCGCATGGCTTGGCCGAAAGCAAGCGGCTTCGGCACGCTCCGATGGCGAAAGAACCCGATTGCCTCTTTTGCGCGCGGGCATCCGATGCCATAGAGGCCACCGGCCAGCGCGTGGATGCCTCCAATGATGGAAATGTTTTCCCCCCAATACATGCTGTCGATCCTCCAGATCATCTGGATCGACCTGCTTCTGTCCGGCGACAACGCCGTCGTGATCGCGCTCGCCTGCCGGTCGCTGCCGGAGCGCCAGCGCAAGATCGGCATGATCCTCGGCGCGGGCGCGGCGGTCGGCCTGCGCATCGTTTTCGCGCTGGCAATCACGTATCTTCTCGGTGTGCCCTTCCTGAAGGTGGCGGGCGGCCTGCTGCTGCTGTGGATCGCGGTCAAGCTCGCCTATGGCGAGGAGGATGGCGGCCATGAGATCGCCGACAGCGATTCGCTGTGGAAGGCGGTGCGCACCATCGCCATCGCCGACGCGGTGATGAGCCTGGACAACGTGGTGGCCATCGCGGCGGCCGCGCGCGGCCATGTGGAACTGTTCATCTTCGGCCTGCTGCTCTCGATCCCGCTGATCGTGGTCGGCTCGGCGCTGATCATGAACATCATCCAGCGCTTCCCGATCTTCGTCTGGGCGGGTGCCGCGCTTCTCGGCTTCATCGCCGGCGAGATGCTGGTCTCCGACCCGGTCGTGCTCAACGCGATGCAGACCTATCTGCCGACCTGGCTGCGGACGGTCCCGGTCGAGCAGAGCCCCTCGGGTACGCTGCCGGTGGCGAGCCTTTATTACGGCGCGGCTGTCGTCTGCGCGGCCTTCGTGGTGCTGCTCGCCATCGCGCTCAAGCGCCGCGCCCACGAGCCGGTGATCGAGGAGCAGCCGGTCAATCCGGAGAAGTGACGGACGGCCCGTCCGCCGTCACGACGGCGAGCGTCCAGCCCGGATCGGGCTGGACCAGCACTACCTGAAGCGTCCGGCGCCCCGCGGCGTCGGACGCGGTCCATCGGCCGTCCGCATCGCGGCCGACCATCACGGCCTCGGGCCCCTTAAGGAAGCCAAGGCCGAGCGCCTTCAGCGCTGCCTCCTTGACCGTCCAGAGGGACGGAAAGGCTTGCGGGCCCAGGCGTTCCAGCAGCCGCGCCTCCCCGGGGAGCAGCACGTTCCAGGGCACCTCGCCGGGTGTCGCCCGCTCCAGGTCGACGCCGACCGGGCGATCAGCGACGCAGAGCGCCGCCAGCCCGTCCCGCGCGGCACGGGAGAGGAAGACGCCCTCGCGGCCGAGGAGGACGGGCCGGCCGGCGGGATCGGCGGCGAGCGCGATCTCCTCGTCGGCGAGCCCCAGCCTGCGCGCGGTCAACCGCGCATGCGCCGCGCGGCGCGCGGAAGCTTCCTCCGCCGGAACGAGCGCGACGACGACAGGAGCGCGCGGAAGGTCCTCCCCGATCCGGCGGATGATCGCGATGTCCGAAACGTCGAGCGGCATGGCCGCCAGACCATCACGGCAACGGCCCCGCGTCGAGGGGGAGGCAAAGCGCGCATCCCCGCCATGCAGCCCCGTGCATTGACGGAGAAGCCGGCCAAGGGCATCGACGGCGCGCATGAACGACATCTCCCCGTCCCCGCAGGAGGCCACGAGCCGGCCGGCCGCCGCGCAACCCGGCCTGACCTGGCAGGGCTGTCTCCTGGGCATGCGCATGGTGATGCCGTTCGTACCGGGGATCCTGACCTTCGCGACGGTCTATGGCGCGGCGGCGGCGGCCAAGGGGCTAACGCTCGGCGAGACGCTGGCGATGAGCGGCATCGTCTATGCCGGCCTGTCGCAGATGGTGATCCTGCAGATCTGGGCGGAGAGCTGGACGCTCGCGTCGCTCGGCACGATCGCGATCCTCACAGCGGCGATCAATGCCCGCATGATCCTGATGGGCGCTTCGCTGCAGCCCTGGTTGAAACATGCGCCGCTGCCGCTGAACGCCGTGAACCTTTTTCTCTTCACCGACCAGTCCTGGGTGATCGGGCTGCGACACTACGAGTCCGGCGGCCGCGATTTCGGCGTTCTGCTCGGGGTCGGGCTGCTGACCTGGCCGCTCTGGGTGATCGCGGCAGTGCCGGGCTATCTCGCCGGCAGCTCCATCGGCGATCCGGCGCGCTTCGGCCTCGATCTGGTCATCCCGATCATGTTCGCCATCATGCTGGTACCGCTCTGGCGCGGGGCGCGGCCGGCCGTGCCCTGGGCGGTCGGCGGACTGGCTGCCCTGATCTTCTCCCAGCTCGTCGGCGGCTATCTCTACATCGTCGTCGGTGCCGTCGCGGGCGGCCTCGCGGGGGCGTTTCTGCCGGAGAAGGCCGATGATTGAGACGATCAGCGCCCTGCCGGCCGACGTCATGGTCATCGCGGTGATGGCGGTGACGACCTATCTGTGCCGGATCAGCGGCGTGCTCATCATGAGCGTGGTCAACGTGACCCCGCCGGTGGAGCGGGCGCTCAAGGCCCTGCCGGGCTCGATCATCCTGGCAACCGTGCTGCCGATCGTCGCCAAGGCCGGCCCAGGCGCGGTCATCACCCTCGTCATCGCGCTGGCGGTGATGATCTGGCGGCGCAACGACATCCTGGCGCTGGCGGCGGGCCTTGCCTTCATCGTCGCGTGGCGGTCTCTCGGCCTCTAGGGCTCAGGCGGCGAAGCGTTCCTTGATGCGGCGGATCAGGCCGTCGCGGACCTCGCGATAGGCGTCCAGCATCTGTTCCCGCGAGCCCTGGACGGCGGTCGGATCCTGGGTCGGCCAGTATTCGACGTCGGCGGCGAGGGTGCGGGTGAGGTCGAGCGCCTTGTGGTGGGCCTCCGGCGACAGCGTCACGATGAGGTCGAAGTTCAGCCCTTCCCATTCCTCCAGATCGTCGATGGTCTGGGGCTTGTGACGGGACATATCGATGCCGATCTCGTCCAGCACCGCGACCGCAAACGGATCCAGCTCGTCCTTGCGCACGCCGGCGGACTGCACGTAGAGCGATTTCCCGAAGTAATGCTTGGCGATGGCCTCGGCCATGGGCGAGCGGACGCAGTTGAACGCGCAGGCAAAGAGGACGGCGCCGACACGCTGCCGCTCCCCCCGCATGGGTCAGCCCCTCCAGTGCAACGCGAAGACGAGGGTGAAGAGCCGCCGCGCAGTGTCGAAATCGATCTCGATCTTGTCCTTGAGGCGCTGGCGCAGGGCCTCGGCGGCCTCGTCGTGCAGGCCGCGCCGTCCCATGTCGATGGCCTCGATCTGGGTGGGCGAGGCGGTCCGGATCGCCTCATAATAGCTGTCGCAGACCATCTTGTAGTCGCGGATGAACCGCCGCATCGGGGTCAGCGAGAGGTAATGGGTGAGCCCGTCCCCCGTCTCCGGCTCGCGCATGGCGAAGCAGAGCTTGCCGTCGACCAGCGAGATCGCGAGCTCGTAGGGGCCCCCTTCATGGCCGCAGGGAGCGAAATGGTTGCGCTCCACAAGATCGTAGATCGCGACCGCCCGCTCGTGCTCCTGGTCGGCGGAGCCGCGGCCGATGGAAGCCTCGTCCAGCGTGACGGCGACCAGGCGCTGCCGATCCGATCGCTCCGTCATGGGACCTCCTTTTTAGAGATTGAGGCGGATCGCCACCGAGCGCGCATGGGCCTCGAGGCCCTCCGCCTTGCCGAGCGCGATGGCGGCGGGGCCGAGCGCGCGCAGCGATTCGGCGCTGCAGGACAGGATCGACGTGCGCTTCATGAAGTCCAGCACGCCGAGGCCCGACGAGAACCGCGCCGAGCGCGCCGTCGGCAGGACATGGTTGGAGCCGCCGACATAATCGCCGATGGCTTCCGGCGTGTGGGCGCCGAGGAAGATCGCGCCCGCATTGCGGATCGAGGCGGCGAGCGCCTCACCATCCTCGGCCTCGATTTCCAGATGCTCGGGCGCCAGCCGGTCGACGAGCGGGATCGCGTCCCTCAGCCGGTCCACCAGGATGATCGCGCCGAAATCGCGCCAGCTGGCCCCCGCGATGTCGCGGCGCGGAAGCGTCGTGAGCTGGCGCTCCACCGCGGCCTCGACCGCTTCCGCAAGCGCAGCGTCGTCGGTGACGAGGATGGCCTGGGCGGCGGTGTCGTGCTCGGCCTGGGCGAGAAGGTCTGCCGCTACCCAATCCGGGTTGGCCGTGCCGTCGGCGAGAACCAGCACCTCGGAGGGACCGGCAATCATGTCGATGCCGACCTGGCCGAATACGCGGCGCTTGGCGGCGGCGACATAGGCGTTGCCCGGCCCCACGATCTTGGCGACCGGCGCGATCGTCGCCGTGCCGTAGGCGAGCGCGGCCACGGCCTGCGCCCCGCCGATGCGGTAGATCTCGTCGACGCCGGCGAGCCGCGCGGCGGCGAGGACCAGCGGGTTCATCCGCCCTTCCGGTGCCGGCGCCACCATGACGACGCGCGGCACGCCCGCGACCTTGGCGGGCACCGCGTTCATCAGCACGGAGGACGGATAGCTCGCGGTCCCGCCGGGGACGTAGAGGCCGACCGCCTCGATCGCCGTCCAGCGCCAGCCGAGGGTGACGCCGAGTTCGTCGGTGAAGCGCGCATCCGCCGGCTTCTGCCGTTCGTGGAACGCGACGATGCGGCCATGGGCGAGTTCCAGAGCCGCCAGCGCATCCGCGTCGCATTCCGCGAAGGCGGCGTCGATCTCGGCATCGCTCACCCGGAGGCGGGCGGCGTCGATGTCGAGCCGGTCGAAGCGGCTTGTGGCTTCCACCACCGCCTCGTCGCCGCGCGCGACGACGTCGGCGATGATCGCCGCGACCGCCCTGTCGACGTCCTCCGACACCTCACGCTTCATGGCGAGAAGCCGCCGGAAGGCGGTCTCGAAATCCGGCTGCGAGGCGTCGAGGCGCAACACCATCAGGCGGGCCCGTCGATCTTGTGCTCGGGGCAGCCGCCCGCGGTCCAGACCGGACCCAGATCCTTGATCTGCGCCTCCACGCATTCAACCGTCAGGCGGATCGCGGCGTCGCCGGAGAAGAAGAGCGTGACCTCGCCGCCCGGCGCTTCGCCCGGCTCGAAGGTGATGGCGAGGAGGTTCATGGCAGCACCGGGATCGTCCGGCATGCCGACCTTGCGGACGCCGAGCACGCTCTCGAAGTGCAGGCCCGACAGCCGGCGATGGGGATCGTCGGGGCGCTCCCAGTCGAAGCGGCAGGCCACCATGGCGAAGCGTCGCTCGCGGGGCAGATAAGCGCAGTCGGCGACCTTCAGCACCGCGTCCTGCATGTGGGCGGACACGATCGCCAGGTCCTCCGCATCGAGGGCGATCAGCTTGAGCATGTCGCGCGTGTCGTCCACGGCCTCGTCTCCGGATTGGGTACGGCCCGGGCTTGCGTCATCCCGGCAAGGCTAGTCTCGGCCTTCTGTTAATCGGGCCCGTCGGGCCGCGCAACCGCGCCCGGCGGAAAGCATAATCGCCAAATCCGCTTGCGCCGGGAGGCCAAGGCGCGCTGAGGTGATCGCCATGACGCCGATCCTCTTCCTCCGGCTCCGCACCACCCTCGCGGTCGTGGCGCTCGCTTCGGCGATCGCCGCCGGCGCGCGGGCCGATGGCGGCTCCTACGAACGGCCGGATGCGCCGCCCTATCAGCCGCGCAAGGAGGTGATCGTCACCGTGCCGACGCTGGACCACCATTACCGCGACGACATGGTGGAGGAAGGCTGGCGGATGTACGGGGCCCATGGCGGCTTCGACCCGCGCTATAACAGCCTCGACCGGCAGCGGCCCGACGCATGCGATCCATGGAAAAACGCCTGCCGTCCGGCCGAGCCGTGGTGGACGCGCTGAGGACCTAGCCGCCGGAAATCCGCTCCACCTGCGCGCCGCAGCGCGACAGCTTGGCTTCCAGCGCCTCGAAGCCGCGATCCAGATGATAGACGCGGTTGATCGTCGTCGTGCCCTCGGCGGCAAGCGCGGCGATGACGAGCGAGACCGACGCGCGAAGATCCGTCGCCATGACCTGCGCGCCCTTCAGCCGGTCGACGCCCTCCACATGGGCGACGTCGCCGTCCAGCCGGATCCGGGCGCCAAGGCGCGCCAGTTCCTGGACGTGCATGAAGCGGTTCTCGAAGATCGTCTCGCGGATGGTGGAGGTGCCGCCGGCGCGGGTCATCAGTGCCATGAACTGCGCCTGCAGGTCGGTCGGGAAGCCGGGGAAGGGCTCGGTCGTGACATCGACCGGCGCGATGCCGCCGCCGTTGCGACGGATGCGGATGCCTTCGTCCTCGGCCGTCACCTCGGCGCCGGTCTGGCCCAGGATGCCGAGCGCGGAATCCAGGAGGTCGGCCCGGGCGCCTTCCAGCAGCACGTCGCCGCCGGTCATGGCGACCGCCATGGCATAGGTGCCGGTCTCGATCCGGTCCGGCAGAACGGCATGGTGCGTGCCGCCGAGGCGCGCGACGCCGGTGACCGTGAGATGGGAGGTGCCGATGCCCTCGATCTTCGCGCCCATCTTGACGAGGCACTGGGCAAGGTCCGTCACTTCCGGCTCGCGGGCGGCGTTGACGATATGCGTGGTGCCCCGGGCGAGCACCGCGCCCATGAGCGCGGTATGCGTGCCGCCGACCGTGACCTTGGGGAACACGATCTCGCCGCCGACCAGGCCCTTCGGGGCCTTGGCGACGACGTCGCCGCGATCGATCTCGACCTGGGCGCCGAGCTTCTCCAGCGCCATGAGCAGCAGGTCCACCGGACGCGTGCCGATCGCGCAGCCGCCGGGCAGCGAGACGCGCGCCTCGCCGGTGCGGGCGATGAGCGGGGCGATGACCCAGAAGCTCGCGCGCATGGTGGAGACGAGTTCGTAGGGCGCGCAGGTGTCGACGATGGTGCGGGCGGTGAGGCTGATCGTCTGGCCGGTCTCGGCCGACTGGCCGGCCCGCTTGCCGGCGACCATGCGGTCGACGCCGTGATTGGACAGGATGCGCGCGAGGGCGGTGACGTCCGACAGGCGCGGCACGTTGGCGAGGGTCAGCGTCTCGTCGGTCAGCAGGCTGGCGATCATCAGCGGCAGGGCCGCGTTCTTCGCGCCGGAGATCGGGATGGTGCCGTTGAGGCCGGCGCCGCCGGTAATCTGAATGCGATCCATGTCCTGCTGTTCTTCTCTCGTTTTGAAAGGCGCGCGCCGGCTTCAGGTGGCGTCGCGGCCGCCGTCGCGGCCCGGCTCAACGGCTGCGGGCGCGTTCTCGTTCCGCTTGGGCTGAACGCCGTCCCGGCCGCGCGTCTGGGCCTTGCGGCGCTTCAGGTTCTCGCGGAGGGCGGCAGCCAGCCGCGCGCGCCTGTCGTCCCCGGCCTTCTCCATCCGCCTGCCGTCCGAAGCCTGTCGCCTTGCGCTCGATCAATGTCGTCGGGCTCCTGCCTCGATAGACGCAGGTGGAAGGCTTCACAAGTGCGGCCGCGCACGCGCGCGAACGCCGCCTGCGGCGAAGCGGCCGGTTGTGAGGAGGGCGGTTACATGAGAATGATGCCAAAAAAGGCAGCCGGCCCGGACCTTTGCCGGGACGAGGCCGCGCCCACCACAGCCGGACCGGATTTGATGGATTACGACCGGTATTTCGACGCGGCGCTCGCGGACGTGAAGCGCGAGAAGCGCTACCGCAGCTTCGTGACGCTGGAGCGCGACGCCTCGCGCTTTCCCCATGCGCTGTGGCACGGACCCGACGGACCCAGGCCCGTCGTGATGTGGTGCACCAACGATTATCTCGGCATGGGTTGCCATCCGACCGTGATCGAGGCCATGCGCGACACTGCCGCGCGCCTCGGCGTCGGGGCCGGCGGCACGCGCAACATCGCGGGCACGTCCTCGCCGCTCGTCGCGCTGGAGCGGTCGCTCGCAGACCTCCACGGCAAGGAAGCCGCGCTGCTCTTCACCTCCGGCTACGTCTCGAACCAGGCGGGCATCTCCACGCTCGCCAAGCTCCTGCCGGACTGCCTGCTGATCTCCGACGAGAAGAACCACAATTCGATGATCGAGGGCGTGCGGCAGAGCCGGCGCGAGAAGGTCATCTTCCGGCACAACGACCTTGGACACCTGGAGGAGATCCTTGCCGCCGCCGATCCGGCGCGGCCGAAGGTGATCCTGTTCGAGAGCGTCTATTCCATGGACGGCGACGTGGCGCCGATCCACGCGATCTGCGACCTCGCCGAGACATACGGCGCCATGACCTATCTCGACGAGGTCCATGCGGTCGGGCTCTACGGCGACCGCGGCGGCGGCTATTCGCAGGAGACGGGCTCGGCGCACCGCATCGACATCATCGAGGCGACACTCGCCAAGGGCTTCGGCTGCATCGGCGGCTACCTCACGGGCAAAGCCAACGTCATCGACGCGATCCGCTCCTATGCCCACGGCTTCATCTTCACCACGGCCCTGCCGCCGGCGGTGGCGGCCGCCGCCCTCGCCTCTGTCGAGGTGCTGAAGGCCGGCCAAGCACTGCGGCTGCGCCACCGCGCGCAGGTGGCGCAGGTGAAGGTGCGGCTGGCCAAGGCCGGCATCCCCGTGATGGCGGGCGACACCCATATCGTGCCGGTGATGGTCTGCGACGCCCAGCGGGTGAAGGAAGCCAGCGACCGGCTGCTGGAGGCCCACGGCATCTACGTACAGCCGATCAATTATCCCACCGTGCCACGCGGCACCGAGCGCCTGCGCGTGACGCCGACGCCGTTCCACGATGCGGCGATGATCGACCACCTCGTCGCCGCCCTGGTGGAGACGTGGGACGCGCTCGGCCTGCCGCGCACCGCGATCCGCAGCGCCGCGTGACGCCGGCGCCGGGCGGGACGGCGGACGCCCTTAAGTGTTGCCTGCCCGGCCGCTTTGTGGCAAAGGTCCGCCCCGTTCGCCGGGCGCTTTAGAAGCCGCCCGCGCCGGCCTGCTGCGGTAGCTCAGTGGTAGAGCACTTCATTGGTAATGAAGAGGTCGAGAGTTCAATCCTCTCTCGCAGCACCAGCCAGTCCGCCTCGCTTGATCGGTCTTTGCCGGCCGCATCGGCCCCACGTCTCTGCATGATGCGTCACGGCTTTCAGCCCGATGGACGGGCAACGGTCCTGCCCTTCCCCTTCCGCGCCCGCTCGCGTATGGCCGCGCCCCATAGTGGCACGAAGGACGATTGACGCATCATGATTCGGCTGGAAGGCATCGGCAAGCAGAACGGCCGGCAGATCGTGTTCGTGGAGGCGTCGGCGGCGCTGCAGCGGGGCGAGAAGATCGGGCTCGTGGGCCCGAACGGAGCCGGCAAGACGACCCTGTTCCGGCTCATCACGGGCGAGGAGAAGCCCGACGAGGGCCAGGTCTCCGTCGATCGCGGGGTGACGATCGGCTATTTCAGCCAGGATGTCGGCGACATGGCCGGGCGCAGCGCGGTCGCCGAGGTCATGGAGGGCGCAGGCCCCGTCAGCGTCGTGGCCGCCGAGCTGAAGGCGCTGGAGGCGGCCATGGCCGATCCAGACCAGGCCGACGCGATGGACGAGATCATCCTGCGCTACGGCGAGGTGCAGTCCCGGTTCGAGGAGCTCGACGGCTATGCGCTCGACGGGCGGGCGCGGGAGGTCCTGGCGGGTCTCGGCTTCTCGCAGGAGATGATGGACGGGGATGTCGGCGCGCTGTCCGGCGGCTGGAAGATGCGCGTCGCGCTGGGGCGCATCCTCCTCATGCGGCCCGACGCCATGCTGCTCGACGAGCCGTCCAACCACCTGGATATCGAGAGCCTGATCTGGCTCGAGGGCTTCCTCAAGGCCTATGAGGGCACGCTCGTCATGACATCGCACGACCGCGAGTTCATGAACCGGATCGTCGGCAAGATCATCGAGATCGATGCCGGGTCCCTGACCTCCTATTCGGGCGACTATGCCTTCTACGAGCAGCAGCGGGCGCTGGCGGAGAAGCAGCAGCAGGCGCAGTTCGAGCGCCAGCAGGCGATGCTTGCCAAGGAGATCGCCTTCATTGAGCGGTTCAAGGCGCGTGCCTCCCACGCGGCGCAGGTGCAGAGCCGGGTGAAGAAGCTCGACAAGATCGACCGGGTCGAGCCGCCGCGCCGGCGCGAGACGGTGATGTTCGAATTCCGGCCCGCGCCGCGTTCCGGCGACGACGTCGTCAGCCTCAAGGGCGTCGACAAGCGCTACGGCAGCCGCACGATCTACGAGGGGCTCGACTTCCAGGTGCGCCGGAAGGAGCGCTGGTGCGTGATGGGCGTCAACGGCGCCGGCAAGTCGACGCTGCTGAAACTCGTCACCGGCACCGCCGAGCCGGATGCGGGCACGATCCGCATCGGCGCCAACGTCAAGCTCGGCTATTTCGCCCAGCACGCCATGGAATTGCTCGACGGCGAGCAGACCGTGTTCGAATGGCTGGAAAGCTCTTTTCCGCAAGCGGGCCAGGGCTCGCTGCGCGCGCTCGCCGGGTGCTTCGGCTTCTCGGGCGACGACGTGGAGAAGCGCTGCCGGGTCCTGTCGGGCGGCGAGAAGGCCCGGCTCGTCATGGCGCACATGCTTTTCGACCCGCCGAACTTCCTGGTGCTGGACGAGCCGACCAACCACCTGGACATCGCCACCAAGCAGATGCTGATCGAGGCGCTGAAGGATTACGAGGGCACGATGCTCTTCGTGTCCCACGACCGGCATTTCCTGGCGGCCCTGTCCAACCGGGTGCTGGAGGTCGCGCCGGACGGCATCCATGCCTATGGCGGGGGCTACACCGAATATGTCGCCCGCACGGGGCAGGAGGCGCCCGGCCTGCGCAGCTGAAGTCCGCCGCGCCAGCGGGCTTGACTGCGCTTCGCTTGGCGGCAAGCTGACGGGAGCCGCGCCAAACGGGGCAGCTCCAGCGAAACGGGCTTGCGACATGCGACACGCTCTCTGGCTTCTGTCCGCGCTGACCCTTGCACCGGTCCCGGCCGGCCCGGCCCTCGCCGCCCATGAGGGCCGCGCGGGTGTCGGCATCCTACCCTTCTCCGCGCAGGAGGGCAGCGAGATCCCGGAGATCGGGCTCGCCATCTCGGAGCTTCTGAAGAACCTCCTGGCGGGAGAGCTGTCCAAGCCGGAGCGCCGCGACTGCAAGGTGGCGGCGGTCGCCACGGGCAGGGAGCGGGACGAGGTGCTCAAGGAGCAGGCCCTGCAGCAATCGCCGCTCGTCGATCCGGCGTCGCGGGTGCCGACGGGTCACCTCATCCCCGTTTCGATGACGGTCACCGGCACCGCGACGGCGACGGCGACAACGACGTCCTGGACCGCCGAGGTGAAGGATAGCGGCGGCGCCACGATCGCCACCGCGACGGGACGCTTCTCCGCCGACGCGACCCATGCGGAGATTGACGGGGCTGTGGGGCAGACGGCCGCGGATCTGGCCGCCCAGCTGTGCCGACCGTGGCGCGCCAGCGGCGGCGGGTCCGGCGTCAAGATCACGCCGGCGCGCATCGGCTCGATCCACGCGCCGTTCCAGCTCACGGGCTCGTTCCCCGGCGGTCAGGTGACGTTCTCGTATGTTCCGACCGGCGCCCAGGGTGGAACGCACAGCTACGGCGCGGCAGGTTCCGGCGTCACCGCCGCCGGCAAGGGCTCCTACACGCTGACGCGGCAGGGCGAGAGCCTGATCCTGCGCCAGCAGGAGCAGGGCTGCACCGCGCCGGTTGGCGCGTGCCGCGCCACGACGCTCACGATCCGTCTCGATCCCGAGCCGCGCTAGCGGCCTGACGGCAGCGATCCAGCCAAACCGAAAACCGTTTCGCGGCAACGCCTGTGCGTGGCCGGCGAAGGCCGATGCATGTCCGGCATAAGCAAGGCATAAATCGTATGATCAATGCCATTGCCAGGCAATCATACTATGATAGGATGAATGATGACAGAACCAAGAAGCATCCACCGTGTGGCGGTCGAGACCATTGCCGGATGGATCCTGGGAGGACGCTACGTGCCGGGCACGACCCTGCCGACGGAGCCGGAAATCGGCTCATCGCTCGGCGTCAGCCGCACGATCGTGCGGGAAGCCATCCGTACGCTTGCCGCCAAGGGCATGGTGAGCGTGGGACCGCGCGTGGGCACCCGCGTGCGCCCCAGGGGCGACTGGAACCCGTTCGACCCCGACATCATCCGCTGGCGGATCGCGCTGGGGATCGATTCCACCTTCATCCGCGACCTCGTGGAATTGCGCCTTGCCATCGAGCCGGCCGCCGCAGCCCTTGCCGCCCGCCGGGCGGAGGCGGCCGACATCGCGCGGCTGGAAAAGGCCTACCAGGCCATGGCCGCGGCCGAAGATGTGGAAGCGGACTGGATGCCGGCGGACCTCGCCTTTCACGGCGCGATCCTGGCGGGCACGCACAACCAGTTCTTCACCGCGCTGGCGCCGGTGATCGAGACCGTGCTGCGCGTCTCGTTCCACCTGTCGGTGTCCAGCCGGGACAGCGCCCGCTCCTCGCTGCCCTACCACGACGCCGTCCGGCGCGCGATCACCGAGCGCCAGCCGGAAGAGGCCGAGGCCTCGCTGCGCTTCCTGATCCTGTCAGCCCGTCGCGACATGAGCGAGCCCATGCCCGGGGAGGCTGCCGATGGCACGCGCCATTGACTGGGCCTTCAAGGCCATGGAGGCAGCCATCGTCGCGCTGCTCGCCGGCATGGTCGCCATGGTCTTCGGCAACGTCGTGCTGCGCTACGCGTTCAATTCCGGCATCGACGTGTCCGACGAGTTCGCCCGGTTCTTCTTCGTCTGGCTGACCTTCATCGGCGCTGTCGTGACGTTCCGGGAGAACGCGCATCTGGGCGTCGAGACGCTGGTGCGCCGGTTCGGGCACCCGGGCCGGACGGTCTGCCTCGTCCTCAGCGACCTCGCCATCATCGGCTGCTGCGCGGTCTTCTTCGCCGGCACGCTCGCCCAGCACGAGATCAACGCCACCAACCGGGCGTCGGTCAGCGGCCTTCCCATGAGCTACGTCTATGGCATCGGCTATTTCGCGAGCCTCGGCATCGGGCTGATCGCCGCCACGCGGCTCCTTCGCCTCGCCACCGGCCGGCTCCCCGAATCCGAGATCAACGCCTTTGCCGGCGAAGTCAGCGGCGAGGCCGCGCAGGTGAAGGAGCGCGCGGAATGACTGTCGTCGTCTTCCTCACGGCGCTCATAGGCGCCATGGCCTTCGGCATACCCGTGGCTTTCTCGCTCATCATCTGCGCCATCGCGCTTATGTGGCACATGGGCCAGTTCGACCCGCAGATCATCGCGCAGAACATGATCACCGGCGCGGATGCGTTCACGCTGCTCGCCATCCCCTTCTTCCTGCTCGCGGGCGAATTGATGAATGCGGGCGGCCTGTCCCGCCGCATCGTGCAGTTCGCCATCGCCATGGTCGGCCACCTGCGCGGGGGCCTTGGCATCGTCGCCATCGTCGCGGCGGTGATCATGGCGAGCCTGTCGGGCTCGGCCGCGGCCGATACGGCGGCGCTCGCGTCCATCCTGATCCCGATGATGCGGCAGGCCGGCTACGATGTCGGCCGCTCGGCCGGCCTCATCGCGGCCGGCGGCATCATCGCTCCGGTCATCCCGCCCTCCATGGCGTTCATCGTCTTCGGTGTCGCCGCCAATGTCTCGATCACGCAGCTCTTCCTCGCCGGCATCGTGCCCGGCCTCCTGATGGCGGTCTCGCTTGTCGTCACCTGGCTCATCGTCGCCCGGCGAGACAAGGTGGCGGTGCTGCCCAAGGCCTCGGCGCGGGAACGTCTCCAGGCAACCGCCAAGGCCGGCTGGGCCCTCTTCATGCCGGTCATCGTGCTGGGCGGCATCAAGTTCGGCCTTGTCACGCCGACCGAAGCGGCCGTGGTCGCCGCCGTCTACGCCGCGTTCGTGGGCATGTTCGTCTACCGCGAGCTGAAGCCCTCGATGCTCTACCCGACGCTGCTCGCGGCGGCGAAGACCACCTCGGTCGTGATGTTCCTGGTCGCGGCGGCGCTGGCCTCGGCCTGGCTCATCACCAGCGCGAACATTCCCGGCGAGATAGGCGCGATGATCGAGCCGCTGGTCAAGAACCCGACGCTGCTGCTGATCGTGATCAACGTGCTGGTGCTGGTCGTCGGCACGGCGCTGGACCTGACACCGACGATCCTGATCCTGACGCCTGTCCTGATGCCGATCATCAAGCAGGCGGGCATCGACCCGGTCTATTTCGGCGTCCTGTTCATCATGAACAACTGCATCGGCCTGCTGACCCCGCCGGTCGGCGTGGTGCTGAACGTCGCCGCCGGCGTCGCCAAGATCCCGCTGGGACGCGTCATGACCGGCGTCCTGCCGTTCCTCCTGGCGCAGACCGTCGTGCTGTTCCTGCTCATCCTGTTCCCGGAGCTCGTCACCGTGCCCCTGAAGTGGCTGCGCTGAGCGCTCCCGAACCAGCTCGCGGAGGCCGGGCGCCAAGCCGGCCTACGCCGAGACCAACCAGAACCAAGGGAGGAAGACCATGCTGAAATCGATCCTGACGGGTGTCGCCGCCACGGCGCTCGTCGCAAGCCTTGCGGGAAGCGCCATGGCGCAGGTCCAGGCTCGCACCATCCGCGTCTCCAACGGCGTCAACCAGGACCACCCGAACGGCAAGGGCGTCGAGGTCATGGCGGCCTGCGCCGCCGACAAGTCGGGCGGCAAAATCAAGATCACCGGATTCTGGGGCGGGGCCCTCGGCGGCGACGTCCAGGCGACGCAGGCGCTCCGCGCTGGCACGCAGGAGATGGTCATCACCTCCTCCTCCCCGCTCACCGGCATCCTGCCGGATCTCGGCGTGTTCGACCTGCCCTTCCTCTTCGCCAACGAGAAGGAAGCCGACACGATCCTGGATGGGGCCTACGGCAAGTATATCGCCGACAAGCTGCCGGCGGTCGGGCTGGTCAATCTCGCCTACTGGGAGAACGGCTTCCGCAACCTGACGAACTCGAAGCGGCCGGTGAACAAGGTCGAGGACCTGTCGGGCATCAAGCTGCGCGTCATGCAGAACCCCGTCTTCCTGGACACGTTCAAGCAGACCGGCGCCAACGCCATCCCGATGAATTTCGGCGAGGTGTTCTCCGCCCTCGAGGTCGGCGCCATCGACGGCCAGGAAAACCCCTTCGTGACCATCGAGACCTCGAAGTTCAACGAGGTGCAGAAGTACCTGACCGTCAGCAAGCACGCCTACACGCCGTTCCTTGTCCTCGTCTCCAAGCGGATCTGGGACACCTATTCGCCGGAGGAGCAGAAGATCCTCTCCGACTGCGCGATCCAGGCCCGCGACGAGCAGCGCAAGGCCAACCGCTCGCTGAACGAAAAGTCCTTCGCCTCGTTGAAGACCAAGGGAATGATCATCAACGAACTGGCCGAGGCGGAGGTGCAGCGCATGCGCGACCTTCTGAAGCCCGTCTACGAAAAGCACATGACCACGATCGGCCAGGAGACGATGAACCGCATGTTCGCGGAACTGACCAAGCTCCGGCGCTGACGGGAGAGATGGCGCAGCCTCTCATCTCCCTGACCGACTGCGCACCTTTCGGCCTCCGGTGGCGACACCGGGGGCCGGCAGGCTAGACCAGGCATCCGTGCCGCATGCCATCGCCAACCCCTAGAGGACCATGACCCAGAGGCCCCGCAAATCCAGCCGCGATCTCCGCTCGCGCCTCTGGTTCGACAATCCCGACAATCCGGGCATGACCGCGCTCTATCTCGAGCGCTATCTCAATTACGGGATCACCCGCGAGGAGCTGCAATCGGGCCGGCCGATCATCGGCATCGCCCAGACCGGCTCGGACCTGTCGCCCTGCAACCGCCACCATCTGGACTTGGCGAGCCGGGTGCGCGACGGCATCCGCGACGCCGGCGGCATCCCCATCGAGTTCCCTGTCCACCCGATCCAGGAGACCGGCAAGCGGCCGACCGCGGCGCTCGACCGGAACCTCGCCTATCTCGGCCTCGTCGAGGTGCTTTACGGCTATCCGCTGGACGGCGTCGTCCTGACGACGGGCTGCGACAAGACCGTGCCGGCCTGCCTCATGGCGGCGGCGACGGTGGACATACCAGCCATCGTCCTGTCGGGCGGGCCGATGCTCAACGCCTATCACGAGGGCGAGCTGATCGGGTCGGGCACGATCATCTGGAAAGCCCGGGAGCTCCTGGCGGAAGGCAAGATCGGCTATGACGCCTTCGGCGAACTCGCCGCCTCTTCCGCGCCTTCCGTGGGCCATTGCAACACGATGGGCACTGCCTCCACGATGAACGGGCTCGCCGAGGCGCTGGGCATGTCGCTGCCTGGCTGCGCCGCCATTCCCGCACCGTACCGCGAGCGCGGCCAGATGGCCTACGCCACCGGGCGCCGCGCGGTGGAGATCGTCTGGGAGGACCTGAAGCCTTCCGAGATCCTGACC
The DNA here is from genome assembly GCA_027483945.1 of Hyphomicrobiales bacterium. Classification (GTDB taxonomy): domain Bacteria; phylum Pseudomonadota; class Alphaproteobacteria; order Rhizobiales; family Beijerinckiaceae; genus JAIXTM01. The sequence goes on along the minus strand of JAIXTM010000017.1, from coordinate 66,196 downwards.
CGCGCCGCGTTCGAGAACGCCATCCGCGTCAATTCCGCGATCGGCGGCTCCACCAACGCGCCGATCCACCTTAACGCCATCGCGCGCCATGCGGGCGTGCCGCTGACGGTGAAGGACTGGGAGGAGATCGGGCTGGAAGTTCCGCTCATCGTCGACCTGCAGCCGGCGGGCCGCTTCCTCGGGGAGGATTTCCACCGCGCCGGCGGCGTCCCGGCCGTGGTCGGCGAGCTCATGGCCCATGGCCTCATCCACACCGACGCGGTCACCGTGAACGGCCGCACGATCGGCGAGAATTGCGGCACGAGCCGCAGCGCCAACAGCGAGGTGATCCGCAGCTTCGGCAATCCGCTTATCCAAAGGGCCGGTTTCCTGGCGCTCGGCGGCAATCTCTTCGACAGCGCCATCATGAAGCTCAGCGTGGTCACGCAGGAATTCCGCGATCGCTATCTCAGCGATCCCGCCGACCCGGACGCTTTCGAGGGCCGCGCAATCGTCTTCGACGGCCCGGAGGACTACCATGCCCGGATCGACGACCCGGCCCTGGGCATCGACGCGCGCTCCATCCTCATCATGCGGGGCACGGGGCCGATCGGCTATCCGGGAGCGGCGGAGGTGGTGAACATGCAGCCGCCGGCGGCGCTCTTAAAGCAGGGCGTGCACCATCTGCCCTGCATCGGCGACGGGCGGCAATCGGGCACGTCGGGCTCGCCCTCCATTCTCAACGCGTCGCCGGAGGCCGCGACCGGCGGTCAACTCGCTCTGGTCCGGACGGGAGACGCGATCCGGATCGACCTGCGCCGGCGGGAGGTGCTGCTTCAGGTGGACCCGGCGGAGCTGGAAGCCCGGCGCGCGGCTCTGGAGGCCTCGGGAGGCTACGCCTATCCCGCCTCGCAGACGCCCTGGCAGGAAATCCAGCGCTCCATGGTCGACCAGCTTTCCGAGGGCATGGTCCTGAAGCCGGCTGTGAAATACCAGCGCGTCACGGCGACCCGCGGCATGCCGCGCGACAACCATTGAGGCGGTCACGCCGATGAGCGGGAAAACGATCGACATCCTCGCCTTCGGCGAACCGATGCGGGAATTCGCCGAGATCGAGGAGAACGGCCACCGCCTGATGCTGCCGGGCTTCGGCGGGGACACGATGAACCTCGCCGTCGCCGCCGCCCGGATGGAGGCCCGGGTCGCGGTCTTCACCGCGCTCGGCGACGATCCGTTCGGGCGCGACTTCCTTGACCTGTGGGACGCGGAGGGGATCGACCGCTCCGGCGTGATCACCCTGCCGGGACGGCGCACGGGCATCTATTTCATCACCTACGGGCCGCAGGGCCACGTCTTCTCCTACGTGCGGGACGGTTCGGCAGCGAGCCTGGTGACGCCGTCGGATGTCCCCGGCGACCTCATCGCCCGATCGCAGGTGCTGCATGTCTCGGGGATCAGCCAGGCGATCTCGGCGAGCGCCTGCGACGCGGTCTTCGCCGCCATCGGCATGGCGCGCGCATCGGGGACGCTCGTTTCCTACGACACGAACCTGCGGCTGAGGCTCTGGCCGCTGGAGCGCGCCCGCGCCGTCATCCTGGCGGCGGCGGCGCAATGCGACATCGTCCGCCCCAGCATCGAGGACGCTCAGCTGCTCATGGGCCTGTCCGACCCGGACGCGATCGCCGATCGGTTCCTGGACCTCGGGCCGTCGCTCGTCGCGCTCACGCTCGGCTCCGAGGGCTCGCTGGTGGCGACGCGCGAGGGGCGCTGGCGCGTGCCGGGCGTCTCGGTCGAGGCGGTGGACGCGGCCGGCGCGGGCGACACGTTCGGCGGCGCGTTCCTGGCCGAGTACCTTCGGGGCGCGCATCCGGCCGATGCGGCGCGGGTCGGCAATGTCGCAGCCGCGCTTGCGACGACCGGGCGGGGCGCCGTCGGGCCGATGCCGCACCGGGCCAAGGTGATGGCGGCCGTCGAAGGATCGAGGAGCGGCGGCGCCTGACCCTCAGGCGGCAACGCCCCAATGGGACTGGGCGAACCATTTCGAACAGCGCACGGCCAGGGCGTCGGTGCTGTCGATCAGGTCGTCGCCAGGCGGCGGCGCCAGTGGAATCTCCGTGCAGCCCATGACGATGGCCTGGGCGCCGCGCGCCCGAAGCCCGTCGGCGATGCGGGCGAAGACCGTGCGAGCCCGCTCCAGGTGCCCGCCCTTGGCCCAGCCGACCGCTTCCATCAAGTCGTCGAGATCTGCGCCATCGGGGGCGAGGAGGCGGCAGGAGCCGGGCAATCTCCTTTCGTAGATGCCGGCCGCGATCGTGCCGCGCGTCGCCATGAGGCCGACGCGACCTGCCTCCGGCATCCGCAGCCGCAACTCGTCCGCGACGGCATCCACGATGTGAAGGATCGGCATGTCGGTGCGCGCGGCGAGCGCATCGTACCAGTGATGGGCCGTGTTGCAGGGTATGGCGGCCGCGTTGGCCCCCATGGCGCGCAATTGCTGCAGGCCGCGCAGCATGGCCGGCAGCGGGCTCTCTCCCCCTTCCAGGATCGCGCGGCTGCGATCGGGGATTTGCGGCACCGACCAGACAACGACCGGCATGTGCCGCTGGTCGGTGTCGGCCGCGGTACGTTCCACCAGCTTGCGGAGGAAATCCGCCGTGGCCTGCGGACCCATCCCTCCCAGAACACCCAACATCGGCGCCCTCCCGTCGGCCATGACATTAGCCGCGGCAGGAGCCGCGCTGGAAATTCGGACTGGGCATGGACCATGCGCAAACGGCATGAGCGATGCCGAGGCAGCAAGTGGTATGTTCGTTCAGCATCGGACGGGGGGCGGAGCCTTGGAATTGCGGTGGCTCGAGGACTACCTGGCGCTCAGCGCGACCCAGAATTTTTCCCGCGCCGCCGAGGCACGGAACCTGACGCAGCCGGCCTTCAGCCGGCGCATCCGCAACCTGGAGCTCTGGCTCGGAACGACGCTCGTGGACCGGTCCACCTATCCGGTGCGGCTGACGGCGGAAGGCGTCAGTTTCCGCGCCGTCGCCGAGGAGGTCGCGCAGATCCTGCACCGGGCGCGGGACGAGGCGAAGGGGCGCACCCGCCCGCGCCGGGCGATGATTTCCTTTGCGGCGCTGCACACGATCGCCCTGAGCTTCTTCCCGGAATGGTTCCGGGACATCGAACAGGGCCTTGGCCCGGTCCGCGCGCGCCTGGCGGCGGACAACCTGCACGATTGCGTGCAGGCGCTGGTCTCCGGGAGCTGCGATTTCCTGATCTGCTACGCCCACCCCGCCGGGCCGTTGCAGCTCGATGCCGAGCGGTACCCATCGCTGCTCCTGTCCACGGAGCGGCTGCTGCCGGTCTCCGCGCCGCTGCCGGACGGGCGTCCCCGCTTCGACCTGAACGCGCCCGGCGACGCGGTGCGTACCCTCGCCTATGCACCTGACACGTTTCTGGGGAAAATGGTCGACCTCGTGCTCGCCCGGAACGACGCCGCCGGGCGGCTCGACATCTGCTACGAGAACTCGATGGCCGACGCGCTGAAGGCGATGGCGCAGGAAGGCCAGGGCGTCGCCTTCATCCCGGAGAGCAGCGTGCGGCGGAGCCTGGAAGCGGGCACGCTGGTACCGGCGGGTGGCGACGGCTGGACCCTGAAGATGGAAGTCCGGCTCTACCGCTCGGCCGATCACGGGCGCCGCGAGAGCCGGCGGCTCTGGGATTACGTAGCCGGCCTGCAGGCCAAGGCCGCGTAGGAGCCGCCGGCCTCCCCCCGGCATCAGAAGATCGCCGTCCAGCCCGGCTCGCCGGTGCGGCGCACGCCGCGATACATGCCGCGGGTGCTGAAGGGCATCGCGACGCGCCCGGCACCGTCCACCGCGACGAGGCCGCCCTCGCCGCCGAGCGCGGGCAGGAGGGACTTCACCACCGTCTCGCTCGCCTCCTCCAGGCTCTCGCCCCGATAGAGCATGCGGGCGTGGATGTCGTGGGCGACGACGGCGCGCATGAAGGCCTCGCCCGTGCCGGTCGCGGCGACCGCGCAGGTGCGGTCGTTTGCATAGATGCCGGCCCCGACGATGGGCGAATCCCCGATCCGGCCCGGCCGCTTGTTGGTCATGCCGCCCGTGGAGACCGCGGCCGCGAGCCGTCCCTGCCCGTCGCGGGCGACGGCGCCCACCGTGCCGAATTTTCGGTCGTCGGCGATGGGTCCGGTGACGTGGACACTGTGGTCGAGCGCCGCGTGTCGGTTGCCGCCGGCCTGGATGAAGCGCAGCTGTGCCAGCCGGTGCTCGCTGTGGAAATAGCCGTCCGGCACGCCGTCCATGCCCTCCTCCTGCGCGAAGAGCCGGGCGCCCTCGCCTGCAAGGAGAATGGGTCCGCCACGCTCCAGGACGCGCCGGGCGAGACAGACCGGATTGCGCGCGGTGGCTATGCCCGCGACGGCGCCCGCACGCAGGCCGGTCCCCTCCATGATCGACGCATCGAGCTCGTGGGTGGCGTCGGCCGTGTAGACGGCGCCGCGGCCCGCATTGAAGAGCGGGCAATCCTCAAGCGAGGCGACCGCCGCCTCCACCGCATCAAGGGCGCTGCCACCCGCCTCCAGGATGCCGGCACCGGCATCGAGCGCCGCCTTCAGGCCGGCATGGAAGGGCGAAGCGTCGATGCGCTCCCGGGCGATGGTGCCGGCTCCGCCATGGAGCGCGATGACGTAATCGGTGCCGCTCATGTCAGTGGCTCAGGATCTTGCCGAGGAAGGCCTTGGCGCGCGGGCTGCGCGGCCGGTCGAAGAAGTCCTCGGGGCTCTCGACCTCGACGATGCGGCCGCCTTCCATGAAGACGACGCGGTCAGCCACCTTGCGGGCAAAGCCCATCTCGTGGGTGACCACGATCATGGTCATGCCGCCCTGGGCGAGATCGACCATGACGTCGAGGACCTCGTTGACCATCTCCGGGTCGAGGGCGGAGGTCGGCTCGTCGAACAGCATCAGGCGCGGCTGCATGCAGAGGGCGCGGGCGATGGCGACCCGCTGCTGCTGTCCGCCGGAGAGCTGGCCTGGAAACTTGCCGGCCTGTTCCGCGATCCGAACCCGGGAGAGCTGGGCATGGGCGAGGGTGAGCGCCTCGGCGCGGGACAGCCCGCCGACGCGCATCGGCGCCAGCGTGAGGTTGTCCAGGACCGAGAGGTGCGGAAAGAGGTTGAACTGCTGGAACACCATGCCGATCGCCTTGCGGATCGGCCGCGAGCGTGGGCTGTCGTCCAGCAACTGGCCGTCGAAGCGGATCGTGCCGGCATCCACCGTCTCGATCTGGTTCACGCAGCGAATGAGCGTCGACTTGCCGGAGCCGGAAGGCCCGCAGACGACGATCCTCTCGCCGGGCCGAACCTCGAGCGAGCAATCGTCCAGGGCCTGGAACGTGCCGAACCATTTGTGGATGCCCTGCATCTGAAGGATAGGCGCGGTCTCGGTCATCGGGGATCTCGCGGTCAGGAGGAGGCGGGCGCGGCCGGGACCGCGGCCAGCAGCGCGCGGGCCTGGATCAGCAGCGCCTGGCGCAGGAATTGGGCAGCCAGGGCGCGGGTGGCGTTGACGACGGGGCGGCCGTGTCCGTCGCCACGGATCGCGCCGTTCAGTTGCGGGCCGAAGACGAGCGGCAATTCGGTGCAGGCGAGGCAGAAGGCGGCGACATCGGCGTTGCCGACGAGCTCGTCGACGACGCCCTGCAGCAATGCCGTCGCCGTCTCGCTCGTCTCGCCGCCCTTCACGCCGGCATGAAGGCGGCCTTCGACGCGCCCGCCATAGATGACGGCGTTGACGCGGTCCTGCCCTCGCGGATCAGGCACCACGGCCTCGAGGCCTACGGCCGCGAGCGCGTCCTGATACAGGCCCGACGCCACCATGCGGGCGGTAGCGAGCAGCCCGACCTTGGAACCCGGCGGCACGAGGCCGGCGATGGTGGCGGCCGCGGCATCGATCATCGAGACGAACGCGATGCGCGAACGATCGTAGTTCAGGCGCTCGATGCGCCAATGCGCTGTGTTGCAGACCAGGCAGAACGCACTCGTCCCGGCGCCGTGCAGCAGGGCGTCGAGTGTCTCCTGCGTCGCTGGAAGCGGGGACGCGTCCGGCATCTGGCCCATCAGGGGATCGATGGCGACGTCGACACGCAGATGCTCGCGGTCCCGGGTTGCGGGTGTCGCGGCAATCAGCTCCTGGAGAAAATCAGCGGTGGCGGCGGGGCCGAGGCCGCCCAGCACCTTGAAACGGAGCAGGCGGGCCTCGGCTGCCTCCCGTCCCTCGCGGAGAATGAGGGCTGGAAGCAATTCGCGATAGACCAGGGCGTGAAGCGCCGCGGTCGCCATGGCGTCGAGATCGGGCTCGGAGGAGGGAAACGGCGCGGTCATGCTCAGCGTCCGTGCATGGCGTAGCGGGTTTCCAGGAACCGGCCATAGCGGCCGATCGCGGCGCCGACCACGAGATAGATCATGCAGACCAGCAGATAGAGCTCGAAGGTGAAGTGCTTCCACGTGGGATCGGCCAGCGCGACCTTCAGCGAGCCGGTCAGATCGTAGATGTTCACCACTGCGACCAGCGACGTGTTCTTGATCACGCCGATCACGTTGCTGACTGTCGGCGGGATGGTGATCCGCAGCGCCTGCGGCAGCACGATGTCCCGGATGGTCTGGAGCGGTGACAGGCCGAGGGCATGGGCGGCCTCGTACTGGCCGCGCGGGATGGCCTGGAGACCGCCGCGCAGAACCTCCGCGAAATAGGCGGCCTCGAAGGCGACGAGGCAGAAGGCGATGCGCGCCATCGTATCCCACTGCGCCTGGGGCGGCTGGAGCAGCGGCATGACGACAGCGCCGAAGAAGAGCAGCGTGATCAGCGGGATCGCCCGGATGAGCTCGATATAGCCCGTCGCGAGCCAGCTCAAGGTCAGCAGGCGGCTGCGGCGGGCGAGGGCCAGGAGAATGCCGGCCGGCACCCCGAAGAAGCAGGCGACGCAGGCCAAGAACAGGGTCAGCGGCAGCCCGCCCCACAGGTCGGACGTGACCACGGGCAGGCCCAGCGGCCCGCCATGCATGAGCGCCATGAAGGCGAGCAGCCCCGCGACCGTGAATGCGAGGCCGATCCGGTTGAAGAAGCGCGGCAGGGCGGCGGTGCAGACGGCGCCCGCCAGGATCGTCATGGCGAACAGCGGGCGCCAGAATTCGGATGCCGGAAACCGGCCGAGCAGGATGACGCGGCCACGCTCGACGACCGCGCCCCAGCAAGCGCCGGCGGCGGCGCGGCAGGCATCGGGATCCGGGCGGATCTCGGAGCCGAGCACGCCCCAGGCCAGGGTGCGCCAGAGCGACCACAGGATGAGGGCCGCCAGGACGGCCGACAGGACGGCGTTGGCCGGGGTGCCGGCGACAACCTTCCACAGGGTGGTGAGACGAGCGGGAACCGCGCGCGGCGCCAGGGTCAGCGACATGACTCAGCGCTCCCGGATCTGGACGCGGCGGTTGACGATCGCCAGCGTGAAGGAGGTCGCGATGTTCAGGATCAGATAGAGGAGCGCGATGATCGAGATGCACTCGATGGCCCGACCGCTCTGGTTCATGGAGGTCGTGCCGATCGACACGATCTCCGGATAGCCGATGGCGACGCCCAGCGACGAATTCTTGATCGTGTTCAGCGCCAGGCTGATATAGGGCGGCAGGATCACCCGCAGCGCCTGGGGCGCGACGATCATGCGGATCGCCTGCCAACGCGTGAGGATCAGCGCATGCGCCGCCTCCCATTGGCCGCGCGGTACCGATTGCAGCCCGGCGCGGACGATCTCGGCGCAATAGGCGGCGCTATAGGTGGCGAGCGCCATCACGATGGCGGTGAATTCCGGCGAGACCTGCAGGCCGCCCCGCAGCCCGAAATAGCCCAGACGGGGCCATTCGCCGGTGAGCGGATGGGGAAGCGCGAGACCGGCCTTGCTGAGGAAGAGGGGTCCGAGCACGAAGGGCTTCGTCGCGTCGGGCAGGATGGTCAGCAGCAGAACGTACCAGAGCAGGACGTGGACAAGCAGCGGAACGTTCCGCGCGGCGTCGACATAGAGGCGCACCACTCCCGCCAGGAGCGGGTTGCGCGAGATGGCCGCGATCCCCAGCAGGGCGCCGAAGAGGGTCGTCAGGGCTATGGCCGGGATCGACACGGTGAGCGTGTTCGCGGCGCCGGCCAGGAACGCCATCAGGTAGCTGTCGCCGGTCTGGTAGGGCAGCGGCCCTTCCGTGATGGCGAAACCCGCGGGATCGAGGAGGAAATCGTATCCCGACGTCAGCCCGCGCGCGGCGAGGTTGGCCTGCAGATTGCCGGCCAACCACACCCCGAGCGCTACGGGAGACAGTCCGATCAGGACCTGCAGCGTCAGCTCTTTCGCGGTCTGGCGTGTCACGCGTCAGTCCCGGCGATCAACGGAAAGGCGGAGCGTATACGAGGCCGCCGTCGGTCCACAGCTTCATGCGGCCGCGGGGAATCTTGAACCGGCTGCCCTCTCCCAGATTGGCCTCGAAGCTCTCGCCGTAATTGCCGACCTGCTTGACGATCTTGTAGGCCCAGTCGCGCTCCAGCCCGAGATGCTTGCCGAGATCCTCGCCGATGCCGAGGAAGCGCTTGACTTCGGGTGACGAGCTGCCCGTGCGGAACGTATCCACATTCGCCTTGGTGAGGCCGAGCTCTTCCGCCTCGATCATGGCGTAGAGCGTCCAGCGGGCGATGGAGAACCATTCATCGTCGCCGCGACGAACCACCGGGCCAAGCGGTTCCTTGGTGATGAGTTCCGGAAGCACGGCGTAGTCGTCGGGGTTCTTCAGCTCCGTCACCCGGGTGATGGAGAGAGCGGCATAATCGTTGCCGATGACCTGGCAGCGCCCGTTCTCGAAGGCCTGCCTCGTCGCATCGGTGTTCTCGAACACGACCGGCGAGAAGGTCATCTTGCTGGCGCGGAAATAGTCCGCCGTCGTCTTCTCGGCGGTGCTGCCGGAGGTGATGCAGATCGTTGCGCCGTCGAGCTTCTTGACGCTGTCGAGGCCCGGCGCCTTCTTCACCAGGAAGGCGCCGCCGTCGAAGAAATTGACCCCGACCCACAGGATGCCGAGCGAGCCGTCCCGGCTGAGCTGCCAGGTCGTGCTGCGCGCCAGGACGTCGATCTCGCCCGATTGCAGCGCGGTCAGGCGCGTCTGCGTCGAGGTCGGGATGAACTTGACCTTCTCGGCGTCACCGAAGACCGCAGCGGCGAGCGCGCGGCAATAATCCACGTCGAAACCGGACCAGCGGCCATTGGCGTCCGGCAGGGCAAAGCCCGCGCGGCCGGTATGGACGCCGCAATTGACGACGCCGCGCTGCTTGATCGCATCCAGCGTGCGCCCGGCGCTCGCCGGCAGCGAGGAACCCAGGAGTGCGGCCGCAGCGCCCAGCAGAAGAAGCGGTTTGTACATCTCGATCCCCTTATGAATTATTTCATTCATTTTTGTACGCAATGAATGAAAACGTGTCAACAGGGCATGTGAGCTGCTGCCGGCAGGCCGCAAGCGGGGCGATCCGATTTGAACAGGAGGGCTAGAAGACCGGCTTGGTCTGTCCGGTGGTCAGGTAGTCGAGCACCGTCTCGGACAATTGCGTCGCGAGCTTCGCCGCGTCCGGATTGAGCTGCATGACACGGGCAGCCAGGACCTCGGCGGTGGCCAGAGCCGCCACGGCCGAAGCGCCCAGAACCGCATGATGGGCGGGGGCGATGAGCGTCAGCGCCGCCTCGGCCGCGAGCGGCGAGACCGTCTTGTCGGTCAGGGCGATGACGAAAGCGCCCCGGGCGCGGGCATGGCGGGCCAGGGCGACGGTCGCCCGCGAATAGCGGGGCGTGGAAACCGCCAGAAGCGTATCCTTCGGCCCGACATTGACCAGCCGGCGCGCGGCGACCTCGGTGCCACCCTCGCCCGCAACGTGGACCACGTTGCGCAGGTAGGGGATGAGCAAAAGCGCCGCGCCGGAGGCGATGACGTTGCCAAGCCCGAGACCGAGCACGAAAACGGTGTCGCTCGCCATCAGGCGACGAGCCGCCTCGTCGAGGGTCGCGGGGTCAATGGCCTGGCGCGCGCCCTGCAGATTGGTCTCGGCATCCTGGAAGAGATCCGTCCGGTCTCCGGTCCGGCGGCCGGGGACGTTGCCGGCGCGGTCGCCGATCAGCTTGCGGATCGGCTCCGAGGTCTCGTGGAACTCCTCGGACAGACGCGCCTTGAGATGCGTGAACCCTTCGAAACCGGCAATGCGGGCGAACCGGTTCACGGCCGCCAGCGAGGCGCCCGACTGCCGGGCGACCTCCTCCGCGCTCATGGACAGGACGCGCAGCGGATGGGCGCCGATCCAAACGCCGACCTTGCCGAGGGCGGGCGATGCGGCCATCGCGGCCCGGCTGATCTGGTTGAGCGCGGACCCCTCGTTCACCCATCCACCTCCACTGCAGGGAGTGGATACATGCGACGCCGGCGGCGGCCGTGGCAAGCCCGGTCCGGAGCGGCGGAACGACCGCCGCTCCGAACCATGTCGCGTCAAGCGGATACGGCGACGCCCGCGCCGTTGCGGCGGCGGATGAGCCAGGCGACGACGGGCCACAGCAGGGCCGCGATCGTCATCGTGGCCAGGATCATCGAGACCGGACGCTGGACGAAGGGCAGCACGCTGCCGTCCGACTTGATCAGCGAGGTCACAAAGTTCTGCTCCACCATCGTGCCCATGACGATGCCGAGCACCATGGCCGCGACGGGGAACCCGAAGCGCTCCATCGTGAAGCCGATCAGGCCGAAGGCGGCGGCGGTCGTGATGGCGAAGAGGTTGTTGCCGCTGGCGAAGGTGCCGACCGCGCACAGAAGCAGGACCACGGCCATGATGTAGGCCCGCGGTACGCGAAGGACCTGCGAGGCCGCGCGGATCATCATGATGCCGAGCGGGATCATGATGATGTTGGCGATGAGAAAGATGGCATAGATCGCGTACATGCTGGACGCGTTCTGGGTGAACAGCGTCGGTCCAGGATTAAGCCCCTTCATGTACAGGACGCCGATGGCGATCGCGGTGATCGTGTCGCCCGGGATGCCGAAGATGAGAGCCGGAACCCACGCGCTGGCGACTGCCGCATTGTTGCTGGCGCCCGCCTCGACCAGGCCCTCCGGATGACCCGTGCCGAACTTCTTCGGCTCGCGGGAGAACCGCTTGGAGATCGAGTAGCTGATCCAGGCGGCCATGTCGGCGCCCGCCCCCGGCAGAGCACCCACGGCGATGCCGACCAGGTTACCGCGCGCCTGCTGAACCGGATAGCGCCGGGTGAGCGCGATCTGGCCCGCCAGGATCGAACCCATGCGCCGCTTGGGCACCGGCGGCGGATCAGGGGTGAGCATGGCGTTCATGACCTGCGACACGGCGAACATGCCGACCAGGGCCGCGATGACGTCAATGCCGCCGAGGAGGTCCGGCACGCCGAAGGTGAAGCGCGGCACGCCGGCGGGGTTCTCCACGCCGATGCAGGCGATGGCGAGGCCCAGCAACATGGAAGCGATGGCCTTGATCGGCGAGGCGCGCGCCACGAGCGTCGCGCACATGAGGCCGAGGAAGGCGAGCCAGAAATATTCGAAGGTCGAGAAGCTCAGGGCGAATTCGGCCAAGGTCGGAGCCAGGACCGACAAGGCGATCGTACCCACGATGCCGCCGAGCGCGCTGAACCACAGGCAGATGCCGAGCGCGAGTTCGGGCTGACCTTTCCGGGTCATCGTATAGGCTTCGTCGGTATAGGCAGCCGATGCGGGCGTTCCGGGGATGCGCAGGAGGCAGCCGGGAATGTCGCCGGCGAAGATCGCCATGCCCGAGGCCGACACGATCGCGGCCACCGCCGCGATGGGCGACATGTAATAGGTGATCGGGACGAGCAGCGCGGTCGCCATGGTCGCCGACAGGCCCGGAAGGGCGCCGACGACGAGCCCGTATATGGACGCGATGAGGATCGTCAGCAGGACATCCGGCTGGCCGACAAGGCGCAGGGCTTCAAGAAACGTATCCATGGGTCACCAGGGCGGCGGGAGAAGGCCGGGCGCCAGCGGCACACGCAGCAGCTTTCCGAACACGAAATGAGTCAGCGGCGAAGCCGCGGCGGCCAGCAGCACTGCCGGCAGGGGCCGGGCGCCGAGCGCAAGCGCAAGGATGGCGACGATGAGCGCCGCGACGATCAGGAAGCCGAGGACCTTAACCGTGGTCACGTAGAAGATGAGGAGCGCGAGCGGCAGGCCCGCCCGCATGACCGCGACCGGCAAGGAGAACTTCGTCGGCGGTGCGGCCGTTCCGTCCTCGTTCGGCGTCACCGCGTCATCCTCGAGCGATTGCCCGACGCCAAGCGCAATGAGGATGCCGCACAGGATCAGGCCGGAGCCGATCACGGCGGGAAAGACGCTGGGTCCGATCTGCTGGCCCGGCATGCCTGGCAGCGTCGTGGCCCCGCCCACGAGGGCGGCACCGATCAGACCTATGACGGTCCCGGCAAGTTGATCTGACGTCATGGGTCGTCTCTTGGCTGGAAAACGCCGCCGCCATGCTTGTCACATGGCGGCGGCAGTCAGCACATCCCAAATCGGCTCCGGGAGGACGGCGCCGATTCCCCGTGGGATATGCCGGTTCCCTCCTGAAGGTCAGGCGCGCTGCAGGGCCTTGATGACCTCGCCCATGCGCTTGCTCTCGGAATCCATGAACTTGGCGAATTCCGCGCCCGGATAGTAGAGCTTGCCGAAGCCGCGGCTCTCCGCGAATTCGTTGAATTCCTTCGACTTGAAGGACTCGTCGATGGCTTTCAGCAGGGCGGCCGTGACGTTGGCGGGCAGGTTCTTGGGCGCTGCCAGGCCGCGCCAGGCGCCTGCCGTGTAGTCGATGCCCATGGCTTCCTTCAGCGTCGGCACGTTCGGGAAGACGGGGTTGCGGCTGGCCGACATGAGGACGATCGTCTTCGTCTTGCCGGCCTCGGCGAGCGCGCGGCCCTCGGGAGCCGAGCAGCAGACGAGGTCCAGACCGCCGGCGGCCAGGTCCTGCATCGCCGGCGCGGAGCCGTTGGAGGGCACCCAGGCGACGTGATCGAACTTGAGGCCCATGGCCTGCAGCCAGCCGATCAGGCCGATATGCCAGATGCCGCCCTGGCCGGTGCCGGAGGCCTTGATCTTGCCCGGAGGCGCCGCCTTGATGGCGTCGGCGAGCGTCTTGAGATCCTTGTAGGGACCGTCGGCCTTCACATGGATGGCGGGCGGATCGGACATCAGCAGCGCCAGCGGCGTGTAGTCGGCCGGGCTCAGCTGCGTGAGGCCCTGGTGGTGCATCATCGCGATCTCCACCGTGACCATGCCGATCGTGTAGCCGTCCGGATCGGCGGTCGCGATCGCGGAATGGCCGACGACGCCCGAGCCGCCGGTGCGGTTCACCACCGCGACGGGCTGCTTGAGCTCCTTCTCCATGAGCGCGGCGATGCTGCGCGCAGTGGCGTCCGTACCGCCGCCTGCGCCCCACGGCACGACGAGCGTGATCGGACGGTTCGGATAGGCGGCCTGCGCCGAAGAGGTGCGCACGCCGAGGGCAGCCATCGCGGCACCCGCGCCGGTGGCAGCCAGAAAATTACGCCGATTGATAGCCATGGATCGGTTTCCTTCCCTTCTCACCGGCTCTTGGACCGGCTTCATGCATGTTGAAATTGTTTTCCAACTAACCCTTATTCCGACGGAGAAATCGGGTTTGTCAATCGGAAACTGCGCGACGCCGCGCTGATCGATGCGCTTGACAGGCCGGAAAAAAGCGAAGATGGAAAAGTAATCCGGAAAACAAAAAGCGCCGTTGGCACAGGCCTTCGGCGTCTGGGAGGAGACTGGTCGCGCCGGACGGCCCCGTATCGGACCGGTTGTGGGAGGCGCGGACGCCTGGCCATCGATCGTCCGCTTTGGGCGCCGCTGCGGCATAAGTATCGAGCCGGACGCCGGGCACGGCGTGCGAATCGACGACCCATGAGGCGCCAATGTCCAATTTCTCCGCATCCTCCGCCGACCGCTGCTTGGCGATCCTGGAACTCCTCGTGAACGAGCCGAGGGGCCTGGCGCTATCGATCATCGCGCAGCGCCTGTCGTTGCCGGTCAGCGCGACGCACCGGCTGCTTGGCGTGCTGGTGACGCGCCGCTACGTCCGGCAGGACCCCGTCTCGGAGGCCTATGAGGCCACGATGACCGTGGCGGCGCTTGGCATGCGCCTGCTCGCGGGCACGCATCTGAGCGAGATCTGCCAGCCGATCATGGACGACCTCGCCGCCCGCACCGGTGAACTGGTGAGGCTTTCGGTTCTCGAGGAAGGGCGACTGACCTGGGTCGCGAAGGCGCAGGGCGCGCGGACCTCGATCCGCTACGACCCCATCAGCGGTCGCGACGTGCCCCTGCACGTCACCGCCATGGGCAAGGCCTGGCTCGCGACCATGCCCGAGGAGGATGCCGTTCAGCGCGTGCTCGACCGCGGCTTCGGCGGCGACCTCATCGGCCCGCGGGCGATCCGCACGGTGGAGGCCCTGCGCGAGGAGCTGCGCCGCACGCGGGACCGGGGTTTCGGCATGGTCGTGGAAGAGGCCGAGGAAGGCATTTCCGCGATCGCCATGGTGGTACGGGACGCCTCGCTGCGCGACCGCCCCGTCGTCGGATGCCTGGCGGTCGCCGGCCCGACCTTCCGCCTCGACCACGAGAAGCTCGTCGGCTTCGCGCCGGAGCTGAAAGCCACCTGCGAGGAAATGGGCCGGCTCTGGCCGGCGCGCGCCTACCACGCCCAGATGACCGGAGACGTTGCGTGAACAAGCCTCTCGTCCCGCCCGCTGCGGAGGAAGTCTCCTTCGTTTCGGGCAAGACCCGCCTTTACGGGATCGTCGGCCATCCCATCGAGCAGGTGCGCTCGCCGGAGATGGTGACGGCCGAACTGCATGGCCGCGGCGCCAACGCGATCCTGCTGCCGATCCATGTCCTGCCCGAGGATTTCGACAGCGTGCTGCCGAACCTCCTGAAGGTGGCGAATCTCGACGGCCTGATCTTCACCATCCCCTTCAAGGCCGCGGCCATCGCGCTCTGCGACGAACTCGGCCCGCAGGCTTCCGTGGTCGGCGCCATCAATGCGCTGGCGCGCCGGGAGGGCGGCGGCTGGAAGGGCGAGATCTTCGACGGGCTCGGCTGCGTCGAGGGCTTCCGCCGGCGTGGCATCGGCTTTGCGGGCAAGCGCGTGGCGCTGATCGGCACCGGCGGCGCAGGCTCGGCCATCGGCGTCGCCATCGCGTTCCAGCGTCCGGCCTCCATGCGCATCTTCGATATGGACAATGCGCGGGCCGAGGACCTCGCCCGCAAGATCTCAAAAGTCGATGCCGGGATCGCGGTCGAGATCGGCGCGCCGAGTCCGGACGGGATCGACATCCTCCTCAACGCCTCGCCGGTCGGCATGCTCGGCGATCCGCGCAAGCCCATCGCGGCGGACACTCTGCCCTCGTCGCTGACGGTCTTCGACGCGATCGTGAAGCCGGAGACCACGCCGCTCCTGGCGATGGCGGAGACCTGCGGCTGCACGATCGTGCGCGGCCGCGAGATGATGCGCGGCCAGATCGCCTCCATCGTCGACTATTTCGGACATGCCCGCGCCTGACGGCGCCGGCCCAGCATTCCCACCAAGAGGAAAACGCCATGAAGTTCGTTCGTTACGGCCAGCCCGGCGCCGAGAAGCCGGGAGTCCTGGACGCCGAAGGGCGCATCCGCGACCTGTCCGGCCGCATCCGCGATTTCGCGCCGGACACGCTGGCCGATGGCAGCTTCGCGCGCCTGGCCTCCACGCTGACGGCGGCCGACATCGCCGCGCTGCCGACGGTCGAGGGCGATCCGCGGATCGGACCTTGCCTCGCCCGCGTCGCGAACTTCATCGCCATCGGCCTGAACTACGCCGAGCACGCGACGGAGACCGACGCCGAGATCCCGGAGGAGCCGATCCTCTTCAACAAGGCGCCGTCCTGCATCACCGGCCCCTATGACGACGTGTTCATCCCGCCGGGATCGGACAAGACCGACTGGGAGGTCGAACTCGCCTTCGTCATCGGCAAGGGCGGCACGTTCATCGATGAGAAGGACGCCCTGTCCCACATCGCGGCCTATTTCATCTGCAACGACGTCTCCGAGCGGGGCTACCAGCTCGACCGCGGCGGCCAGTGGGTGAAGGGCAAGTGCTTCCCGAGCTTCGGCCCCATCGGCCCCTGGCTCGTCACGCCGGACGAGATCGCCGATATCCAGAACGTCCGGCTCTGGATGGAAGTGAACGGCGAGCGGGTGCAGAACTCGTCGACCAAGACGATGATCTTCCCGATCGCGCATCTCGTCTCCTATCTGTCGCGCTTCATGATCCTGGAGCCCGGCGACGTGGTGACCACGGGCACCCCGCCCGGCGTCGGCCTCGGCTTCAAGCCGCCGCGCTACCTCAAGGCTGGCGACGTGATGCGGCTCGGCATCGACGGGCTCGGCGAGCAGCAGCAGACGACCCGCGCCTGGGCGCATGCGGCGGCCTGACGGCCGCGGCGGAGGGAGACGCGCCATGCGCATCATGATCCTGGGTGCGGCCGGCATGATCGGCCGCAAGCTGGCCCTTCGCATCGCGGAGGCCGGCACGCTGGCGGGCAAGCCCGTCGGCGCCATGCTGCTGGTCGACCGGATCACACCGCAGCCGGTGCCGGCGCCGTTTTCGGTGGAGACCAAGGCGGCAGACATCACCGACCCCGGCGCGCTCGTTGCCCTCGCAGGCTGGCGGCCGGACGTGGTCTTCCACCTCGCCGCCATCGTCTCCGGCGAGGCGGAGGCGGATTTCGAGCGCGGCTACGCCGTGAACCTCGACGCCACGCGCCATCTGCTCGATGCCCTGAAGGGTGCCGATTGCCGCCCGCGGCTGGTCTTCACCTCCTCGCTCGCGGTTTATGGCGTGCCGCTGCCGGACGTGGTGCCAGACGATTTCAACCTGACGCCGCGTTCGTCCTACGGGGCACAGAAGGCGATCGGGGAGCTTCTGGTCGCCGATTATTCGCGCAAGGGCTACGTCGACGGCATATCGCTGCGCCTGCCGACCATCGTCGTCAGGCCGGGAGCCCCCAACCGCGCCGCGTCGAGCTTCCTGTCCGGCATCATCCGCGAGCCGCTGAACGGCATCGCGGCGGCAGTGCCGGTCAAGCGCTCCATGCGCACCTGGATCGCCTCCCCGTCGATCGCCATCGAGAGCCTGGTCCATGCGGCCGGGCTGACCGCCGAACAGGCGGCGTCCGCGCGGGCGCTGACCGGGCGCGGCATTTCGGTGACGGTGGAGGAGATGATCGACGCGTTGCGCGCGGTCGCCGGCCCCACAATCGCCGCCCGCATCCACGACGAGCCTGACCCGGCGATCGAGCGGATCGTGGCCTCGTGGCCGCAGGCTTTCGCGGCCGATGCGGCGACTCGGCTCGGCTTCCCGGTCGATGGCGGCATGAAGGCGATCATCGAGGCCTACATCGCCGAGGAACTCGGCGGAACGATCGCGGCCTGAACCCATGCTGATCGGCTGCATCGCGGACGACTTCACCGGCGCGTCGGATATCGCCAACACGCTCGCCAAGGGCGGGCTCGCCGCCATGCAGTTCAACGGCGTGCCGGCGGGCCGCGCGCCGGCGGGCTGCCAGGCGGGAATCGTCTCGCTGAAGACGCGCTCGGTCGCCGCCGTCGACGCGGTGGCGCAGTCCCTGGCCGCGCTCGTCTGGCTGCGCGAGCAGGGCTGCCGGCAGATCGTCTTCAAATATTGCTCCACGTTCGATTCCACGCCCGAAGGCAATATCGGCCCGGTCGCCGACGCGCTGGCCGACGCTCTCGGCGTGAAGGGTGTCGTCGTCTGCCCAGCCTTCCCTGCGACGGGCCGGCGCGTCTTCCAGGGCCACCTGTTCGTCCATGACAGGCTGCTCAGCGAATCCGGCATGGAGCGCCATCCGCTGACCCCGATGACCGATCCGGACATCCGGCGCTGGCTGCGCCGGCAGTCGCGCTCGGAGGTCGGTTTCGTCGGCTGGGACACCGTGCGCCACGGCGGCGCGGCCATCGCCGCTGGCCTGCGGGCCGCCGCAGCGGCCGGCCAGACGCTTGTCGTCGTGGACGCGGCGACGCCAGACGATCTCATCGCCATCGGCGAAGCGTGCGACGGCGCTCCGCTTGTCACGGGCGGATCGGGCGTCGCGATGGGGCTCGCCGCCAATTTCATCCGCGCCGGCATCCTGAGGCCCGACGCGCCGCGTCCGGTCTCCGTCGATGGCCCCGCCGTCGTCGTGGCCGGATCCTGCTCGGGCGCCACGCGCGGCCAGGTGGAGGTCCATTCGCGCAGCCATCCGGCACACCGGCTCGACGTGCCGGGCGTGCTGGAGGGCGCGGTGAAGCCCGAGGACGTCGCGCAGGCCCTCTGGGCCGAGCGGGACCGCCTGCCCCTGATCTACTCCTCCGAGGATCCGGATGCCGTGGCCGCACGGCAATCGGCCAATGGGCGCGAGCGGGTGGCCCAGGCTCTCGAGCACTTCTTCGGGCAGTTGGCGGTGGAGCTGGTAGAAATCGGCTTCCGGCGCATCGTGGTTGCAGGCGGCGAGACATCGGGCGCGGTGGTGACCGCTCTCGGCGCACCGGCCTTGCGGATCGGTCCCGAAATCGACCCCGGCATTCCCGCGCTTCAGCTCACCCGCGAGCACGAGGTCGGCATCGCGCTGAAATCGGGTAATTTCGGCGGGCCCGACTTCTTCGCGCGGGCGGCGGCGGCGCTCGGAGGGCATGCGTGACGGGAGACCTGCGGGAAAGGCTGTGCCTGTGGGCGCGCTCGCTGTTCGAGCGCGGCCTGTCGCCGGGCTCGTCCGGCAACATCACCTGCCGGTTCGGCGACGGCTTCCTCGCCACGCCGACCAATTCCTGCATGGGCTTCCTCGATCCGGCGCGGCTGTCGGTGCTCGATAGCGAGGGGCGCCCGGTCTCCGGCGACAAGCCGACCAAGGAATTGCCGCTGCACCTGGCCTATTACCGCGCAAGGCCGAAGGCGGGCGCCGTGGTGCACCTCCATTCGACGTTCGCCACCGCCCTGTCCTGCCTCGCCGATACAGACCCGGAGGACGCGATCCCGGCGATCACGCCCTATATCGCCATGCGCGTCGGGCGAGTGCCGGTGCTGCCCTATACCCATCCCGGCTCGGCCGAGGTGGCGCCGCTGATCGAGGCGAAGGCCGGAGAGCATGCGGCCGTCCTTCTGGCCAATCACGGTCCGGTCGTGGCCGGCACCGATCTCGACAGCGCCGTCTTCGCGGCCGAGGAGCTGGAGGAGACGGCCAAGCTCATCGTGATCACGCGTGGGATGAAGGTACGGCGGCTCGACGACGCGACCGTCGCCGCGCTGCAAGCGCTCTATCGGTTGAGGTGAGATCCGTGCCGCGTTTCTCCGCCAACATCGCCTTCCTGTTCGACGACGTGCCGTTTCTGGAGCGGTTCGGGCGGGCAGCCGCGGCCGGGTTCAGGGCGGTGGAGTTCCATTTCCCCTATGACCATCCGCCCGAGGCGATCCGGGCCGAGCTGGACCGCCATCGCCTGTCCGTGACCGGGCTGAACACCGCGCCCGGGAACCTTGCCGCCGGCGAGTTCGGTCTTGGTGCCCTCCCCGGGCGGGAGCGCGATTTCGACCGGCATTTCGAGGCGGCGCTCGCCTATGCGCTGGCGCTGGACTGCCCCGCGATCCACGTCCTTTCGGGGGTCGTGCGGCCCGAGGACCGGCAGGCGGCGGAGGCGGCCTTCGCAGCCAATCTGCGACGGGCCGCGCCCATCGCCGCCGCCGCCGGCAAGACTCTGCTGGTGGAGCCGCTGAACAGCCGCGACCGGCCAGGATACCTGTTCCCGACATCGGACGCGGTGGCGGCTTTCCTCACCGCGCTCGACCTGCCCAACGTGCGGATGATGTTCGACTGCTACCACGTGCAGGTGATGGAGGGGGACCTCATCACCCGGCTGCGGCGGCACTGGCAACTTGTCGGCCATGTCCAGATCGCCTCGGTGCCGGAGCGGGCCGAGCCCGATCGCGGCGAGATCGCCTATCCGGCAATCTACGCGGAACTCGAGCGCCTCGGCTATGCCGGGCGGATCGGCGCGGAATACCGGCCTTCGGGCCGGACCGAGGATGGGCTCGGCTGGTTCGCCGCCTGGCACGGCGCCTGACCGGCGGATCAGCCGGGAACGGGCGGCGCGTCCGTGCGACGGAAGCCGAGCGAAGCGGCCATCAGCTCGCGCGTGTAGTCGCTGCGGATGTCGCCGCGGGTGAGCGAGACCGACGGCAGGATCTCCACCGTCTTGCCGTTCCGCATGACCATCAGCCGCCCGCACATGTGGGTCACCACGGCGAGGTCGTGGCTGACCATGACGAAGGTGAGGTGCCGGCGGATGCGCAACTCCTCCAGAAGGTTCAGCACCTCCGCTTGGACCGAGGCATCCAACGCCGAGGTCGGCTCGTCCAGCAGCAGGATCTCCGGCTCCAGGATGAGCGCGCGGGCGATGGCGATGCGCTGGCGCTGGCCGCCCGAAAGCTGGTGCGGATAGCGGAAGCGGAAGCCCGTGCCGAGGCCGACCTCGTCGAGGGCGCGGGTGATGCGCGCTTCGGCATCCTTCACGCCGTGAATCGCCAAGGGCTCGGCGAGGATCCGATCGATGGTCTGGCGTGGATGCAGTGAGCCGTAGGGATCCTGGAACACCATCTGCACCTTGCGGCGGAAGGCGCGGGAACCCGGCTTGAGCCTGCCCGCCGCGCCGCCCACCACGATGCTGCCTTCGGACGCCGGGGCGAGGCCGCAGATCGCCCTCAGGATCGTGGACTTGCCCGAACCCGATTCGCCGACGATCCCGAAACTCTCGCCGGGAGCCACGGCGAAGGAGACGCCGTCCACGGCGCGAAACCCATCATAGACGACGGCGAGGTCAGTCGCCTGCAGGATCGCGCTCATCGCGCCCATTCCGGATCGCGGGACAGGACCGGCAACGGATGCCGGTGCTCCCCCAGCCGGGGCAGGCATGAGAGGAGGCCCCGCGTGTAGGCATGCTGGGCCGCGCCGAGATCGGCGGCGGCGATCTCCTCCACGACGCGGCCGGCATACATGACCAGCACGCGGTCGCAGAAGGACGAGACGAGGCGCAGGTCATGGGAGATGAAGATCAGCCCCATCCCCCGCTCGGCCACCAGCCGGTCCAGGATCGACAGGACCTGGAGCTGCACGGTGACGTCCAGCGCCGAGGTCGGCTCGTCGGCGATGAGGAGATCCGGTTCGGCGATGAGCATCATCGCTATCATGACCCGCTGGCCCATGCCGCCGGAGACCTCGTGCGGATAGAGGTCGAAGACGCGGGCGGGGCGGTCTATCTGGACGGCGGCGAGCATGGCCAGCGCCTGCTCCCGCGCCTCGCGGTCACCGACCTTGCGGTGCGCCTGCAGCGCCTCCACGATCTGGTTGCCGACGTTCATGACCGGATTGAGAGAGTATTTGGGGTCCTGCAGCACCATGCCGATGCGAGCCCCGCGCAGAGCACGCCGCTCAGCGGGCGAGGCTTTGAGAAGGTCGATGCCGTCGAAGGTGAGCCTGTCGGCGCTCACGCGGGCCTGCGGGGCCGTGAGGCCAAGGATGGCGCGGCCGGTCTGCGACTTGCCGGAGCCGGATTCGCCGACGATGCCGAGGCGCTCGCGCCCCAGCGCGAAGGACACGCCGCGCACCGCCTCGACGTAATCGCCATCCCTGTTGGGGAACGCGACCTTGAGGTTCTGGACATCCAGCAGGATGCTCATGAGCCGGCCTTGGGATCGAGCGCGTCGCGCAGGCCGTCGCCCAGGAGATTGAAGGCGAGGCTGACGATGAAGATCGCGGCGCCGGGAGCGGCCGCCACCCACCATTGGTCGAGCACGTAGAGCCGGCCGTTGGAGATGAGAGCGCCCCATTCCGGCATGGGCGGTTGGGCGCCAAGGCCGAGGAAGCCGAGGCCGGCGGCGGTGAGGATGATCCCCGCCATGTCGAGCGTCACGCGCACGATTACGGAGGCGAGGCACAAGGGCATGATGTGGCGGAAGACGATGCGCCAGGACGATGCGCCCATCAGCTCGACCGCCGCGATGTAGTCGGCCCGGCGGACCGTCAACGTTTCGGCGCGAGCGATGCGCGCGTAAGGCGGCCATGAGGTCAGCGCGATGGCTATGACCGCGTTTTCGATGCCGGGGCCCAGGGCGGCGACGAAGGCCAGGGCCAGGATGAGCCGCGGGAAGGCCAGGAAGATGTCGGTGACGCGCATGAGCGCGGCATCGATCCAGCCGCCGGCATAGCCGGCGACCGTCCCGACGAGCAGCCCGATAGGCGCGGCGAGGATGGCGACCAGAACCACGACGAGGAGCGTGATCCGCGAGCCGTGGATGATGCGCGAGAGGATGTCCCGGCCCTGGTCATCGGTGCCAAGCCAGTGGGCGGCGGACGGCGGCAGGAGACGCGTGCGCGTCAGGTCGCCCTGGTAGGGCGAGTAGGGCGCCAGCGCATCGGCGAAGATCGCGACGAGAACGAGGGCCACGATGATGGCGAGCCCCACAATGGCGAGGCGGTTGCGCGCGAAGGTTCGCCAGCCGGCATAGAGCCGGCCGAGCGAGGCCTGGCGTCGGGATTGCGGCCGGTCGGACATGAGCCAGGCGCGGAGTGAGGTTTCGGTGCGGACGATCTCGGTCATGGTGCCCTCACCGTGCCCGCGTCCGGGGATCGAGCGTCCGGTACAGGAGATCCGACAGGAGGTTGAGCCCGATGAAGACCGAGCCGACCACGATCGTGCCGCCGAGAACGGCGTTCATGTCGGCGTTCTGCAGCGAATTGGTGATGTAGAGCCCAAGGCCCGGCCAGGCGAAGACCGTCTCGGTCAGGACCGAGCCCTCCAGGAGGCCGGCATAGGAGAGCGCGACCACGGTCACGAGCGGCACGGCCGCGTTGCGCAGCGCGTGGCGCCAGATGATGCGGCTCTCCGACAGGCCCTTGGCGCGAGCGGTGACGATGTATTCCTGGGCCAGTTCGTTCAGCATGAACGAGCGCGTCATACGGCTGATATACGCCATGGAGAAATAGCCGAGCAGGCTCGCCGGCAGGATGAGATGGGACAAGGCGTTGGCGAAGGCCTCCCACTCGCCCGCGATGGCGGTGTCGAGCAGCATGATGCCGCTCCAGGGCGTCACCGTGTACTCGTAGACGACATCGATGCGCCCGGGCCCGCCGACCCAGCCGAGCCTTGCGTAGAAGACGACGAGCGCCATCAGCCCGAGCCAGAAGATCGGCACCGAATAGCCGATCAGCGCCATGACCCGCACCAGCTGGTCGGCGATGCCGCCGCGCCGGACGGCGGCCCAGACGCCGAGCGGAATGCCGATCCCGGCGCCGATGACGGTGCCGAGCGTCGCCAGTTCCAGCGTCGCCGGGAAGACCCGGCGGATGTCCTGCATCACAGGGTTGGAACTGAGCACCGAAGTGCCGAAATCGCCCTGCAGCACCTTGCCGAGATAGATGACGAACTGCTTCCAGAGCGGCAGATTGAGGCCGAGCTCCTCGCGCACGCGCTGGATCACGTGCTCGGGCGCCCGATCGCCGACGATGGCCAGGACCGGATCGATGGGGATGACGCGGCCGATGAAGAAGGTCACGGCCAGGAGGCCGAGATAGGTCAGGACGACGGCACCGAGGAAGCGGCCGAGCGCGCCGGCGAAACGGCGCAGGCGGACGCTGGTGCGCCCGCCCGGCCGGTCGGTAAAGAGTGCCGTCACCAGCGTCCTACTTCTTCGAGACGCGGAACATGTAGGTCGCGTCGGAGGTCGGACCGATCTTCAGCCCCTCCACGTTGGCGCGGAACGCCGCCACCTCGTTCATCTGGTAGATCATGATGAAGGGGCTGGTCTGACGGAAGTCCGCCTGCATCTCGCCGTACATGGCCTTGCGCTTGTCGGCGTCACGCTCCAGCACCGCCGCGTCCGCCTTCTTCGTCAGCTCCGGGATGTCCCAGGCATTGCGCCAGGCGAGCGGCTTCGACTTGGCGTCGTCCGCATTGTCCGGATTACGGGCGAAGGTGTCGGCGTTGGTGTGCGGGTCCCAGTAATCGGCGCCCCATTGGCCGATATACATGTCGTGCTGGCGGGCGCGGTACTTGGTCAGCGTCTGGCGGCCATCGCCGGGCAGGATCTCGATGTCGATGCCGGCGCGCTTGGCGGTCTGCTGGAAGTTCTCGGCGATGCCCTGGACGGGCTGCGTGGTGCGTACGTCGAACGTCACCTTGAAGCCGTTGGGCAGGCCGGCCTTGGCGAGCAGCGCCTTGGCCTTGTCGACGTCGAGCTTGTAGGGCTTCTCGGTCGAGGCGCCGAGCAGGCCCACCGGCAGGAAGTTCTGGTGCTCGATGCCGATGTTCTTGATCAGAGTCGCGCTGATGCCCGAATAGTCGAGCAGGTACTTCAGGGCCTCGCGCACCTCGGGCTTGGCCAGGTTCGGGTTCTTCTGGTTGAAGCTGATGTAGTAGACCGTGCCCTTGGGCGTCGCGGTCGTGCCGATGTCCTTGTTGGCGGCCAGCGCGTCGAGGTCCTGCGGTGTCAGGTTACGCGCGATGTCGGCGTCACCCTTCTCCAGAAGCAGGCGCTGGGTCGAGGCCTCCTTGACGTGACGATAGATGACGCGGGCGAGCTTGGACTTCTCGCCGTGGTAATTGTCGTTGCGCTCCAGGGCGAGGATCTCATTGGCGCGCCAGTCGCGGATCTTCAGCGGTCCCGAGCCGGCATAATTCGTCTTCAGCCACGCATAGCCAAGGTCGCCGTTCTGCTCCTTGGACATGACGAGCGCCTTGTCGACCACGGAGGCGACGTTGGCGGTGAGGCAGTTGAGCACGAAGGTGGGGGCGTAGGGCTTGTCGACCTCGATGGTCAGCGTCAGCGGCCCGGTGGCCTTCACCCTCGATTTCACGTTGTCCTTGGTGAAACCGAACTGGGTGAGGATGAAAGCGGGCGACTTGTCGATGGCGACGACGCGGTGGAATGAGAAAGCCACGTCCTCGGCCGTGATCGGATTACCGGAGGCGAATTTGAGGCCGGGCTTGAGCTCGAACGTGTAGGTCTTGCCGTCATCGGACACGGTCCACGACTTGGCCAGGTCGCCATAGAGCTTGGACGGGTCTGAGACCTCGTAGCGCACGAGCCGGTCGTAGGAATTACCCATGATCTCGCCGGCCGAGATCTCGAAGGATTCCGCCGGGTCCATGGTGATGATGTCGTCGATCGCCCAGGCCACGACGAGCGTGTCCTTCGGTGTCGCGGCAAGGGCGGCGCCGGCGCCCAGGATCAGCGCCGCCACGGCGGCGGCCGTCGTCAGGCGGCCGGCACGGCGGGTCAGGGTGGAAACGGTCATGGGTTCAAGCCTCCTCGCTTGCGGATAGCCCAGCCCGCTCCGGCCCGGCCTCCGGCGCGCAAGATGCGCGCTGGTCTCGATCGCGGCGCGCCATCGGCCGCGGAAACCACGAGCCTAGACCCGGCCTTTCACGGATGCAAAGCGGCGCGTGAACGAGGAGCCGAGCAGCGGCGCGCATCCCGATCTGGGCGTGGCGCCCTCATGCGCTTCAACGGGAGCGCAGCAGATCGCGCTTGGCGATAAGCGATGTTCCGACGACGACGATGGCGACGAACGCGATGAGCAAGGTGGACGCCGCGTTGATCTCGGGGGTCACGCCCAGGCGCACCGCCGAATAGAGCCGCATGGGCAGCGTCGTGGCCGAGGGGCCGGTCGTGAAGGAGGCAATGACGAGATCGTCCAACGACAGGGTGAAGGCGAGCATCCAAGCCGCAGCCACCGCCGGCGTCAGGATCGGCAGCGTCACCGTCAGGAACGCCTTCCAGGGGGGCGCGCCGAGGTCCTGCGCGGCCTCTTCCAGGCTGCGATCGAAGGCGACGAGCCGCGACTGGATGACCACCGTGGCAAAGCACATGGTCAAGGTGATGTGAGCGAGCGTGACCGTCCAGAAGCCACGGTCGAGGCCGATGGCGACGAAAAGCAGGAGAAGCGAAAGGCCGGTCACCACCTCCGGCATGATGAGCGGCGCGCCGATCATCCCGGCGAACAGGGTGCGGCCCCGGAAACGGCCGTAGCGGACAAGGGCGACCGCGGCCAGAAGCGCCAGGACTGTCGCAACCGTCGCCGAACCGAAAGCGACCTTGAGCGACAGCCAGGCGGCATCCAGCAATTGCTGGTTCTGCAACAGCGCGCCGTACCAGCGGGTGGAGAAGCCGCCCCAGACCGTGACCAGCCGCGAGGCGTTGAACGAATAGACGACGAGGATGAGGATCGGCAGGTAGAGGAAGGCGAGGCCGGCCGCCAGAGCCGCCATATGGAAGGGTCCGAAGCGCCTCATCGCGCGCCCTCCCCGCGTCGCAGCGCCCGCTGGAAGACCAGCAAGGGCAGGAGCAGCACCGCGAGCAGCACGATCGCGACCGCCGAGGAGAGCGGCCAGTCGCGGTTGGAGAAGAACTCCGTCCAAAGGACCTTGCCGATCATCAGCGTATCGGGACCGCCGAGAAGGTCGGGGATCACGAACTCGCCGATGGCCGGAATGAAGACGAGCAGGCAGCCGGCGACGATGCCTGGAGCCGCGAGCGGGACCGTGACGGTCCAGAAGCTCTTCCAGGGCGGGGATCCGAGGTCGGCGGCCGCCTCCAGCAGGGAACGGTCGATCCGCTCCAGGGCCGCGTAGATCGGCAGGACCATGAAGGGCAGGTAGGAATAGACCATGCCGAGGACGACCGCGGCATCGGTGTTGAGCAGCCCGAGCGGGGCGTCCGCGAGCCCGAGGGCCTGAACGACCACATCCAGGAACCCTTCCGGCCGCAGGATGCCGATCCAGGCATAGATGCGGATCAGGAACGAGGTCCAGAACGGCAGGATGACCGCAACGAGCAACGCCGGCTGCCAGCGCCGCGGGGCGCGCGCCATGGCATAGGCGAGCGGGAAGGCGACGACGAGCGCCAGGATGGTGGAGATGGCGGCGAGCCGGACGGATGAGAGATAGGCGGCCAGATACAGCGTGTCGGAGGCGAGAAGCGCGTAGTTCTCCAGGTCGAGCGCCGCTAGGAACTCGCCGAGCCGGCCAAAGCCCTCCCAATGGGGCGCATAGGGCGGCAGGGCACGGGCTGTGTCGGACAGCGACATGCGCGCGACGATGAGAAAAGGCGTCAGGAACAGCGCCAGCAGCCACAAGAACGGGACCGCCAGCACGATGCGGCGCCCGAGGCGCAGGGATCGTCCCGGGTCGGGGTCGGGCGGTGTGGTCATGGATCGATGAGGACGCCGGCTTCGACGTCCCACCACAGCCAGACCATGTCGTCCCAGGCGAAGGGCCGCTCCATCCGCCGCGTGCGGTTGGCGATGGCGGCCTTCACAAGCGGGCCGTCGTCACCGCCGACCTTCACCTGCATCATGGTGAAGTCGCCGAGATAGGCGATGTCCCAGATCTCGCCTCTCACCTTGTTCAAAGGCTGAGCCGGCTCATCGTGGCCGATCTGGATCTTCTCCGGCCGCAGGGCCACCAGCGCGGGCGCGCCGACATTGGCCCGGCCCTCTTCCTCATCGATCTCGATGGCGCCGAAATGGGGCGCATGGATATGGACAAGGTGACCACGGACAGAGGTGACCACGCCCTCCGCAATGGTCACGTCGCCGACGAACTCGGCGACGTAGCGGTTGGCGGGCTGCTCGTAGACCTCCTCGGCCGGCGCGACCTGGACGATGCGGCCATGGTCCATGACGGCGATGCGGTCGGCCATGATCATGGCCTCGTCCTGGTCGTGGGTAACCATGAGGAAGGTGAGGCCGAGATCGGCCTGCAGGTCCATCAGCTCGAACTGCGTCGCCTCGCGCAGCTTGCGGTCGAGGGCCCCGAGCGGCTCGTCCAGCAGCAGGACCTTGGGCCGCTTGGCGAGCGAGCGGGCGAGCGCGACGCGCTGGCGCTGGCCGCCGGACAATTGGTCCGGCCGGCGGCGCGCCAGGCCCTCCAGGCGCACCAAAGCGAGCATCTCCTCCACCCGCGACGCGATGGCCGCCCGGGCCATCCCCTCCTGCTTCAGCCCGAAGGCGATGTTGTCCCAGACGCTCATATGCGGGAACAGGGCGTAGGACTGGAACATCATGTTGGTCGGCCGCCGGTGCGGCGGCGTTCCGGTAATCTCCACGCCGTCGAGGAGGATCGTGCCGCCGGTCGGCTCCTCGAAGCCGGCGAGCATGCGCATGAGGGTCGTCTTGCCGCAGCCGGACGGGCCGAGCAGCGCGAAGAACTCGCCGGGATAGATCGAGAGCGACAGCCCGTCGACCGCCGTGACGTCGCCATAGGACTTGGTCACGGACCGGAACTCGACGAGCGCCTTCGCGTCCGGCTCGGCCCAGGGCGCGCTGATCCGCCGGACGCTACCGACGGACCGGCGCGCCGCCTTGCGGGCGGTGCGCTGGTTCATGATGGCAGCGGTTACCGGCCGGTCTTCACGCGTGTCCACATCCGGTTGACGGTCCGCTGGGTGCGGTCGTCATAGGGCGTGATCGTGTAGAGCCGGGCGATGACGTCGGGCTTCGGATAGATGCCGGGATCGTTGAGCACGGCGGCGTCAAGGTGCTTCTGGGCGGCCAGGTTGCCCGACGCGTACTGGATGAAGTTCGAGTTCTTCGCGGCGATCTCCGGCCGGTTGACGAAGTCGATGAACTTCAGCGCGGCGTCCTTGTTGCCCGCATCCGCCGGGATGACGAGCGAGTCGAACCACATGAGCGCCCCCTCCTTCGGGATCGCATAGGCGATATCGACGCCGGCATTCGCCTCCTTGGCGCGCTTGCGCGCCTGGAGAATGTCGCCGGAATAGCCGACCGCCAGGCAGATATCGCCGTTGGCGAGCGCGTTGATGTATTCGGACGAGTGGAACTTGCGGATATGCGGCCGGATCTTCTGCAGGAGCTGCGAGGCCTTGGTGAGGTCCGCCTCCTTCTTCGAATCCGGATCGAGGCCGAGATAGCGCAAGGCGGCCGGGAACATCTCCTCGGTGGCGTCCAGGACGTGGACGCCGCAATCGGCGAGCTTGGAGAGCTTGGCCGGATCGAAGACGATGCTCCAGCTGTCCACCGGCGCGTCGCCGAGGCGCTGCTTCACCTTGGCGACGTTGTAGCCGATGCCCGTCGTGCCCCACATGTAGTTCACGGCGAACCTGTTGCCGGGATCGTACTTGGCGAGCCGGCTCGTGATCTCGGGCCACATGTGCTGGAGGTTCGGGACCTTCGACCGGTCGACCTCGGCATAGAGTTTCAGCGGGATGTGACGCGGCAGGAAGGACGCGGTGACGACGATGAGGTCGTAGCCGGTCTTGCCCGCGGACAGCTTGGTGTCCACGGTCTCCATCTGGTCGAACGTGTCGTAGACGACCTTGACCCCGGTCTCCTTGGTGAATTCCTCCAGGACGGCCGGATCCACGTAATCGGACCAGTTGAAGATCTTCAGTTCCGGTTGCTGGGCGAGCGCATGGCCGGCGGGCAGGACGAGGGACGCTGCCAAAGCAGCGCCGGCGACGAACTTGCGGACCATCCGCACCTCCTTGACGGGCCGGCGCCGACAGCGCGCCGGGTTCACCACGGGACGGGCAAGGAAAGGGTCCGAGGACAACGAATGTCAATCGCCGAAATCCGGAAAATCGCCTGCCGCATCGGCACTTTGGCCCATAGCGCGGCGGCACGGCTCCATGCTTGAACCGCAGGCACAGAACAAGCGCCGCATGCGGGAGGACGTGATGCTCCAGACCACCATCGCCGGAAGCCTGCCGAAACCCGGCTGGCTGGCCGAGCCGGCCCGGCTCTGGGCCCCGTGGAAGCTGGAGGGCGAGGCGCTCGACAGGGCCAAGCTCGATGCCACGATCCTCGCCATCAAGATGCAGGAGGATGCGGGGATCGACATCGTCGGGGACGGCGAACAGGCGCGCGTCCATTTCGTCCACGGCTTCCTCGCCAATCTGGACGGCATCGACTTCGCCAAGAAGACGGTGATGGGCATCCGCAACAACCGTTACGAGGCGGAGGTGCCGACCGTCACCGGCCCGATCCGCCGGAAGGGCTCGGTCCATGGCGCCGAGGCGCGCGCGGCGCGGGCGCACCGCAAGGGTAAGCTGAAATTCACGCTGCCCGGCCCGATGACCATCGTCGATACGATCGCCGACGAGCATTATGGCCGCCGAGAGGACCTCGCCATGGCCTTCGCCGACGCGCTGAACGAGGAGGCGCGGGAGCTCGAGGCGATCGGGATCGACGTCATCCAGTTCGACGAGCCGGCCTTCAACGTCTACATGCCGCAGGTCGCCGAATGGGGGATGGCCACGCTGGAGCACGCCGCGCGCGGTCTGACCTGCACCACGGCGGTCCATATCTGCTACGGCTACGGCATCAAGGCCAATATCGACTGGAAGCAGACGCTCGGCGGCGAGTGGCGGCAATACGAGGACACGTTCCCGGTCATCGCCCGCAGCTCGATCCAGCAGGTCTCGCTGGAATGCCGCAACAGCCGCGTGCCGATCGACCTGATCCGCCTCTTGGACGGGAAGGACGTGCTCGTCGGCTCGATCGACGTGGCGAGCGACCAGGTCGAGACGCCCGAGGAAGTCGCCGCGACGATCCGCGAAGCGCTGAAATACGTGGCGCCGGAAAAGCTCTTCCCCTGCACCAATTGCGGCATGGCTCCCATGAGCGCGGATGTGGCCTATGGCAAGCTCGCGGCCCTTGCCAAGGGCGCCGATCTGGTGCGGAAGGAATTGCGACGCTAGGCGGAAGGCTGCCGGCCGCCGCTACCGCCCCGGCCGGCGGATCGCGGCCGCGGCGGCCCGGTGCAGATGGGCATGACGGCGGGCCAGCCGCTCCACGTCGTGATCGTAGCCGCCGCCGATCACGCCCGTGACGGGCCGTCCCTGCTTCAGGCAGGTCCCGATCACGTAGGCATCGCGGCGGGCGAGGCCCTCGTCGGAGAGGGCGAGCCGGCCGAGGCGATCGTCCCGGTGCGGGTCGACGCCGGCATTGTAGAAGACGATGTCGGGCCGGACACGGCTCAGCAGGCCCGGCAGCGTGTCCGCGAGGATCGCGAGATAGGCCTCGTCCTCCGTCCTGTCGGGGAGATCGATGTCGAGGTCGCTCGTCGCGCGGCGCGCCGGATAGTTCTTCTCCCCGTGCATGGAGAAGGTGAAGACCCGCGGGTCCTCCTCGAAGATGAAGGCGGTACCGTCGCCCTGATGCACGTCGCAATCGACGACAAGGATGCGCGAGACCGCGCCCTCGTGGAGAAGCTGCGCGGCGGCGACCGCTACGTCGTTGAAGGTGCAGAAACCGGCGCCGTATCCGCGCGCGGCATGGTGACTGCCGCCGGCCGTGTTGCAGGCGATGCCGTGGGCAAGCGCGAGACGCGCGGCGAGCAGGGTTCCGGCGGTTGCGGCCCGGGCGCGCAGCGAGACCGAGGGCGTCATCGGCAGGCCGATGCGCCGCTCCGCCTCCCGGGGCAGGTTGGCCTCGAACACGCCCTGGACATAGGCCGGATCGTGCGCCTGCGTGACGAGCTCGAAATCGGCGATGTCCGGCTCGAAGAAGCCGCCTGCGCGGACGACGCCCTCGTCGAGGAGCACCCGCGCCAGCGCCGAGTACTTTCCCATCGGAAAGCGATGCCCCTCGGGGATGTCGGCGCGGTAGGCGGGATGGTGGACGACCGGAAGCACGCGGCAGAACCTAGGGTCGCAGCGCCCTTGCGGCAATCGGCCCGCGCGCGCGGCGCGCGCAGGACTGGCCAAGAGAACGAAAATAGAACATAATGTCGTTCACGATTTGATCCTCGGGACGATCATGGACGACGCGCTCAAGGCCAAGCTCGCCATCCTCGCCGACGCGGCGAAATACGATGCCTCCTGCGCATCGTCCGGCACGGACAAGCGTCATTCGGGCGACGGCAAGGGCATCGGCTCCACGGAAGGCATGGGCATCTGCCACAGCTACACGCCGGACGGGCGCTGCGTGTCGCTGCTCAAGATCCTGCTGACCAACGCTTGCGCTTTCGATTGCCTGTATTGCGTGAACCGGGCCTCCTCCAACGTGAAGCGCGCGCGGTTCACGGTCGAGGAGGTGGTGACGCTGACGCTCGACTTCTACCGGCGCAACTATATCGAGGGCCTGTTCCTGTCCTCGGGCATCATCCGCAGCCCGGACTACACGATGGAGCAGGTGGTGCGGGTGGCCAAAAGCCTCCGCCTCGAGCACGGCTTCCGCGGCTATATCCACCTGAAGACGATTCCTGACGCCGACCCCGCCCTGCTGGCGGAGGCCGGCCTCTACGCTGACCGGCTGAGCATCAATATCGAGGTGTCGACCGAGGCGAGCCTCGCCAGCCTGGCGCCCGAGAAGGATACCGGGTCGATCAAGCGGTCCATGGGGCGGCTGCGGCTGAAGATCGACGAGGCGAAGGCGGAGCGGAAGGCGCCGCGCTTCGCGCCCGCCGGCCAGTCCACCCAGATGATCGTAGGTGCCGACGGAGCGGACGACCGCACCATCATCGGGACGAGCGCGAACCTCTACGGGTCCTATGGCCTGAAGCGGGTCTATTATTCCGCCTTCAGCCCGATCCCGGATGCGCCCAAGGCCCTGCCGCTGAAGGCCGCGCCGCTGATGCGCGAGCATCGGCTCTACCAGGCCGACTGGCTGATGCGGTTCTACGGGTTCGCGGCGGACGAGATCTTCGCCGGTTCCGATGGGATGCTGCCGCTGGAGATGGATCCCAAGCTGGCCTGGGCGTTGCGCCACCGGCAGCATTTCCCGCTCGACATCAACCGAGCGAGCCGCGACTGGCTTCTGCGCGTGCCGGGCCTCGGCACCAAGAGCGTCAAGGCGATCCTCGCGGCGCGGCGGGTTCGCAGCCTCAGGTTCGACGACCTCTCGCGCCTGCGCGTTCCCCTGCGCACCGTCGCGCCCTTCATCGTCACGCCCGATCACCGGCCGCGCGAGCTGGACCGGGTCGATCTCGCCGCGCGGCTGGCGCCGAAGCCGCGGCAGATGAGCCTGGACGTCTGACCCGATGTTCGCCGCCCGCCTCTCCTCGCAGACGGATTGGGACGGCTGGCGCGGCACCACGCGCCGGCTGATGACCCTTGGCATCGCGCCGGGCGATGTCGCCTGGGCGGTCGGAGGCGAAAGGCATGGCGGGCTGTTCGACGTTCATGACCTGCCTCCGCCGCCGCCCGGCCCCGAACCGGAATTCCGGGTTCCGCGGGCGTTCATCCCGCTCGCCGAGACCGTGATCCTGCACCGGGACAGCCAGCGCTTCGCGCTGCTGCACGCGCTGCTGCTGCGGCTTCAGGAAGAACCGCGGCTGCTGGAGGTCGCGTCGGACCCGGATGTCGCCCGGCTTGCGGCCATGGCGAAGAGCGTGCGGCGGGACCAGCACAAGATGAAGGCCTTCGTGCGCTTCCGGGAGATCGCGGACGATGGCGGCGAACGCTTCGTTTCCTGGTTCGAGCCGGAGCATCACATCGTGGAGGCGACGGCGCCCTTCTTCCAGCGGCGCTTCGCCGCCATGCGCTTCACGATCCTGACGCCGGACCGCTGTGCCGACTGGGACGGAAGGACGATGCGGTTCGGACCGGGCGTCGCCAAGGACCAGGCGCCGGACGAGGACCGGCTGGAGGAGGCGTGGCGCGTCTATTACGCGGCCATCTTCAACCCGGCCCGGCTCAAGGTTGCCGCGATGCGCTCGGAAATGCCCGTGAAGTATTGGCGGAACCTGCCGGAGGCGCCGCTCATTCCCGTTCTGATCGCGTCATCGCAGGCAAGGACGGACACCATGATCGACAAGGCGCCCACCGATGCCCGGCCGAACCGCCAGCGCGCCGAGCCGGCCGCGCCCTCGCTCTTGCCCATGGCCGGCACGATCGAGGCGCTGAAGGCCGAGGCGGCGGGATGCCGGGCCTGTCCGCTCTGGGCGCCCGCGACGCAGACGGTCTTCGGGGAAGGGCCGGCAGGCGCCCGCGTCGTGTTCGTCGGCGAACAGCCGGGCGACAAGGAGGATCTGGCGGGGCGGCCGTTCGTCGGGCCGGCGGGACAGCTTTTTGATCGCGCGCTGGCAGAGCTCGGCGTCGACCGGCTCAAGGTCTACGTGACGAATGCGGTGAAGCACTTCAAATTCGAGCCGCGGGGCAAGCTGCGGCTGCACAAGACGCCCGCCGCCGGCGAGGTTCGCGCCTGCAGGCCCTGGCTCGAGCAGGAATTGGCGCTGATCCGTCCGGATCTCGTGGTGGCGATGGGCGCGACGGCGGTGACGTCCTTGTTCGGCAAGTCGATGCCGATCGGGAAGACAAGGGGTGCCGTGATCGATCTCGATGCCGGGACCAAAGCCCTCGTCACTGTCCATCCGTCCTACCTGCTGCGCGTCGAGGACGCCTACAAGGCGCAGGAATATGCGCGCTTCCTGGACGATCTGCGGCTGGCTTTGCCGTTCCTGGCCGATGCGCGAAAGGCTGCGTGACGCAGCCTTTCGGGACGGCTCTGCACTGCCCTGTTGCAGCCGGACTGAAGCCCGTCAGCTGTCCGAAGATCCGCCGGAGGACGAGCGGCGCCGGCTGACGCTGCCGCCCTTGCGGCCGGCTTCGGCTGCGCGCTCGCGGTTATGGGCGAAATTGCCGCCGCTGGAGCGTCCGCCCTTGCGGCCGGCCTCCGCGGCGCGTTCGCGATTGGCCGCGAAATTGCCGGAGCCGCCCCGGTAGCGGACATCCTTGCCATCCTGGGAAGTGCTGTGCGTTGCCATGGTTGGCCTCTTGGTGTTGTTCGTTGTCCCTCAACGCTGTGTCGGTGTGCGGGTTCCCCGATCGTTCTGCGCTTTCGCGGCGCGTCGGCGGCGTACCATCGCATCCCGGATGACGGCGAGGAGCAGCCGCTCGCGACGCGGCGCGAAGGGCCGGACCCGGATGCGCGACTTCAGGCGCTTCAAACGCCCCTCCTCGAAGGCGTCGATGACGCTGGCATGGATGTAGCTCTTGCGGGCGACCGCCGGCGTGTTGGCGAGATGTTCGGCGACTTGCCTGACCGCCTTGTTGATCTGCGATTTGCGGCGGCGCTCGGTCTCTTCGGGCGTCTCGTCCGCAAGCGCCTCGACAGCGGCGGCGGAGGCGGCGAGCGTGCGCACGTCCTTGACCGAGATCGGCCTCTGCGCGGCCTCCTTGATATAGGCGTTCATGTCGGCCGTGGTAATCGGCCGGACCGTTCCGTCCCGGTCGCGGAACTGGAAGAGCCGCCGGCCCGGCAGGCGCAGGAAGGCCTTGAGCGTGCGGGCCAGGCGCGGCGCCGTGACGGTGCGCTCGACCTGCTTGCCGCCCTTGGCGCGGAACGCCAGATGCACCTCATCGCCGACGATGCGCACATGGTCCTTCTCCAGCGTCGCCGCGCCTCGGCTGCCGCTCTCGCGGGCGTAGCAATCGTTACCGGCACGGATCGCGGTCTTCTCGACGAGGCGGATCGCAGCCGCCAGCGCCCTGCGGCGCGTCGGCGCCCGGGTCTCCAGATCGCGCGCGACCGTTCGGCGCATCTCCGGCAGAGCCTCGATCAGGTGCGCCAGGCGGCGCTCCTTCAGCGCCTCCCGCACCAGTGTCCAATCGGGATGATAGCGGTATTGCAGGCGCCCGGCCGTGTCGGTTCCCACCGCCTGGATATGCGCGCGCGGATCGGCGGCGAAATAGACATTCGTGTAGGCCGGCGGAACGGCCAGCGAGCGGAGCCGGTCCAACGTCGCCTTGTCCCTGACCGAACCGCCCCGTGGCCGGAGATAGGCGAAGCCCTTGCCGACGCGGCGGCGCCGGATGGTGAGATCGCCCGGCGTGACCAGTTTCAACCCGACTTCCCCGGCAAGGCTTTCGATGAGGTTGCGCCCGGCCCCGCCCTCGTCCGACGCGGCGCTGCCGGCGCCCGCCTCCGGTGTCTCGATGCGTGCCATGGGTCGCGCCTCCGCTCCTGCCGCCCCGCGGCGGTGCCTCGACAACGCGCCGACGCCGCGTTGGGTCCGTCGCCCGGTCATCCCGCCGCCAGCGGCCAGACGAGCGCGATCAGCGGCACGCCGACCACGACGACGATGAGCGAGAGCGGCAGGCCGAGCCGCCAGTAATCCGTGAAGCGATAGCCGCCCGGGCCCATGACCAGCGTGTTGCACTGGTGGCCGATCGGGGTGAGGAAGTCGCAGCCCGCGCCGATGGCGACGGCCATCAGGAACGGGTCGGGGCTGAAGCCGAGCTTGGCGGCGAAGCTCGCGGCGATGGGCGCCATCACGAGGACGGTCGCCGCATTGTTGAGAAACGGCGTCACGGCCATGGCTGCCACCATGATGAGCGTCAGCGCCCCCATGGGCGGCAGACTCTCGGACACCGCTGAAAGCCAGCCGGCGACGACGTCGGTGGCGCCCGTGGTGCGCACCGCCTCGCTGACCGGTATGAGGCAGGCCAGCATGACCAGGATCGGCCAGTCGATGACCTCGTAGGCCTCGCGCAGCGACAGGGCGTTGACCAGCGCCATGGCGAGAGCCGCGCCCGCGAAGCCCACGGCGATGGGAACGTAGCCGGTCGTCACCGCCGCGATGGCCGCCGCAAGGATGGCGATGGGCAGGAGCCCCCGCCGCGCCATGCCGAGCTTGATGTCGCGGGCCGCGAGCGGCAGGCAGCTCAGCTCGCCCAGCGTCTCCGGCATGAACTTCAGATTGCCCTGCAGCACGACGACGTCGCCGGCCTGAAGCTTGAGGGATCGCAGGCGCTGCTTCAGCCGACGGCCGGAGCGGCTGACGGCGATCAGGTTCACCTGGAAACGTTCGTAGAGCTTCACCTGCCGGGCGGAGCGGCCGACCAAGACGGAATCGGCGCCGACAATGGCTTCCATCACGCCGATCTCGTCGGAATGATCGTCCTTGCCGATTTCCCGATCCTCACGCGCCAGCCGCAGCTTCGCCTTGGCGACGGCTTGCTCCAGGGCAGCGGGTTCGCCCTCCAGGATCAGGATGTCGCCCGTCTTGATAATCGTGTTCTGCGTGGGGATCTGGCTGCGGTAGCGGCGCACGACGGCGGTCACCTCGACTTCGTCGTCGGCCAGCGCTTCGAAGGCGCCGACCGTCTCGCCGGCGATCGCGGAATCGGCCTCCACGCGGGCTTCGGTCGTGTAGTCCTCGATGTTGAAGGCGGCGTCGATCGAAGCCGCGCCCCGGCGGTCACGCGGCAGGAGCCGCCAGCCGACGGCGAGGAAGGCGAGGCCAGCCACGGAAATGCCGATCGCGACGGGGGCGAAATCGAACATCCGGAACGGCTCGCCCAGGATTTCCGCACGCATGCGCGAGACGATGATGTTGGGCGAGGTGCCGATGAGGGTGACGAGGCCACCCAGAAGCGAGCCGAACGCCATCGGCATCAACAGGGCCGAGGGCGAGGTGTCGTGGCGGCGGGCCAGCTGGAAGGCGACCGGAAGGAGCAGCGCCAGCGCGCCTATATTCTTCACGAAGCCCGACAGGACCGTGACCGTTCCGGCGAGCGCCACGACCTGGAGGGTCGTGGTCTTCAGGTAGGGTCCGACGAAGCCCACCACATATTCGACGATCCCGGTCCGCGAGACCGCTGCGCTGACGACGAGCGCGGAGGCGACGATGATGACGATATCGTCGGCGAACCCGGTGAAGGCCCGGTCCGCAGGCACGACGCCCGCGATGAGCGCGGCGGCGAGGGCCAGACCCGCCACGACGTCGTAGCGCAGCCGGCCCCAGACGAAGAGGCCCATCATCCCGGCGACGATGGCGAAGATGGCGATCTGCTGCTGCGTCATGAAGCCCCCAAGCCGGCGTGCTGCCGCCTCGGTTGGTCAAACGGGCTCAACCGCGAAGTGGTTCCGGCGCCAGACGCTGGCGTTTGCCTCAAGCGGAATGCGCAGGGTGCGAGCCTCCTGCGCCAAACGCGCACTCGGCAGGGCCGGCGGCCTGTGTTATGCGCGCCCGGCAAGAGCCGGCCGCGCGAGCCTCATCCGCTGCGGCAGGCGACGAAGGAGCTGTCGATGGTGGATCGGATCGAGACGGATGTGGTGATCGTCGGCGCGGGGCCCGTTGGCCTCTTCGCCGTGTTCGAGCTCGGCCTGCTCGACATCCGGGCCCACCTGATCGACATCCTGCCCAAGGTCGGCGGCCAGTGCGCCGAGCTCTATCCGGAGAAGCCGATCTACGACATCCCCGGTTTCCCGGTCGTCACGGGCCAAGGCCTCGTCGACAACCTGATGCAGCAGATCGAGCCGTTCCATCCCACCTTCCACCTCAACGAGATGGTGGCCGAGCTGGAGAGCCTGGGCACGCCGGAGGCCCCGCGCTTCCGCGTGGTGACGAGCGAAGGCACGACCTTCTTCTGCAAGGCCGTGGTGATCGCGGCGGGCGGCGGTTCTTTCCAGCCCAAGAAGCCGCCGATCGCGAATATCGAGGCCTATGAAGGCACGAGCGTCTTCTATGCGGTGCGGGCGATGGAATCCTTCCGCGGCAAGCGCATCCTGATCGTCGGCGGCGGCGACAGCGCGCTCGACTGGACAGTGAACCTGCAGCCGCTGGCGAACCGCCTGACGCTGATGCACCGCCGCGACGCGTTCCGCGCCGCGCCGGACACGGTCAACAAGATGCGCAAGCTCGTCGCGGATGGGGCGATGGACCTGGAGCTCGGCCAGGTGGTCGGCCTGAAGGGCGAGGCGCCAAAGCTCGAGGCGGCCATCGTGCGCCGCGACGACGGCACGACCTTCGAGATCCCCTGCGACGTGATCCTGCCGTTCTTCGGCCTTACGATGAAGCTCGGCCCCATCGCCGACTGGGGCCTGAACCTCGCTGAAAACCTGATCCCGGTCGACACGGAGAAGTTCGAGACGAACGTGCCCGGGATCTTCGCCATCGGCGACATCAACCATTATCCGGGCAAGCTGAAGCTCATCCTGTCCGGCTTCCACGAAGGCGCGCTGGCGGCGCAGAAGATCCACCGCTACGTCTACCCGGAAAAGAAGCTGCTCTTCCAATACACGACGTCTTCGTCGAGCCTGCAGAAGAAGCTCGGCGTCGCTGCCGTCTGACAAAGGCCCGGCCTGCGAAGGCACGGGTCGGCCTGTTCAGTGCGCTTCGTCCCAGTTCGACGCCGCGCGGGCGTCGACGACCAACGGCACCGTGAGGTCGACCGCGGGATGGGGAGCGTCCACCATCACCCTGCGGATGACCGGGATCGCTGCCTCCGCCAGCTCCGCCGGAGCCTCGAAGACCAGCTCGTCGTGGACCTGGAGCAGCATTTTCACATCCGAGAGGCCCGCCTGCTCCAGGGCCGGCTCCATCCGGATCATGGCGCGGCGGATGATGTCCGCCGCCGTGCCCTGGATCGGCGCGTTGATGGCCTGCCGTTCCACCGCCGCCCGCTCGGACGGGTTTGACGAGGCGATCTGCGGATAGTGGCAGACCCGGCCAAACAGGGTCTCCACATAGAGATGCTCGCGGCAGAAGCGCTTGGTCGCGTCCATGTAGTCGCGGATGCCGGGAAAGCGCTCGAAATAACGCTTGATGTAAGCTCCCGCTTCTTCGCGCGGGATCGAAAGCTGGGCGGCGAGACCGAAGGCGGAGATGCCGTAGACGATGCCGAAATTGATCGCCTTGGCGCGGCGGCGGATGTCGGAAGGCATGCCCTCCACCGGCACGCCGAACATCTCGGAGGCGGTGATGGCGTGGATGTCCTGCCCTTCGGCGAAGGCCTTGCGCAGCTGCGGAATGTTGGCGACGTGGGCCAGGATCCGCAGCTCGATCTGCGAGTAGTCGGCGGAGATCAGCACCTTGCCCTTCTCGGCGATGAAGGCGGTGCGGATGCGCCGCCCCTCCTCGGTGCGGATCGGGATGTTCTGCAGGTTCGGCTCGGACGAGGAGAGCCGCCCGGTCGTCGTCGAGGCCAGGGCATAGGACGTATGCACGCGGCCTGTCTCCCGGTTCACATAGGCCGGCAGAGCATCCGTATAGGTCGATTTCAGCTTGGCGAGCTGACGCCAATCGAGGATGCGCCGGGGCAGTTCGTGCCCCTCCGCCGCCAGGTCCTCAAGGAAGCGCGCATTGGTGGACCATTGCCCGGTCGCCGTCTTCCTGGCGCCGGAAAGCTGCATCTGCCCGAACAGGATATCGGCGAGCTGCTTCGGAGAGCCGATCGTGAAGCGCTGGCCGGCGAGCGTGTAGATCTCGTCCTCCAGCCGGGCGAGGGTCTGGGCGAAGTCGCCGGACAGGCGCGACAGGATCTGCCGGTCCACCATGATGCCGCGCATCTCCATGCGCCCGAGGACGTCGACCAGCGGGCGCTCCAGCGTCTCGTAGACGGCCGTCTTGCGCTCGGCGGCCAGACGCGGCTTCAGCGCCTGCCACAGGCGCAGCGTCACGTCGGCGTCCTCCGCGGCGTAGGGCGTCGCCTTGTCGAGCGGCACCATGTCGAAGGTGACGGCCGCCCTGCCCGTGCCCGCGACCTCGCCGTAGCGGATCGTCTGATGGTTCAGATGCCGCTCGGACAGGGTGTCCATGCCGTGGCCGGCAAAGCCACCGCGGCCGGCGTCCAGAACGTAGGAGATGAGCAGCGTATCGTCGTAGGGCGCGACGGAAACGCCGTGCCGCAGCATCACGATGCGGTCGTACTTGATGTTCTGCCCGACCTTGAGCACGCCAGAGTGTTCGAGCAGCGAACGCAAGGCCGATATGGCATCCGCGGACGGAATCTGGCCCGGTACGACGCCGGACGCGAAGAGGTCCGACCCGCCCTTGTGAAGGAGCGGTACGTAGCAGGCCCGGCCGCCCGGCAGCGCAAGGGACACGCCGACAAGATCGGCCTGCATCGCGTCGAGCGAATTCGTCTCGGTATCGAAGCCGACGACACCCGCCGCGATGCCGGCGGCGACGAAGGCCTCGAGAGCCGCGAGGTCCATCAATGTCTCGTAGCGCGAGCGATCGATGGCCGTTGCGGCGCCTTCGGCCTTGCGCGCCTCGGCGAGCGCGAGCGGGCTCAGCGCCGCGGGATCGAGCGGTGCCCGCATCTCCTGCACATCCGCCGTTCGGGGCGGCGAGACGGTGCCGGACGATGACGGCTCGAAGCCGTCGACACCGGCGCCGGGGGCGGCGAGCGCCGGATCGGGATCGATCTCGTTGATGTCGAGAGCGTAGGCGGCGGCAACACGGCGCGTCACCGCCGTGAACTCCATCGCCTTCAGGAAGGCG
Source organism: Hyphomicrobiales bacterium (assembly GCA_027483945.1). Lineage (GTDB taxonomy): Bacteria > Pseudomonadota > Alphaproteobacteria > Rhizobiales > Beijerinckiaceae > JAIXTM01. The sequence goes on along the minus strand of JAIXTM010000017.1, from coordinate 24,804 downwards.
ACGAGACGCTTTGGGTCCGGATCGTCGAGGAGCAGGTCCTCCAGCGCGATCTCCAGCGGCACGTTCTGCTCCAGGAGGACGAGCGTCTTCGAGATGCGTGCCTTTTCCGCATGCTCCACGAGCGCCTCGCGCCGCTTGGGCTGCTTGATGAGGCCGTCGGCGGCGGCCTTCAGCACGCCTTCCAGATCGCCGTATTCGCCGATGAGCTGGGCAGCAGTCTTGACGCCGATGCCCGGAACGCCGGGCACGTTGTCGATGGAATCGCCGCAGAGCGCCTGGACGTCGACGACCTTGTCGGGCGTGACGCCGAACTTCTCCAGGACCTCGGGTTCGGCGATCCGCTTCTCCTTCATCGTGTCGTACATCGTGACGCCGGGGCGCACGAGCTGCATGAGGTCCTTGTCAGAGGCGACGATCGTGACCTTGGCGCCCGCCCGCGCCGCCTGGCAGGCATAGGTGGCGATGATGTCGTCGGCCTCGAAGCCCTCCTGCTCGATGCAGGGCACGTCGAAGGCGCGCGTCGCGTGGCGGATGAGACCGAACTGGGGCTTCAGGTCCTCCGGCGGGTCCGGCCGATGGGCCTTGTACTGGTCGTAAAGCGCGTTGCGGAAGGTCTCGGCGGAATGGTCGAACACGACGGCGAGGTGGCTCGCCGGCTCGCCGTCGATCTTGTCCCGCATCAGCCGCCACATCATGTTGCAGAAGCCCTGCACCGCACCCACGGGAAGCCCGTCGGACTTGCGGGTCAGGGGTGGAAGCGCGTGATAGGCGCGGAAGATGTAGGACGATCCGTCGATCAGGATCAGGTGGTCGTCGGCGTTCAGCGGCCGGGCCTTGGGCTGGGACGTCTGCGGGATCGAGGTCATGGCCGAGCAATAGCCGAAGGCGGGATGCGCCGCTATCTGAGAGAGGCATGGATCAGGTCGGGACAGGCGCAAAGACGGAAGCGGAGATTGCAGCGGGAGACCTGCCGCCGCGCTTCCGCGACTGGTTCGCCGGGCGCGGCTGGGAGCCCCGGCCGCACCAGCTGGAACTGCTGGCGCTGGCCCGCAGCGGCCGCTCGGCGCTGCTCGTCGCACCCACCGGCGCCGGCAAGACGCTGGCCGGCTTCCTGCCGACCCTGGTGGAGCTGGCCGACCATGGACGGGGGCCGCACGTGGATGCCCCCTCCCCCCCTGTGGGGGAGGGCAGGGAGGGGGGTCGGCCGGGAGCGCCAGCGGCGGGCGTTGAGCCCGGCCGTCCCATACCCCCCTCTCCGGCTCTCCCCCACAAGGGGGGAGAGGGGCGGGCCTCGATCCACACGCTCTACATCTCGCCGTTGAAGGCGCTGGCGGTGGATATCGCGCGCAACCTGGAGATGCCCGTGGCGGAGATGGGGCTCGGCCTGCGGATCGAGACCCGCACGGGCGACACCTCCGCCCACAAGCGGACACGGCAGATCGAGCGACCGCCGGATATCCTGCTGACGACGCCGGAGCAGCTCGCCTTGCTGATCGCGCACCGGGAGGCGCGGTCCCTGTTCGGCGGGCTCAAGCGCATCGTGCTGGACGAGCTGCACGCGCTGGTCACGTCCAAGCGCGGGGACCTGCTCGCGCTCGGCCTCGCCCGGCTGCGGCACATTGCGGGGCCGGACCTGACCATGGTCGGCCTGTCGGCCACGGTGCGGGAGCCGGAAGCTCTGGCGCGGTATCTGACGGGGGTAGCTTCCCCTTCCCCCGCGGAGCTGGAGATACCCTCCCCCCTTGTGGGGGAGGGCAGGGAGGGGGGTCGGCCTGGAGCGCAGGCGATCGGCGATGAGGGCGGTCCTGCCATACCCCCCTCTCCTTCTCTCCCCCACAAGGGGGGAGAGGGTTCCGGTCAGGGTACGACATCAGCCGCCATCGTCGTCGCGCCGCCCGGGGCGCCGGCGGAACTCACCGTGCTGGATGCGGAGGCCGCGCTGCCGCTGGCCGGGCACACGGCGCGGCACGCGATGGCGGAGGTCTATGACGCGATCCGCCGTCACAGAACGACGCTCGTCTTCGTTAACACGCGGCTCCATGCGGAATATGTCTTCCAGGAGCTCTGGCGCGCCAACGAGGACGGGCTGCCCATCGCCCTCCATCACGGCTCGCTGGATGCCGGGCAGCGGCGCAAGGTGGAGGCCGCGATGGCGGAGGGGCGCCTGCGCGGCGTCGTGTGCACCTCGACGCTCGACCTCGGCATCGACTGGGGCGACGTGGACCTTGTCGTCAATATCGGCGCGCCCAAGGGCGCCAGCCGGCTGATGCAGCGGATCGGCCGTGCCAACCACCGGCTGGACGAGCCGTCCAAGGCCTATCTCGTCCCGGCCAACCGCTTCGAGATGCTGGAATGCCGGGCGGCGCTCGACGCCGTGACCGAGGCCGCGCAGGACACGCCCGAGCCGCGCGTCGGCGCCCTCGACGTCCTGGCGCAGCATGTGCTGGGCATGGCCTGCGCCGAGCCGTTCGAAACGATCGCCCTCTACGAGGAAGTGCGCAGCGCCGCGCCCTATGCCGGCCTCACCTGGGAGGATTTCGAGGCGGTGGTCGATTTCGTCGCCACCGGCGGCTACGCGCTGCGCGCCTATGAGCGCTTCGCCAAGATCCGCCGCGGGCCGGACGGGCTCTGGCGCGTCACCGACGCCCGCACCGCCCAGCACTACCGCATGAATGTCGGCACGATCATCGAGGCCGACATGCTGAAGGTCCGGCTCGGCCGCGTCCTCAACCGGACCCCCGGCGCGCCGGGCACCGTGATGCGCGGTGGGCGCGTGCTCGGCGAGGTTGAGGAATATTTCGCGGAAGGGCTCACCGCCGGCGACACGTTTGTCTTCGGCGGCGAGGTGCTGCGCTTCGAGGGGATCATCGAGAACGAGGTTCGCGTCACGCGCGCCACCGCCGCCGACCCCAAAGTGCCCTCCTATGCGGGGGGCAAGTTCCCGCTCTCCACCTTTCTTGCCGCCCGGGTGCGGGCGATGATCGCCGACCCGTCGAGCTGGTCGGTCCTGCCGGCGGAGGTCGCCGGCTGGCTGGCCCGCCAGCAGGACCGCTCGATCCTCCCGGGGCGCGACGAGCTCCTGGTGGAGACGTTCGAGCGGGCCGGCCGGCACTATCTCGTCGCCTATCCGTTCGAGGGCCGCCTCGCCCACCAGACGCTCGGCATGCTGCTGACCCGGCGGCTGGAGCGGGCGCGGCTGAAGCCGCTCGGCTTCGTCGCCAACGATTATGGACTCGCGGTGTGGGGCCTGGCCGACGTCTCGGCGGCCATCGCCGGCGGGCGGCTGTCGATCGACGCGCTGTTCGGCCCCGACATGCTGGGCGACGACCTGGAGGAATGGCTGGAGGAATCGGCGCTGATGAAGCGCACCTTCCGCCATTGCGCGATCATTTCCGGCCTGATCGAGAAGCGTTTCCCCGGCCAGGAGAAAACCGGCCGGCAGGTCACCATGTCCACCGACCTCGTCTACGACGTGCTGCGGCGGCACGAGCCCGGGCACATCCTGATGAAGGCTGCGCGCGCCGATGCGGCGACGGGGCTCCTCGACATCCGCCGGCTTTCGGACATGCTGGCGCGAATCCGCGGGCGAATCGTTCACAAGGCCCTGCCCCATGTCTCACCCCTCTCGGTGGCGATCATCCTCGAGATCGGCCGGGAGGCCGTCTACGGGGAGGCTTCGGACGCGATCCTGGCCGAAGCGGAAGCGCAGCTGATGGAGGAAGCCCTCTCGTGAACGTCGCCGCCGACATGCCGGTGCACCCGATCCTGCTGGGAGGTCTTGCCGCGATGCTGGACGCGTCGGGCGCGCTCTTCCTGCCGGACGAGGGCACGCTCGTCGTCGCCGACCTGCACCTGGAGAAGGGTTCGGCCTACGGCACGCGGGGCCAGTTCCTGCCGCCCTACGACACGCGGGCGACGCTGGAGCGTCTGGCGGAGGTCATCGACCGGCTGCGGCCGCGCCGCGTCGTCGCCCTCGGCGACAGCTTCCATGACCGGCATGCGCAGGCGCGGATCGTCCATGCCGACGCCGCGTTGCTGCAGACCCTGATGGCCGGGCGCGATTGGCTCTGGATCACCGGCAACCACGACCCTCTGCCGCCCGCCGATATCGGCGGCGACGTCGCGGCCATGGCGACGATCGGCGCGCTGCGCCTGGTCCACGAACCGACGCTGATGGACGGGCCGGAGGCCGCCGGGCACCTGCACCCGGCGGCGCGGGTGCACCTGCGCGGCCGCTCTGTGCGCAGGCGCTGCTTCGCCACCTGCGGCACCCGCATGATCCTGCCGGCCTTCGGCGCCTATGCGGGCGGCCTCAACCTCCGGGACGGGGTGTTCTCGCCCTATTTCCCGGCCTTCCTCACCGCCTACATGCTCGGCCAGGCGCGGGTCTACGCCGTCGGCCGCCGGATGCTGCTGCCGGACTGAGCGAAGACGGTACAGCCGGCATAGACGCGTGCCTTAGCAACCCTTGTTTGACACTAGGCTAATATTCCTATATTCGATGCGCCATTGTCATACCAATCGAATTGCCGATGTCGATTTCCATTTTTTGGGCCGCGATCAAGCGATCGCGCAACGTTGGCGTTTGGCCGCCACCTTAGTTCAGTACCGCTGGCACCGGTTTCAGCTTGCCTTCAAGCATCACAGTCATCAACAGCCTAGGGTTCCTGCCGGGAACCCCCAAGGTGGACAATGGACTGTCGAAGGAGCGGCTCGGAACAACGCCCCGAACCGTGTCCACCCAGGCATAGGGCATAACGGTGGCCCGCCGCTCAATCTCGCAAATATTCCTAAAGATACGCCTCGCACCGTTCAAGAACGCAATCGCATTGCACGCATGATCGCATCTAGGCTGATGCGGCTCACACCGGCCGGGCAGCCGCGCTCGCTGCGATCGTCGGCACAGCCGTCTGGCTTAGGGGTGAGCAGGCAGCATCCATCCGCAGTGCGATGGATCCCCCGAGGAGCTTAGAGGCGCTGCAGAATGCAGTCCGAGACCCGCAACCGGGCTACCACATCCACCACGTCGTCGAGCAAAAGGGTGCCACGCGCGATGGATTCCCAGCTCATCTCATTCACGGCCGCGATAATCTTGTCCGGATTCCAGCTTACAAACACGAGGAAATAACGAGATGGTACGCGACACGGAATCCCTCATTAGGCAATCTCACCCCTCGACAATATTTGCGTGATAAATCGTGGGAAGAAAGGCGTCGTATCGGCATAGAACAGTTGATTGACAAAGGGATTTTGCTACGATGACCAACATTTCTAACACAAAAATACATGATTTGTTTAATATTTACCTAGGTATCGCTCTGCGACAGGATATAGCCGTCCATCACTATCCGTATAATACGCAACTTTACAACAAGCTTTTTGATCAAAGAATGGCCGTGCTGAACGCCCTTCGGATGCGCGACAATGACGGGCGGCGGGCGCTGATTCCCCTTATGTCTCACGATAATATTCAGGTCCGGTTTCTGGCGGCGACCGACGCGGCTCATCTTGCGCCGGAGGAGGCGAAGACCGTGTTGCGCAGCATGGTCGACCAGTACTGGTTCTTCCACAACGGCGATGCACGCCGCGTGCTTGAAGAAATCGAACGCGGGACCCATGACGCAGACTGGTTCCTGAAGGCTCCGAAAACACGCAACTTGGATCGCTAGGAGCGGGCCGTCGCTTTGGTCACTTGCTCCGCGTCCGGCTGGCTCGACGGATGCGCCGCCTGGAAGGCCGGGTGCGCGGCTGCCAGCGCTTCGACGCGCAATATGCGCGGGAAATTCTCGATCGGCACGTTGAAGCGGCGCGCGGTATAGACCTGCGGGACGATGTAGACGTCCGCGACGGTCGGCTCCGGGCCGAAGGCGAAGCCCTCGTCGCCGATCAGGGCCTCGACGGCGGTGAAACCGTCCGTCATCCACTTCGTCAGCCAAGCCTGGATTGCGGCTTCATCAGCGCCGAACTGGCCCTTCAGCGCCGCAAGCGTCCCGCTATTGTGCAGCGGATGGACGTCGCAGCCGATGATCGCGGCGACCGCACGCACCTTGGCCCGCAGGACCGGATCGGCAGGGAGGAGCGGCGGCTCGGGATGGACCTCCTCCAGATATTCGATGATCGCCGGCGATTGCGTGAGGACCGCCCCGTCGTCCAGGGCCAGCGAGGGCACCCGCCCCTGCGGATTGACGGCGCGGTAGGCCGGCTGCTTCTGCTCCCCGCCGCCGCGCACGAGGTGCACCGGCACGACATCGACGGTAATGCCCTTGAGCGCGAGGGCGGCGCGCACGCGGAACGACGTTCCGGACCGCCAATAGGCATAGAGCTTCATCGTCCGGTCTCCGGGGCGGGCAGGATGATGGCGCGGCATTCGCCGAAGCCGATGGGCACGGCGCCGGGGCGCGACGCGCGGGCGCGCATGATGATTTCGTCTCCGTCTTCCAGGAAGGTCCGCGTCTCGCCGCCGGGCAGGTCGATCGGCCGCTTGCCGCCTTCCGTGATCTCCAGGAGGCTGCCGAGGCTTCCGGGCACGTCGCCGGAAATCGTGCCGGAGCCCAGGAGGTCGCCGGGGCGCAGGTCGCAGCCGCCGCTGGCATGGTGGGCGACCATCTGCGCGGGCGTCCAGTAGAGGTCGCGCGTCCGGCAGCGGGCGAGCAGGACTGGCTCGATGCCAGCCTCACGCATGGCCGGCGTCGACAGATAGACCTCGATGGACAGATCGAGCCCTCCGGCCTCCCGGTCGGACTCGCCGTCGAGATAGGGCAGAGGCTGCGGCTCGCCCTCGCCGCGCTCCGGGCGCGGCCGGCGGAACGGGGCGAGCGCCTCTGCGGTCACGATCCAGGGCGAGACCGTGGACGCGAAGTTCTTGGCAAGGAAGGGGCCCAGCGGCTGATATTCCCAGGCCTGGATGTCCCGCGCCGACCAGTCGTTGAGCAGCCCGTAGCCGGCGATGTGGGACGCCGCCTGGTCGATGGCGATCGGCTCGCCGAGCGCGTTGCCCGGTCCGATCCAGATGGCGAGCTCGGTTTCGTAGTCGAGCCGCCGGCAGGGACCGAAGCCCGGCCTATCGGCGTCCGGCGCCTTTGTCTGGCCGTTCGGCCGGCGAATATCCGTGCCCGATGGACGGATCGACGAGGCGCGGCCGTGGTAGCCGATCGGCACATGCCGATAGTTCGGGAGAAGCGGATTGTCGGGGCGGAAGAGCTTGCCGACATTCTCCGCATGCCGGATGCCGGCATAGAAGTCCGTATAGTCGCCGATGACCGCCGGCAGATGCAGCGTCGCGGCCGCGGCGTCCACTAGAAGCTCGGCCGCCATCTCCTCGGCCTGCGGGCGCAGTACGCCCTCGCTCCAGAGCAGGTCCGACAGATGGCGGCGGAAGCCGCTGCGCTCGCCCGGCGTCAGGGCGAGCCAGGGATTGAGCGACGCGCCGCCGGCGGCCTCGCACGCGGCCTGGGCCTCGCCGATCAGCAGGCCGGAGGCGGCGAGGGCTTTCAGATCGAGGATATGGTCGCCGATAGCGATGCCGCCGCAGGGATCGCGATCGCCGGTCGAGAACACGCCGATGGGCAGGTTCTGGATCGGGAAATCCGCGTGCCCGTCCGCGCCCGGCACCCAGGAGCGGCGGGCGGGATCGTGCGTCTCGTCGAGCCCGCTCACGGCCGCTCGCCCGTAAAGTTCTTTTTCAGCCCTGCCCAGCAATCGATGTAGCTGTCCTGCAATTCGGGCAGGCCGGCGGCATAGGCCGTGACGCGCTGGGGAAAGCGCGTCTCGAACATGAAGGCCATTGTGCCGGTGAGCTTCACGGGCTTGAGCTCGCCGTTGGACGCGTGGTCGAACGCCTTGTCGTCCGGCCCGTGGGGCAGCATCTGGTTGTGCAGGGAGAAGCCGCCGGGCGTGAACCCCTCCGGCTTGGCGTCGTACACGCCGTAGATCAGCCCCATGAATTCCGACATGAGGTTGCGGTGGTACCAGGGCGGCCGGAAGGTGTTCTCCGCCACCATCCAGCGTTCGGGGAAAATCACGAAGTCGATGTTCGCGGTGCCGGGCGTCTCGGACGGCGCCGTCAGCACGGTGAAGATCGACGGATCGGGATGGTCGAAGGCGATGGCGCCGACCGGCGAGAAATGGCGCAGGTCATACTTGTAGGGCGCGTAATTGCCGTGCCAGCCCACCACGTCCAGCGGCGACTGGCCGATCTCGGTCGCGTGCAGTTCCCCGCCCCACTTGACGTACAGGATGGAGGGCACCTCCCGGTCCTCGAAGGCGGCGACGGGGGTGAGGAAATCGCGGGGGTTCGCGAGACAATTGGCGCCGATCGGCCCGCGATCGGGCAGCGTGAAGCCGCCGCCGTAATTCTCGCAGACATAGGCGCGGGCGGGCCCATCGATCAGTTCGACGCGCATGATGACGCCGCGCGGGATGACGCAGATCTCGCCGGGCTCGATCTCGATGATGCCGAACTCGGTGCAGAAGCGCAGGCGCCCCTGCTGCGCCACCACGAGCAGTTCGCCGTCGGCATTGAAGAAGTATTCGTCCTCCATGGACCGGGTGACGAGAGCCAGATGCGCCGCCATGCCGACCTGGGTGTCGCTGTCGCCGGCCGTGGTGACCGTCCGCAGGCCCTCTACGAAGCTCAGCGCCTCGGCGGGCAGATCGACAGGGTTCCAGCGGAGCTGGCCGAGAGGAAGATCGCTCTCCTCGCGGGACGGCGCGGTGCGCAGGAAACGCCGGTCGACGCGCCGGTAGCGCGCGGAATGCTTCACGGCGGGGCGGATGCGGTAGAGCCAGGACCGCTGGTTCGTCGCCTGCGGCGCCGTGAAGGGCGATCCCGACAATTGCTCGGCATAAAGCCCGTAATTCACCTTCTGCGGCGAATTGCGGCCGATGGGCAGCGTGTCCGGCAGCGCCTCGGTCTCGAACGAATTGCCGAAACCGGACATGTAGCCCGGTACGAGGCCGCTATTGCGATGCGTGCCGCGCGGGGCGGCGACGGGCTTCTGCACGTTCATGGCGCGTCTCCCGGTAATCCTTCGATTTTAGTTGCGAGCGTAACCGTCCTTTTTGTAACTAACAACATGGACGAGCTCCAACTCGAAGCCTTCCTCCCCTACCGGCTCAACAGGCTTGGTGCCGCGATTTCGGAGGCCTTCCAGAAAGTCTACCGCAAGCGGTACGCCCTTTCTGTGGCGGAGTGGCGCGTGCTGGCGACGCTCGGTCAGTTCGGCGAGGCGACGGCCAAGGCCATCGGCACCCATTCCCATATGCACAAGACCAAGGTCAGCCGCGCGGTGAAGGCGCTGGAGGACAGGGGCTGGGTGAAACGCCGGCAGAGCGAGGACGACCGGCGCGAGGACATCCTCAGCCTGCGCTCCGAGGGCCGGAAGGCCTATGCCGACATCGTGCCGAGGGCGCTGAAGTTCGAGGCGAGGATCATCGAGGCTCTGGGACGCGAAGGCGAGGAGCTCGACCGGGCCCTGGCGCGGCTGGAGGAGCATCTTGGTCTGAAGCGCGGGTGAAAACCTAGCGCTCCAGCGATTTCAGATAGGCGATGACGTTGCCGACCTGGTCCGCCTCCAGCCGGAATTCCGGCATGGTCGGGTGGCCCGTCACGATGCCCTCGGCGAAGGCCTCGGACAGGTTCTCGACGGGATAGCGGAGGTGCAGTTCGCGGAAGGGCGGGGCGATGGCAAGCGGGCTGACGCCGGTGCGGCCGACCGCGTGGCAGCCGCCGCAATGCTCGCGGACAAAAATCAGGCCGAGGGCGGGATTGCCCCGCGTCTCGGCCTGACAGTCCACCATCGGGAGTACAGCGAACAGGGCGCCGAGGATCACCGCGTTGAAGAAGCCTGCCCTCCTCGCCATCGCGGCCGAATCCTCCTCGCCCGCGATCCGATCATCGACCGCGCGACGGCGAGGACGCCTTGATCTAGCGCAAAAGGGCTCCGGCGAGCGCGCACAGTACGATCGCCGCATCGTGCAGACCGACCTGCCGACGCGTCGGTGCGGTTGCATGGAGCATCGCCGTGGCGCCTGTCGTCGCCAGACACCAGCCGGCGCCGGTTGTCGTCAGCGCGAGGGCGATGGCTTCGACGGACGGTGACGTCCGAAGGACGATCAAGCCTGCCGCGACGAGCAGGATCCCTGCCGCGACGATGACCGGCGCGCCGACCCTGCGCGACATGGCAGGTCCTGCCAGGGCAGGCGCGTACATGGCGACGACATGCCAGGCGATGAAGCCTGCGATGCCCTCCGGGCGCACGCCACAGCCGATCAGGACCGCCGGGGCATGAGCCATCGCATGGGTCATTCCAAACCAGGCGAGCGCCGCGAGCGCGGTCGGTCCGGCCCAGCGGCGCCAGTCCGACGCGGCGTTGCCCTGCCCTGAACGCTCCAGGCCATGGCGGAAGGGCGCGACCGCCAGCGCCAGCACCAGGACCTGCACGAGCCCCGCCGCCATGAGCGTACCGGCGAAGGGGATCGGCGAGGCGGCCCGCTCCGACCAGGACAGGACGAACGGTGCTACCAGGCCCGAGATAGCCCCTGAGGCGAAGATCAGATAGCCGCCCGTCTGCCGCCATTCCGCGGGAAGCGCTAGCGCCTCGTGGCGATAGGCCGCGCCGAAGCCTTGGGCCACGCCGAGCCAGAACGCGGCGACGAGAAGCAGCCCGAACAGGCCGGCAGCGACGGCGAAGGCACCGGCGACACCGCCGGCGATGCCGATGCCGGCCCCGAGCGCGAAAGCAGCCCGTCGGCCGAAGGCATCGCGCAGGATCGAGGCGGGCAGGCTGGCGGCCACCGTCCCGAGCAGCATCGCCGCGAAGGGCCAGCCAGCTCGGAGCGGCTCCGGCGCCAGCATGGCTCCGGCCAGGGGAAGGACAGAGATCACGAGGACCTGGGCGAGGATGGACAGGGCGAAGGCCGCCGCGGCGCGAGTCGTGGTCGCGGCGGGGCTTGCGACGAGATCGTCGGGAGCGATGTCGTCGGGGCACAGGCAGGCGAGCCTTCCTGCGCGCTGGAAGGCCGTCCCGGTCATCTCCGCTTCCTGTCTCCGGCCAGATCGTCGTCGCCGAGCACGCGGTGGGCGGCACCCTCCATGTCCTCGTACTGGCCGCTGCGCAGGGACCAGAGGAAGGCAAAGAGGCCGCCCAGACCCAACGCCAGCGCGATCGGCAGGAGGTAGAGGATCACGTCCATGCGGGCTCTCCGCTGGCTTCACAGGAAGCGTCCGATTGCCTTGGCGCGGCCGGGCGGCCGCGCGCCCGCAGAGCATTGAGGGTCACGACCACGGACGATCCGGACATGGCGGCGGCGGCGACCAGGGGCGTGACCAGTCCGGCCATGGCGAGTGGCACGGCCAGGAGATTGTAGAGGAGCGAGAAGCCGAGATTCTGGCGCATGAGCATGCGAGCCCGCCGCGCCGCCTGCAGGGCTTCGGAGACGGGTGCCAGCCTCTCGCCGAGAAAAACTGCATCGGCGCGCGCCTGAGTCACGTCGGCGGCTGCGATCGGCGACATGGAAACGTCGGCGGCCGCCAGAGCCGGTGCGTCGTTGAGACCGTCGCCGACCATGAGCACGCACCGGCCGGCCTCCTTGAGCGCTGCAAGCGCTGCGATCTTGTCGTCGGGCCGGCAGCCGCCACGCCAGTCTGCGATGCCGAGCGTGTGGGCGACGGGAGCCACGGCGTCGGGCCGATCGCCGGAGAGGATGGCGAGGCGGTAGCCCGCGGCCCTCAAGCCCGCGACCGTCTCGACCGCGTCCCGGCGGAGAGCTTGGCGGACGATGATGAGCGCCCGAGCCTCGCCGTGACGGACGGCGATGCACGAGTCTCCGCCCGGAAGTTCCGTTTCCGCCACGCGAACGTCGCAGAAAGAAGGGCTACCGAGGCGGGTCTCGAGCCCGTCCACGATGGCGCGTACGCCCTGTCCTGACGTCTCGGATGCCCCGGGGATCGGCCGGGCGCTCGGCATCTCGCGCGCGACCGCCAGCGCAAGCGGGTGGCGGCTGGAAAGGGCAAGCCGCGCCGCGAGTGCGATCAGCGACGGATCGATGGCGGCGGCGTTGGCGACCCGCGGCTCCGGCAGGGTCAGCGTGCCGGTCTTGTCGAAGACGATCGTATCCGCCGCTGCGAGGCGCTCGATCGCGTCCGCGGAATTGAGCAGGATCCCGGAGCGGAAGAGCGCGCCCGATGCGACGACCTGCACCGTCGGGACCGCCAGCGCCAGCGCACAGGGACAGGTGATGATGAGCACCGCGACCGCGATGACGATGGCGTCGTGCACGGACGCACCGGCCAGGATCCAGCCGGTCGCCGTCGCGGCCGCTGTGAGGTGCACGACGGGCGAATAAGATCGCGAGACCCGATCGGCGAGACGCACATAGGCGTTGCGGGCGGCCGAGGCCTGCCCGATCAGGCGCTCCACCTCGTCTAGCAGCGTGCCTTCGCCAGCTGCCGTGACCTCCAGTGTCAGCGCGCCGGTTTCGTTGAGCGAACCGGCGTGCACGAGTTCTCCGGCTTTTGCCTCGCGCCGCAGCGTTTCTCCCGTCACCAAGCTCTCGTCGATGAGGGACACGCCGTCGGCAATCCGTCCGTCGGCGGGAATACGGTCGCCCGGACGGACCAGGATGCGGTCGCCGGGCGCGAGCGCGCCGACGGGCACGGCGACGGGTGCCCCGTCCGGGCCGATCCGCAAGGCGAAATCCGACTTCAGCGCGGCGAGGTTGCCGGCCGCCGCGCGTGTCTTGCGGCGCATGGCATGGTCCAGGTAGCGCCCGCACAGCAGGAAGAAGAGCAGCATGACCGCGCTGTCGAAATAGGCATGCGTGGCGTGGAGCAGCGTCTCGGCGACCGACATGCCGAGCGCAAGCAGGACGCCCAGCGAGATCGGCACGTCCATGTTCATGCGCCGCTCCGACAGGCCATTCAGGGCACTGCGAAAGAAAGGCTGGCCGGCATAGGCCGCTGCGGGCAGCGCGATGAGCGCGGAGAGCCAGTGGAAGAGGTCGCGGGTCTCGGGCGTGATGTCCGTGAAGTTGCCCGACCAGACCGAGACCGACAGGAGCATGATGTTCATGGCGGCGAATCCCGCCACGGCAAGGCAGCGCATCAGCCAGCGCGCATGGCGCGCTTCGGTCTCCTCCGCGTCGGCGCGCCGGAACGGATGGGCCGGATGGCCGGCCCGGTCCAGGGCCGCGACGATCTCGGCAGGATCGACGCGGCCGGGCTCCCACGCCGCCGAGAGCCGGTGGTTGGTGAAGTTCAGGCGCGCCTCGCGCATGCCCGCGATGGCCTTCACGGCCTGCTCCACCACGCCGATGGCCGCGGCCGAGGCGACGTTCTCCACCACGAGCTCGATCCGCGCCAGGCCATCGCCATCGGCGGTCACGTAGTGGGACAGGTCGACTGAGGTCGCCATGATCGCGGCCCTCAGCGCAGAACGATGCGGTTGCGCGAGCGGAAACGGTCGTCGCCGCGGGACAGCACGCTGACGACGTCCCACACGCCGGGTTCGGCGGGCGTGACGCCGCGGTACGTTCCGGCGGCCTCTTCGGCCAGCGCGACCGCGATGTCGAGGCGGCGGTCGGCCGGGCGTTGCAGCACGGCTTCGGCCGCGAGGCGGGTTAGGGGCCGGCCGTCCCGGCCTTTCGCGCTGACGATGATTTCGACGCTCTCGCCGCGCCGTTCGGCATCGACCGCGACGGTCCAGCCGAGGTCGGCCTGGAGGCGGGCGGCGTCCATCTCGCCGCGAAACTTCAGCCCGGCCTTGTAGGCGCTCTCGGTCTCCACCCCACCGAAGGTGGAGAGCGCGAAGCGGATCATGACGGCGTTCACTCCCGCGACCACGAGGAAGAAGCCCACGAAGGTCGCGAGCACGAAGCGGCCCGTGACTCTGAAGCCGCCTTCGGGCCGCATGTCGGCGGAAATGCTCATCCTGGCCTCCTCAAGGTCCGCGGAAATAGTCGTTGGCATTGGCTGCGCGGCCTCCATCGGCGGGGACCAGCGTGAAGACGATGGGGCTGGTGCCCTGGACCTTCGGCGGCTCGTGCGCCGTCACAAGGACGCGGATCTCGCGCGTCTGGTCGGGACCCACCTCGACGAGCGGCTGCCCGTCGCGGCTGCCGGCGACGCCGACCGCCTCGACCGCCAGGCCATCGCGACCGGAGACGGACAGGACGAACCGGCGGGGTTCCAGCGTCTTGTTGAGGACGCGCACGGTATAGGCGTTCCGGATGCCGCCGTCGGACAGGCGCACGAAGACCGGATTACGGTCGTGGATGACGCTGAGACCCGACATGTCCCGCGTCGCCAGAGACCAGAGCATCACGGCGCCGACGACCAGGATCAGCGCCGCATAGAGCACGGTCCGGGGACGGACGATGCGGTAGCTTTCCGGCAGCCCCTGCTCGCGGGCCTGGACGTTGAGATCCGTGTCATAGGCGATGAGCCCCGTCGGACGGCCGATCTTGACCATCACGCCGTCGCAAGCGTCGATGCAAAGCCCGCACTGGATGCAGTCGATCTGCAGGCCCTGGCGGATGTCGACCCCCGTCGGGCAGACGACAACGCATTGGGAGCAGTCGACGCAATCGCCCGCCTTCTCGCCGGCGGCGCGGGCCGCGATGGCCTTCTTCAGGGAGCCGCGCGGCTCTCCTCGGTCATAGCGATAGGTGACGTTGAGCGCATATTCGTCGGTGAGCGCGGCCTGGATGCGCGGCCACGGACACATATAGGTGCAGACCTGCTCGCGCATGTGCCCGGCCAACAGATACGTCGTCGCGGTGAGGATGCCGATCCACAGATAGGCGGCGAAGGGGGCGGTGCCGGAGGCCAGCTCCTTCACGAGCGTCGGCGCGTCGGCGAAATAAAGGACCCAGGCGCCGCCGGTCCACCAGGCGATCAGCAGCCAGACCCAGTGCTTCATCGCCTTTTCGACGAAGGTGCGGAACGTGAGGCCCTGCTTCGCCCGTCGCATCTGTTCGCGCCGGTCGCCCTCGAAGAAGCGCTCGACGGCGTAGAACAGATCCGTCCACACGGTCTGCGGGCAGAGATATCCGCACCAGGCGCGCCCGGCCACGGCGTTCATGAGGAAAAGGATCAGGGCGGCAAGGATGAGCAGGCCGGTGAGGTAATAGACCTCCTGCGGCCAGATCTCGACGAAGAAGAAATAGAAGCGGCGGTTCGGGAAATCGATCAGCACGGCTTGGCCCGGCGCGTGCGGGCCGCGGTCCCAGCGCACGAAGGGGAGCGCGTAGTAGACGCCGAGCGTGACGGCGAGGACGGCCCACTTGAGCGTCCGGAACCGTCCCGTGACCGATTGCTGGAAGATCCTGCGCCGGGCCGCATAGAGCGGCTCGTCGGCTTCGGCGATGGCGGGTTGAAGATCGGTCATGTGCGTGCGCCCCGGACGGAACGCCTCCCTTGAGGGGGAGGTATCCCGCACCGGGGCGCATGGCCTTGACGTGCATCAAGCGCCCGGAGGCGAGCGGCTATTTCGTGCCGCCGCCAAGGGAGTGGACATAGACGGAAAGCGCCTTGATCGTGGTTTCGTCGAGCCGGCCGGCCCAGGCCGGCATGGCTTGGCCGCGTCCGTTCCAGACGCCGTCGGCGATGCTGGCGGCATCGGATCCGTAGAGCCAGACCTGGTCCGACAGGTTCGGCGCGCCCAGCTCCAGCTTGCCCTCTCCCTTGTCGCCATGGCAGGCGGCGCAATTGTCGCCATAGACCTTCGCGCCCAGCGCCGGGTCGACACCAGTCGTCGGCGACAGGCCCGACAGCGTTCGCACATAACTGGCCACCGCATTGACCTCCGCGCGCTTCAGCACGCCGTCACGGCCGAAGGCAGGCATGTTGCCGATCCGGGTCTTGTCATCGGCAGTCCAGCGGATGCCGTGGCGAATCGTGGTCTGGATGTCCTCCAGCTTGCCGCCCCACAGCCAGTCGTCGTCGTTGAGGTTGGGAAAGCCTTTCGCTCCGCCGCCGCCGGCGCCATGGCAGGGCGCGCAATTGTCGCCGAAAGCCGCCTTGCCCTGGGCGCGGGCGAAAGCGAAGAGTTGCTCGTCCTTGGCCACCTCCTCCAGAGGCGTCGCGGCGAGCTTGCCGCCAAAGCCCGCGCGCTGGACCTTGAGTGCGTCCAGGTCGCTCACGACTGCCTCGCGCGAGCGCCAGCCGAAGAGGCCGCCCGTATAGCCGGTGGCTAGCGGCCAAGCCGGATAGACGATCCAGTAGGCCACCGACCAGACGACGGTGACGTAGAACGTCCAGAGCCACCAGCGCGGCAGCGGCGTGTTCAACTCGCGGATGCCGTCCCAGACATGCCCCGTCGTGGTCGTGCCGGTGACCGGGTCGACGCCATGGTCGTGATTATCGCCGGGCGAGGTCGTCATCGGCTCAATCCTCTTGCAGGGGCATGCGGGCGGCGGCGTCAAAGCGGCCGCGCCGGGACGGGGCCAGCGCGTAGACGAGCACGCCGGCAAAGATCGAGACGAAGTAGAGGAGCCCCCAGGTCTGGGCGAACTCGGCGAGCATCCTGTAGGTCTCGTTCATGGCAGGACGCTCCTTCAGCGCAGGTTGGCCTTGTTGTCGTAGAGGCGGAAATCGACCTGCGTGCCGAGCATCTGCAGGTAGGCGATGAGCGCATCGGCCTCGCTGACCTCGGCGGGATTGCCGTCGAAATCCCGCGCGGAAGCCTTGGGATAGCGCTTGAGAAGCGCGTCCGCCTCGGGGTCGTCCGTCGTCGCCTGGATGCGCAGGTCGGCTTTCGCCTTGGCCACCATCTCGTCGCTGTAGGGCACACCAAGGAGCTTCTGGACCTTCATGTCCTGCTCGATCCCGTCGGCCTTCAGCGGTGTGGTGGCGAGCCAGGCATAGCCAGGCATGATCGAACCGGGGACGATGGAGCGCGGCTCGGCGAGGTGCGCCCGATGCCACTCGTCGGAATACTTGCCGCCGAGGCGCGCGAGGTCCGGGCCGGTGCGCTTGGACCCCCACTGGAAGGGCCGGTCATACATGCTCTCGGCCGCCAGAGAATAATGGCCGTAGCGCTCCACCTCATCGCGCAGCGGGCGCACCATCTGCGAGTGGCAATTATAGCAGCCCTCGCGAACGTAGATGTTGCGGCCTGCAAGCTCGAGCGGCGTATAGGGCCTCACCCCATCCACCTTCTCGATCGTGCTCTTCAGGTAGTAGAGCGGCACGATCTCCACGAGACCGCCTATGGCGATCATCACAAGGATGCCGAGGATCAGGACGATCGAGTTCGTCTCGAAGATCTTGTGACGGTTCCAGAGCGACATGGTCGTCGTCCTTATTCAGCGGGAACGAGGGCTGGAATGGCGCCCATCTTGGAGGCCGGCTCGCCGGCCCCGGCGATGGTGCGCCAGACGTTCCAGGCCATGATCAGTGCGCCGCCCAGGAAAAGCAGGCCGCCCAGCGCGCGGATGACGTAGAAGGGGTGCATCGCCTCGACGGTCTCGATGAACGAGTATTCGAGGAAGCCGAGCGTGGTGTAGGCGCGCCACATCAGGCCTTGGAGGATGCCCGAAACCCACATCGCCGTGATGTACAGGACGATGCCGAGCGTCGAGATCCAGAAGTGCCAGTTGATCAGACGCAGCGAATACATCTCGCGGCGGTTCCACAGCCACGGGACGAGGCAGTAGATGGCGCCGAAGGAGACGTAGCCGACCCAGCCGAGCGCGCCGGAATGGACGTGCCCGATGGTCCAGTCCGTGTAGTGGGACAGCGAGTTCACCGCCTTCACCGACATGAGCGGACCCTCGAAGGTCGACATGCCGTAGAAGGCGACCGACACGACCATCATGCGCAGGACAGGGTCGGTACGCAGCTTGTCCCAAGCCCCCGACAGGGTCATGAGCCCGTTGATCATGCCGCCCCAGGACGGCATCCACAGCATGACCGAGAAGGTCATGCCCAGGGTCTGCGCCCAGTCGGGCAGTGCCGTGTAGTGGAGGTGGTGCGGGCCGGCCCAGATATAGAGGAAGATCAGGGCCCAGAAGTGGATGATCGACAGACGGTATGAGTAGACCGGCCGGTTCGCCCGCTTGGGGATGAAATAATACATGATGGCCAGGAAGCCGGCGGTCAGGAAAAAGCCAACCGCGTTGTGGCCATACCACCACTGGACCATGGCATCCTGCACGCCGGCCCAGACGATGTAGGACTTGGGCGAGAAGACCGAGACCGGAATCGTCGCGTTGTTGCCCAGGTGCAGCACGGCGATCGTCACGATGAACGCCATGTAGAACCAGTTGGCCACGTAGATGTGGGGCTCCTTGCGCTTAATGATCGTCGCCAGGAACACGAGGAAATAAACGACCCAGACGATGGTCAGGAACAGGTCGGCGTACCATTCGGGCTCGGCGTATTCCTTGCCCTGCGTGATGCCGAGCATGTAACCGGTGCCGGCGATGACGATGAACAGATTGTAGCCGAGGACGACGAACCAAGGCGCCAGATCGCCCGCCAGGCGCACGCGGCTGGTGCGCTGGACGACGTAGAACGACGTGGCGATCAGCACGTTGCCGCCGAAGGCGAAGATGACCGCCGACGTGTGCAGCGGCCGCAGCCGGCCGAAGCTTGTCCAGGGCAGGTCGAGGTTGAGGCCCGGCCAGGCCAACTGGAGCGCGATGACGACCCCGACGGCGAAGCCCGCGATGCCCCAGATGACGGAGGCAATGGTCGCGAATTTCACCGGGCCGAAATTATAGTTCGGCCGGCCATCGACCTCCTGCGGCGGCAGGGCGGCAGGGCGATTGAAATAGCGGTTGGCGATCGCGAAAACGGACGCAGCGGAGGCGAGCGTGAAGATCGCGGCGTGAAACGCGTATCCCGACGTCTCGGCCTTGGCGGCCACCACGAGCGCGAACAGGGAGAACAGGGCGGCGAAGATCGCCAGACCCATCTCGCTCGTGGTCATCCGCTTCAGTTGGATCGTGTGAGCCATAAAGGCCGCCCCCTGGCATGGCGGGGCATCGCACGCGGACGCCGCCGTTCTTGCGCCTCGGGTTAGGCGCGGGGCGGACCTGCTACATTGATTTGCGTCAAGTGGGCCGCTGCCGGCGCCGCATTCATGAAAAAGGCGCGCCAAAGCGCGCCTTTTCCAGCATCGCGTGAGCCGCCGGTCAGCGGGCCGCGATGGATTCCAGCTGTTCGGGTCGCAGCAACCGCACACCGTCCGGCACGACGAGGATCGTCTTCTCGCGGGCAAGGCGCGTCATCGTCCGGCTGACCGTCTCGATGGTGAGGCCGAGGAAGTCGGCGATGTCCTGCCGGCTCATGGGCAGGGCGAGCGTCACCGATTTCTGGCCGATGCGGGCGAGCCGCTCGCGCAGGCTGACCAGGAACGATGCGACCCGCTCCTCCGCCGAACGGCGCCCGAGCAGAACCATCTGCTCCTGGGCCAGGCTCAGCTCGTGGCCGGCAAACTCGTGCAGCCGGCGCAGCAAATGCGGCTTGGTATCGAGATAGGCCGCGAAAGCCTTGCGCGGGAAGCGGCAGACCGTGACGTCGCCCACCGCTTCGGCCGACACGCCGAACCGGTCCATCAGAGCCAGCCCGAGAAAATCGCCCGGGAGGGCGAAGCCGACGATCTGGCGGCGCCCATCCGGCAGCAGCTTGTAGAGCCGCACCATGCCCTCGGTGACGTTGAACACGCTCTCGGCCGTCTCGTCCTGGCTGAACAGGGTGGAACGGGCGCCGTAGCGCGTGGGATGGCTCAGCGCTTCCAGGGCATTGAGCTCGTCCGGATCGAGGGCGGCGCAGATGGAATGGAGCCGGACCTTGCAATCGGCGCAGGCCGTCCGGCCATGCGAGCAATCGGGACCGCTCTTCGCGCATTGGGTCTCTGCGATATGCATGCTCGCGTCCGCCAGGTGAGCCCGCTCGGCAGGGCGGGAGATTGGCACATCCCGCCTGTCGCGGCCAAGCTCTGCGTCCGGTGCGTGATTGACGTGTGTCAATGTCATGTTCCTTAGGTCCTTGCAGGTTGCGTCGCGATGAGACGCAGTGTCGCCGCCGACATTTTCAGGGTTGAGCCGATGACCGGCGCAGGTGCCGTCGGCGCCTATCCGCTGGTGCGCATGTGGGATCCGCATCGGAGCCAGGCCGCGTGGCGTGCCCTGGCGAGCCATTATTGCGGGCGCCGTGCCGGCCGGGGAATGATGGCCGTCCGCGACCGGCGCGGGGTGATCCACGGACTGTTCACCTACCACGTGCAGCGCACCTTGCGGCACGGGACCGTACTGCGTCTCAACGACGTGATCGTCGCGCAGATGCCGGGCCCCAGCCTCGCCGACATCGTGGTGGACGGCGCCGACGCGCTGCGCCGCGATCTGGGCTGCGACGCGCTCGTCATCGATCTGCCGGTTAGCCACGGGGGGCTTCCTCCATCCGCTCCGGGCAGCCACCCGTCGCGGTTCAAGGCTGACACTATCTCTTTCCGCGCTGAACCGGATTGATCCAGATCAAGGACCGGCGCCTTGAGTCCGTGACACGAAAACGGGCAGCTGGTCCGAGCCTCCTGCCGCGACCTCCGCCCCCTCCGCATCATTCGGATCCCCCGATGCCGTCCGCGCCCCAGCCCCATGAGCCGTCCGTGTCCCGCATGGCGGCGGCCGACCTCGCCGTGCGCTATGGCGGGACGGTGCCCCGCTACACCAGCTATCCGACGGCGCCGCATTTCCATGCCGGCATCGATGCCAAGGCCTATGCCGGCTGGCTTGCGGCGCTGCCCGACGGCCAGCGCGTTTCGCTCTACGTCCATGTCCCGTTCTGCGAGAAGCTCTGCTGGTATTGCGGCTGCCAGACCAGGGTCGTGAACCGCCACGGGCCGATCGCGCATTACCTCGACACGCTGCTGACCGAGACCTCACACGTCGCCGCGGCGATCGGGCGGCGGCTGACGGCGGATGCGGTGCATCTGGGTGGCGGCACGCCCAATATCCTGACCGCGGAAGACCTCGACCGCCTGTTCGGCGCGCTGAGGGCGCATTTCGCCCTTTCGCCGCAGGCGGAGATCGCGGCCGAACTCGATCCCCGCACGCTGACGCGGGACTGGGTCGAGGCGGCCGCGCGCAACGGCCTCAACCGGGCGAGCCTCGGCATCCAGGATTGCGATCCCGTCGTGCAGAAGGCGATCAACCGCAGCCAGCCCTTCGCGCAGTCCCGGCAGGCCGCGCGCTGGCTGCGGGAGGCGGGCGTCGCGTCGGTCAATCTGGATCTGATGTATGGCCTGCCGCACCAGAGCGTCGCCGGCATTGTCGCGACGGTGGATCAGGTGCTCGAGCTGGCGCCCGACCGGATCGCACTGTTCGGTTATGCCCATGTTCCATGGATGAAGGCCCATCAGAACCTGCTGCCTCAGGAGGCGCTGCCGGGTCCGGCGGAGCGCTTCGCGCAGCAGGACGCTGCGGCCGTGCGGCTGGAGGCGGCCGGCTACGTGCGGATCGGGCTCGACCATTTCGCGGCTCCGCACGACCCGATGGCGCAAGCGCTCCGCCAGGGCGGGCTCCATCGCAATTTCCAGGGCTACACGACCGACGAGGCCGATGCCCTGATCGGATTGGGCCCATCGTCGATCGGCAGACTGCCACAGGGCTATGTCCAGTCCATCGCCACGACCAGGGACTGGGCCGCCGCCGTGGAAGCGGCCGGGCTGCCGGTCGCACGCGGCTACGCGTTGACGGCGGAGGATCGCCTCCGGGCCGAGATCATCGAGGCGCTGATGTGCGCCCTGACGGTCGATCTGGTCGAGATCTGTGGCCGGCACGACGCCCATCCGGGCGTTCTGCAGGCGGACCTCCTGCGTTTGTGCCCGCTCGAGGCCGACGGTCTCGTGATCCGGCGCGATGGCCGCATATGGGTGACGGAGGCGGGGCGGCCCTTCGTCCGCCATGTCTGCGCGGCGTTCGACGCCTGTCTGGACCGTTCCGCGGACAGGCCTGTCCGCCACTCCGCGGGCGTCTGACCGCCGGCAGATCAGGCGGGGCGGACCTCGGCCACGCGGAACGTGTGCATGACCCCCCCGTCGTCTCGGATCGAGACGTAATCATTGGCGCGGAACGTGTGGCTGCCGAGGCGGTAGCCGGTCTCGTCGTCGCCGTCCCGGGCCGGGTCGTAATCGATCCGCCAGGTGGCACCGCCGGCACCCCCGGCCTTGTGGATCAGGCGACCGAACCGATCCGGCTCGTCGCCCCAGAAGCGGCGCACCCGGCAACGGGCGCGCTCGCGCTTCCAGGTTCCGGAATCCAGCGTCCCGGCGTCGTCGAGCGGCGCCACGATCTCGTAGCCGTGCCGGTCGCTGCCATCCGGCCAATCCTTGCCGCGGGCAAGGTGCAGCACGATCCGTTTCAGCACGCGGATCCCCCTCCTGTGTCGAGAAGGAATCCTGATAAATCGCGCCGCGCGCGTGCGGCTTGACGCAGATCAAACCCGGCCGGGCAGCGGCAGCCGCGCCACGGGCTTCAGGTCCTGCAGCACGATGGAGGAGCGCACATGGGCGACGCTCTCGTGGGGCAGGATCGTCTCGGCGAGGATGCGGGAGAGCGCGGCGAGGTCCGGCAGGACCATCTTCACCAGGTAATCGGCCTCGCCGGTCATGGCATAGGCCTCCTGGATCGCCTCTACCGAGCCGACGAGGTCGAGGAAGCGCCGCGCATTGTCCGGCGAATGGGTGGCGAGCGTCACCTGCACGAAGACGGCGACGGAGAGGCCCAGGGCCGCGGCATCGAGATCGGCGCGGTAGCCCCGGATCACGCCCGCCTGCTCCAGCCGGGTCCGGCGCCGGGAGCATTGCGACGGCGACAGGTTCACCTTTTCGGCGAGCTCGTTGTTGGTGAGCCGCCCGTCGCGCTGGAGCGCGTCGACGAGCTTGAGGTCGTAGCCGTCGAGGGCGGACGGTCCCATCCCTGATCTCCATGCACGGATCGTGCGCGCGGCGGCGCAAAGGCAGCGGAGAACTGCCGGCGCGCTGCCGCGACACGTGCACAATGCGCGCACCTTGCAGGCCATTCAAGCTATGATCGTGCATCATTTGCGCATTTCGCGCCCGGAGGAAAACGCCATGGGTCCGTTTCCGCACGATGCCGCTCCCGCCACGATCAGCGAGCAGAACCCGGCGGGCACCGACGGCTTCGAGTTCGTCGAGTTCGCCCATCCCGATCCGCAGGCGCTGCACGCGCTGATGAAGCTCATGGGCTTCACGGCGGTGGCGCGCCACCGGGAGCGGGACATCACGCTCTACCGGCAGGGGGACGTGAACTATCTCGTCAACAACGCGCCCGGCACCCACGGCTATGAGTTCGTGGCGGCGCACGGCCCCTGCGCGCCTTCGATGGCGTTCCGGGTGGTGGACGCGGGCCATGCCTTCCGCCGCGCGGTGGAGATGGGCGCGGAGCCCTTCACGGACGAGGCCGCCAAGACCCTGAAGGTTCCGGCCATCAAGGGGATCGGCGGCAGCCTGATCTATTTCGTGGAGCGCTACGGCGCGAAGGGCTCGCCCTATGGGGACGCGTTCCAGTGGCTTGGCGAGGCGAACCCCGCCCCCGCGGGCGTCGGCCTGTTCTATCTCGACCACCTGACCCACAACGTCCATCGCGGGCGCATGGAGGTCTGGGCCGGGTTCTACGAGCGCATCTTCAGGTTCCGGCAGATCCGCTATTTCGACATTTCGGGCAAGGTGACGGGCCTGTTCTCCAAGGCCCTGACCAGCCCGGACGGCAAGATCCGCATCCCGATCAACGAGTCGGCCGACGAGAACAGCCAGATCGAGGAATATCTCCACGCCTATAACGGCGAGGGCATCCAGCACATCGCCTGCGGCTGCCACAACATCCTTCAGACGATCGAGCGGCTGCGGGCCGACGGGCTGCCCTTCATGCCCTCCCCGCCCGCGACCTATTACGAGCGGGTCGACGGGCGCGTGCCCGGCCATGGCGAGGACCTGAAGCGGCTGGAGAAGAACGGCATCCTCATCGACGGCGAGGGCGTCGTGGAAGGCGCCTACACCAAGGTCCTGCTGCAGATCTTCTCGGCCAACGCCATCGGCCCGATCTTCTTCGAGTTCATCCAGAGGAAGGGCGACGACGGGTTCGGCGAGGGCAATTTCCGCGCTCTGTTCGAATCCATCGAGGAGGACCAGATCCGCCGCGGCGTCCTCAAGGTCGAGGCGGCCGAATGAGCGAGGCGCAGGCGTCGCCGCGCTGGGTCGCGGCGGCCGATCTTGCCGCCTTCGAGGACCGGAAGACGCTGGCCGTCTCGGTCGGTGGCAGCCGCATCGCCCTGGTGCGGCTCGCCGACGGCATCTTCGCCATCGGCGACACCTGCCCGCACATGCAGGCGAGCCTGTCGGGCGGCACGGTGGTGGGCGACCACATCGAATGCCCGGCCCATTACGCGCTGTTCGAGATCAGGACGGGCAAGGCCACCGGCGGCCTCGCCTGCCGGGATTTGCGGACCTGGCCCGTGCGGGTAGACGGCACGACCGTGCTGGTCTGCGTCTGAAGGGCAGGACGTCCCTCCGGAGCGTCGTCATCGCGAGCGCGAGCGAAGCCATGCAGAGGGCGGTTGCGGCGGGCTGGATGGCTTCGTCGCTTTGCTCCTCGCAATGACGGGCGAGGATGACGCCTCGTCCTTCGAGGCCGCTGCGCGGCATCTCAGGATGAGGCTTCGATTGGCATCGCGCCCTTAACAACGGTCCTCATGCTGAGGTGCGAGCGAAGCGAGCCTCGAAGCACGCACGAATGGCCGTGAGCGCATCCCCCTCCTCCCGCGCAGCGGCGGGGAGGGGCCAG
>JAIXTM010000011.1 GCA_027483945.1 Hyphomicrobiales bacterium | reverse complement strand
TCGAGAAGTCGGCCAAGGAGATTTCCCAGATCATCGGGGTGATCGACGAGATCGCGTTCCAGACCAACCTGCTCGCCCTCAATGCCGGCGTCGAGGCGGCAAGGGCCGGGGAGGCGGGCCGCGGTTTTGCCGTGGTGGCTTCCGAGGTCAGGGAACTGGCCCAGCGCTCGGCCGATGCCGCGAAGGAGATCAAGACCTTGATCTCGGCATCCACGGGTCACGTGGGCTCGGGTGTCCAACTGGTCGGGGAAACTGGCCAGGCGCTGGAGCGGATCGTGCGGCAGGTCGCTCAGATCAACGGCATCGTCGCGGAGATCGCCGCGTCGACGCAGGAGCAGGCCAGCGGCCTTGCGGACGTGAACAACGCAGTCAACCAGATGGACCAGGTGACGCAGCAGAACGCGGCCATGGTCGAACAGTCCACCGCAGCAAGCCATGCGCTGGCCAACGAGGCCGGCGAGCTCGCCCGGCTCGTCGCCCAGTTCAAGCTGGAAGCCGGCACGGCACTTGTCCAGTCCGCGGTCGTGGCGGGGCGGCGCCTGCGCGCCTCCGCCTGAGCCCGCCTTCCGACATTGCCGAGGCGGCGCCGGCCCGGCTAGTGTCGGAATCCGCTAGGGAGGAACCGGCATGTTCAAGCTGGACGAAGGGCGCTTGATCGCCCCGCTCGGAGTCATCGAGACGACGAAGTCCGACAACATCCTGCGCTGGGACGGCTCGGAGCTCTATGTGGAGCAGGACGTCTACCATAACGGCCAGCTCGTCCATTCCGGCTATCGCCGCAAGGTGACGCGCGACGTCGCTCGGCGCCTTGCCGCCGTGCTGATCGATACGCACTGACGGCGCGTTCCGCCGTCAGCATTCCGGGCGGCGCTGAAACCCTGCAACTTGACTGGCCGGCCTGCATCGGGCGCGGCCCTGCGTCTGTATCGACGATGAGCCATGCGCAAAAAGCGGACATTTCGCGCTGCAACGTCGCGTGTTGCGGCGCAGCGTGCAAAAAATGCGAACATTAGTCTTGTGACATAACTTTTGTTCAGTTACCGTCCGGGAACGGTCGCGCTATGGAAGCGGCCGTGGCGGCCGCATCGGCGTCGTCTGGACAAGTGACGGGATGAACGCGTGACGGCGGACGGATCGAACGAAGCGGGACGCAGGCGCGGGCTTCTGGCGGATCTCAATGCGCGGGCCGATGCGGGGCGTCCCGTGCGCATCGCCCTGGCGGGCGCCGGCCAGATGGGTACCGACATCGTCACCGCCGTCTCGCAGATGCGTGGCGTCGAGATCGCCGTCATCGCCGACCTCAATGTCGACAATGCCGCGCGCGCAGTCGGCATCGCGGGCCGCGAAGCGAGGACGTTGTCCGCGGACACCGTGTCCGCCGCCGAGGCAGTCATCGGCTCCGGCGCCATCGCGATCACGCCCTCCATCGAGGTCGCCTGCAAGGCCGGCCCCGTGGACGTCGTCATCGACGCCACCGGCAATCCCAATGCCGGCGCCAATGTCGCGCTCACCGCCTTCGCGCACGGCAAGCACCTCGTCATGATGAATGTCGAGGCCGACGTCACGATCGGGCCCTATCTGCGCTCGCAGGCCGAGCGCGCCGGCGTGGTCTACACGCTCGGCGCCGGCGACGAACCGACCGCCGCCATGGAGCTCATCAACTTCGTCGGCGCCCTGGGCTACCCGATCGTCGCCGCCGGCAAGGGCAAGAACAACCCCTTCCGGATCGAGGCGACGCCGGACCTCTACGAGGCCGAAGCGCGCCGCCGGAACATGAACCCGCGCATGCTGGTGGAGTTCGTGGACGGTTCCAAGACCATGGTGGAAATGGCGGCCATCGCCAACGCCACCGGCCTCACCGTCGACGTGCCGGGCATGCATGGCCCGGCCGCACCCCGCGAGGAATTGCAGGATTATTTCCGGCCGCAAGCGGAAGGCGGCATCCTGTCGCGCAAGGGCGTCGTCGACTTCTCCGTCGCCAAGGGCGTGGCGCCGGGCGTCTTCGTGGTCGCCGAGATGAGCCATCCTCGCGTCCGCGAGCGCATGGCCGATCTCCATCTCGGCCCCGGGCCCTATTACACCTTCTTCCGGCCCTATCATCTGACAAGCCTGGAAGTGCCGCTCTCGGCGGTCGCCGCCGCGCTCTACGGCGAAAGCCACATGCAGCCGCTGCCCGTCCCGTCCGTGGAAGTGGGCGCGCTCGCCAAGAAGGACCTTCCGGCCGGGACCACGCTCGATGCGATCGGCGAATATTGCTATCGCGGCTTCACTGTCGCGGCCGAGGACGCGCGCCGGCTGAAGGCGCTGCCGCTCGGCCTGGCGCAGGGCGCCGTGACGCTGAAGCCCATCGCCAAGGGCGAGTATCTCACTTACGACAATTGCCGACCCGACGAGAGCCTGACCGTGGTGAAGCTGCGCCGCGAGCAGGATGCGGTCCTGTCGGGCGGGCAGGCGCAGAAGGGAGCGCGATAGGCATGGCAACGACCGAAGCCAAGGCCGCGCCGCGCGAGCGGGCCAACCAGCGACCGGAGCTCGCGGCTCTGGACGACGCGACGCTGCGCGAGGCGCTGCGCCGCATGCATCTCATCCGCAAGTTCGAGGAGGAGGCCGAGAACTCGTACATGCGCGGCCTCATCCACGGCACGATGCACCTGTCCATCGGCCAGGAGGCGAGCGCGGTTGGCACCTGTCTGCCGCTGCAGCCGGATGACTACATCCTGTCCACCCATCGCGGACACGGCCACTGCATCGCCAAGGGCGCCGAGCCGGGGATGATGTTCGCCGAGTTCTTCGGCAAGGAGACCGGCTATTGCCGCGGCCGCGGCGGCTCCATGCACATTGCCGACGTCGAGGGCGGAAACCTCGGCGCCAACGGTATCGTCGGCGGCGGGCTTCCCATCGCGGCCGGTGTCGGCCTGTCGATCAAGATGCAGAAGAACAACCGCGTCTGCGTCGTCTTCTTCGGCGACGGAGCGTCCAACGAGGGTGCTTTCCACGAGGCGCTGAACATGGCGGCGATCTGGAAGCTGCCGGTCGTCTTCGTCTGCGAGAACAACCAGTACGGCATGTCCATGGCGATCGAGCGGGCTTCCGCCGTGCCCAACGTCGCCGACCGGGCCGTGGCCTACGCCATGCCGGGCGTCACGATCGACGGCAACGACCTGCCGCTGGTCGCCGCGACCGCCCGCGAGGCGGTCGATCGGGCCCGGCGCGGCGAAGGGCCCAGCCTCATCGAGTGCAAGACCTACCGCATCCGCGGCCATTCCAAGAGCGACCGCAATCTCTATCGCACCAAGGAGGAGATCGAGCTGTGGCGGTCGCGCTGCCCGATCCGGCGCCTCGAGGACGAACTCGTCGGCCATGACCGCTTCGACCGCGGCACTCTCGAAGCCATCGAGGCCGCGGCCAACACCGAGATCGCCGAAGCCATCGAGTTCGCCAAGGCGAGCCCCGATCCCGACATCAGCGAGCTGACCCGTGACGTCTATGCCAACTGACATCCAGCCCGCGGGCGGCGAGGTGCGCGAGCTCTCCTACGCGGAAGCGATCCGCGAGGCCCTCGGCCAGGCTATGGAAGCCGACGAGCGCGTCTTCCTGTTCGGCGAGGACGTGGGCGTCTATGGCGGCGCCTTCGGCGTCTCCGGAGACCTCGTCCACCGGTTCGGCACCGAGCGGGTCATCGACACGCCGATCTCCGAGCTCGGCATCGCCGGCGTCGCGGTCGGCGCGGCCATCACCGGCATGCGACCGGTCCTGGAGATCCAGTTCTCCGACTTCGTGACGCTCGCGATGGAGCAGATCGTCAACCAGGCGGCCAAGATCCGCTTCATGTTCGGCGGCAAGGCCACCGTGCCCATGGTCGTGCGCCTCCCTGGCGGCTCGGGCACGGGCGCCGCGGCTCAGCACTCCCAGTCCCTGGAGGCCTGGTTCGCCCACGTGCCGGGATTGAAGGTCATCCAGCCTTCCACGCCTCATGACGCCAAGGGCATGCTGCTTTCGGCGCTCGACGATCCCAACCCGGTCCTGATCTTCGAGCACAAGCTCCTCTACAAGATGAAGGGCCTCGTCCCGACGGATGCCTACCGCGTGCCGATCGGCAAGGCGGCTGTGCGCCGGGAGGGCTCCGACCTCACCATCGTCGGCACCTCGCTGATGAGCCTGAAGGCCGAGGCCGCCGCCGCGCGGCTGGCTGAGGAGGGCATCGCCGCCGAGGTTATCGACCTGCGCACCATCCGCCCCATCGATTTCGACACGGTCGCCGCGAGCGTTCGCAAGACCGGCCGGCTGCTGATCGTCTACGAGGGCGTCAAGACGATGGGCATCGGCGCGGAAATCTCGGCGATGATCGCGGAGAGCGACGTGTTCGATTTCCTCGACGCGCCGATCCTGCGCCTTGGCGGCGCGGACATGCCGCTCCCCTACAATCCCCAGCTGGAAAAGGCCGCCGTGCCGCAGGAGGACGACATCGTCGCCGCTGCCCGCCGCCTGAAGCGGGAGGAATAGGACGATGCCCGTCGAGGTGATCCTCCCCAAGGTCGACATGGCCATGGAGACCGGTTCCATCGAAGCGTGGAAGGTCTCCGAGGGCGATGTCGTGCGCGAGGGCGATCTCCTGTTCGAGATCGGCACCGACAAGTCGGTCATGGAGGTGGAAGCGCCGGCCTCCGGCACGATCCGCCACATTGCCGGCGAGACCGGGACGCAGATCCCCGTCGGCACCGTCGTCGCCGTCATCTACCGTGATGGCGAGGCCGCCGATGCCGCGCCGAAGGCAGCTGCGGCACCGGCGGCGAGTGCCGCCAAGGCAGCCGACGCGCCTGCGCCTCATTCCACCGTTTCCCCGGCCCCGCAGGCCGCGGCGCCCGCTCAGGCCGAAGGCATCCGCGCGACCCCGCTCGCCCGGCGCATCGCCCGTCAGAACGGCATTGACCTCTCCCGGGTAACCGGCACCGGCCCGCGTGGCCGCATCGGTCAGAAGGACGTGGACGCCGCCATCGCGGCCAAGGCCTTCGCCGGCAGCGTTCCCGGCACGTCCTCCGCGCCGGCCCGGGCGCCCGCCCAGGCGCTCAGCCCGGCCGATCCCGGCGGGCGGCTGGAGCCCTTCTCGCCGATCCGCCGCATCGTCGCGGACCGGCTCGCGGAATCCATGCGCACCGCGCCGCATTTTTATATGAGCGCGCAGATCGACATGACGGCCTTGATCTCGCTGCAGAAGCGGATCGCGCCGCGTATCGAAGGGCGCACAGGGCTCAAGCCCTCGCTCACCGTCATCCTGGCGCGCCTTGTCGGGCCGCTGCTGATGGACCATCCGGTTCTGAACGCCAGCGTCGAGGGCCAGGCGACGCGCTACCGGGACGGCGCCCATATCGGCATCGCCATGGACCGCAATGGCGAGCTCGTCGTGCCTGTCCTGCGCGACTGCCACCGCCTCTCGCTCGCGGAGCTGACGGAATCCTTCGCGACCCTGCGCAATCAGGTCCGGGACCGCTCGATCCCGGCGGCGGCGATGCGGGGCGGAACCTTCACGATCTCCAACCTCGGCATGTACGGGGTGGACGGCTTCACCGCGATCATCAACCCGCCCGAGGCGGCGATCCTGGCGGTGGGGCGGACGGTGGAGACCCCCGTCGGCGTCAACGGCAAGGTCAAGCTGAGGCCGATGGCCACCTTCACGCTGTCGTCCGATCACCGGATCGTGGACGGCGTCGCGGCCGCCCGTTTCATGCAGGACTTGCGCAGCGCCGTCGAAACGCCTGAACTGTTATTGTAGTCGCGCAACAAAGGTTCACCGTCATGACGTCGTCATGACGGTCGGCAACAAGACCAGGTCCGACGCCGATCCCGGCCAACGGACCGGACCCGAACGGGAACGAAACGCTATTCGGAGGTTGTCATGTTGAAATCCATCGTCCGGCTGGCGGCCGTCGCCGGCTGCTCGCTTATCGCGCTCGCGTCGCCGGGCTTCGCCCAGTCGGGCAAGCTCGTCCTCTACACCTCGCAGCCGGATCGGGACGCGTCCCAGACCGTCGCCGCCTTCAAGGCCGCCAATCCGAATGTCGAGGTGGAGATCTTCCGCTCCGGCACGACGGAGATCATGTCCAAGCTCGCCGCCGAGTTCGCCGCCGGCCAGCCCAAGCCGGACGTCCTGCTCATCGCTGACGCGGTGTCCATGGAGGTCCTCAAGAAGGACGGGCGCCTGCTGGCGTACAAGGAGGCCAAGGTCGACGGCTTCCCGGCCGGCACCTACGACGCCGACAAGACCTATTTCGGCTCCAAGCTGATCACGACCGGCATCGCCTACAACACGGCGGCCAAGCTGAAGCCGACGTCCTTCGCCGATCTGGCCAAGCCCGAATACAAGGGCCAGATCATCATGCCGAGCCCGCTCTATTCCGGCGCCGCGGCGATCATGCTCTCGGCCTTCGCCGCCCGCCCGGATCTGGGCTGGAAGTATTTCGATGGCCTGAAGGCCAACGAACTCGTCGCTGTGCGCGGCAACGGTGCGGTGCTGAAGGCGGTGGCCGAGGGCGAGAAGCCCTACGGCATCATCGTCGAGTTCATGGCCCTCAACGCCAAGGCCAAGGGCTCGCCGATCGAGTTCGTCTTCCCGAAGGAGGGCGTCAGCCCGGTCACCGAGCCCGTGGCGATCCTGAAGACCGCATCCAATCCGGCTGCGGCCAAGGCCTTCATCGACTTCATCCTCTCGCCCAAGGGCCAGGAGCTGGCGGTTAGCCAAGGCTATGTCCCGGCCCGCGATGGCGTGAAGGGCCCGGCCTGGCTCACCGAGGGCACCAAGATCAACCTGATGCCCATCGACACCGCGGCGGTGCTGGAAAAGACCGAGGCGGACAAGAAGCGCTTCGCCGACATGTTCGGCAACTGAGCGGCGACGGGAGAAAACCGCCGTGGCCCACGCTCATGCCATTCCCGACGGCCGCACGGAACGTGCGCTGATCTACGGTCTGGGCCTGCTCGTGGGCCTGCTCTCCATCCTGCCGCTCGGGCGCCTCCTCCTGGAGGGGTTCGCGCCCGGCGGCAACCCGTCCCTCGATGCGGCGGCGACGACGCTCTCCGCCGAGGTCACCTGGCGCGCCACGCGCAACTCCATCGAGACGGCGCTCGGCGGCACGCTGATCGCGGTCCTGGTCGGCGGCGCGGTCGCCATCACCGTGTCGCTTACGGATATCCGCGCCCGCAACGCCTTCGTCTTCCTCTTCGTCCTGCCGCTGATGATCCCGCCGCAGATCACCGCGCTCGCCTGGCTGCAGGTCGTGGGCCCCGCGAGCCCGATGCTGAAGATGCTCGGCCTCGCGCCGCCGCTCGGCACCCGCAATCCGCTCTATTCCCGCGAAGGCATCATCCTGCTGCTCGGCATACAGTACGCGCCGCTCGTCTTCCTGACGTTGCGCGCCGGCCTGCGCAGCCTGCCGCGCGAACTCATCGAAGCCGGCCTCTCCTCCGGCGCCCGCCGCTTCACCGTGCTGCGCACGATCGTGCTGCCGCTGATGACGCCGCCGCTGGTGGCGGGCATCGCCCTCGCCTTCGTCTCCTGCGTCGGCAATTTCGGCATCCCCGCCTTCCTCGGCATTCCCGGTCGCTATCCGGTGCTGACGACGCTGATCTATCAGCGCCTGTCCGGCCTTGGGCCCGGCATCCTGGGCGAAGTCGCCATCCTCTCGCTCCTCATCGGCGCCATCGCCATGTCCGGCATCCTGCTGCAGGACTACATGCTGCGCCGGGCCGATTACCGCATCACCACGACATCCATCGCGGCGCGGCCCTTCGAACTGCGCCGCTGGCGCCTGCCCGTCGAGATCGCGCTCTGGTCGCTGAGCCTGCTCGTCGTCGTGCTGCCGCTGGCGGGGCTGATCATCACGTCGCTTGTCCCCGCCTACGGCGTGCCGCTCAACGCGAAGACCGCGACGCTCGCGAACTACGCCTATGTCATGTTCGAATACGCGGCGGCCAAGCGCGCCTTCGTCAATAGCTTCGCGCTGTCGGGCGGCGCGGCCCTGCTCATCGTCGTGATCGCGGTGCCGCTCGCGTACTTCCTGGTCTGGCGCCGCTCCCGCCTGCTGCGCTTTCTCAACGTGGCCGCCGAACTGCCCTATGCCCTGCCGGGCGTGGTGCTCGCCATCGCGTCGATCCTCATCTTCCTGAAGCCGATCCCGCTCGTCGGCTTCTCCATCTACAACACGGTCTGGATCATCTTCTTCGCCTATGTCGCCCGCTTCCTCGTGCTGGGCCTGCGGCCTGTCGTGTCGGGCTATCATCAGCTCGACCGCGCGCTGGAAGAGGCGGCCCAGGTGGCCGGGGCGGGGCTCCTGCGCCGCATGGTCACGATCATCCTGCCGCTCGTGGCGCCAGCCGCCGCCGCCGGCGCGCTCCTGATCTTCCTCACCGCCTTCAACGAGCTCACCGTGTCGGCGCTGCTCTGGTCCTCGGGCGCGGAAACGCTCGGCGTCGTGGTCTTCAGCCTCGAACAGGGAGGCGACTCGACCTTTGCCTCGGCTCTCGCCGTCCTGACGCTTCTCGTCACCTTCGGCCTGATGCTGTCCACCCTCCTTCTCGCCAAGCGACTGCCGCAGGGAGTGCTTCCGTGGCGCGACTGACCATTGACCGTCTCACCAAGCGCTTCGGCGACTACCGGGCCCTCGACGCCGTCTCCCTCGATGTGCGCGACGGCGAGTTCATCGCCATCCTCGGCCCGTCGGGCTGCGGCAAGACCACGCTCCTGCGCCTGGTCGCCGGTTTCGACCGCGCCGAGGAGGGTTCGATCGCCATCGGCGACCGGGTCGTCTCCTCGCCGGACGCGCATCTGCCGCCCGAGGACCGCCGCATCGGTATCGTCTTCCAGTCCTACGCCCTGTGGCCGCACATGAGCGTCGCCGACAATGTCGGCTACAGCCTGAAGGTCGCCGGTGTGGCCGCGCCCGAGCGCGAGCGCCGGGTGAGGGAAGCGCTGGATCTCGTTGGTCTGGGTGCCTTCGCCGAGCGCCGGCCGGCCATGCTGTCGGGCGGCCAGCGCCAGCGTGTGGCCCTCGCCCGCTGCCTCGTCGCCTCGCCCTCTCTCGTCCTGCTCGACGAGCCGCTCGCCAATCTCGACGTGCATCTGCGCGCCTCGATGGAGGACGAGTTCCACGACTTCCACGCCCGTACCGGCACCACGATGTTCTACATCACCCACGACCAGGCGGAGGCCATGGCCCTCGCCGACCGGATCGCGGTGATGGACAAGGGCCGGCTGATGCAGCTCGCGACGCCGTCCGAGCTCTTCCGCGAGCCCGCAAACGAGATGGTCGCCGGCTTCATCGGTAACGGCCTCATCGTGCCCGCCGAGATCCGCGACGCCGCCGGCGGCCGCGCCGTGGCCCGCATCCTGGGGCTCGACGTCGCCGTGCGCTGCCGGCCGGACCAGAAGCCCGTCACCGACGGCAAGCTGTGCCTGCGCTCCCGCGACCTCGTCCTCGCTCCGCCGGGAGCCGACGCGCTCCCATGCCGCGTGCGCCGCTCGGTCTACCAGGGCGGCTATTCGCGCGTCGAAGTCGTTCCCGAGGCGCTGACGGACGTGACGCTGGTGGTCCACCAGCCCGAGGACCATCCGGTCGGCCCCGGCGAGGCCGTCGGCGTCAGGATCGCCTCCGGTTGGGTCATCCCGGAGACCGGGGCCCAGCCGGCATGAGGGTGACCTTCCACGGCGGGTTCGGCGAGAAGGGGCGCACCAGCCTCGGCCTCGCGTCCGCCGGCACCTCCATCATCCTCGATGTCGGCATCAATACCAGCGACGGCACCGCCGCCGCGCCCGGGCCCGCCTATTACCCCGCTATCGCGCCGGAAGCGCTGGCGGCCGCCGACGCGGTCGTGGTCAGCCATGCCCATGAGGACCATATCGGCGCGCTCGGCTGGTGCCTCGCCAACGGCTTTCGCGGTCGCTTCGTCATGACCGCGGAAACGCGGGCCGAGATGGAGGAGTGCCTGTCCGCCTATGCCGAGCCGGAGCACCGGCTCCTGGCGCGGTCGGCGGCGATCACCATCGCCGAACCCGGCGAGACGCTGCGTGTCGGTCCGCTGACGATCCGCTCCGGCCGCTCCGGCCATACGGTTGGCGGCCTCTGGCTCCATGTGGAGGACGGACGGCGCTCGGTCGCCTACAGCGCCGATGTCGTGCCCGCGAGCCCGGTCCTCGCCATGGACCCGATCCCTCATGCCGACCTCCTCGCCATCGACGCGTCCTATGCCGACGACGACGTGCCGCCGGCCGAGCGGGTCGCCGCCATCGCCGCCTGGACGACGGCCCGCAAGCGCGCGCTGATGCCGACCCCGCTCTCCGGCAAGCCCTTGGAAATCCTGATGGCCGTGCCCGGCCCGGTGGCCATCCACGCCTCGATGCGGCGCCCGCTGCTGGACCAGATCGCGCAGGCCGGCTGGTTGCGTGCCGGCGCCGGCGAGGCCTTGGCGGCCCGCATCGCCGCGGCTCCCGACTGGCACGACGGCGACGCCTGGCCCACGGCCTGCCTGCTGGCCCATGACGGCATGGGCATGGGCGGCCCTTCCCGCGATCTCATCGCCCGCGCCGACGCCGAGGGCGTGCCCATCCTTCTGACCGGACACCTGCCCACGGGCAGTCCTGCCCAGTTGCTGCATGCCCGTGGACGGGCCGACTGGATCCGACTGCCGACCCACCCGGTCCTGTCGGAGAACGTGGCGCTGGCGCAGGCCGTCCGGCCCGGCATCCTGATCGGTCATTCCTGCGACGGCCGGGCCCTCGCGGCGATGGCGGCGAAGATGCCACCTTCCTTCCGGCCGGTCCGCACCGGCGAAACCCTGGACCTGTGAGCGAAGACCGCCGATGCGCATCCTCATCTGCAACGACGACGGCATCGACGCGGCGGGTCTCGCCTTCCTGGAGCGGGCGGCGAAGCGCCTGTCCGACGACGTCTGGGTCGTGGCGCCCGAGGCCAAGCGCAGCGGGGCCTCCAACAGCCTGACGCTCCACCGCCCGGTGACGCTGGCCCGCGTCGGCGAGCGCCGCTACGCCTGCTCCGGCACGCCCGCCGATTGCGTCGTCGCCGCCATGACGGGCCTTTTCCGCGAAGGCTCGGATCTCGGCCCGCCGCCGGACCTCGTCCTGTCGGGCGTCAACGAGGGCCGCAACGCGGCGGAGGACATCGCCTATTCCGGCACGATGGCGATCGCCCGCGAGGCGACGTTCTGGAACATCCCGGCGCTCGCCTTCTCGCGCACCAAGGGCATCGACCCGGTGACGGAGGCCGACGTCGTCTGGCTCGCCGGCTTCATCCGCACCTATCTCGACCGTCGGCACGAATGGGCACGCGAGGGGCACTGGCTCGCCTTCAACCTGCCCCGCAAACTGCCGGCCAAGGTCGTGCCGGCCCGGATCGGCCGGGACAAGATCGCCAACCGCGCCGAGATCCTGGAGGAGACGGCCGACCGGCTCGTCATCCGGACCTCGAGCGCCCGTGCCCATACGACGACGCCCGGTGACGAGAACGACATTATCGATTCCGGTCATATTTCCGTCATATGGTTTACATGGCTAGGCCAGTCGCCGATTCCCGACACGCTCGTCGCCGTTCCCTCCGGGGAGGCACCCTGACGCCGGGCCGGCGGCGTCCTGCATCGCCTTGATAAGGAGGGCCTCCCCATTATGGCCGGACACGCGGTACTGCTTCATCTGCTCGGCGGCGTCGCCCTCCTGATCTGGGCGACCCGCATGGTGAAGACGGGCATCCTGCGGGCCTTCGGGGAGCGCCTGCGCGGCGCCATTGCCAAGGCCACGAAAGGCCCGGTCCGCGCCTGCCTCGCCGGAATCACGGTCGCCACGGCCTTGCAGAGCTCCACCGCCACCGGGCTCCTGCTCGTCTCCTTCGCCGAGCGCTCGCTGATCGCGCTGGCACCGGCGCTCGCGGTCATGCTCGGTGCCGATATCG
Source organism: Hyphomicrobiales bacterium (assembly GCA_027483945.1). Taxonomy (GTDB): domain Bacteria; phylum Pseudomonadota; class Alphaproteobacteria; order Rhizobiales; family Beijerinckiaceae; genus JAIXTM01. The sequence goes on along the minus strand of JAIXTM010000011.1, from coordinate 8,013 downwards.
GCTCGACCATCGTGGTCCAGGTCCTGTCATTCAACCTGCAATCCGCCGTCCCGGTCCTGATGATCCTGGGCGTCGGCGCCTTCATGATCTCCGAGACACCGCTGGTGAAGCAGCTCGGCCGCGTCGCCATCGGCCTCGCCCTGATGATCCTGTCGCTGGGCCTCATCGTGCAGGCCTCCGCCCCGCTGCGTCAGAGCGAGGTCCTGGCCTTCATCCTGCAGCGGCTCGGCGACGACCCGATCCTGGCGATGCTGATCGCCGCGCTGCTGACCTGGCTCATCCATTCCAGCGTCGCGGTGATCCTGCTCTTCATAACCCTGGCCTCGTCCGGCCTGCTGGGCGTGCCGCTCGCCATGGCCCTGATCCTCGGCGCCAATGTCGGCTCCGGTCTCATTCCCATCGGCCTGTCGCTGCGCTCCGGCGCCGCGGCGCGGCGTATCCTGTTCGGCAACCTCGCCTTCCGGGTCATCGGCGCGCTGCTCGTCCTCGCCTTCGTGGACGAGATTGCGGCCGGCATGGCGGCGCTCGCCGCCGACGGCGTGCGCCAGCTCGCCAATTTCCACACCGCCTTCAACGTCGTCCTGGCGCTGATCTTCCTGCCGCTGACGGGCGTGGCCGCCCGCATCCTGGAGAAGCTGGTCAAGGAGGCGCCCGCCCAGGGCGGCGAGGTCAAGCTCTCCCATCTCGACGACGCCCTGCTCGACCGGCCCCAGCTTGCGCTCGCCGGCGCGACGCGCGAGGTCATGCGCCTCGCCGATCTGGTCGAGGTCATGCTGCGCGAGACGATCGGCACGTTTGAAGCGTCCGACAGCCGCCGTCGCCAGGAAATCTCGCGCATCGACGACCAGGTGGACGCGCTGCAGGAGGCGGTGAAGCTCTACCTCACGCGCCTCACCCGCGGCACGCTGACGGAGGAGGAGAGCCGCCGCTGCTTCGACCTCATCCTGTTCACGACGAACCTGGAACATGCCGGCGACATCATCGACAAGGGGCTCCTGGAGCTCGCCGCCAAGAAGCAGAAGGCGCGCGCATCCTTCTCGCCGGAGGGCTGGAACGAGATCGTCTCGTTCCACCGCCAGGTCACCGACCAGATGCGCCGGGCGATCAACGTCTTCGTCAACCGCGACGTGGAGCTCGCCCGCCAGCTCATCGCGGAGAAGGACAAGCTGCGCGACATGGAGAAGCGCGCCACCGAGAACCACCTGAAGCGCCTGCGCGAGGGCACGGTGGCCTCGCTGGAGACCAGCGCCCTGCATCTCGACATCCTGCGCGACCTCAAGCGCATCAACGCCCACGTCACCTCGATTGCCTATCCGATCCTGGAGGCTTCCGGCGACCTGAGGGCGTCGCGCCTCAGGGGCGGGGATTCCAGCCCTCAGCCGGCCGCAGCCAGCGCGGGGTGACCTCGGGCAGCCCGAGCCGCGCGAGGATGCCGCGCGCGGCCCGAACCCCGCTCGCCATCGTCGCGGTGAGGAGATAGCCGCCGGTCGGCGCGTCCCAGTCCAGCATCTCGCCGGCGACGAAGGTGCCCGGCAGCGCCTTCAGCATCAGCCCGTCATCGACGCCTTCGCGCCTCACGCCGCCGGCGCTGGAGATCGCCCGCTCCAGCCCCGACAGGCCCGAGACCCGCAGCGGCACGGCCTTGGCCAAAGCGGCCAGGCCCTCGGCCTCCGCGGGCAAGGCCGCGCCGGCCGCCTCGCGCATCAGCGCCGCCGCCACGGGCGCAAGGCCGGCCCGGCGCAGCCGGTTCGCCGTGGAGACCTTCCGGTCCGCCCGGCCGATTCTGCGCGCCAGGGCGGCGACGTCGAGGTCCGGCCGCAGATCCAGCGTCAGCGTTGCATCACCGGACGCCAGCGCCCGCCGCAGCGGGCCGGACAGGGCATAGACCGCGCCGCCTTCCAGCCCGTCGCGTGTCAGGATTGCCTCGCCTCGCACGCGGGCCCCGCCGAGCGTGAGCGCGATGCGCTTCAGCGGCGTCCCGGCAAAGCGCGAGCGCAGCCAGTCCGACCAGGCGATGGCGACGCCCGCATTGGAGGGGACGAGCGGCGCGACGGGAACGCCCGCCTCCGCCAGTATCGGCGCCCAGCCGCCATCGGAGCCGAGCCGTGGCCAGGACGCGCCGCCCAGGGCCAGCAGCACCGCGTCGGCAGGCACGACCTCTTCACCAGCCGGCCCGGCGAGGCGCGCGCCGTCCGTGCCGCCGCCGAGATAGGCCGTGCGCGTCAGCAGCCGGACGCCCGCGGCATCGAGCCGGCGCAGCCAGGCGCGCAGGAGCGGCGAGGCCTTGAAGCTTTTCGGGAAGACGCGGCCGCTTGACCCGGTGAAGACCGGCTCGCCGAGTTCTTCCGCCCAGGCCATCAGGGCGGCGGGCGGGCAGGCGGCGATCATCGGCGCCAGCCAGTCCCCGCCGGCCTCGTACCGGGTGAGGAAACGCTCGGGCGCCTCCGAATGGGTCAGGTTCAGTCCGCCGCGACCGGCGATGAGGAACTTGCGGGCGGGCGAGGGCATCCGGTCGGCGATCGTGACCGCGACGCCCGACCCCGACAGGATCTCCGCCGCCATCAGGCCGGCCGGGCCGGCGCCCGCGATCAGGACGGCCGGACGGGGAAGCGGGGCAGGGGACGGGGATGCGGCCATGGCCGGCACGGATGGCCCGGCGCGCCCGGTCCGTCAATCGCATCAGCGGTTTCACCGCCATATCTTCGCCCAGCTTGCGGGGTCAATGGCGCTTCGCCGCAGCCGCGACGACGCCTCCTATCCTCCGGACAGACCCGATGACCGACCTGACGCGCCGTTCCGCGCTCCGCCTTCTCGCCGCCGGCGCGGCCCTGCCGCTCGGCGGCTGCCTGCCGGCCATCACCGGCTCGCTGACCGGAGGCGAGGAGGAGGCCGCGCGCTCGCGCATGGCCGACGAGCGCTTCCTCTACGCGGCCACCAATCGCAAGCGCATTTCCGGCGGCACCGGCGGCCCGCATTTCGGAGGCGAGCGCGGGGAACTGGAGGTGGTTCGCGTCGGCTTTGCCCCGGCCCCGTCCTCGCTCGTATCCCGTGCCGCCTCGGTCATGTCCGGCGACTGGTCGATCTCCGGCGTCACGCCGCTGCCCCAGGGCGACCAGCTGGCGGACCTCGCCGGCCGTGCCTCCGGGCAGGACGTGCTCGTCTATATCCACGGCTACAACGAGGCCTTCGAGACCTCCGTCACCAATGCTGCCCAGCTCTCGGACGCGATCGGCTTCCGGGGCGTCACGGTGGCCTTCACCTGGCCCTCCAAGGGCGGCCTGCTCGACTATAATTACGACCGCGAGAGCGCTCTCTATTCCCGCGACAGCCTTGCCCGGCTCTTCGCCGCCCTCGCCGACAGCCCGACCATCGGGCGCATCCACGTCGTCGCCCATTCCATGGGCGGCTGGCTCACGTTGGAGACCTTGCGCGAGATGGCGGCCGTGCGCGGCGCGCCGACGCTGGCGACCCGCTTCGGCGGCGTCGTCTTCGCCGCGCCCGACATCGACGCCGACGTCTTCACCGCCGGCGTCAAGCGCCTCGGGCCGATGGCGAAGCGCATGACGCTGATCACCGCCGTCAACGACCGGGCGCTCGCCGTGTCCCGGCGCCTCGCTGGCGGCGTGCCGCGGGCAGGCGCGGCCGACCGCGACACGCTGGAGGCGCTGGGCGTGCGCGTTGCCGACGCCTCCGATTACGGCTGGGGCGTCATCCGCCACGACCTCTTCCTGTCGGACCGCGAGGTCCGCGAGGTCGTGCGCCGCGCCATCGACCGTGGCCGCAGCGTCTGACGAGGCAGGCCCCCCGCATCACAGCGGTTGATAAGTCTCCCACTGGCCCTCGCGGCCGGTGCGCTTCCGGGTTTACGCTACGGCCATGGCGCGCGCTGGCGCCTCGCCGGGCGCGCCGCTGACAGGAACCGCTTTAGGGGGGCGACGATGTCGGGCGGCTATTTTCCGAACTGGACCTTGAAGACGGGCGGCGTCGTGCAGCCCGACGAGCGGCTGCCCGGCGGGCAGACCATCGTGCTCGGCCTGCAGCATGTGGTGGCCATGTTCGGCGCCACCGTGCTGGCGCCCATCCTGATGGGCTTCGACCCGAATGTCTCGATCCTGTTCTCGGGCATCGCGACGCTGATCTTCTTCGTCATCACCGGCGGCCGCGTTCCGAGCTATCTCGGCTCGTCCTTCGCGTTCATCGGTCCGGTCCTGGCAGTCACCGGGGCCAGCGTGGGTGCGGGGGCCAATCCCAATCTCGGGCTGGCGCTGGGCGGCATCATCGCCGCGGGCGCCGTCTACACCGCCATCGGCGGCGTCGTCGCCCTGGCCGGGCATAAGTGGGTCGAGCGGCTGATGCCGCCCATCGTCACCGGCTCGATCGTCGCGGCCATCGGCCTCGTCCTAGCGCCCATCGCGATCCAGAGCGCCTCGGGCACGCTCGGCAATCCGGAAGGCAGCGCCTTCGCGCGCTGGATCGCCCTCCTGACCGTCGTCGCCGTCGGCGTGGTCGCCTGCTACGCGCCGGGCATCTGGCGGCGCATCCCGATCCTGCTCGGCGGGGCCATCGCCTATCTCGCCTACTGGGTGCTGGCCAACGTGATGGGCCTCGGGCCCGCCATCGACTTCTCGAAAGTCGGCACGGCGGCCTGGATCGGCATGCCGGGCTTCACCGCGCCCGTCTTCGACGCCAAGGCCATGGCGCTCATCGCGCCGGTCGCGGTCATCCTGGTCGCGGAGAATCTGGGGCATATCAAGGCCATCGGCGCCATGACGGGCCGCAACCTCGACCCCTATCTCGGCCGCGCCTTCATCGGCGACGGCGTCGCCACGATGCTCTCCGGCGCCGGCGGGGGCACCGGCGTCACCACCTATGCCGAGAACATGGGCGTGATGGCGGTCACCCGCATCTACTCCACGCTGATCTTCGTGGTGGCGGCCCTGATCGCGATCCTGCTCGGCTTCTCGCCCAAGTTCGGCGCGCTGATCCTCACGATCCCGGGCCCCGTCCTCGGCGGGCTGTCCATCGTCGTCTTCGGCCTCATCGCCGCGACCGCGGGCCGGATCTGGGTGGAGAACAAGGTGGATTTCGGCAATCCGCGCAACCTGATCGTCGCGGCCGTCGCCCTTGTCCTGGGCGCGGGCAATTTCAAGCTGACCATTGCCGGCTTCACGCTGGACGGGATCGGCACCGCGACCTTCGGCGCGATCATCCTCTACCATATCCTGAAGGATCCCGAGCCCGATCAGGCCTGACCGGGCGCTCAGGAGCGGTCCTCCCGCAACTTGGGGCTCGCGCCCTCACCGGTGCGAGCCTGCTTTTCGAGACGATGACGAGATGTTGGGGCGGCGCCGGCAGGGAAGGGCTTTTCAGCCCTCGGCGGCTTCCTCGGCGGGCGCGGCGGCGGCAGGAGCCCGGCCGCAGACGGCCTCGATCTTGGTCTTCAGCGTCTGCGCGTTGAACGGCTTGACGATGTAGTTGTTCACGCCCGCCTTCTTGGCCGCGATGACGTTGTCCGTCTTGGACTCGGCGGTCACCATGATGAACGGCGTCTGCTTCAGCTCCTCGTCCGTGCGGACGTGGCGCAGAAGGTCGTAGCCGGTCATCGGCTCCATGTTCCAGTCGGAGATGACGAGGCCGTAGCGCTTCTGGCGCATCTTGGCGAGCGCGCTGGTGCCGTCGGAGGCGTCGTCGATGTCCTCGAATCCGAGCTGCTTGAGCAGGTTCCGAATGATGCGGATCATCGTCTGGTAATCGTCCACGACGAGGATCGGCATTCCGAGGTCCAAGGCCATCGTCCCCTCCGCGCTTGCCGCCTGCATGGTGCAGAAGGCCCACGCCACACCCCGCGCTTCCTTGCGCGATCAAACCGGGATTAGAGCAATCCCGTTTCAAACCCGTTAATCCGGTGTCCGACTGGCGTGACTTCGTCTCATTCATCCGGGTCCCTCCAGCTTGACCCCGACTGTCCGGCGGTGTTGGTTCGCGGGCGACTCCGCCCTGCCAGAAAGCCCTTCAGCCCATGCTTCCCGGACGCCTGATCGCGCTCAAGCCCGATGCGCCGGGCCTGCCGCTGGACCTGGAGCGGCCGGTCGTCGCCATCGGCAATTTCGACGGCGTCCATCGGGGTCACCAGGTCGTGCTCCGGCGGACCCGCGCCCTGGCCGATGCGCTCGAGCGGCCTGCGGCGATGCTCACCTTCGAGCCCCATCCGTCGAGCTATTTCCGCCCGGTGCCGGGCCTCTTCCGCCTCACCGACGCGGAGGCCAAGGCGGATGCCGCCGCCGCCAGCGGCATGGACGCGACCCTCGTCCTGCCCTTCGGGCCGGGCCTTGCCGCCATGGACGCCGCCGCCTTCCTGGATGATCTGCTCGGCTGGCGCCTCTCGGTCTCGGGCATCGTCGCGGGCCATGATTTCCATTTCGGCCGCGACCGCGCCGGCACGCCGGAGACGCTGAAGGAATGGGGCCAGCGCACCCGCCGCCCCGTGGAGATCGTCGCGCCCTTTGGCGAAGGCGAGCCGATCTCCTCCACCGCGGTGCGCGCGGCGCTGGGTCGAGGCGAGGTGGAGGAGGCCGCGCGCCTCCTCGGCCGGCCCTGGACCGTGCGCGCCCTCGTGCGCCATGGCGCCAAGCGCGGCCGCGATCTCGGTTTCCCCACCGCCAATCTCGCGCTCGATCCCGCCTGCGGCCTGCGCCACGGCATCTATGCGGTGCGCGCCAAGGTGGAGGGCGAGGTCTTCGAGGGCGTCGCCAGCTTCGGCCGCCGGCCGACATTCGACGACGGCGCGCCGCTCCTGGAGGTCTATCTGCTCGATTTCCGCGGCGATCTCTACGGCCGGACGATGGAGGTCGCGTTCATGGCCTGGCTGCGGCCGGAGGAGCGCTTCGCCGATGTGGAGGCGCTCATCGTGCAGATGCACCGGGACGTCGCCGAGGCCCGCCGGCGCCTGGCCGAAACGGCGCCCGCCCTGCGCCGCGCCTGAGCGCGCCAAACTGTGGAAAAGCCTGTCGTTTCGACGGGCCGCTTACCGAACCTTAACCACGTCGGGCCCAAGGTCGCCGCATCGTTCCCCGATGGCTCCGGCCGTCCTCGATTTCAGCGGGCCCCTGTTTCGATGTCCGATCATGCGCTTAACGAACGGGAAGAGCCGCTGCCCTCGTCCGCCTCGCTGAGGAACCAGTCCCTCGTCGCCGTCTTCGGCGGCGCTGCGGTCGCCGCCGCCGGCTTCGCGCTGCCCTGGGCGTTCATGCCCGCCGACGGGCTCTGGCGTATCCTTATCGCCGCGAGCTGCGGCATCACCGGCCTGTCGCTCGTCGGCATGTGGTTCTCCGCCAAGGCGCAGGCCCATGACGACCTCGTCGCCTATGCCCGCGCCCTCGCCGCGGACGGCCAGGACGCCGACGCGCCGCACGCCGCGCGCCGCGACGCCGCCGGCGATCTCGCGCGCTCGCTGAAGTTCCTGCGCCATGCCATGGCCCAGACCAGGGACCGGCTCGCCATCGCCTCCCGCGAGGGCGAGGAGGCCGCCGCCGCCAAGCTGGAGGCCGCCGCGTCCACCCTCGACGCCGTCATGAACGCGTCCGTCGCCGCGCTCAACGGCGCCGCCGCCGTCATGCGCTCCTCGACCGAGAGCGTGCGCGGCGCCGCCAGCGCCACGGTCGGCGAGGTCACGGGCGCCGCCCAGGCCTCGGCCCGCGCCACCGAGAGCGTGCAGATGGCGGCCGCCGCCGCCGAGGAATTGACCGGCTCCATCGCCGAGATCGGCCTGCAGCTCAACGAAGGCTCCGAGATGGCCACCAAGGCCGTGCGGGAGGTGGACGCCACCGCCGCCCTGATGCGGGCGCTGGACGATTCCAGCGCCAAGATCGGCGAGGTCCTGACCTTCATCACCGCCATCGCCGAGCAGACGAACCTTCTCGCGCTCAACGCCACGATCGAGGCCGCCCGCGCCGGCGAGGCCGGGCGGGGCTTCGCCGTCGTCGCCTCCGAGGTGAAGGCGCTCGCCTCGCAGAC
>JAIXTM010000021.1 GCA_027483945.1 Hyphomicrobiales bacterium | reverse complement strand
GTACGTGAGCTGGGTTCAGAACGTCATGAGACAGTTCGGTCCCTATCTGCCGTGGGTGTCGGAGTATTGAGAGGATCTGTCCCTAGTACGAGAGGACCGGGATGGACGTACCTCTGGTGGACCTGTTGTGGCGCCAGCCGCAGTGCAGGGTAGCTATGTACGGACGGGATAACCGCTGAAGGCATCTAAGCGGGAAACCCACCTCAAAACGAGTACTCCCTTGAGAGCCGTGGAAGACGACCACGTTGATAGGCCAGGTGTGTAAGCACGGTAACGTGTTGAGCTTACTGGTACTAATCGCTCGATCGGCTTGATCGTTCTCATGATCCGTGTCCGTCACGGATCGGATAAAAAGACCCTTGCTTGCCCATGTTTTTCGCCGGCCCGGTGGCTTGAGCGAGGAGCCAGAACCCGATCCCATCCCGAACTCGGCCGTTAAACTCCTCAGCGCCAATGGTACTGTGTCTTAAGACCCGGGAGAGTAGGTCGTTGCCGGGCCTGCCAAAAACATGCCTCTTTTCTTCGATGTCTCATGAGCGGCGCTGACGGCCTTCCGGCCAGGCGCCGTTTTGTGTTTCAGGCACCCTTTTTGGGGTGTTCGACGCGGGGTGGAGCAGCCCGGTAGCTCGTCAGGCTCATAACCTGAAGGTCACAGGTTCAAATCCTGTCCCCGCAACCAGATTTACAAAAAGCCCCGTCCCCGCGACGGGGCTTTTGTCGTTTCGGGTCTCGTTCAGGCCCGTGCCGGCATTGGACCCAGGTCAATTACCCTCAATGGAAATCGCGCGAGCGCGGCAGGATGCGAACGTTGCGTGGATGGCTGGAGGGCCCGCGCGGGTGTTGCGGGTGCAGGAACTCGTCCGCATGGGCGAATTCCGTACGCGTCTCGTGGATGTCGGAAAGGCGCTTCAACGTGTCCGTTCTGTCTTCCACCCGACGCGCCATCAGATGGACGACGCCTTCGGGGCTTTTCTGGGTCTCCCCTTCGACAAGCATCAGCCGCGAGGCCATGACGTCGCGGCGGAAGCGCTCGAACAGGCGTGCCCAGAGCACGACGTTCACGATACCGGTCTCGTCCTCCAGCGTGATGAAGATGGCGTTGCCCTTGCCCGGCCGCTGGCGGACGAGAACGATCCCGGCGCAGCGGGCCTTGGCTCCATGCGGGCGGGCGGCGAGGTCGGCGCTGGACAGGATGCGCTCGGCCCGGAAGATCGGCCGCAGGATCTGCATCGGGTGCGCCTTCAGTGAAAGGCGAACCGTCTGGTAGTCGGCTGCCACATGTTCGCCGAGCGGCATGGGATCGAGACGCGTCTCCGGCTCGGGCCCGAGATCGCGTGCGTCCGCGGCGGCAAAGAGAGGAAGCGGCGCGTCGTCGGGCAGGCGCCGCACCGCCCAAAGCGCCTCGCGGCGGTCCAAGCCCAGTGAGCGCATCGCGTCGGCATCCGCAAGACGGCGCAGCATCCGGGCCTGGAGGCGCGTGCGTCGCGCCAGGTCCTCGATGTCGGCATAGCCCGCTCCACGCCGCGCGGCGATGGTGTGGCCGGCTTCCTCGCCGATCCCGTCGATCTGGCGGAAGCCAAGGCGAAGGGCGAGCTTGCCGTCTCCGCGCCGTTCCAGCGTGCAATCGTGATCGCTGTGGTTCACATCGACAGGCCGCACCTCGACATCGTGCTCCTGCGCGTCGCGGACAATCTGTGCGGGTGCGTAGAACCCCATCGGCTGGGAGTTGAGCAGCGCGCAGGCGAAGACCGCCGGGTGGTGACATTTGATCCATGAGGAGATGTAGACGAGCTTGGCGAAGGATGCCGCGTGGCTCTCCGGAAAGCCGTAGGAGCCGAAGCCCTTGATTTGCTCGAAGCAGCGCTGGGCGAAGCCCCGTTCGTAGCCGCGGGCAACCATGCGCTCCACCATCATCGTCTCGAAATTGCCGATCGTCCCCACATGGCGGAAGGTCGCCATGGCGCGCCGAAGCTGATTGGCCTCGACGTCGGTGAACCGGGCCGCCACCATCGCGAGCTTCATCGCCTGCTCCTGGAAGAGCGGCACGCCCTTGGTTTTCTCCAGGACCTTCTTCAGCTCATCCGGATCGTGCGGGGGGGCAGGCGAAGGATAGGTGATGGCCTCAATTCCGGCCCGGCGCTTGAGATAGGGGTGGACCATGTCGCCCTGGATCGGACCGGGGCGGACGATGGCGACCTGGATCACGAGATCGTAGAGCTCACGGGGCTTCAGCCGCGGCAGCATGTTCATCTGGGCGCGGCTCTCCACCTGGAAGACGCCGAGGGAGTCGGCCCTGCAGAGCATGCCGTAGACCGCCGGGTCCTCCTTCGGGATTTCGTGCAGGGCATAATCTTCGAGCCCGTGAGCGCGCATCAGGTCCAGGCTCTTGCGGATGCAGGTCAGCATGCCGAGCGCCAGGACATCGACCTTCATGAGGCCAAGGGCGTCGATGTCGTCCTTGTCCCATTCGATGAAGGTGCGGTCGGCCATCGCAGCGTTGGCGATCGGCACCAACTCGTCCAGCCGGTGCCGCGCCAGAACGAAGCCGCCCACATGCTGCGACAGGTGCCTGGGAAAGCCGAGCAGCCGCCGCGCCAGGGTCAGGGCCCGCCGGATCACCGGATTGGCCGGGTCGAGCCCGACCTGGCGGACATGTTCGTCCCGGATTTCGTTCCCCCAGCTGCCCCATTGCGTGGAGGCGAGCCGCGCGGTCACGTCTTCGGTGAGGCCAAGCGCCTTGCCCACTTCGCGCATGGCGCTGCGCGGCCTGTAGGAGATGACGGTGGCGGCGATGCCGGCGCGGTGGCGGCCATACTTGGCGTAGATATGCTGGATGATCTCCTCGCGCCGCTCATGCTCGAAATCGACATCGATATCGGGGGGCTCGCGGCGTTCCTCGGAGATGAAGCGGGCAAACAGAAGATCGTTGTCGACCGGGTCCACCGCCGTGATGCCCAGCACGTAGCAGACGGCGGAATTGGCGGCCGAGCCGCGCCCCTGGCACAGGATTCCCTTGTCCTCGGCCACGGTGACGATGTCGAGGATGGTGAGAAAGTAGCGCTCGTATTCCAGCTTGCGGATGAGCGCGAGCTCGGCCTTCAGGAGGCCTTCGACCTTGTCAGGGATGCCTTCCGGATAGCGCATGGCGGCGCGGCGCCACGTCACCTCCTCCAGCCAGTCATAGGCCTGCCAGCCTGGCGGAACGGGTTCGTCCGGGTAGTCATAGCGCAGTTCACCGAGATCGAAGCCGATGCGATCCAGAAGGTTCTGCGTTTCGGCGATGGCCTCCGGCGCATCCTTGAACAGGCGGGCCATCTCGACGGGCAGCTTCAGGTGCCGCTCGGCATTGGCTTCAAGCAGGCGTCCGGCCCTTTCGATGGGCATGCCCTCACGAATGCAGGTCATGACGTCTTGCAGGTCGCGGGCGCCGGGCTCGTCGTAGAGCGCGTCGTTCATCGCCAGCAGCGGGAGGCCGGCTGCGGCTGCGATCCGCTTCAGCCGGGCCAGGCGCCGGCGGTCGTCGCCGCGGCGGTGCATGGCGGCGCCGAGCCAGACCGCGCCGGGCGCAGCTTCCGCAAGCTGGTCAAGGAGGCCACGAAGGCTATCGAGCCGCAGGGACGGCACGACGATGAGCAGAAGGCCCTGGGCAGCGGCGATCAGGTCCTCCAGCCGCAGGATGCATTCGCCCTTGCGGCCGCGCAGGTTGCCGGTGCTGAGCAGGCGGCAGAGCCGGCCCCAGCCGGCCCGGTCCTGGGGGTAGGCGACGATGTCGGGCGTGCCGTCGCTGAAAACGAGCCGCGCTCCGACCGCGAGCCGGAAGGCGCCTGCCATGCGGCGCAGGTCTTCCGCCGTGAGCGGAAAGTCGTCGGGAAGGGGATGATCGATAAAGATATATTCGCCCGGCCCCGATCCCTCCCGCACCTTTTCCGGGGGCGGCACACCCGTCTCCCGCAAGGTCCTGAGCCCGCTATAGGCCCGAACCACGCCGGCAACGCTGTTGCGGTCGGCGATACCGATTCCGGTCTGGCCCAGCAGCAGCGCTGTCATGACCATGTGCTCGGGCTTGGCGGCTCCGCGCAGGAAGGAGAAATTGGTGGCGGCCACGAGTTCCGCATAGGCGGGGTTCATGCGAACAGACCGTGCAGGTACCAGCGCGGCACGGGTCCCTCCTGGTGGAACAGCCCTTCCCGAAACAGCCAGAACCGATGACCGGCCGCGTCCTCCACCCGGTAATAGTCCCGGGTCGGTCCGATCCGGTCGCGCCACCATTCGGCGGCGATCCGTTCCGGCCCCTCCGCCCGTGCCACCTCGTGCAGCACGCGCCGCCAGCGGAAACGGACCGGCGGCCCGTCCGGCACTTCGGCCAGCGTCTCGATGGCTTGCGGCGGGTCGAACAGGCGTAGCGGACGGCAGGGCGGCTCGCCTGCCTCCGAGCCCAGCCATCCGGCGCCTTTGAAGGAGGCTGTCGCCGGGATGAGAGCGGCCGCGCGCAACGGATCGTGGGTGTCGGCCGCCACGAATTTCAGCACCCGCGCCTGGCCGAACCGGGCGACCAGCCGATCGACGAGGTCGGCGACTTCGTCGTCCTCCTTCGCCTGGCGGTCAAAGCCGGGCTGGGTGGCCGCAAGGTCCTGGACGTGAGGCACGGCGAGCCGGATCAGGTCGAAGCCGAAACCGGGATCGAGCGGATCGGCGAGGGCATCCAGCTTCTCGCGGAACAGGCGCAGGATCGCATCCGGGTCACGCGAGGGGCGGCCGGTGGCAACGCCGATGCGGCGGACCTGTCCGTCAGCGCGGAAGAAAATGGCCTCGAAAATCCGGCCGCCCTGGCCGCGCGCCTCCAGGACCAAAGCCGCGCGTCCCGCCAGGCGGCGCAGGGAATGCTCGACGTCCTCCGCCCGGGCTATGGGTTCGGCGAAAGGCTGCTCCACCATGCAGACCGGCGCAGGCCGCAAGGGCGTGATGCGGCGGTCCTCGCGCCCGAGCATACGCCGCAGCCGCACCACGATGGCCTCGCCGAACCGGGCGACAAGGGGCGCGGTCGGCTGGCCGGCGAGATCGCCGATCAGCCGGAAACCTGCCCGCCGCAGAGCGACCAGCGTCTCGTCACCGGCCTCAAGGGCCGCGACCGGAAGGCTCAGGACCACTTCCGCATCACCGCCCGGCGGCACGATGCCGCCCGGACCGAAGCGCGCCAGGGCCCGGGCTGTTTCCGGCGTGCCGGCGATCGCGGCCCGCACCGTCAGCCCCGTTCTGGCAAGTCGGGCCGGGACCTTCGCCAGCAGGCCGCCTTCTCCGCCGAAGAGATGGGCGCAGCCGGTGATGTCGAGCGCGAGGCCGTGGGGTGGATCGACCGCCACCAGCGGCGTCCAGCGCGCGGCATCCTCGGCAATCGCCAAAAGAAAAGCCTCATCCGCCGCCCGGTCGTGATCGACGGCGTCCAGCCCGGGGACGCGCGCGCGCGCGTCGGCAAGCGTCAGGCCCGGCGTCAGGCCCGAAGCCTGTGCAGACCGGCTGACAGCAGCCAGCCGCATCGCGTTGCCGGCGGATTCCACCAGAACGAGGGGCGTTTCAGCCGGCGCGCCGCCAGTCCGCCGTGTACGCCGCTCCAGCCGCTCGGCGGGCATGAACGGCATCCACAGCGCGAGGTAACGGCGCGGGATCGTCGAAGGCGCGCTGCTCACTGTCCCACTCCACAATCCAGGTCTGGCCGGGCAGGCCGGCCCGATGACGCAACAAGGCGATCTCAAAGGCCGGACGGCCAGGCGCATTGCCCTCCAGGGCCTGCGACGGACTGGCGGCAACCGACCAGCGGCTCATGGCCGCGCTGGGCACGGGCTCCGCCGCCAGACGCACAAGGACAGGCGTGACCCCCGAATTCTCCGCTGCCAGGGCCAGACGGCGGGTGGCCGTGAGGTCGAGAGCCTTGGATCGTCCCCAGAATTCCATGAGCACGGCGCCGAGCGCGGGACAGCGCAGGGCTTCGCCGGCGGCGCGCAGGCCCAGGACTGGATCCCCTGTCCGCACGACGATGATCCGGTCGGGATCGATCCCCAGGGCGGCGAGGCCCGCGCCATAAGGGCCACCGGCCTCCACGTCGGAGAATTCCTGCCGAATCCAGACGATCGGCCGGTCCTTCGCGAAACGGACAGCCAGACCCAGGCCAAAGGCGGTCGCCGCCGCGGCATCCTGGGTGCCGGCGGCGGTGAAGGCCTCGTGCAGAGTAGCTCCCGGCAAGCCACCCGCGAGGGCTTCGTCCAACCCGGACGGACCGAGCGGGATAAGCGTGTTCGCCGCGCGCGGCAGCGGCCCGCATTGGGCCAGCAGCGTGCGAAGCGACGATATCGTGTCGGACGCCATGGCATTTATGTTCCTGTTTTGTTCTAAAAAGACTCTCTGTCGGCAAGAGTCAAGCGAGCGAGCCCGCAGGTCCCGACACACATGCGGATGGGGTTTTAGGGCTGGAACCGCTCTAACGACGGTTGTGGCGGAGCGGGGCTAGCATCCGGCGCAAGCCGTGCGCCATTCGCCTGAACATGCCCTGGCGGGCGAGGCCGCGCACCAGGGTTACACCCGCAAAACCGACGAAGCCGGGCACCACGGCCGCCATCGTGACCGTGGCGAGGCCCATATAGCAGCCGCCGGAATCACCCGGGCTGGAACAGCGCGGATCGAGCACGACGAAGAGGAGAGCGGCACAGAAAGCTGCCGCCGGTACGATCAATGCACCGGCGAGCCCCCATCCCAAGGTTCTGGCGACAAGCTTCATCATGAAGACCAGCTAAGGCTTCGGCCCTCTTCTGCCTGTGTCCTGTCGCACCCCACATGGGCAAGTGTGCAGCGTGAAATATTGAATAACACGCCAGAAACCGTATATTATGCAGGCAGGCAGCGCCTAACACCGCGCAGAAGCCGGGCTTCCCGTCCGGTTACGCCTTCCGGAACCCCGCAATGACCATCCGCAACGGCATCGTCGAAGCCATCGGCAACACGCCGCTCATCCAGCTCAAGCGCGCGTCGGACGAGACGGGATGCCGGATTCTCGGCAAGGCCGAGTTCCTCAATCCGGGCCAGTCGGTGAAGGATCGTGCCGCGCTCTTCATCATCAAGGATGCGCTCGCCAAGGGGGCGCTCAGGCCCGGCGGCGTCATCGTGGAGGGCACGGCGGGCAATACCGGCATCGGCCTTGCCCTGGTGGGCGCCGCCATGGGCTTCCGCACAGTGATCGTCATCCCGGAGACGCAGAGCCAGGAGAAGAAGGATATGCTCCGGCTGGCGGGCGCCGAGCTCGTCGAGGTCCCGGCAGTCCCCTATGCCAATCCGAACAATTACGTGAAGGTCTCCGGCCGTCTCGCGGAACGCCTGGCCGCCAGCGAGCCGAACGGTGCCATTTGGGCCAACCAGTTCGACAACGTCGCCAACCGGCAGGCCCATGTGGAGACGACGGGCCCGGAAATCCTGGAACAGACCGGCGGCGAGGTGGACGGCTTCATCTGCGCGGTCGGGACGGGCGGCACGCTGGCCGGCACCGCGGAGGCCCTGCGGGCAGCAAGGCCGGGCATCCAAATCGGCCTCGCCGACCCTATGGGCGCAGCGCTCCACTCCTACTACACGACCGGGACGCTCAAGAGCGAAGGCTCCTCGATTACCGAGGGCATCGGCCAGGGACGCATCACCGCCAACCTGGAGGGCTTCAGTCCGGACCATTCCTTCCAGATCCCCGATGCCGAGGCGCTGGACGTGGTGTTCGGGCTTCTGAAGGACGAAGGCCTTTGCCTGGGCGGCTCGTCGGGCATCAACGTGGCGGGTGCCATCCGGCTCGCCCGCGAACTCGGGCCAGGGCATACGATCGTGACGATCCTGTGCGATTACGGCACGCGCTACCAGTCCAAGCTCTTCAATCCGGCCTTCCTGCGCGAGAAGGGGCTGCCCACGCCGAGCTGGCTGGACCCACGCCCGGCCATCGACCCCGGCCTCGTCTGATCCCTCGCCCGAAACGGCGAGGAACCATCAATGCATGGTGGGGGCCGTCATGTCGGCCAGGCTGATGATGCCGATCATCCGGCCTTCCACGGTGATGAGGCCCTTCACGAACCGGGCACCGCTGTCGGCGACCACGGCGGGGGTTGCCTGGACCTCCTCGTTCTTGATGGCCAGGATCTCGCTGACCCCATCCACCAGAAGGCCGACGGCCTCGTTGCCGACGCGGGCGACCATGATGACATGGCGCGCAGTCGGCTCGGTCGGCCCGAAGCCCAGGAAGCGCGAGAGGTCGATCACCGGCAGGACCGCGCCGCGCAGGTTGATCACGCCGGGTACGAAGTCCGGAGCCTGGGGCAGGGGCGTCGCGGGCGTCCAGCCGCGGATCTCGCTGACCGTCTGGATGTCGATGCAGAATTCCTGATCGCCGAGCCGGAACGCCACGAGTTCGTTGAGGGAAACGCCGGCTTCGTTGCTGTATGCGCTCATCGTCGATCCTGTAAGGCACGCCCGCGGCAGCTTTCACACGCCATGATGGGGCCGGTTGGTTTCCGAGGGGTGAAGACGCCGGCTGCTAGAGTTCGATTTCAGGCGTGACGAGCACCAGCGGGCGGTCGAACTCGGCCGCGAAGCCTTCCGGCAGATGGCGCACCACGTGCGCTTCGTGACGGCCGATCATCACCGTGGTGCCCACCTGCGGCTTCTGCGCGATGCGCACCGCCGCGCCCGATATGGAGATGTCGATGATCTCGGCAGGAAGCGGTACGCCGCCGATGGGCGTCACGGTCGTGGCCTTGTTGCTTGGCACGACCCGCTCGTGGCGGCGGCGCACCGCCGCCATCTGGGCCTGGGCCGCGGCCACGACCTGGGAGGCCATGTTCCGCATCTCCTGACCGTCCACCGGCATGGCCACGAAATGCGTCCCGAGCGAGCGGACGACCCGGCAATGGACGCGGCTCATGCCACGCAGGGTGATATGGACATCGCCGACCGGCACCTCGACGTCCCCGCGGAACCAGAGGCCCTCCATCGTGGCGCGATAAAGGATCGTGCCGGCATAGCGCCGTTCGCCCACCACGATATGGCCGGGCAGGTCCAGCGATACGCTCATCGTGTTTTCGCCGTCGTCTTCAACGGACATGGGCAGACCGGCCAGGGCCTTGTTCCTCATGGGCTCCACCCTCGCAGGGCGAGTGTCAGGGAAGGGGTGGCCATGGGCCGGGGATCAACGATCAGCAATCCGACTATCCAATCGTCGGCCGGCGGCATCGGGATGCGCCCGCCCTCAGGCAATGGCCATCCTTAGACCGAAGAGAATGAATGCTTGGTTATCGAACCGAGCTAACACACTCATTTATCTGAAAGAATTCCATTCCTTCCGGTTGCGGGAGCTTCTCGTTCGCGACCTTGGAGTGTCCCGCATTCCCGCTTGTCCCTTCAAGGGTATCAGTGGATGCCAATGGGTGAGGCTGGTCGCGGTTTCGCTTGCAGGCAGGGGAACCCGGCTCGCTTAGCCGCGTTTCCATCGCGGGCTGACTACAGCCGGATACGCGACAAGCGAGGAGCGGCAAATGACCATAAGCACGATCCTTCTCATCATTCTCGTCCTGCTGCTGCTGGGCGCCGTCCCGGCTTGGCCTTACAGCCGAGGCTGGGGCTACGGGCCGTCGGGTATCCTTGGCCTGGTGCTGGTCGTGGTGCTGATCCTGGTCCTGCTTGGGCGGATCTGACTGTACGGCGTGCGACGTGAGTCCGGCCTGGCGGCCGGGCCCACGTACCGCCAATCGAAAAATCGCATCGGAGTTTCGGGTCTTTCGACCCTGAAAGCCCGTTTTCGTGCCTAGACGCCGGTTCTGCCAGCCGTAGTCTCTCCCGGTCCATCATTGACCAGCGGGAGACACGGTCATGACTTTCACCATCAATCGCCGCGATCTGGCACGGCTCAGCCTCGGCCTCGGCGCTGCCTCGCTTCTGGGTGGCAAGGCGCTGGCGCAGGCGCCGGCCTTCTTCCGGATCGGAACGGGCGGCACGTCCGGCACCTACTACCCGGTCGGCGGGCTCATCGCGAACGCCATCTCGCAGCCCCCTCAGCTGATCCTGACGGCGCAGGCCTCCAACGGCTCCGTCGCCAACGTCAACTCGATCGCGGGCGGCGCCCTGGAATCCGGCTTCAGTCAGGCGGACGTCGCTTACTGGGCCTATACGGGTACCGGCCTTTTCGAAGGCAAGCCGGCCCTCAAGGACCTGCGGCTTCTGGCCAATCTGTATCCGGAGAGCATCCATCTCGTCGCGGCCAAGAGCGCCAACATCAAGTCCCTCGAGGATCTGAAGGGCAAGCGCGTCTCGCTGGACGAGCCGGGCTCCGGCACGCTGGTCGACGCCAAGATCATCCTGGGCTCGGTGGGCATCACCGAAAAGGACGTGAAGGCCGAGTACATGAAGCCTGGCCAGGCGGCCGAGAAGATGCGCGACGGCGGTCTCGACGCGTTCTTCTTCGTCGGCGGCTACCCGACCAGCGCGATCACCGAGCTGGCCGCGACCGGCGGCGGCGTGTCGATCGTCCCGATCTCCGGCGCCGCCGCCCAGAAGATCATTTCGGATTATTCCTTCTTCTCCGCCGACGTCATTCCGGAGGGGACCTACAAGGACGTTCCGCGCACGCAGACGCTCGCCGTCGGCGCCCAGTGGATCACGACCGCCAAGGTTTCCGACGATACGGTCTACGCCGTGACCAAGGCGCTGTGGAGCGACAAGACCCGCGCGGCGCTCGATGCCGGCCATGCCAAGGGCAAGATGATCCGCAAGGAGACGGCCCTCCTGGGCGCCGGCATCCCGATCCATGAGGGTGCCAAGAAGTTCTACCGGGAGATCGGCGCGATCAACTGATCGGCCTGATCCAGCAGGGCGGGAGGCGGCTATCGCCACCCGCCCTTTTTTGCATGTAACGTCGCAAGCGGGGCTTGTGCGCGCATCGCGTGCCGCCGCCGCGGGGGCTTGTTCCGATGTCCACAACCCATTCGGCGCATCCGGCGCCGTCAGATCTCGACACGATCCCGGATCCGCAGGCGCTGGAGGAGAAGTTCGATCCCGAAATGCGGTTCCGTCCGCTGACCTACGGGACCGGCTGGCTCGTCGCAGGCCTGCTCTTCACGCTTTCGGCCTTCCACTATTACACTGCCGGCTACGGCCTGATGCGCGAGATCACCCATCGCGGCATCCATATGGCGTTCGTGGTCGGTCTGATCTTCATCGTCTTCGCGGCGTTCAAGAGCGACCAAGAAAAACTTCCCGAGCATAAATGGTACAAGCCCGGCGGGATCAGCCCGTTGGACTGGCTGATCGGCGCCGCGGCGGCGATATCCAGCCTTTACGTGCCGTGGATCTTCGAGGATCTGGCGTTCCGCGTCGGCAATCCGTCCACGCTCGACGTGGCTATGGGGACGATCTGCATCCTCTCGCTGCTGGAAGCGGTCCGCCGCTCGGTCGGGTGGCCGCTGCCGGTCATCGCCATCCTGGTGATGCTCTACGCCTATTTCGGCCCCTCGATGCCGGGCATCCTCGTCCATCCGGGCGCCAGCTGGTCCAACATCGTCAACCACCTCTATCTGACCAGCCAGGGCATCTACGGCATCGCGCTCGGCGTGGTGGCCACTTACGTCTTCCACTACGTGCTGTTCGGCGTGCTCGCCACGCGGATCGGCCTCGGCAAGCTCTTCATCGACTTGGCCTCCTGCGTGGCCGGCCGCTATTCGGGCGGCCCGGCCAAGGTCTCGATCTTTGGATCGGCCCTGTTCGGCATGATCTCGGGCTCGTCCATCGCCAATACGGTGACGGTGGGCTCGCTCACCATTCCCGCCATGATCCGGCTCGGCTATCCGCGCTATTTCGCGGCGGCGGTCGAATCGACCGCCTCCACCGGCGGCCAGATCACCCCGCCGATCATGGGCGCCGCGGCGTTCCTCATGGTCGAGTTCCTGGGGATTTCCTACACCTCGGTCATCCTGGCGGCCATCGTTCCGGCCTTCATGCACTTCTTCGGCGTGTTCACGCAGGTCCATTTCGAGGCCAAGAAGCGCGGCCTGCGCGGCATGACGGCCGAGGAAATGCCGAATGCCCGCCAGGTGATCCGCGAACGCTGGCCGACCATCATGCCGCTGGCGGCGCTGCTGCTGATCCTGTTCTCCGGATACACGCCCTATCTCGCGGCGTTCTGGGGCATCACGGCCTGCCTCGTCGTCGGCCTGGGCCGGTCGCCGCTCATCACGGTCGCTTATTTCGCGGCTCTGGTGGCATCCGTCGCCCTCGGGATCACGACCCAGCTCTGGTTCTCGATCCCGATGCTGCTGGTCGTGCCGGCGCTTGGCGTCATGGCCTGGCTCAAGGACGCGCAGCACAAGGCCTATGTGATCGACATGATCGACGGCTTCGTCGTCGGCGCGAAATACGCCATCGGTGTCGGCGCGGCTGCAGCCGTGGTCGGCATCATCGTCGGCGTGGTCACGCTGACCGGTGTCGGTTTCAAGATCTCGTATATCGTGACCAGCTTCGCCACGGAGATCGCCCAGACCGTCTCCGTCTACATGCCGGCCTTCCTGGCGTCCCAGCAGGGCATGACCCTGTTCTTCACGCTCGTCATGACGGCCCTCGTCTGCATCCTGCTCGGATGCGGCGTTCCGACGACGGCCAACTACATCATCATGGTGACCGTTGCGGCGCCCACGCTCGGCCTCCTGGGCGTGGAGCCGATCGTGGCCCATTTCTTCGTCTTCTATTACGGCGTGCTGGCCGACATCACCCCGCCGGTGGCGCTCGCCGCCTATGCGGGGGCCTCGATGGCGGGCGCCGATCCGTTCAAGACAGGCAACACGGCCTTCCGCCTGGGCCTCGGCAAGGCGCTGGTGCCGTTCGTCTTCGTCTACGGACCGGCCATGCTGATCGTGACGAAGGACTTCACCTGGTTCGACTTCATCGTGACCACGGTGTGTTGCGCGATCGGCATCCTGCTCCTGTCCATGTCCTTCGCGGGCTACGCGCTGGCCCCGTTGAAGGCTTGGGAACGGTGGGTCATCGCGCTGGCGGCCCTTCCCACCGTGGCGCCCGGACTGACGAGTTCCCTGATCGGTATCGCGATCGCATCGCCGATCCTGGTGCTCCAGGTCCTGCGGGCCCGGCGGGGGGCACAGGGCGTGGCGCCTGCTCCGAGCTGATCCGGCCATTCCTTCGAACATCCACGATCAGCGCGGGTCATCACCCGCGCTGATTGTTTTCATCAGTACTTCGCGCTTGTCCGGCTTGCGGAAGCCGGGCATGGACACCACCTGAGAATGAACGTTCATTCTCATTGGTGAGACCGATGCCGATCCCTCCCGCCGCCTTCGATGCGGACGGACCCGTCAACCGCGCCGACCGCATCCTGGATGCGGCCGAACGGTGTTTCGTGCGCGAGGGATTCCACCGCACCACTATGCAGGACGTGGCCGCCGAGGCCGGCATGAGCGCGGGCAACCTCTACCGCTATTTTCCGTCAAAGGATGCGCTGGTCGCCGGGCTCGCGGAGCGTGACCGGGCTGCGATGGCGCAGGATTTCGATGTCCTGGCGTCGGCGGACGACGTCATGGCGGCGCTGAGGGCGCTGGGGCACAAGCATTTCCGTGAAGAGCCGCGCGAGAAGGCCGTGCTCGTGCTCCAGATCTGGGCCGAGGCGACCCGCGATGCCGACTTCGCGGACGTGGCCGGCACGTTCGAGCGCGAAGCCGTCGGGCGAATGACGCAGGTCTTCGCGCAGGCGCGCGCCGCGGGCCGCATTGATCCTTCCTTGGACCCGCACGACGTCGCGGTCCTTGTTTCCACGCTCGCCAATGGATTGTTCGTGCGGCGGGCCATCGTTTCCGATTTCGACGCCTCGCGCGAGGTGGACAACGTGCTGGCCGTCATCGGCGCGCTTCTGTCCGGCCGCTGCGCCCTCAAGGACTGCACTCCGGAGCCCGTGCCATGAAAGGCAGCCGCATCACCGCCATCGTTCTCGTCATCGGCGCCGCCGTCTGGATCGGCTCGGGCGTGCTGGGCAAGGACGAACCCAAGCCTGCCTCCGAACGGGCGGCCGTAGCCCAGCAGGCCGCGCCCCTGTTCCAGGTCGCCGTCTTCACGGCGAAGGTCGAGACCCATGCGCGCACGATCACCCTGTCCGGCCGCACCGAGGCCGACCGGAAGGCGGCAGCCATCGCGCGGGCGCCGGGCATCATCAACGATCTGAAGGTCCGCCGCGGCTCGGCCGTGAAGGCGGGAGACGTGCTGGCCGTCTTGTCCGACGAGGCGCGGGAGGCGCAGGTCACCCAGGCCCGCGCCAAGCTGGAGCAGCGGCAGGCTGAATTGTCGGCCCGCATCCGGCTGATCGAGCAAGGCAACCTGCCCGCGATCAACCGGCCGCAGCTGGAGGCGGAGCTGAAGAGCGCCGAGGCGGCACTGGCTCAGGCCAATGTCGAGCTGCAGAAGGGCGATGTCCGCGCGCCGATCTCGGGCATCGTCAACACGGTGCCGGTGGAGCAGGGCCAGGCGCTGCAGGCCGGCGCCACCGTCGCAGAGATCGTGGCGCTGGATCCGATGCTTGCGGTGGTCGAGATCGCCGAGACGCAGCTCGGCGGCGTGAAGGTGGGCGACAAGGCGCGCGTGAAGCTGGTCACGGGCCAGACGGCCGAGGGCAGCGTGCGCTTCATCTCGCGCACCGCCTCCGCGCAGACCCGGACCTACCGGGTCGATATCGAGATCCGCAATCCGGACGGGAGCATGCCGGACGGCGTCACGGCCGAGGCGATCCTGACGCTCTCGCCGCAGAAGGCCGCGCGTGTGCCCCGCTCGGCGCTCACCTTCGCCGGCGACGGGCGCCTGGGCGTGCGGGTTGTCGCCGAGAGCGACAAGGTCGCCTTCGTGCCGGTCGGCATCGCTGAGGACGGCGCGCAGTTCCTCTGGCTCACCGGCCTGAGCGACGGTGCCCGGGTCATCGTGCAGGGCCAGGATTTCGTGAAGGAAGGGCAGCAGGTGAAGCCGGTGCCCGCGGACATCCCGCTGGGCTGACCGCCCGCTTTGCGCAAACATAACAGGATGCCGTCATGGCCAATCCCGTCGATTATGCCATCTCCCATGCGCGCCTGACGCTGGCGACGCTGCTCTTCCTCCTGGTCGCGGGCTTCCTGGCCTACCAGTCGATCCCCAAGGAGGCCGAGCCCGACGTCAAGGTCCCGATCATCTATGTGAACGTGACCCAGCGCGGCATCAGCCCGGAGGATGCCGAGCGCCTTATCCTGCGTCCCCTGGAGACGCAGCTGAAGAGCGTGTCCAGCATCAAGGAGATGCGGTCGGCGTCCTACGAGGGCGGCGGCTACGTGCTGGTGGAGTTTGAGGCCGGCTTCGATTCCGGCCGCGCGCTGGCGGACGTGCGCGCCAAGGTGGACGACGCGCGGCGTGAATTGCCGCGCGATGCCGACGAACCGAAGGTCCAGGAGGTCAATCTCTCGCTCTTCCCGGTGCTCGTCGTGGGCCTCGGCGGCGACGTGCCCGAGCGAACGCTGTTGCGGGTCGCACGCGACGCCAAGACGGCGATCGAGCAGGTGCCCGGCGTGCTCTCGGCCGAGCTGCGCGGCGCGCGCGACGAGGCGGTGGAGATCATCGCCGAGCCGATGCTGATGAAGAGCTACGGCATCTCGCTGGACCAGCTCATCGCCTCGTTCAATGCCGGCAACAGCCTGGTCGCCGCCGGCGCGCTCGAAGGCTCCAGCGGTCGCTTCGCCGTCAAGGTGCCGTCCCTGATCGAGAATCCGGTCGACGTCCTGAAATTCCCGATCGCTGCCACCGGCTCCGCCTCGGTGACGCTCGGCGATGTCGCCGAGGTGAGGCCGACCTTCAAGGACGCGACCTCGATCACGCGGATCAACGGCAAGCCGGCCATCGCGGTCGAGGTGGTCAAGCGCACCGGCGCCAACCTGATCGAGACCGTCGACCAGGTGAAGAAGGTGGTCAGCGA
This sequence comes from Hyphomicrobiales bacterium, assembly GCA_027483945.1. GTDB lineage: Bacteria > Pseudomonadota > Alphaproteobacteria > Rhizobiales > Beijerinckiaceae > JAIXTM01. Next base: position 21,171 of record JAIXTM010000021.1, on the reverse strand, counting down.
ATTGCAGAAGGTGTGGCCACAGACGGTTACGGTGGCCTTCACACAGGACAAGTCCAAGGACATCCGCTCGATGCTGCACGAGTTGCAGAACAGCGTGATCACCGCGGTCCTGCTCGTCATCGTCATCATGCTGGTCTCGCTGGGCGGGCGCGCCTCGCTGTTCATCGGCATCGCCATTCCGGCCTCGTTCTTGGCAGGTATCCTGGGTCTTCAGCTCGCGGGCCTGACGGTCAACATCGTCGTTCTGTTCTCGCTGATCCTGGCGGTCGGCATGCTGGTGGACGACGCGATCATCGTCTCCGAATTCGCCGAGCGGCGCATGGCGGAAGGCATGGATCCCAAGGCGGCCTATTCGCTGGCGGCCAAGCGCATGGCGGGCCCGGTCATCGCCGCGACGGCGACACGCGTCGCGGCCTTCTCTCCGCTGATGTTCTGGCCGGGCATCGTCGGCGAGTTCATGAAGTACATGCCGCTGACACTGATCGCGACGCTTTCCGCCTCGCTGGTCGTCGCGCTGTTCTTCACGCCGACGCTCGGCGCGATGCTGGGACGTGCCGCCCCCGCGCATGACGACAGCGTCGCCGACAACAGCCTCTATATGCGCACGGTGAAGCTGTCGCTGCGCCATCCGGGCGTGACCCTGCTGGCCGCGATGGCGCTGCTGGTCGGGGTCATCTTCTCATATGGGCGGTTCGGCAACGGCGTGGAATTCTTCCCCGAGGTCGAGCCCGATTATGCGCTCGTCCAGGTACGCGCCCGCGGCAACCTCTCCATCTCGGAGAAGGACGCGCTGGTGCGCCAGGTGGAGCAGCACCTGCAGACGATGCCGGAGATCGGCACCATCTATGCCCGCGCGGGCGAGGGCCAGCGCGGCTCCAACGAGGTGACGGAAGACACGGTCGGCACCGTCCAGTTCGAATTCGTCGATTGGCGCGAGCGGCGCAAGGCCTCCGTCATCATGGAGGATATCCGCAAGGCGACGGCCGACATCCCCGGCGTGATCATCGAGGTGACCAAGCCCAAGGCCGGCCCGCCCACTGGCAAGCCGATCACGCTGCAGATCGCGTCCAACGATCCCGCCAAGCTGAAGGCCACCGCGCAGAAGGCGGCGGAGCTGCTGCGCTCGCGGCCCGATACGCGGGACGTGGACGACGGCCTGCCGCTGCCCGGCATCGACTGGAAGCTGCAGGTGGACAAGAGCGAGGCCGCCAAGTTCGGCGCCTCGCCGTCCACCGTCGGCACGGCGGTCCAGCTCGTCACCAATGGTGTGAAGGTCTCCGAATACCGGCCCAACGACACCGACAAGGCCGTCGATATCCTGGTGCGATTCCCGGAGAACCGCCGCAACCTCGACCAGCTCGACGAGTTGCGGGTGAACACCGCCATGGGCGCGGTGCCGATCACCAACTTCGTCAAGCGCGTGCCCGAGCAGAAGGTCGGCCTCATCAACCGCGTCGGCGGTCAGCGGGTCGTCACCGTCACCGCCAACGTGGCGGAGGGCGTCCAGACGGCCGCGGTCCAGCAGGCCGTGCTGGCCGAGGTCACGAAGAACCCGGTAGACGGCGTGACGTTCAGGCTGAAGGGCGAGGACGAGGAGCGCGAGAAGGCCGGCGCGTTCCTGATGAAGGCGTTCGGCGCGGCGATCTTCCTGATCTTCGCGATCCTGCTGGCGCAGTTCAACAAGTTCAGCAGCGTTCTGTTGGTCCTGTCCGCCGTGGTCCTGTCCACGATCGGCGTGCTGATCGGCCTCATGATCATGGGCCAGGCCTTCGGCGTGGTCATGACCGGCATCGGCATCATCGCCAATGCGGGCGTGATCGTGAACAACAACATCGTTCTGATCGACACCTACGACCGGCTGCGGCGGGAGGGCGTCAACGCTTACGACGCCATCCTGGAGACCTGCCGCGAGCGTGCTCGCCCGGTCGTTCTCACGGCCGTGACGGCGGTGCTGGGCGTCCTCGCCATCGCCTTCGGGGTGAACATCGACTTCGTCACCCGCGATGTCGCCATCGGCGCCCCGTCCACGCAATGGTGGGTGCATCTGTCGACCGCCATCGTGTTCGGTCTCGGCTTCGCGACGGTCCTGACGCTGATCGTGACGCCCGCCGCGCTGATGCTGATTGCCCGTGCCAGCGAGTGGCGGCGAGGCCGACGCGAGGCGCGGATGATGCGCCGGGCGGCACGGCAGGCGGAGCGGAGCAACGCCGCTGCCGGGACGCCGGCGGAATGAGAGGTCTCGCCAAGCCGGTTGCCAGCCGATAGTTTCCATGTGAACCGTCGCGGCTCGCGGCGGCTGGGCTTGGGGGCGGCGGCATGGGGGACAAGGCTGCGAGGCGGGACGAGGCGCCGGATCCGACGCGGGTCTGGCTGCGCTTCGTGCGGCTGCAACAGCGCCTGACCACCGCGATGGGCGCGCGTCTGCGCGCGATCGGCCTTTCGATCCCGCAATTCGACCTGATCTCCACGCTGACCGAACGCGAGGGGGCGACCCAGCAGGAACTGGCCGAGCGGCTTTACGTCACCAAGGGCAACGTATCGGGACTGGTGGACCGGCTGGTCGAGGCGGGGCTCGTGGAGCGCCGCGCGATCCCGGGGGACCGTCGCTCCCACGCGCTGCACCTGACTGACAAGGGGCGGGAACTCGCCTTGGCCGGGCTCGCCGTGCAGGCCGATTACGTCGCTCAAACGCTCGGCAGCCTGCCGCCATCCGACGTGGCGGAACTGGAGCGGATCGTGCTCAGCTGGCGTGGCGCGGCGCGGGAACTGGACGGCCAGTCGTGACCTTGCATATGCGCGACGCCACCGGCCTGCGCGAGACCCTGCTGCGGCGGGAGCTTTCATGCGCCGAACTCCTGTCCGTGACCCTCGAGCGGATCGACCGCATCAATCCGTCCCTTAACGCCGTCGTCGCGCTGGATCCGGACGGCGCGGTCCGCGCCGCCGCCGAAAGCGACCGGCGTATCGCGGCCGGAGAGGCAAGAGCCCTGGAAGGCCTTCCCATCACGATCAAGGACGCGTTCGACGTGGCGGGCATCGTGTCCACCGCGGGGGCGCCGGCCTTCCGGGACCGCGTGCCGGAGGCCGATGCGGTGGTGGTGGCGCGGCTGCGGGCGGCGGGCGCCGTGATCGTCGGCAAGACCAACGTGCCGCCCTTCTCCGGCGACTTCCAGGCCACCAATCCCATCCATGGTGCCACCAACAATCCGTGGGACATCGCGCGCTCGCCGGGCGGCTCGTCAGGCGGCGCGGCGGCTGCGGTCGCCGCCGGGCTCGCCGCTTTCGAGGTCGGCTCCGATCTCGGAGGCTCGGTCCGCTGGCCGGCCCATGCCTGCGGGATCTTCGGCCTGAAGCCGACCTGGGGGCTCGTCTCCACGCGCGGCCACGTGCCGCCGGCGCCGGGCATCAACGCGGAATCCGATCTCACCGTGGCCGGCCCGCTGGCCCGCAGCGCGCGGGACCTCGACCTCGTCCTTGACGTCATCGCCGGGCCGCCGCGGCTGGACGGCGTGCGACCGCGCCTGCCTTCGCCGAGCCGGACATCGCCGCGCGGCCTGCGCGTCGCGCTCTGGTCCCACGACACGTTCGCCCCGGTTCAGGGCGACGTGCGCGAAGCGGTGGAGAAGGCGGCGGACCTCCTCGCCCGCGAGGGCGCGCAGGTGGACGAGGCGGCACGCCCCGCCGCGTCCTTCGCCGAGATGTTCGAGACCTACGCGCTGATCAATCACGCCATTGTCGCCGCCGGCCTGCCGCAGAAAATCCGCGACCGCCTGGCCGAGGCGGCGAAGGACTTCGCCCCCGAGGACCGCTCTCACCGGGCGCTGCAGGCCCGCGGCGCGCGTCTCGACGTCGGGACCTGGCGCCGGCTGCAAGAGGCTCGCGCCGGCTTCAAGCGGGCCTGGGAGGAATTTTTCCAATCCTACGACGTGGTGCTGATGCCGCCCGCGCCGGTCGTGGCAATCCCCCACGACGCGACGCCGGACTTCCACGCCCGCAGCCTCGACGTCGACGGCGTGCCGCGCCCCTATTTCGATTTCCTGATCTGGTCGTCGCTGGCGACGCTCTGTCACCTGCCGGCGGCGGTGGCGCCGGTCCTGCGCAACCGGCAGGGTCTGCCCGCCGGGGTCCAGATCGTCGCTGCCGAGGGAGCGGACCGGACGGCCATCGCGGTTGCCGGCATGGTCGAGACCCTGACCGGCGGGTTCGTGCCGCCGCCGGCTGCAGCCTAGCGGCAAGCTTGTCCGGACGATGCGGCGCGCCATGTGCAAGGGATGGCGTGCCCGAGGCTGCTGCTCCCGTCCATCGTTGTCGTCCTCGTCTGCGTCTCCGGCAGCGTCTTCGCCGCCATGCCCGAACCACCGCGCCGGCCGCCGGACCTGAATCCCGTTCCCGACGAGCAGCAGGCGCTACCCGCCGAGCCGGCAAGGCCTGTCATCGATCCCGCCTGCGCCGCCGTGCTGGCCGATCCCGGCATCGAGGCGTTGGCTGGCGATGCCGTGTCCGGTGCCGGCGGTTGCGGCATCGCAAACCCGGTCACACTCCGCCGCGTCCGCGTGGAAGGAGAGCGCTGGGTCCCGTTCGAGGCCCCGCCCGTTGTCAATTGCGCCGCGGCGGCCGCGCTCGCCGCCTGGGTACGGGATCTGGCGAAGCATGGCCCGACGAGCCGTGTCGCCGCGCTCGTGACCGGTGCCGGCTATGAATGCCGGCCGCGCAACCGCATGCCGGGCGCCAAGCTCAGCGAACACGGTACCGGCAACGCGGTGGACATCAGGGGCCTGCGGATGGCGGACGCTTCGGGAAGGCCAGGCTCCGAGATCGTCGTGCCCTCCGATGCGGGCTACCGGATGCTGACCTGCGCGCGGTTCTCCACAGTCCTCGGGCATGGCGCGGACCGGTACCACGCCGACCACATGCATCTGGACATGGCCGTTCGCCGGTCCGGCTACCGGATTTGCCAGTTCGCGCCGGCGCAAGGAAACGTTAACGATAAGGCCACACCCTGAGCCTCCCTTCCCCTGCGGGATGGGGCGTCACGAAGGGGCCGCAATCGGGCCATCAGCGTGCCCCCGATCCGGGAGAACACCTCATCCGCGGCCGGGGAGGCCGCGTTACCTGAGCAAAGGACCATGGGACAAGCTTTCGATCCTCGCGAACACCAGCCGCAGCTGCGGCTCGAGCCCGCCGCGCAGACCAGCCAGAACGGCTTCTCCGCCATCGGGATCGCCGCCGTCGCGGCTGCCGCGCGCTATGGCAAGCCGGCGCCGGCGCGCCAGCCGGCGCAGCGCGAGCTGCCGCCGCTCCTGCGCAAGGACAACATGTTCTCCTGATCCGGCAGGATCGCCGGGGAACGCGGTTTTCTCAGTTCCACCAATGACAAAGGGGCGCCCCATGGGCGCCCCTCGACGTTCCGGCCATCGGGCCGAAGCTTACTTGACGACGACCTTCGCGCCGAGCTTCACGCGGTTGTAGAGGTCGACCACGTCGATGTTGCGCATGCGGATGCAGCCCGACGACACGGCCTGGCCGATCTTCTCCGGCTCGTTGGTGCCGTGGATGCGGTAGAGCGTGTCCTTGCCGGTCTCGTCGTGGAGATAGAGCGCGCGGGCGCCGAGCGGGCTGTTGGGGCCGCCGGAGGTGAAGCGCACATGCGGCCAGCGCTGCTTCATCTCGGCCGGGGGGTTCCAGTTCGGCCATTCCGCCTTGCGCTGGATCGTGGCGGTGCCGGTCCAGCCGAAGGCCTCGTCGCCGACGGCCACGCCGTAGCGGATCGCCTTGCGGTTATCCATCACGTAGTAAAGGTAGCGGTGGAACGTATCGACGACGATCGTGCCAGGCTTTTCGCCCGTCGGATCGTCGATCATGTAGCGTTCGAACTGACGATCGACTGGCGCGGTGCCGGCCATTTCGATCCATTTCTGGTCCCGGGGGCTGACCTGAGGGTCGGCAACCGGCTGGTATTGGCAACCAGCGACGACCAAAGCCAGGAATACGCTGGCAAGGACCGCTTTCACCCGCATCCCGCATCTCCAATATCGTTCACGCGCCGAATCGGCGGCGCGCCAGACCTTGCGCGCATGTAGAGCCCGCGTCGCGTTTATGGCTATGCGTGAAATGCCACACTTGCCGTAAAAGCGCCGCGTTGACGCCGTTTTGTCCCTTGACGCCCACCGGGTGGAACGTTCCGTGGACAGACCTGTTCGGAGCCGTTCCACGTGACCATGGACCTTGCCGACTGGACTCCGCGACCGGCGCCCGACCCCGCCTTTCGGGAGGGGCGCCATGCCCGGCTCGAGCGCCTCGATCCGGAGCGGCATCTTTCAGACCTCGCCGGCTTCGTCCTGCCACATCCGGAGATGTGGACCTTCCTCTCTGCACCCGCTCCGAAGGACGAGGGGACCTACCGGGCGATCCTCGCCGAGCTCTGCGCCCGGCCGCCCTCGGCCTATCCCTATGCCGTCATCGACCGGGCCAGCGGCAGGGCGATGGGGCACCTCCTCCTGATGGAGGTGCGCCCGGCCCAAGGCGTCTTCGAGGTCGGGTACATCGCGTTCCCCCCGGCGCTCCAGCGCACGATCGTCGCCACCGAGGCAATCTGCCTCGCCGCTTCGATCGGCTTCGATCTCGGCTACCGGCGGCTGGAATGGAAATGCGACGATCGCAACGAGCCCTCCAAGGCGGCGGCTTTGCGGTTCGGCTTCACCTTCGAGGGCGTCTTCCGCCAGCACATGATCGTCAAGGGCCGGAACCGCGACACCGCCTGGTTCTCGATGCTCGATCGCGAATGGCCGTCCCGCCGCGCCGCGTTCGAAGCCTGGCTCGACCCCGCCAATTTCGACGGCGAGGGCCGGCAGATCCGGCGCCTCAAGGAGATCGGCGGCTGGGGCTGAGCCGTCAGCGCGCGGGGACGGGCGTCTCCGCCACCGGCGTCACGGGGCCGCGGCCCTCGAACCAGGATACGAGGTTGTCGACCACGAGCTGGCCCATGGCATCGCGGGTGTGCTGCGAGGCCGAGGCGACATGGGGCAGCAGCACCGTGTTGGGGCAGGCGATCAGGGCGTCCGGCACGCGCGGCTCGTCGGCGAAGACGTCGAGCCCCGCCGCGGCGATCGTGCCGTCCTTCAGGGCCTGAATCAGGGCCGGCTCGTCCACCACGCTGCCGCGTCCGACATTGATCAGGATGCCGTCCGGCCCGAGCGCCTTGAGGACCCTGGCGTCGACGAGGTTTCGCGTCTCCTCGCCGCCCGGCGTCACGACGACGAGGATGTCGCAGGCCCCGGCGAGGGCCACGGCGTCCGGGTGGTAGGCATAAGGCACGTCGTCCTGCCGCCGGCGGCCGCAATAGGCGATGGCGAGGCCGAAGGCTTCCAGCCGGGTGGCGATAGCCCGCCCGATCCGACCGAGGCCGAGGATGCCGACGGTCTTGCCGCGCAGCGTGCCGGTGAGCGGGAACGGCGCCTCCGGCCAACGGCCCTCGCGCAGGTAGCGGTCGGCCTCGGGGATGCGGCGCACCGTGGCGATGACGAGGCCGACGGAGAGGTCCGCCACCTCCTCGGTGAGGACGTCCGGCGTGTTGGTGACGACGACGCCGCGCCGGGCGGCGGCCAGGACGTCGACATTCTCGTAGCCGACGCCGAAATTGGCGACGATCTCCAGGTTCGGCAGCGCCGCGATGATCTCAGCCCGCACCGGCCGGCGGCTGACCGCGGCCGCGACACCGCGAATGGCCGCGCCCTTATCGCGCAGGAACGCGTCCGGGTCCTCCTGCTCCCAGAGGCGGTGGACGCGGAAGCGTCCTTCGAGCCCCGTCATGACCAGCGGGAGCATGGGCCCCATCATCAGGATGTCGGTCTGCGCCATCGGTCGGTCGTCCGTCCAAGGCGGACAATCAGCCCACCATGGGCCGGCGCCGCTCGTATTGCAGCAGATAGAGCCCGGAGGCGGCGACGATGGCAACGCCCACCAGCGTCGCCGGATGCGGCAGGTCGCCGAAGATCAGCCAGCCCAGCGCGATCATCCACACGATCTGCGTATAGATGAAGGGCGAGAGCACGGCGGCCGGCGCGCGGCGATGGGCGAGGATCAGGAGCCAGTGGCCGATGGCGCCGCAGGCCCCCATGAAGACCATCATCCCGGCGACCGCCAGCGAGGGCGGGTCGGTCCAGAACAGCGGCAAGGCGGGGGTCAGAACGATGACGCCGGCAAGGCCCGAATAGACCATCGTGGTTTCGGGGCTGTCATGGCCGGCGAGGAACCGCGTCGCGATGTTGTAGAGCGCATAGCAGAGCGCGCTGCCGAGCCCCAGCAGGACCGCCGGGTGGACCCCGTCGATCCCCGGCCGGGTGATGACGACGACGCCGATAAAGCCGACCAGAACCGCGAGGATCCGGTTGAGGCCGACCCGCTCGCCCAGGAGCCGCCCGGCGATGAGGACGACGAGGAGCGGCACGGTGAAGGCGAGCGCCATCGTCTCGGCGAGCTGGAGATATTGCAGCGCCATGAAGTTGAAGATCGTGGAGCCGAAGAGCAGCAGCGAGCGCGCCACCTGCACCCAGGGGCGCGCGGTGCGCAGCACTTTGGGATGGGTCCACGGATTGATGAGGAGCGTGACGAGGACGACGCTCGCGGTATAGCGCGCCCAGACCGCCTGGAGCGGGCTCATGTAACCCGTGAGATACTTGGCGGTGGCGTCGAGGCCGGCGAAGCAGACGAGGGCCGCGCACATCAGCGCGATGCCGGTGAGGCGGTCGCGCCGGAGGGAGGCGGGCGACGGCTCGATGGTCACGCTTTCGGTCATGGCGGCTGGACGGTCCCGGAAACGTCGCCACCCTAGCGGGCAGGGGCATTTGCGCACAGGGAGGCTTTTGCATGCCCCCTCTGCGTGCGCGTCAGCCCTGACGTCCCGGGACGGCGCTTTCGTGCCAGGGCGCCAGCAGCCGGCGCGAGAGCCAGGCGAGCAAGGCGAAGATGGCGAGGCCCGCGAGGGCGATGAGGACGAGGGCCGCGAACATGCGCGGGATGTTGAGGCGGTAGCCCGCCTCCACGATGCGGAAGGCGAGCCCCGCCCCGGCGCCCGCCGTGCCGGCGGCGATCTCGGCCACCACCGCCCCGACCAAAGACAGCCCGCCGCCGATGCGCAGGCCCGCCAGGATCTGGGGCAGGGCGGAGGGCAGGCGCAGGCGCCACAATTCCTGCATCCGGCTGGCGCGGGAAAGGCGGAACAGGTCCACCAGCCCCCGGTCGGTGGAGGCGAGGCCCAGAGAGGCATTGGCGAGGATGGGGAAGAAGGCGACGAGGAAGGCGCAGGCCAGCACCGCGGCCGGCTGCTCGGCATAGATGAGCAGCAGCGGCGCGATGGCGACGATGGGGGTCACCTGCATCACGACGGCGAAGGGATAGAGCGCCCGCTCCAGCCACCTCGCATGGGTGAACAGGATGGCGAGCCCGATCCCGCCGGCGGCCGCCAGGGCCAGCGCGACGAGGGTCGTGCGCAGCGTGACGAGGAGCGAGGGCAGCAGGACCGCCCGGTCCTGCCAGAGCGTCATGAGGACGAGGCTCGGCGCGGGCAGGATATAGGCCGGCACGCCGGCGATCCGCACGCCGGCTTCCCAGGCGCCGAGCGCGAGCGCGAGTGCCAAAGCGGGCGGGAGGATGCGGGAGAGGTCCATCACGCGGCCTCCGCCGCGTCCGCGCGGCGCAAAGCGGCGGCGACCTCCTGGCACACGGCCATGAAGGGCGCGGAATGGCGGTATCCGGCACGGTCGGTCGGCGGGCCTGCCGCGATGTCGGCGATGGCCCGGCCCGGCCGCGCCGACAGGACGACGATGCGGTCGGAGAGATAGGCCGCCTCGTAGATCGAATGGGTGACGAAGAGGACGGTGGCGCCGGTCTCGCGCCGCAGCCGCAGGAGGTCGTCGTTGAGCCGGAATCGCGTCATCTCGTCGAGCGCGGCGAAGGGCTCGTCCATGAGGACGAGGCGGGGCCGGCCGACCAGCGCGCGGGCGATGGAGGCGCGCATACGCATGCCGCCCGACATCTCGCGGGGATACAGGCCCCGCGCGTCCTCCAGCCCGACCGCGGCAATGGCGGCATCGACCCGCGCCCGCGTCTCGCCCGCGGGGACGCCCTGCAGCTCCAGCGGCAGGGCGACGTTCCGCACCAGCGTCGCCCAGGGCATGAGGGTCGGGTCCTGGAAGACGAAGCCAAGGGCGGGCGGCGCCCCGTCCGCCCAGGTGATGGTTCCCGAGGTCGGCATGTCGAGGCCCGCCACCAGCCGCAGGGTCGTGGACTTGCCGCAGCCGGAAGGGCCGACGAGCGTCACGAACTCGCCCGCCGCGACGGAGAGCGACAGGCCCTCGAGTGCCGGGCCGGACGGGAAGGCCCGGCCCACGCCGTGCAACGCGACCAGCGGGGACGCGGCGCCGTCGCCCATGGACGCCGGCTCAGGGCTTCGGGCGCAGGTTCATGCCGACGCCCTTGTTGACGAATTGCAGGGTGAAGCTGCGGCGCCAGTCCACCGAGGACGGCGTCACCTCGGACCGGACCATGCGCTCGAAGAAGCTCTTCACGCGCGCCTCGCTCATCGCGCCGATGCCGGAACCGGCGGCCTCGCCGGAATCGACGATGCCGTATTCCTTCATCTTCGCCAGGGAGAAGGCGAGGCGCTCGGGCGTGATGTCCGGGTTGTCGCGCATGATCAGGGCGTTGGCGGCGGCGTTGTCGCCGTAAAGGTAAGTGTACCAGCCCAGGATCGAGGCATCGACGAAGCGCTGCACGAGGTCGGCGCGGGTCTCGATGGTGGAGATCTGCGTCTCGATCGTCGTGGAATAGGTGTCGAAGCCGTGATCGGCGAGCAGGAAGACGTTGGGCCTAAAGCCGCCCGCCTTCTCGATCGAGAAGGGCTCGGAGGTGAGGTAGCCCTGCTGGGCCGAGGCCTTGTCCGCCAGGAAGGGCGCCGGGTTGAAGCCGTAGGGCTTGGTCTGGGCCTCCGTGAAGCCGTGCTCGGCGATCATCCAGCGGTAGAAGGAGGCGAGCGCGTCCTTGGAGACGAAGATCGTCTTCGCCCGCTTGAACGCCTCCCAGGTGTCGAGGCCCTGCCCCGGATGGGTCATGAAGATCTGCGGGTCCTTCTGGAAGATCGCCGCGACGATCTTGGTCGGGATGACGCGCTCCACCACCGAGAAGGGCTGGATCAGGTTGCCACCCATGTAGAAGTCGAGCTTGCCGGTCGACATCATGAGGCGGTTGTTGATGCCCGGGCCGCCGGGCACGATCGTGACGTCGAGGCCGTGGCGGGCATAGGTGCCGTCGGCGAGGGCCTGGTAGAAGCCGCCATGCTCGCCCTGGGCGAGCCAGTTCGTGCCGAAGGTGACGCGGTCGCGCCCCGAGCCGGAGACGCCGGCACCTTGCGCGAGGCCGGCCTTGGGCATGGCGAGGGCCGCCGCGAGCCCGGCGCCGAAATGCCGCCGGTTGAGTCCGATTTCCGCCATCGCGCGCATCCCCCGTCTCAGCGTCTGTCAGGGGCCGGTCATGCCCTGCCGCACCGCCCGGGGCAAGCGCCAGGGCGCCGCTGCCGCTTCGTCAGCCCGGCCGGAATCAGCCGGGCGCGAAGGGATAGGTCCAGGTCTCGGTCAGCGCCCGGTTGCCGGCGCGCAGGAAGGCGCGCAGGTCCGCGGAGCGGCCCGGCTCGACCTGCACGTCGATCGCGGCGCGGAACCCCTCGATATTGGGGTTCGGCACCACGAAGGTGCGGATGATCCGGCCCTGGCTGATCGAGGGCACGATCTGCACCTGGTCGGCCTGGCGCAGATAGAAGGCGAGGTCGCCGCCGGCGAAATCGATGATGAAGCGGCGCGAGCCCGGCTGGACCGGCTCCGGCGAGCCCAGCGCCTTGGGCGCGGTCTGGTAGGTATTGACCGCCCGCGCGCCGGAATGGAGCTCGGCGGCGTCCATCACCGAGGTCATGCGGTAGCGCAGCGAGACGGGCTGGCCCGGCTCGTAAGGCTGGCGCGGCACCCAGGCGGCGACGATGTTGTCGTTGGTCTCGTCGGTGGTGGGGATCTCGACGAGTTCCACATGGCCCTCGCCCCAGTCGCCGTCCGGCTCGATCCAGTAGGACGGGCGCAGCTCGTAGGCGAGGTCGAGGTCCTGGTAATGCTCGAAGACGCGGTCACGCTGCATCAGGCCAAAACCGCGCACGTTGCGCTCCACGAAGGCGGAGACCGCGGTGACGGACGGATTGCGCAGCGGGCGCCAGATCCATTCGCCGGAGCCGGAATGGATGAGGAGCCCGTCGGAATCGTGCATCTCGGAGCGGAAATCGTCGCCGACGCGGCGGTCGTTCTCGCCGGAGAAGAACATGGAGGTGAGCGGCGCGATGCCGACCCGGGACAGGGAGCGCCGGGGAAAGAGCGTCGCCGCCACTTCCACCACCGTCTCCGCCTGCGGATAGATGGCGAACTCGAAGGCGCCGGTGACGGACTGGCCGTCGAGGAGCGCATGGACGACGCAGCGCTCGGCGGCCTGGGCCGGCGGCTCGATCCAGAACTCGCGGAAGAAGGGGAATTCCTCCTGCGCGCCGCCGGCATCGATGGCGAGGCCCCGCGCCGAGAGGCCATAGCGTTGGCCGCGGCCGAGGAAGCGGAAATAGCTGGCGCCGAGGAAGGAGATCAGCTCGTCCATCACCCGCGGATCGTTGAGCGGATAATGGAGGCGGAAGCCCGCGAAGCCGAGATTGACCGGCAGCGGCCGCTCGAAACGGTTCCGGCCGTAATCGAAGAGCTGGTTGGAATAGGGAACCGGCGTCGCGACGCCGTCGCGCACGATGTTCACCGTCACGGTGCGCTGGAACAGGAAGCCGGGATGGAACATCTGCATCCGGAACGGGCCCCCCGTGAGGAGCGCGCGCTCGGGCCGGAAGCGGATGTCGCGATAGGCATCGAAATCGAGCTTGGACAGCGGCTCCGGCAGAGCCGGGACCGAACCGTCGAAGGGGGCCTGGGACAGTTCGCGCGCGCGCCTGACGACCGTGTCGTAGGTGAAGCGCGGCGGCGCGGGCACCGGGCCGTTCCCCGGCGGGCCGGAAGCGGGCTGGCCCGGCCCGGACTGGGCGAAAGCCGGCGTGGCGGCGAGGGCGGCGACAAGCTCGAAGAAGCGGCGGCGGGAGAGAAGCGGCCGGTTGGTCGAAGACATGGTGCTCTGGCGTTCAGGGGCTCGCGCCGGGGCGGCGCGAAGTCGATGACGAATAGGCGAAAGGCGCGGCGAGGTCCATGGCCGAGGACGATTCCCGAGGGGCCGGAAACGCACGCCCTGACGAGGGCATAGGCTGGGAGGCGAAAGCGGCCATTCCGTGGCCCGGGTAACGCCTTGATAAGCCGAGCGGAAACCCGGATTCAGAAAAATTCGGGACGGGGGTCAAAAAGGTCTTGTGAAGGGGGGGCATCGGGCGTATCTAACCCCTGCCCAATTTCGCACGTGCCTGTGGCCGCGTGCCGGTTGGTGGGCATCCGGACAAGAGGCCGGACAGCCGCCAGGGGTTTAAGGATCGATGCCGGACGGGCGGGAGCCCCAAGGCGGCGATCCCGGCGGAAACGCCGAACCCCGACATGCAACCGGCAGCCGGAGGCGAAACCGGCGAACCCCGCTCTCCACGGGGGACGCAGCTTAAAGCAACGACGGAGCGGGCTTTTTTGGTCTCGTCGGCCCTCCAAAGGTCGACACCGAAGAGGCTTGTCCATCATTGCCAGGCGTGCGGAGGGAACCCCCTTCCAAAGCGTAGGCAGCACGGTCGGTTCGTTACCGCCGTCCGGTTTCGCGTCTCCATCGCGCGGACCGGGCGAGGCAGCGCAACCGCATCATGCCGGGCTTCGGACGCTGGACGCGTCCGTCGCCCCTGAAGCTTGTTGGGGAGACGCGCCGATGACGCAGCGCATCCGTGAGTTCCTTCGGTCCCGCCGTGACGACGGACCGTGTGTCGTGGTCGATCTCGACGTGGTCGAGACGAACTATCATGCCTTCGCCCGGGCCCTGCCCGACACGCGGGTGTTCTATGCCGTGAAGGCGAACCCGGCGCCGGAGATCCTGCGCCTGCTCGCCCGGCTCGGCTCGTGCTTCGACTGCGCCTCGGTCGCCGAGATCGAGATGGCGCTGGCCGCCGGCGCGACCGCGGACCGCATCTCCTTCGGCAACACGATCAAGAAGGAGCGCGACATCGTGCGCGCCCTGGAGCTCGGCGTGCGCCTGCTCGCGGTCGATTGCCAGGCCGAGGTGGAGAAGATCGTCCGGGCGCGCGAGGCCGCGGAGGCCGAGCGCGTGCGCGTGTTCTGCCGCATCCTGTGCGACGGCGCGGGCGCCGAATGGCCGCTCTCGCGCAAGTTCGGCTGCGTGCCGGAGATGGCGACCGACGTGCTGGAGCATGCGCACCGGCTCGGCCTTGCCGCCTACGGCGTGTCGTTCCATGTCGGCTCGCAGCAGGGCAATGTCGGCGCCTGGGACCAGGCGCTCGCCTCCGCCTCCGCGATCTTCGCGGAGTGCCGGGAGCGCGGCATCTCCCTGTCGATGGTCAATCTCGGCGGCGGCTTCCCGACCAAGTACCTCAAGCAGGTGCCGGGCGTGGAATCCTACGGCGATGCGATCTTCCGGTCGCTGTCGAAGCATTTCGGCAACCGGCTGCCGGAGACGATCATCGAGCCGGGCCGCGGCATGGTGGGCAATGCCGGCATCATCGAGGCCGAGGTCGTGCTCGTCTCCAGGAAGAGCGAGGACGACGCGGTGCGCTGGGTCTATCTCGACATCGGCAAGTTCGGCGGTCTCGCCGAGACGATGGACGAGGCCATCCGCTACCCGATCCGCACCGAGCGGGACGGGGACAATATGGAGCCCTGCGTCCTCGCCGGCCCGACCTGCGATTCCGCGGACGTGCTGTACGAGAAGGTGCCGTATCTCCTCCCCGTCAGCCTCTCGATCGGCGACAAGGTGCTGATCGAAGGAACCGGCGCCTACACGACCACCTATTCGGCGGTGGCGTTCAACGGCTTCCCGCCGCTGCGATCCTACGTGATCTGACGCGGCAAGCCTGATTTCCGCCGGGCGCGTGAAACGCCCGGCGGCTTCCTCCCCAGCCATTCCCGAACGGCCCGCGACAGCGGGCACGCGGGCTCGTGTCCACCCCGTTTTGACAGAAACGAGGACGCCATGACCCTGTCGATCCGCACCGAGACCGAGGCCGACATCGCCGCGCGCGAGCGCCTGCTCGATTCAGCTTTCGGCGCCGCCCGCTTCGCCAAGACGTCCGAGCGCCTGCGCGAAGGCCGCCTGCCGGCGCAGGGCCTTGCCCTCGTCGCCGAGGACCAGGGCCGCGTCGTCGGCACGGTCCGGCTCTGGCCGGTGGATGCCGGCGGGCGCGCCGCGCTGCTCCTCGGCCCGCTCGCCGTGGACGGCGAGGTGCGCGGCCGCGGCATCGGCGCCCGCCTCATGCGCGAGGCGATCTGGGGCGCGGCGCGGGCCGGCCACAAGGCGATCCTCCTGGTGGGCGACGCGCCCTATTACGCCCGCTTCGGCTTCACGGCCGAGGCGACAAAGGGGCTCGACCTGCCGGGCCCGGTCGACCGTGACCGGTTCCTGGCGCTGGAGATCCATCCGGGTGCCCTTGCCGGTGCCGCGGGCATGGTCGCCGGACGCGGTGTTCCCGACGCGCCCTTCGCCCTCGCCGCCTGAAATCCGCCTATCCGCCATTGACGCGCGCGGCCGGTCTTGATTGATCGGCCGCGAGCATTTCCGAGCGGGGCGGCACGCCCCCACACCATCTGACAGAACGGAGTTCCCGATGACCGACTGGCCCGTCCACGGCACGATCACCGGCCCCATCGTGATGATCGGCTTCGGCTCGATCGGCAAGGGCACCCTGCCGCTGATCGAGCGGCACTTCGCCTATGACAAGAGCCGCTTCACGGTCATCGATCCGGACGACAGCGACCGGGCCATGCTGGACGCGCGGGGCATCCGCTTCGTGCACCAGGCGGTGACGCGGGAGAATTACAGGAACCTCCTCGGCCCGCTCCTGACGGAGGGCGGCGGCCAGGGCTTCTGCGTGAACCTGTCGGTGGACACCTCGTCCCTCGACATCATGGAATATTGCTCGGAAATCGGCGCCCTCTACATCGATACGGTCAACGAGCCGTGGGCCGGCTTCTATTTCAACGCCGACCTGGGCCCGGACGCGCGCTCCAACTACGCGCTGCGCGAGAAGACGCTGGCCGCCAAGCGCGCCCGTCCCGCCGGCACGACGACGGCCGTGTCCTGCTGCGGCGCCAATCCGGGCATGGTGTCCTGGTTCGTGAAGCAGGCGCTGGTGAACATCGCCGGCGACATGAAGCTGTCCTTCGAGGAGCCGACCACCCGCGAGGGCTGGGCCGCCTTGATGCAGAAGGTCGGCGTCAAGGGCGTCCACATCGCCGAGCGCGACACGCAGCGCGCCAAGCACCCCAAGCCCATGGGCGTCTTCGTCAACACCTGGTCGGTGGAGGGCTTCCTGTCGGAGGGCATGCAGCCGGCCGAGCTCGGCTGGGGCACGCACGAGGCCTGGATGCCGGAGAACGGGCGCACCCACAGCTCCGGCTGCGGCGCGGCGATTTATCTGCTGCAGCCGGGCGCCAACACGCGCGTGCGCTCCTGGTGCCCGACGCCGGGCGCCCAGTACGGCTTCCTGGTCACGCATAACGAGTCGATCTCGATCGCGGATTATTTCACCGTGCACGGGGCCGGCGGCGAGGCGGTCTACCGGCCGACCTGCCATTACGCCTACCATCCGGCCAACGACGCGGTCCTGTCGCTGCACGAATTGTTCGGCCAGGCGGGCAAGGTCCAGGACGAGCACCACATCCTCAACGAGGACGAGATCGTCGACGGCATCGACGAGCTCGGCGTGCTGCTCTACGGCCACGGCCTCAACGCTTATTGGTACGGCTCGCAGCTCTCCATCGACGAGACGCGGCAGATCGCGCCCTACCAGAATGCCACCGGGCTGCAGGTGACCTCCGCCGTCCTGGCCGGCATGGTCTGGGCTCTGGAGAACCCCAAGGCCGGCATCGTGGAAGCCGACGAGATGGACTTCCGCCGGTGCCTGGAGGTGCAGCTGCCCTATCTCGGCCCGGTGAACGGCTTCTACACCGATTGGACGCCGCTGAAGGACCGCCCGGGCTTCTTCCCGGAGGACCTCGACACGTCCGATCCGTGGCAGTTCCGGAACATCCTGGTGCGGTGAGACGGGCGCCGCCGCACGCTCTCCTGTCATCCCCGGCCGGAGCCGCAGGCGGAGGGGAAGGGGATCCAGCGCGAAGGCAGCCATCGCGCGATGCCCGGCATTTTCTGGATCCCCTTCCCGGCGCTGCGCGCCGCCGGGGATGACATCGAGGGTCATCATTGCGAGCGTAAGCGAAGCAATCCATCGAGCGGTTGCGGCGGGCTGGATTGCTTCGTCGCTTCGCTCCTCGCAATGACAGGCGAGGATGACGCCTCGTCCTTCGAGGCTCGGCTGTCGCCTCGCACCTCAGGATGAGGCTTCGATTGGCAGTGCGCCCTTCCCAACGGTCCTCATGCTGAGGTGCTCGCGAAGCGAGCCTCGAAGCACGCACGATGCCGGCCCAGCCCGATCCCTCCCCGCGAGGGGAGGGTGGCGCGAAGCGCCGGGTGGGCCCGCCGGGACAGCCTCCGTGATTAACCAGAGCCCACCCGTCCGGCGCTGCGCGCCGGCCACCCTCCCTTTGCAGGGAGGGATCAGGGCGCAGCGGTCACCCGCCTTCGTCATCCCCGGCGAGCGAAGCGAGGGGTGAGGGCCGGTCCGCGTCAGCGGACGAAACGCGGTCAGCGTTTCGAGGCATGAACGCCCGGAGCGCAAGCGAAGGGCCGGTGGCGACCCAGACCCACGCCGGCCGTCGCGCTCGATCCCCGACGTCTCCTGGATCCCCGTCCCGGCGCTGCGCGCCGCCGGGGATGACAACGAGGTCCGTCGGGCCATAGGGGATGACAGCGGCCTGCCAAATCGCCTAGTGGCAGGGCGGGAGCGATGCCATGCCTCATTTCGACGACTTCTATGCGGCGAAGCTGCGCGGGGGCCTGGGCCAGGCCGATGCGGATGCGATCCTCGACCTGCGCGGCGCCCATGCGGCGCAGGCCTTGGCCTCCCTCGACGCGCTGATCGAATCGAGCCGGTTCGGCGCATCGAAATCGGTGGCGATCCTGCTCGATCCGCCGCCTGAGGGTGGCGGGGAGACCCTGTTCCAGCCGGTCGGGCGGAGCCTGCTCGAGGCGCGGCGCAAGGGATTCGTCTCGCGGCTGAACCCGCTGCCGGCCCATGACGGGCTCGGCTTCTATGCCCAGTTCGCCGGGCAATCCCGCGACGGCGACGGCGCTTGAGCCTCAGGCGCGGCTGACGACCCGGCGGCGGCGGCCGAACGGGGCGGTCAGCATCCGGATCAGGAAATAGCCGCCGAGGAAGCCGGCGCCGGCGGCGGCGACGCCTTCGGTCGTGACCGGCACCGCCGGCTCGAAATCGTCCATGGTGCGGCGGCTCAGATCCGCGTCGCGGTAGCGCAGGAACGCGACCATGCGCTCGAAGGGGCCGGCTTCCGCCATGGCCCGGCGCTGGGTTTCCAGGTTGTCGAGGCGGATCTTGGCCTGTGTCTCGCTGACCCCGCGCCGCTGCAGGAAAGCGTCACCCGCCCCGCGCATGCGGTCCAGCGCCTGGTCGCGGGACAGGCCCTCCGCCAGCGCATCGTTGTCGAAGCGCTGGACGACCGTCCGCAATTCATCCACCGCGCCGCCGAGACGCTGGCGGTACTGCTGCGTGAATTCGGGCATCTGCGAGAGCGAGGCGGCTCCGATGAGCCCCATTGCCATGGCCAGGGTTCGCGAGATCAAGACGCTTCTCCTCCTCACAAACGGAACGGGAGAGCCGCCTGTCCGGTTCCCTTCAGACGGGCCCCTCCGCTGCGAAGGCCGCGAGGATGACCTCGTCGGTGAGCGTGGCCATGGGCTCCGCGACCTTCACCGCGCGGGTCCTTTTCCCCGGCTCCATCACGAGGATCACCGTCTCTGTGCCGGGGCAGGCCGGATCCGCGCAGACGATCTCGTTGATGGCGAGCGCCACATCCTCGCCAAGTCCGGCAACCCGCCTTACGCGGTCCTTCAGAGCCGCCGTCGCGGCCGGATCGGTTCCCGTTCGTTTTCCGAACAAGCCCCTCAGCATCGTCAGACCGGAAGCGTCAGGCGCCCGGCCTCGCCGCCCGCCGTGCCGAAGGCGATGCGGGCGCCGGTGCGGTCCCAGGCAAGGGCCGTGACCGGCCCGGACCTCGATGCCGGACGCATCAGCAGTTCCGAGCCGTCGGTCATGCGGATGAGCAGGATGCAGCCGTCCTCATAGCCGGCGGCGACGACGAGGGAACCGGGATGGAAGGCGCAGCGGGTGACCTTGGCGGGGCGCACGCCCATCTCCCGCGGCTTCTTGCCCATCGGCCCTTCCTTGCTGTCGAAGGGCCAGACGATGACGGCATCGGCGCCGGAGGTGGCGAGCCACTTGCCGTCATGGGACCAGGCGAGGGAGCGGGGCTTGGCGGCATAGCCCGACATGCGCATGTGGCCGCGATCGGGCTGGAGGCGCCAGCCATGCAGGGAATTCTCCTGCATCGAGGTGATGACGAAGCGCCCGTCCGGCGAGACGGTGACGTCGAGATGGGAGCCCTTCCATTCCAGCATTTCGGGCTTGGCCTCGGTTCCGGGGAACCAGAGGCTCGCGCCGTTATACTGGGCGATGGCGAGGCGGTAGCCCTTGGGCATGAAGGCGAGGCCCCGGGCGGTGGAGGGAGCCTCCCAGGAGGCGAGCCGGCCCTTGGCGTCGCGGGCGACGACGCGCTTTCCCGCGCTCCAGGCGGCCGTGCCGCCGGGGCCGAGGGCGACAGCGTCGATCCAGCGGCCCTTCTCGTGCCCGAGCTCGGTCACGGTCCCGGAGGCGTCGGTCAGCACCACCCGGCCATCGTCGCCGCCGGTCACGATGCCGCGGGCATCCGCTGAAGCGACGAGCACGGCGCCGTCGGGGTGGACCGGGATGCTCCGGCCGCCGAGCGCGACGGTGCCGTCGCCCGAGGCGACGGCGAGCGCGTCGCCCAGCCAGGCGAGACCGACGACGTGGCCGCCCGCGGCGACCGGCTCAACCCTTTCCGCCAGCGTCGCCATGGATCAGGCGGCGCAGGCCAGGAAGCCCTTGCGGATCGCCTCCTCGTCGAGGTCGCGCCCGATGAAGACGATCTTGGAGCTGCGCGTCTCGTCCGGCTTCCAGTCGCGCTGGAGGTCGCCGTCCAGGATCATGTGCACGCCCTGGAAGACGAAGCGCTTCGGCTCGCCCTTGAAGGCGAGGATGCCCTTGGAGCGCAGGATCGACGGGCCTTCCTTCTGCACGAGCTCGTGCACCCAGGGCAGGAACTTGTCCGGGTCGACCTCGCCGTCGAGCCTGATCGCGACCGATTGCATGTCCTCGTCGTGGTAGTGCTTCAGCCCGCCGTGTGAATGGCCGTCATGGCCGTGATCATGGCCATGATGATGGTGCTCGTGGTCGCAATCGGGCCCGCAGGCATGGTCGTGATGGTGATGATCGTGATGATGATCATGACCGTGGTGGTGATGGTGGTCGTGCTCGTCCCGCTCCAGGAAGGCGGGCTCGATCTCCAGGATCCGATCCAGGTCGAAGGCATTGCGGCCCAGCACGTCCTCGATCTTCACGTTGGACCGCTGCGCCCGGTGGAGCTTGGCATAGGGGTTGATGGCGCGGATGCGGCCCTCCACCTCGGCGAGTTCGGCGGCGCTGACGAGGTCGGTCTTGTTGAGGATGATGACGTCGGCGAAGGCGATCTGGTTCTTCGCCTCCGGCGCGTCCTTCAGGCGCTCGGTCAGCCATTTGGCGTCGGCGACGGTGACGACCGCGTCGAGCTTGGTCTGGCCGGCGACATCGTCGTCCACGAAGAAGGTCTGCGCCACCGGGGCCGGATCGGCGAGGCCCGTCGTCTCCACGATGATCGCGTCGAACTTGCCCTTGCGCTTCATCAGCCCGTCGATGATGCGGATCAGGTCGCCGCGCACGGTGCAGCAGATGCAGCCGTTGTTCATCTCGAACACTTCCTCGTCGGC
>JAIXTM010000002.1 GCA_027483945.1 Hyphomicrobiales bacterium | reverse complement strand
TCCCGACCATCCACGTCTTCGGTCGGATTGGGATACCTTGCTGCCACCACCGCGCTCCACGCCCGGCACCCCCCACCCCTAGCCCCTCCCCGCCGCTGCGCGGGAGGAGGGGGATGCGCGCACGGCCATTCTTGCGTGCTTCGAGGCTCGCTTCGCTCGCACCTCAGCATGAGGACCGTTGTTAAGGGCGCGATGCCCACCTAAGCCTCATCCTGAGGTGCCGCGAAGCGGCCTCGAAGGACGAGGCGTCACCCTCGCCCGTCATTGCGAGGAGCGAAGCGACGAAGCAATCCACCGGCCGCAACCGCTCCCTGGATTGCTTCGCTTACGCTCGCAATGACGCCGGGTTCAGGCGAGGCCCGCTTCCGCCGCGAGGTCCGCCAGGCGCCGCGCGGGGCGGGCGCCGATATGCTGGATGATCTCCGCCGCCGCGAGGGCCCCGAGGCGCAGGCAGTCGGTGAGGTCCCGCCCGCGGGAAAGACCGAAGAGGAAGCCGGAGGCGAAGAGGTCGCCGGCACCGGTCGTGTCCACCAGCCGTTCGATGGGGAAGACCGGAGCGGAAACGGTGCCGCCGCGGGTCGCGGCCAGCGCGTCCTTGTCGGAGCGGGTGATGGCCGCGACGAAGCCCTCCGACGTCGTCTCGGCCCGGAGCGCCGCGAGCGCCGCATCGAAATCGGCGGTCTGGTAGAGGCTCTTCAACTCGTGCTCGTTGGCGAAGAGGATGTCGACCAGGCCCTCGCGCACGAGGCCCAGGAACTCGGCGCGGTAGCGGTCGACGCAGAAGGAATCCGACAGGGTCAGGGACACGCGGTTGCCGGCCTTGTGGGCAAGCGAGGCCGCCTTGCGGAAGGCGCGCTTGGCCTCCGGCGGGTCCCAGAGATAGCCCTCGAGGTAGGTGATGCCGGCGGCCGAGACCGTCGCCTCGTCGATATCGGCCTCGGTCAGGTTCTGGCAGGCGCCGAGATAGGTGTTCATCGTCCGCTCGCCGTCGGGCGTCACGAAGATGAAGGACCGGGCCGTGGCCGGGCCGTCCGCGGCCGGGGCGGTATCGAAGGCAACGCCCGCGGCGCGGATGTCGTGGCGGTAGAGGCGCCCGAGATCGTCGTCCCGCACCTTGCCGATGAAGGCGGCGTTGCCGCCGATGGAGGCCAGGCCCGCGGCCGTGTTGCCGGCCGAGCCCCCTGAGATCACCGAGGTCGGTCCCATCGCGGCGAACAGGTACTCCGCCCGGTCCTCGTCGATCAGCATCATCGCGCCCTTGGCGAGGGCGTGGGCGGCGAGGGTGTCCTCCTCGGCATGGGTGATGACATCGACGATGGCGTTGCCGATGCAGAGGACGTCGAACTGGCGCATGAGGTGAGGGCTTCCCGAGACGGCGGAGGACGCGCGCCTGTCGCATCGGGGATGGCGCGCGTCAAGCGCGGCGGCGGGCGGCCCGGTCGAGCACGGCCTCCAGGCGGGCGATCGTCTCGGCGTCGAAACCCGCGATCTCGCGGGCAAGCCGGTTGGCGAGGGCGGTCGTGGCAGGATCGAGGCCGGCGGTATCCACCACGACGCGGGGATCGGACATGTCCGCCAGCCGGTGCAGCTCGTCGGCCTCGTCCCAGATCACGTTGAAATAGCCGATGATCGCCTGGACGAAGGCCCAGGCCGGCTTGCCGCGCCGGCCGTGCTCCAGGGCCGAGAGATAGGCGCTGGAGACGCCGAGCGCCTCGGCCATCTCACGCATCGTGATGCCGCGCTCGGCGCGCATCTGCCGCATCCTGACACCGAACGGCGTCATGGCTCGCCCCGGGCGCGGCGCAGGGTGAGATAGAGCGCACCGGCGCCGCCATGGCGTTCGGCAGCCTCGTCGAAGGCCAGCACGATGGGCCGCAGGTCGGGCAGGCGCAGCCAGTGCGGCACGACCCGGCGCAGCACGCCGCGCTCGCCGCCCTCGCTCGAAGCCGCGCCGCCCGCGGCTGCGGCACCCTTGCCGGTGACGATGAGGACGTGGCGGGCGCCGCGCGCCTGCATGCGGCGGAGGAAGCCCGCCAGCGCGTCATGGGCTTCGGTCTGGGTCATGCCGTGAAGGTCGAGGACGCCATCGATGGCGCGCTTCCCGCGCTTCAGTTCGGTCTTCTGCCTGCGATCGAGTTCGAGCACGGGCGGGAGCGCGGGCTTCTGCGCAAGCTTCGCCGGCAGCGCGGCCGTTCCCATGGTAAGCTCTTTCAATATAAGGCTTTTCTTGTCATCGGCCGGTCGGATGTCGAGCTGGGGGACGCGGCCCGGCATCGGGCGGACCTGGCGCGTCACATGGCGCCACAGCGCCAGTTCGTCGGGCGTCAGGTTGCGCCGGCGCGTCATCGCCCGCGCGGTCCCGAAGCGGGCCGCTCCTCCGGCCAGAGCACGATCATCTCCATGGGATGGCGCAGACGGCTGGCGGCGAGGCCCGCGGCGTCGCCCGAGCCGACGAAGAGGTCGGCGCGGACCGGCCCGAGGATGGCGGCGCCGGTGTCCTGCGCGACGGTCAGCCGGGCGAAGCGGTCCGGCAGGCCGGGCACGCCGGCCGTGTCGGCGGCCAGCACGACCGGCAGTCCGTAGGGCCAGAGGCTCTTGTCGATGGCGATGGATCGGCCGGGCGTCAGCTGGATGCCGGCTCCGCCGCGCGGACCGCGGCGGGGATCGAGCTCGTCGGCCCAGCGGAAGAAGATGAAGGACCGGTTCATCCGCATGATCCGGCGGCCGTCCTCCGGATTGGCGCGGATCCAGGCGATCAGCCGGTCCATCGTCGCCTCCTCCAGGGGCAGGATGCCTTCCTGCACCATGATGCGGCCGATGGACGAATAGGGCTGGCCGTTGCGGCCGGCAAAGGCGACGCGGCGGGCGGTACCGTCGTTCAGCCGTATGCGGGCCGAGCCCTGGACGTGGATCGTGAAGGCGGCGGCCTCGTCGGGCAGGTGGACGAGCGGCCGCGCTTTCGGGCCGAGCGCGCCGGCCTCGATCTCGGCCCGGGTCGGAAACGGGTTGGGAGCCGGCGACGGCATGGCGAGGAGCGGGTGCGGGAAAGTCTTTGACGGCGCGAGGGAGCCCCGGATCTCGGGCTCGAAATAGCCGGTCAGCAGCGCGCGGCCGTCGGGCGTGATCCGGTAGGGCGTAAAATGCCGCTCGAAGAAGGCGCGGGCGGCCTTGGCGGTGCCAGGCGGAGCGCGAAGCCCGATGCGGCAGGCCTCGCGGAGGGCCCGTGGCGGCGGGGCGGCGCCGGCGGCTTCCTTGCGTCCCGCCGCGAGGGCGCGGCACGTCTCGCGGAAGGCGCCGAAAGCGGCAAGCTGGTCGTCCGTCTGCCAGCCCGGCACCGCGGCCCAGCCGAGCGCTTCGGCGCGCGCCCCCTCGACGCGGGGAGCGGCGGTCGCCTCAAGCGACAGAACGGAGAGGATAGCCGCCAGCGGCGCAAGGAACCTCGCCACGCCGGTCGCTCCATCCTTCGGGGATTACTGGCCGCCTTCGGTGGCCACGAGCTGCCAGTTCGGATCGCGCGAGCCGACGACGCGGGCGAAGGTCCAGATATCGGTGACGGAGGCGACCGAATCCGGGCTGCCCTCGACGACCGCGCCCGACGCATCGCGGGTGGCGCTGATCAGGCTGGACACGAAGCGGATCGTGACCTGTGCGTTCCGGCCGCGCAGTTCGGCGGCGATGATGCGGGCCTCGTCCAGCGAGACGAAGGTCGTCTCAACCTTGTGGCCGGCCTTCTCGCGCTCGGCGATCGCCGTCTCGAAGCCCTCGTAGACGTCGCGGGCAAGCAGCGGCTTCAGGGTCTTGCGGTCGCCGGCAGCGAAGGCGCCCACGATCATCTCGTAGGCCATCTTGGCACCCTCGACGAACTCGCGCGGGTCGAAGGGCTCGGCGGCGGCGATCGCCTCCAGCCCGGCCATGGCCGGAGAACCCGGCTCCGCGATTCCGGCCCAGCGATCGGCCGGAGCGACCGGCGCGCCGGGGCGGTCGGCACCCGGCAGGCGCACGACCTTGCCGTCACCGTCCGGAAGCGGGGCGCGCTCCCGCCGCGGGAACGGGTCCTGGGGAGGCTGTTCCGTCCCGGTCTTCTCGCCGAGGACCGAACGGAGGCGCCAGGCGACGAAGATCGCCAGGCCGATGAAGATGATCGTCGTCAGATCCATGGGGTCTGCATTCAAATCCAAAGGGACGTGGCGGCGCCGGGCGCCGGCTCCAGCAAGCGATATAGGCGAGCGACGCGGCAACATCCACCCTTCGCGCCACGGCCGGACGCGCGCTGACGCGCTTTTTTAGGCCTTTGCAGCCCCGCGCGAGGCGTGATAGGCCGCGTTCCCGAACGATCCTCCGATGCTGCACGCCCGCGATCCGGCCGGCGCAGCCATTCAAACCATCCCTTCAAGGAGTCCGTCATGGCCGAGGGTAACGGTGGCGCCGAGGCGGCGCAGGCCCAGGGTCCGGTGCTGAACACGCTGGTCCAGTACATCAAGGATCTCTCGTTCGAGAACCCGAACGCTCCCAATTCGCTCGGGCAGCAGCAGCAGCCCCCGCAAATCTCCATCCAGATCAATGTGGGCGCCCGCCAGCTCGCCGAAGCCGATTTCGAGGTGGACCTTCTGCTGGAAGGCAATGCCAAGATCAACAACGAGGCCCTGTTCGCCTTCGAGCTGACCTATAGCGGCATCTTCCGCATCGCCGGCGTGCCGCAGGAGCAGCTGCACCCGTTCGTGATGATCGAGTGCCCGCGCATGCTCTTCCCGTTCGCGCGGCAGATCGTCGCCGAAGCGGTCCGCCATGGCGGTTTCCCGCCGCTCTACATCGATCCGGTCGATTTCGCTGCCCTTTACCGGCAGAAGCTGGCCGAGTTCCAGTCGCAGCAGCCGACGGCCTGATCCAGCCCTTCGTCAGGCGGCGCTGCCGGTCTCCGGCAGGTAGCGCCGCCAGATCGGGTCCTGGCCCAGTCCCGCCACGAAGGCCTCGTGGGCGGCGATCTCCTCCGCGCTGATGCGCGGCGGCAGGGGCTCGGGACGCTGCGGCGTCTGGCCGCGCTCCGCCCCGCGCCGCGCGGTCCCGCCGACGGTGAGTTCCAGCCCCGTCTGCCGCCCGCCGATGAGCTCGATATAGACCTCCGCCAGGATTTCGGCATCGAGCAGCGCGCCATGCTTGGTGCGGCGCGAATTATCAATCCCGTAGCGCAGGCAGAGCGCGTCGAGGCTGTTGGCCGCTCCGGGATGCTTGCGCCGGGCGATCGTCAGCGTATCGACGGCGTCCGTCATCGGGATCGGCGGATGGCCGAGCCGTCCCATCTCCGCGTTCAGGAAGCCGACGTCGAAGGCCGCGTTGTGGATGACGAGGCGCGCTCCGGCCACGAAAGCGCGAAACTCGTCGCAGATCTCCGCGAATTTCGGCTTGTCGGAGAGGAAGGCGTCCGAAAGGCCGTGGACGTTGAACGCCTCCTGCGGCATGGCCCGTTCGGGGTTGATGTAGACGTGGAAGACGCGCCCCGTCGGCAGGTGGTTGAGAAGCTCGACGCAGCCGATCTCGACGATCCGGTCGCCCGACTGGGCATTGATGCCCGTGGTCTCGGTATCGAGGACGATCTCGCGCATAGGAACAGCCTTTCAGCGTCGGCCGGGGCGTCCGGCCAGGCACTTGAGGATATCGTCGACCTGGCGTTCCGCGGCATCAAAGCCGCGTCCCGTGTCCACAACGAAATGGGCCCTGCGCCGCTTCTGCACATCCGGCAATTGTTTCACGTGAATCAGGTTGAACCGTTCCTCGGTCATACCCGGTCGGGCGAGGACACGGGCCCGCTGGATTTCCGGCGCAGCGGAAACGACGAGCACCGCGTCGCAGAGCGCTTCGCCGCCCGTTTCGAAGAGAAGCGGGATATCCAGGACCGCGAGCGGTGCCCTCGACACTCTCGCCTGATCCAGGAATCTGTCTCTTCGGCCGGCGACGAGGGGATGGACGATGGCCTCGAGCCGCTTCATCGCGGCATCGTTGCCCAGAACCCGCGCGCCGAGCTTTCCCCGGTCGATCCGCCCGTCCGCGGCCACGCCGGGAAAGGCGGCCTCGACGGGCGCGACGCCTTCGGCGCCGTAGAGGGCGTGGACCGCCGCGTCGGCATCATGGACGGGTACGCCGCGGGCACGGAACATCGCCGCGGTGGCGGACTTGCCCATGCCGATGGAACCGGTAAGCCCGAGGACGAACATGGTTCAGGCCGGGCCGGAGGGCCCGATCGGACCCCGAATGTCGGCCTCCACCAGCGCCCGCAGCTGTGGCGTGACTGACGGCGTCACGCCGAACCAGCGCGCGAAGCCCGGCACGGCTTGGTGCAGAAGCATGCCGAGGCCGTCCACGACCGCGAGCCCGCGGGCCCTCGCGGCGGCCAGGATGGGTGTCTGCAGCGGCACGTAGACGATGTCGGTGACGATCGCGTGGCCCGGGAGGCGTTCCAGCGGCAGGGTCAGCGGCGGCTGGCCCTTCATGCCGAGCGAGGTCGTGTTGACGAGGAGGTCCGCCTTGTCCAGCGCGTCCGGAACCTCGTCCCAGTCGATAGCCTCGGCCTTCCGCGCAAAGAGGTCGACGAGGGCGTCGGCCCGGCTGCGGGTGCGGTTGGCGACGACGATGCGGGTGCCGGCCGAGACGAGGCCGTGAACGATGCCGCGGGCCGCGCCCCCGGCACCCAGGACGAGCGCGGTGCCCGGTGTCCCCGACGAGGCCCGGCGCCAGGACGGCGCGCGGTCATCGAGATTGGCGATGAAGCCGGTGACGTCGGTGTTGTCTCCCCAGATCAGCCCGTCCTGAAACCAGACCGTGTTGACCGCGCCGAGGGCTGCGGCGTTGGGCATGAGCCGGTCGCACAGGCCGGCAGCCGCCTCCTTGTGCGGGATCGTGACATTGCCGCCGACAAAGCCGCGTTCGGGCATGGCGCGCAGGAAGGCGGCGAAGGCGTCCGGCGGCACGTCCTCGCGCTTATAGGAGCCGGCAAGCCCGTGGGCGGCCAGCCAATGGCCATGGATCATGGGCGAGCGGGAATGCGCGATCGGATGGCCGATGACGCAGGCGCGGGGAGCACTGGTCATCGGGGCCTCAGGTGACGATGAACTTCATGCGGTGATCGCGGTAGAGGTCGATGATCGCTGCGGCGGTCTCCTCGATTGACCGGCGCGTCACGTCGATGCTCGGCCAGCCATGGCGGGCGAACAGCTTGCGCGACGCCGAGATCTCCTCCGCCACCGCCTCCCGGTCGACATAGGACGAGGTGTCGGAGGCCTTGAGGCTGAGGAGCCGGTTCTGGCGGATCTGGACGATGCGCTCCGGACTGGCGACGAGGCCGACGACCAGGGGGCGGCGGGCCTCGGCAAGGGCCGGCGGGGGCGGGACATGGGGCACGAGCGGCACGTTGGCCGTCTTGATGCCGCGATTGGCCAGGTAGATGGCCGTCGGCGTCTTCGAGGTGCGGCTGACGCCGACCAGGACCACGTCCGCTTCCTCCACGTCGTCGGGCAGCTGGCCGTCGTCATGGGCGAGGGTGAAGTTCATCGCGTCGATGCGGCGGAAATATTCGGCGCTGAGCGTGTGCTGGGCGCCCGGCCGGGCGGTCGAGGCCGCGCCGAGATACGACTGGAACAGGGAATGGACCGGAGCCAGGACCGACAGGAAGGGCGATCCGCTCTCCCGGCAGGCATCCTCCAGTTTGGACGTCAGTTCCGGGTCGACCAGCGTATAGAGGACGACGCCCGGCGCCGCTTCGATCTCACGGATCACGCGGTCGAGCTGGCTGTGGCTGCGAACCAGAGGATAGACGTGTTCGATCGCCGAGACGCCCTCATATTGGGCGCCGGCGGCGCGGCCGACGGCGATCAGGGTCTCTCCGGTCGCGTCGGAGACGAGGTGGAGATGGAAATAGGAGCGGCCCATCGATCGTCCCCTGCCCGCCCTGGCGGCCGGTTTCTTCGCCGGCATCGCGCGCCGGGCTCCCGCTTATAGGCATGGACGAGGCTGGGGAGAAGTCGTCACGGCCTTGGGACGGCGGATGGTGGACAGGGGTGTCAACCTGTCCGCGGACAGGTTAGCGGGCAGGACTGTTCACAGGCGAGGGGATGTGGGGGCAGCGGAAACGGATTCGGGGACGGAACGATGCCCGCCGCGACTCGCTCCCGGCCAAGAGGGCGTTAACGCTCTGTTAACCTTTCCGAATCGTGAACGCGTCGTGAAGCGGTGCGACAACGGTACCGGGCTGTCGTCATGTGGACAGATTGTGGAGAGCGATGGGGCAGGCTAATGCCCTCCCCAAGCAGCAAAATCAGACCTTAAGAATCAAGAAGAGTCCGAAGGCAGGACGATGGAGCAGGCGATGGCGGATCAGGGAAAGCTCGTCCTGGAGGCGCTGGCCGGACGACGCACGACCCGCACGCCGATCTGGCTCATGCGCCAGGCCGGGCGCTATCTGCCGGAATACCGGGCGGTCAGGGCCAAGGCCGGATCGTTCCTGGATCTCTGCTACAATCCCGACTTCGCGACCGAGGTGACGTTGCAGCCGATCCGGCGCTTCGGCTTCGATGCGGCGATCCTGTTCTCCGACATCCTCGTCGTCCCCCATGCCTTCGGGCAGAATGTGTGGTTCGCGGAAGGGGAAGGCCCTCGACTTGATCCCGTCACCGACCGGGAAGGACTCGGCAGGCTCGCCGGCGCGATCGACCTGGAGCGGCTGGCGCCGGTCTTCGAGACGCTGAAGCGCCTCAAGGCCGAACTGCCGGCGGACGTGACGCTGCTCGGCTTCTGCGGCGCGCCGTTCACCGTGGCAAGCTACATGGTTGCCGGCAAGGGCACGCCGGACCAGGCGCCGATCCGGCTTCTGGCCTATCGCGACCCGGACTTCGTCACCGCCCTGATCGACCGCCTGGTGAAAGGGTCCATCGCCTATCTCTGCCGCCAGATCGAGGCCGGTGCCGAGGCGGTGCAGATCTTCGAGAGCTTCGCCGGGGCGCTGGCTCCGTCGCTTCTGCCGCGCTGGTCGGTGGAGCCGATCCGGCGCATCGCGGAGGGTGTTCGGGCGCGGCACCCTGATGCGCGCATCATCGTCTTCGCCAAAGGCGCCGGCGCCCACATGGCCGCCTATGCGCCCTTCGCCGATGCGCTGGGCGTCGACTGGGCGAGCGACCCGGCCGAGGCCGACGCCCTGATCCCGGCCGGCCTTGCCGCGCAGGGCAATCTGGATCCGCTGGCCCTGATCGCCGGCGGCGAGGCCCTGGAGACCGGGATCGACGCGGCCTTGGCCGGTTTCCGGAACCGCCCGCACATCTTCAATCTCGGCCACGGCATCAGGCCGGAGACGCCGATCGCCCATGTGGAGCGGCTGGTGGAACGGGTGAAAGGCGCGCGGCGATGAACCTCTATCTCTGGCTCAAGGCGCTGCACGTCATCGCGGTCATTTCCTGGATGGCCGGGATGCTCTACCTGCCGCGGCTCTTCGTCTACCATTCCGGCGCGGAGAAGGGCTCGGTCCAGTCCGAAACGTTCAAAGTCATGGAACGGCGGCTCCTGAAGGCGATCATCAATCCGGCCATGGCGGCGACCTGGATCCTCGGGCTCTGGCTCGCCTTCGAGGCGCAGGCCTGGCGGGACGGGTGGTTCCACGGCAAGGTTGCGCTCGTCATCGCGATGTCGGCCGTGCACGGGGTCCTGGCGAAGCACGTGAAGGCCTTCGCGGCCGACGCGAACGTGAAGGATGGCCGCTATTTCCGCATCCTGAACGAGGTGCCGACCGTCCTGATGATCGGCATCGTCATCCTCGTGATCGTGAAGCCGTTCTAAACGAAGCGGAGACGCCCAAGGGACTCGTGCGTGCTTCGAGGCTCGCTTCGCTCGCGCCTCAGCAGAGGACCGTTGGGAAGCGCGGATTGCCAATTGAAGCCTCGTCCTGAGGCGCCGCGAAGCGGCCTCGAAGGACGAGGCGTCAGGCTCACCGTCATATCCCTGTCGCTCGACATCCCTCTTGAGGCCGCCGGCGATTCGGAGTACTGGCTTGAGGGCCTTCCGAACACGGATCGCTGCACGACGCCGCGCCCTGACCTGCCGCCCGCCGGCAGTCGTCGCGGAGCCTCCCAGGTCGCGTAGCCGATAGGGCGCATCTCCCGGACATCCGTCGAGCGATCGCGTCCGTTCCCGTTTCCCCCCGATGACGGCGTACAGGGCCGACGGCCCACGCCACCCAACGCCAGGATCAATCCCGATGCGGGAGATCAAGCTCCAAGAGCTGAAGTCCAAGTCACCCACCGAGCTCATTGCCGCCGCCGAGGAGCTGGAGGTCGAGAACGCCTCCACCATGCGCAAGCAGGAGCTGATGTTCGCGATCCTGAAGCAGCATGCGGCGCGGGACGTGGAGATCATCGGCGAGGGCGTCGTCGAGGTCCTGCAGGACGGCTTCGGCTTCCTGCGCTCCTCCGATTCCAACTACCTCGCCGGCCCGGACGACATCTATGTGTCGCCCTCCCAGATCCGGAAGTTCGGCCTCAGGACCGGCGACACGGTGGAGGGCCCGATCCGGGCGCCGAAGGAGGGCGAGCGCTATTTCGCCCTGCTCAAGGTCAACACGATCAATTTCGAGGACCCGGACAAGATCCGGCACAAGGTCCATTTCGACAATTTGACGCCGCTCTACCCGAACCAGCGCCTGAAGCTGGAGATCGAGGACCCGACGCGGAAGGACTTCTCGGCCCGGATCATCGACGTCGTCTCGCCGATCGGCAAGGGCCAGCGCGGCCTCATCGTCGCGCCGCCGCGCACCGGCAAGACGGTGCTCCTGCAGAACATCGCGCAGTCGATCACCTCCAACCATCCCGAGTGCTACCTCATCGTGCTGCTCATCGACGAGCGCCCGGAAGAGGTCACCGACATGCAGCGCTCGGTGAAGGGCGAGGTCATCTCCTCGACCTTCGACGAGCCGGCGACGCGCCACGTCCAGGTCGCTGAGATGGTGATCGAGAAGGCCAAGCGCCTCGTGGAGCACGGGCGCGACGTCGTCATCCTGCTCGATTCGATCACCCGCCTCGGCCGCGCCTACAACACGGTCGTGCCGTCCTCCGGCAAGGTCCTGACCGGCGGCGTGGACGCCAACGCCCTGCAGCGGCCCAAGCGCTTCTTCGGCGCCGCCCGCAACATCGAGGAAGGCGGCTCGCTGACCATCATCGCCACCGCGCTGATCGATACCGGCTCGCGCATGGACGAGGTGATCTTCGAGGAGTTCAAGGGCACCGGCAATTCCGAGATCATCCTGGACCGCAAGGTCTCGGACAAGCGCACCTTCCCGGCGATCGACATCACCCGCTCGGGCACGCGCAAGGAGGAGCTCCTGGTGCCGCCGGACATCCTCAAGAAGATGTACGTGCTGCGCCGCATCCTCAACCCGATGGGCACGGTGGACGCGATCGAGTTCCTGCTCGACAAGCTGCGCCAGACCAAGACCAACGGTGATTTCTTCGATTCGATGAATACCTGAGGCACGGCCTCATCGCTGTCTTCTGCACGAGGGGCGCCATCCGGCGCCCCTTCGTCGTTCAGGAGGATCGCAGCGCAGCCAGTGTTTCCGCGACTCGATTCGGGTCCGTTACAGGCAGGGTGCAGCGCTCGCCGATGCAGATCAGCGCTCCGTCCGGCGCCTTCGGATCGCGCCGCACGATCCGATTCGGATACGGAACGGCCAAGGCTGCCCTGATCAGGTCGTCCCGCCCGGGCGGCGCCGAGATCGTGGCGGCCGACAGGCGCAGATCCAGCGCGTTCAGTGCGGAGGCGTGGGAGAGCGGCGAGGCGGCGGCAGCGGCGAGCAGGCGCTGCAGGAAGGCATCCGCCGCCGCCAGATCATCGGCGGTGCCGGTGAGCATGGCCAGCCGCACGAGGTTCTCGGCGTGAACGCCGTTGGCGTTGGGCACGGCGTCGTCATGGGTGGAACGCGGGCGGGCGATGAGCGTGTCGCCGGAGCCTGACGTCATCGCCAGGAGACCGGTCTGCGCATCGCGGTAGTCCTGCTCCAGCACGGCGACCCAGCGCCGCGCATCGGCGAGCGGCGCATCGTCTCCGCGCGCCTCGTGCAGTGCCAGCGCGGCGCGGGTCATCGCCGCCAGATCCAGCGCGAAGCCCGGCTTCAGCAATCGGCCTTGCCGCCAGGAATGGCCGAGGCTGTCGCCGTCACGCATCGATTCGGTGATGAAACGATAGGCGTCGGCCGCAAGGTCGAGCCAGTCGGGCTCGTCGAGCGCGAGACCGGCCCGCACCAGGGCGGCGATCATCAGGCCGTTCCAATCGGCCAAGACCTTGTCGTCGCGGCCGGGACGCGGACGCCTTTCGCGCCGCGCCAGGAGGCGGGTCTTGAGCGCGTCCAGCGGGCCCGCATCCGGGGGCGCGACGGGAGGGGCGGCGAGCGCATGGAGCACCGTGACCCCCTCCCAATTGCCTTGGGGCGTCAGGCCGAGATAGGTCCTTGCCAGGCGAAGCGCCTCCTCGCCCTCATCGGCGAAGGCGTCCTCCGTCCAGACGTAGAAGCGGCCCTCCTCGCCTTCCGAATCGGCGTCGAGGCTTGCCGCGAAGGCGGCACCGATCTGCATCTCGGAACGCAGCCAGCGGACGATGCCCCGGGCGGCTTCGGCAAAACGCGCCTCCCCGCTCTCCGACGCCGCGACGGCATAGAGCTCGAGCAGCTGGGCGTTGTCGTAGAGCATCTTCTCGAAATGCGGCACGAGCCAGTGCTCGTCGACGCTGTAGCGGGCAAAGCCTCCGGCGAGATGATCGTGGATGCCGCCGCGGGCCATGCCTTCCAGGGCGCGCAGGAAGGCCTCGCCCGAGGCGGCCTCGCCGGTGCGGGCATGATGGCGCCACAGGAACTCGAGCAGTGCCGGGTTCGGGAATTTGGGCGCGCCGGCGAGGCCTCCATTCACGGGGTCGGTCGCCGCCGCGAGTCGCCGCCCGAGTTCGTCGAGCGCGGGCCGACCGGGGGCGGCGCTGGCCATTTTCGGCACGGCCGAGAGATGCCCGCGCAGGGCTCCCGCATTCTGGCGCACGGTTTCGGGATGATCCCGGTAGACCTCGGCGACGCGGTTCAGGATATCGGGGAAGCCCGGCCGTCCGTAGCGGCTCTCGGGCGGAAAGTAGGTACCACCCCAGAAGGGCGCGCCCTCCCCGTCCAGGAACATCGTCAACGGCCAGCCCCCCTGCTCGCCGAGGGCATGGAGCGCGGCCATGTAGATCTGGTCGACGTCGGGTCTCTCCTCGCGGTCGACCTTGATGTTGACGAAGAGCGCGTTCATCAGCCCGGCGATGGCCTCGTTCTCGAAGCTCTCATGGGCCATGACGTGGCACCAATGGCAGGCGGCGTAGCCGACCGACAACAGGACCGGGCGCCCGCTCGCTCGCGCCTCGGCAAAGGCTTCGGAACACCAGGGCCACCAGTCCACCGGGTTGTCGGCGTGCTGGAGCAGATACGGGCTGGTGGACTCGGCAAGGCGGTTCATGGCATCGGAACGCCCCAGCCGGGCGCCATGTTCACGGCGCCGTCCACCCGATCGCATCCCATCGTCATGCACGAGCGCATCACCGACACGATCTTCGCCCCGGCGACGCCCGTCAACGGCACGATCACGATCGTCCGGTTGTCGGGCCCCGCGGTTCGATTCGTGCTCGAAACGATGGCGGGCGCCGTGCCCCGCCCCCGGCACATGACGTTGAGATCGTTGCGGGATTCGGCGGGCAACGTACTCGACCGCGCGCTGGTCGTCCTGTTTCCGGGGCCGGACAGCTTCACGGGGGAGGATTGCGCCGAGCTGCATCTGCATGGCGGACGCGCGGTTCTCGCCGCGATCGTCGCCGTCCTCGCCGCCATGCAGGGCCTGCGGCCGGCGCAACCCGGCGAATTCTCCCGCCGCGCCTTCCTCAACGGGCGGATGGACCTGACCGAGGCGGAGGGCCTTGCCGACCTCCTCAGCGCCGAGACCGAGGCGCAGCGGCGCCAGGCGCTGGGGCTGCTGGAGGGACGGCTCGGCGAGGCCGTCGAGTCCTGGCGCGCCCGGCTTGTCCAGGGCCTGGCCCTCGCGGAGGCGGACCTCGACTTCTCCGACGAACGGGACGTTCCCGAGGGGCTGCTCACCCGCGTCCGGGATGCCGCCACATCGGTCGCCGCTGAGATCGATGCGGCACTTGCCGGCTTCACGCATGGCGAGCGCGTGCGGGATGGTTACCGGATCGTTATCGCCGGCCCGCCGAATGCCGGAAAGTCCTCGCTGCTCAACGCCCTGGCGCAGCGCGACGTGGCGATCGTGTCGGATCATGCCGGCACGACGCGCGACCTGATCGAGGTGCGATGCGACATTGGCGGCCTGCCGGTGACGTTTGTCGATACGGCCGGGCTTCGCGACAGCGACGATCCGGTGGAGCAGATCGGTATCGCGCGCGCGCGGGAGGCGGCGGCGAAGGCCGACCTGACCTTATGGCTGGAGCCGGTCGGTTCGCCGGTGGCTGCGCAGCAGCCTGTCCCCGGTGCCCTCCGCGTGGCGACGAAGGCGGACCTCGGCCTGCAGAACCATGCAGGCGGAGCCGATATCGCGATCTCGGTCGTGACCGGACAAGGGCTTCCGGACATGCTCGAGACCGTGACCCGGCGACTCGATTCGCAGCCGCAACGAATGCCGTCGCTTGTGACCCGACAGCGTCATGCCGCAGCACTCGGTCGTTGCCGCGATGCGCTGCACCGCGTAGTCATGGCGGACCAGGCCTCGCCGGAGCTGGTCGCCGAAGACCTGCGTGCGGCCGCAGCGGCGCTTGGCATGGTGACCGGACGGATCTCGTCCGACGATGTGCTCGATGCGCTCTTCGGCGCATTCTGCATCGGCAAGTAGGTGTTTCACGTGAAACAGGCGGAACTCACATTTGACGTGGTGGTCGTCGGCGGCGGCCACGCCGGGACCGAGGCGGCAGCCGCTGCGGCGCGGGTCGGGGCTCGCACGGCACTCGTCACGATGAAGGCGGGCGGCATCGGCACGATGTCCTGCAACCCCGCGATCGGCGGTCTCGGCAAAGGACACCTGGTCCGGGAGATCGACGCCCTTGACGGCGTCATGGCCCGTGCCGCCGATCTCGGCGGCATCCAGTTCCGCATGCTCAACCGGCGCAAGGGCCCGGCGGTTCGGGGTCCGCGTGCTCAGGCAGACCGCCGGCTCTACGCCCAGGCCGTACAGGAGCTCCTCGGCAGGCAGGACGGCCTAACGATCATCGAGGGCGAGGTTGTCGATCTGTCGGTCGAGGCTGGCGTGCTGCACGGTGTCGTGTTGGCCGACGGCCGCACCGTCGCCGCGCGGTCGGTCGTCCTGACAACCGGCACGTTCCTGCGCGGCCTCATTCACATGGGCGAGGTCAAGATCCCGGCGGGGCGCATCGGCGACGCAGCGTCGGTGCGGCTGGCCGAACGGATGGACGCCTTGGGATTCCCTTTGGGTCGCCTGAAGACCGGGACGCCGGCACGACTGGATGGCCGGACAATCGACTGGGCCTCGCTGGAGATGCAGGACGGCGATTCGGACCCGGAACCATTCTCGGCGCTGACGGAGAGCTTGCCCAATCGCCAGGTTCGCTGCGGCATCACACGGACCACACCGGCGACGCATGATATCATCCGCGCCAACCTGCACCGTGCACCCATGTATTCCGGCGAGATCGACAGCCGCGGACCGCGCTATTGTCCGTCGATCGAGGACAAGGTCGTTCGCTTCGGCGACCGGGATGGGCACCAGATCTTCCTCGAGCCGGAGGGCCTGGACGATCCGCTGGTCTATCCCAACGGCATTTCCACCTCGCTGCCCGAAGACGTGCAGCGGGAGGCGATCGCGACAATCCCGGGGCTTGAGAACGCGGCGATCGTCCGGCCGGGTTATGCGATCGAATACGATTATCTCGATCCGCGCGGGCTCGATCCGACGCTGGAGACGAGGCTGTGCCGCGGACTGTTCCTGGCGGGGCAGATCAACGGGACGACGGGCTACGAGGAGGCCGCGGCGCAGGGCTTGCTGGCCGGGATCAATGC
Source organism: Hyphomicrobiales bacterium (assembly GCA_027483945.1). Classification (GTDB taxonomy): domain Bacteria; phylum Pseudomonadota; class Alphaproteobacteria; order Rhizobiales; family Beijerinckiaceae; genus JAIXTM01. The sequence continues at coordinate 118,737 of JAIXTM010000002.1, read as the reverse complement.
GGCGCGGCGCGCCGGCGGCTCGGATATGGTCGTGCTCGATCGGGCCACGTCCTATCTGGGGGTGATGGTGGACGATCTGGTCACACACGGGGTGACCGAGCCGTACCGGATGTTCACCTCGCGCGCCGAGTACCGGTTGAGCTTGCGGGTCGACAATGCGGACGAGCGGCTGACTCCGCTCGGCCTCTCTTTCGGTGTCGTGGGCAGCGAGCGCGCGAACGTGTTCCGGTCGCACCAGGCCGCTGTCGTCTACTGGCGCGACCGCCTGCAGGATCTGGCATGTACGCCGAGCGAGGCGCGGCGGAGCGGGCTCGACGTGAACCAGGACGGGCAGCGCCGCAGTGCCTTCGAATTGCTGTCGCGCCCGGGCACGCAACTGGACGATCTGGCTGCGTTGTGGCCGGAGCTGCGCGATGTCCCTGCGAACCTGCGCGATCGCCTGACGACCGATGCGGTCTACTCGGTTTATCTGGAGCGCCAGGAGGCCGATATCGCGGCGTTCCGCCGCGAGGAAGAGACCCTTCTGCCTGCCGATCTCAGCTATGACGAGATGCCGGGCCTGTCCAATGAGATCAAAGCCCGTCTTCAGCAGGTCAGGCCGGCCTCGCTCGGCCAGGCCGCCAGGCTCGAAGGCATGACGCCGGCGGCGTTGACGCTGATCGCGGCATCGCTGCGAAAGATTCGGAGCCGCAACGAGAGCAGGGCGGCATGACGAGCCGTGACAAGGTCCTCGCGCGTGTTTCACGTGAAACAGGCGCGAAGCTGGACATTTATGCCAGCGAGCTGGCTCGTTGGCAGCAGATCAAGAACCTCGTTGGCCCCGCGACCTTGGCCGATCTCTGGGGCCGCCATATCGACGATTGCCTGCAGCTGGTGGACCTCGCTCCGTCGGCCGCGCGGCGCTGGCTCGATCTCGGATCGGGCGCCGGCCTGCCCGGTCTCATCGTTGCCATCGCGTCGCCGCCAGGCTCGCACGTCCATCTCGTCGAGGCCAATGGCCGGAAATGCGCCTTCCTGCGCGCTGCGGCGCGGGCTTGCGACGCTTCGGTTACGGTTCATCAGGGCCGGCTCGAGGATATCGTGCCGGATCTTGCCGGCGTGATCGAAATTGTCACGGCGCGGGCCTTGGCGCCGTTAAAGGAACTCATCGGCTGGTGCGATCCGTTGTGGAGAAGGGGCGCCATCGGGCTGTTGATGAAGGGACAAGATGTAGAGGCCGAATTGACCGAAGCCTCTAAATCTTGGAAGATTCAGTATGAGCTGATGGCCAGCCGATCCGATCCCAAGGGTCGCATCGTCAAGGTCCTCGGCGTCGAGCCGCGATTGCGTCCCCCATCCGGCTGAAGGCACGGAACAGATCCATGACCATGGTCCCGCCCCCTCCTCCCGCGCCACATCAAGGCCTTCGCCCGCGCGTGCTGGTGCTGGCCAACCAGAAGGGCGGCGTCGGCAAGACGACGACGGCGATCAATCTCGGCACCGCCCTCGCCGCCATCGGCGAGCGGGTTCTGATCCTCGATCTCGATCCGCAGGGGAATGCGTCGACGGGGCTGGGCATCGGCCGCAAGGATCGCCGTCTCTCGACCTATGACGTGATGGCGGGCGAGGCGTCCCTCGCCGATGTCGTGCGCGAGACGGCCGTTCCAGGCCTCTTCGTCGCGCCATCCACGCTCGATCTTCTCGGCGTCGAGCTGGAGATCGCGGCGCAGTCCGATCGCAACCGCCGCCTGCGCAGCGCCATCGACCGTCTTGCCGTGGACCGTGCCGACGCGCCCTTCACCTATATCCTGGTCGATTGCCCGCCCTCGCTGAACCTCCTCACGATCAACGCCCTGTCGGCGGCCGATTCGGTGCTCGTGCCGCTGCAATGCGAGTTCTTCGCGCTGGAGGGCCTCAGCCAGCTGCTGAAGACGGTCGAGCAGGTACGCGTCGCGCTGAACCCGGCCCTGACCATCCATGGGATCGTGCTGACCATGTTCGACCCGCGGAACAACCTGTCCAATCAAGTGGTTGAAGACGTTCGGGAATTCATGGGTGCTAAGGTCTATGAAACGGTCATTCCGCGGAACGTGCGGGTGTCCGAGGCGCCGTCCCACGGGAAGCCCGTCCTGCTCTACGATTTCAAGTGTTCGGGTGCCCAGGCCTATCTGCGCCTCGCTTCCGAGGTGATTCAGCGCGAGCGCGCCAACAAGGCCGCCGCCTGAAACCGTCCCGTTCGTCCCCGCGTATCGCCTGAGGATTGCACATGGCCGAAGACACGTCCCGCCGCCTCGGCCGAGGCCTCGCCGCGCTGATCGGCGAGGCAGGCGACGATGCCGATGCTGTCGCGCGCGCCCGGGCGCAACGCAGCGTCCCGATCGAGTTCCTGAGGCCCAATCCCCGCAATCCGCGCAAGAGCTTCGGAGAGAGCGATCTTGAGGACCTGGCGGGCTCGATCCGCGAGAAGGGCATCCTCCAGCCGATCGTCGTGAGGGCGATCGAGGGCCTGGACGGCGTCTACGAGATCATCGCGGGCGAGCGGCGCTGGCGCGCGGCGCAGCGGGCGGGCCTCCATGAGGTGCCGATCCTCCAGATCGAGGCGACCGAGAAGGAAGCGCTCGAACTCGCCATCATCGAGAACGTCCAGCGCGCGGATCTCAACGCGCTGGAAGAGGCTGCCGGCTACGAGCAGCTGATGTCGCAATTCGCGTATTCCCAGAACGACCTGGCTCAGGTCATCGGCAAGAGCCGCAGCCATGTCGCCAATACGTTGCGGCTGATGAAGCTTCCCGAGCCTGTGCGCGCCCACCTGATGGAAGGCCGGCTCAGCGCCGGCCATGGTCGCGCGCTTCTCGGCGTCCGCGACCCGGAAGGCGTCGCCCGTGTCGCGATCGAGAAGCACCTGACGGTGCGCGACATCGAGCGGATCGCGCAGCGGGAGGCGCAGGGCGAGACGGCCGAAGCGCCCAAGCCCGCGCGGGAGAAGGATCCCGATACGCGAGCCCTGGAGCAGGTTCTGGAGGACGTCCTCGGCCTCAAGGTCTCGATCAACCACAAGGGTCAGGCGGGCGAATTGAAAATCGCCTATAAGACGCTTGAGCAGCTCGATGGGCTCTGTCAGCGCCTGCGCGGCTAAATAGCTGATATTATTACCTTATTCCGGCGCGTCGGGCCGTGGTCGCAACCGACCATAGCGCCTGGCGCGCCGTCTCGCGCGCCAGCGCCGGCTGGCGGCGGACCGCGAGCTGCGCACGGCCGAGTTCGTCCACCGCCTCGCCGATGGCCGCGGCCGACCAACCGGAGACCTGCCTGACGACGCCGTCCCGGCGGGAGAAGTGCATCGCGCGCTCCGGCACGACGCTCTCCGCTCCGCGTCCCTCGGTTTCCATGGCAGAGCGCCATTTGAGGAGCTGGAGCGCGTGACGCAGGGCCGCGCCGATGACCATTCCGGCGTCGAGCCCTTCCGCCGACAGCCGCGTCCAGGCGCGGTCGAGGCCGGCGAAGCGGCCCCCGAAAGCCCCGTCCACGACGCCGTCGATCGCCTGGGCCGATATATCCCCGATGACGGCATCGACGTCCGCTGCCGTCACCTGTCCGGTCCCGGCGGCGTAGAGGACAAGCTTTTCCAGCTCCGAACGGGAGCCGGCCCGGTCGGCACCTAGATGCGTGACGATATGCTCGCGCACGTCGCGGCCGAGCGACAGACCGGCCTCGCGCATGGTCTCGTCCACGAGTGCGCCGAGCTCACGCACGCCATCGGCGTAGCAAGGCAGGGCCAGGGCATTCGGCGCTTTCTCGCACAGAATGCGAAGCGGCGCGTTGCGGGCGAGCTCTCCCGCCTCCATCACGACGAGGGCGCCCCCCGGAGGCGCTTCCAGCAAGGCCTGGACGGCCGGAACGAGGTTGCGGGTCGAGGCCGAGACCCAGACCGCGCGCTCGCCGCCGAACAGGCCGACGGTGCCGGCCTCGTCAACCAGGCGCCCCGGATCGCCCGCGACGGCGTCGCCATCCAGCCTGACGAGCTGGAACGGGTCCTCGGGATCGGTGACGGCGCCGCGGGCCGCGCGCCGCGCACGCTCGCTCACGAGGCCGGTATCGGGCCCGTAGAAGAGATAGAGCGCGGCCTTGGGCCGTCGCCGGAGACTTGCCTCGACGTCGCCGGCCTTGACGGCGACCATCCCTCAGCTCCGGCTGGCGAAATGCGCCGCGAGCCGCGTCTTGATCTGCTCGGCGATCTCGCGCGCGACCCGGATCTCGGCGTCGCGGGCGGCGCGCACCGTGGCGAAGCGCTGCGGGAACCGGTCGTAGGAAGCCGAGGACACGGCCGAGCCGGAGGTCAGCGCCGGGGCCTTCTCGTCCGCGCCGACGGGCTTGAGCACGTAATTGACCGTGCCGACCAGGGTCGCCGCGGTGGCGCGGCCCGTCGTGGTGTCGACGATCGCAGATTGCAGGCTCTGCGTGATGGATACGGTCAGCACGTATCGTTTCGGGGCGGCGACGGGCGCTCCGCCGTCCACCAGGTATTTCAGCTCCTGGGTCAGGTAATGCGCCGCACGTTCCTGGCCGGGCAGCTCCTTGAGCGGCGCCACCTCGACGGAGGCGAGCTGGTCCGCCACCGTGACGCCGCCCGCGACTGTCGGGGCGTAGAGCGGCTGGAAGCAGCCGCCGACGGCCAGGGCGGCGAGGGACGCCAGCGCGAGAGCCCGAAGGCGCTTAAACGACGACATTCACGATCCTCTGCGGAACGACGATGACCTTGCGCGGCGCCCGGCCTTCGAGCGCGCGCTGGACCGCGTCCAGAGCGAGCGCGGCAGCCTCCACCTCGGCCTGGGCGGCCTCGCGGGCCACCGTGACGTCGGCGCGCTTCTTGCCGTTCACCTGGACGGGGAGCGTAATCTGGTCCTCGACCAGAAGCGAGCGGTCCGCGTTCGGCCAGGGCGTCGCGGCGACGAGGGTGCGATGACCCAGCGCATGCCAGCATTCCTCGGCGAGGTGCGGCATCATCGGCGCCACGAGCTGGCAGATGATGCTGGCGGCCTCGCGGAGCGCGAAGCGCATGTCGGCCGAGACCTCCACCGCCTCGCGGGCGCCGGCGAGGGCGGCCTGGAGCGCGTTGGCGAGCTCGTAGACCTGGGCGACGCAACGGTTGAAGCGCAGGCGCTCCACATCCTCCTCGACCCCGGCAAGGGCGCGGTGGGCGGCCTTGCGCAGCAGCAGAGACGCCGGGTTCAGGGTCGTCTCGAACTCGCCGTCCAGATCGGGGGTCGCGGCGATCTCGACCACGTCGTTGACCAGCCGCCACAGGCGCTGGACGAAGCGATGAGCGCCCTGAACGCCTTCCTCGGTCCAGACCACGTCCCGCTCCGGCGGGGAATCGGACAGCATGAACCAGCGGGCCGTGTCGGCGCCGTAGGAGGCGATGATGTCGTCCGGGTCCACGACGTTCTTCTTGGACTTCGACATCTTCTCGATGGAGCCGATTTCCACCGGAGCGCCGGAGGCTTCCAGCACCGCGCGGCGCTGGCCGTCGATCGTCTCGATCCTGACATCGGCAGGCGTCACCCACTGGCCGGCGGCGTCGCGGTACGTTTCATGGACAACCATGCCCTGCGTGAACAGGCCCGCAAAGGGTTCCGCGATGGAGGCGTGCCCCGTCTTCGCCATCGCCCGGGTGAAGAAGCGGGAATAGAGCAGGTGCAGGATCGCGTGCTCGATGCCGCCGATATACTGGTCCACCGGCAGCCAGCCATTCGCGCCGTCGACGACGGACGGCGTCGTGGGCGCGTCGATCGTCCACGGATCGGTGAAGCGCGCGAAGTACCACGAGGAATCGACGAACGTGTCCATCGTGTCGGTCTCGCGGCGCGCCTTCGCGCCACAGGCCGGGCAATTGACGTGCTTCCAGGTCGGGTGGCGGTCAAGCGGGTTGCCCGGCACGTCGAAGGTGACGTCTTCGGGCAGCGTCACCGGCAGCTGGTCCGCCGGGACGGGCTGGACGCCGCAGGCGTCGCAATGGATGACCGGGATCGGGCAACCCCAGTAGCGCTGGCGGGAAATGCCCCAGTCGCGCAGGCGGTAATTGACCTTGCGGGTGGCGACGGGGCGGCCGTCCCGCATCTGGCCTTCCAGGCTCCGCGCCACCTCGTCCTTGGCCTCGTCGATGGACAGGCCGTCGAGAAAGCCGGAATTCACGATCCGGCCCTCGCCCTCATAGGGCGAGCCCGCGACGACGAAGGATGCCGGGTCGGCGTCGGCCGGGCAGACCACCGTCTTGATCGGCAGCCCATAGGCGGTGGCGAAGTCGAAGTCGCGCTGGTCATGCGCCGGGCAGCCGAAGATGGCGCCGGTGCCGTAATCCATGAGGATGAAGTTCGCGACATAGACCGGCAGCGTCCAGGACGGATCGAACGGATGGACCGCCCGGATGCCGGTGTCGATGCCCTTCTTGTCCGCCGTCTCCACGGCCTCGGCGGCGGTGCCGGTGCGGCGGCATTCGTTGGCGAAGGCCGCGATGGCAGGATCGCGCGCGGCAGCGGCGCGGGCGAGCGGGTGGTCCGCGGCGATCGCCATGAAGCTCGCGCCGAACAGCGTGTCGGGGCGCGTTGTGTAGATCTCCAGCTCGGTCTCGCCGCCGGGCGTCGTCGCCGGATCGAGGGCGAAGCGCAGGCTCAGGCCCTCGGAGCGCCCGATCCAGTTCTTCTGCATCAGCCGGACCTTCTCGGGCCAGCGATCCAGCGTCTCCAGCGAGTCGAGCAGGTCCTGCGAATAGTCGGTGATCTTCAGGAACCACTGGGTCAGCTCGCGCTGCTCCACCAGCGCGCCGGAGCGCCAGCCGCGGCCGTCGATGACTTGCTCGTTGGCGAGCACGGTCTGGTCCACCGGGTCCCAGTTCACCTTGGCAGTGCGCCGGTCCACCAGCCCCGCCTTCAGGAAGTCGAGGAACAGCTTCTGCTGGTGGCGGTAATAGGCCGGGTCGCAGGTCGCGATCTCGCGGTCCCAGTCCAGCGAAAGGCCCATCGTCTTCAGCTGGGCCCGCATCGTGTCGATATTGGCGTAGGTCCATTCCCGCGGGTGGACCTTGTTGGCCATGGCCGCGTTCTCGGCCGGCATGCCGAACGCGTCCCAGCCCATGGGGTGGAGCACGTTGAAGCCCCGGGCCCGCTTGTAGCGCGCCACCACGTCGCCCATCGCGTAATTGCGCACGTGGCCCATATGGATGCGCCCCGACGGATAGGGGAACATCTCCAGCACGTAATATTTAGGCCGCGTATCGTCGTTGCGGGTGCGGAACAGGCCGGCCTCGTCCCAGGCCCTGCGCCATTTCGGCTCGCTGACCTTGGCGTTGTAGCGCTCGACACTCATCGTCTGTCTGGATCGTCTCGCTTATCGCCGGAACGGCGCCGCCGCGCGGCCATGCGCGCGGGCGGAGTTGCATCGGGGTTTCAAGTCGGACTAGGACACCGAAAACCGTTTCCGGTCAATCGCGGAGCGGCGGCGGCGGCGGGCCCGGAGGTTGTGGTGTCGGATGGCGGACAGGGCGTGAACGGCATCGCGGAACGGCTGTCGGGCGTCCGCCGCGAGATCGCCCGGGCCCTCGCCGACAGCGGGCGCCCCGCGGGCGCCGCGCAGCTCGTCTGCGTGTCGAAGACCTTCCCGGCCGAGGCGGTGCGCGTGGCGCTGGAAGCCGGACAGCGCGTCTTCGGCGAGAACTACGTCCAGGAGGCCAAGGCGAAGTGGCCGGCCTTGCGCGCCGAGTTCCCGGATGTCGAGCTGCACATGATCGGGCCGCTCCAGTCCAACAAGGCGCGGGAGGCGGTGGCGCTGTTCGACGTCATCCATTCCCTCGACCGGCCCTCGCTGGCGGCGGCGCTGGCTGCCGAAGCCCGTCGGGGCGCGGCGATGCCCCGGCTTCTCGTGCAGGTCAACACGGGCGAGGAACCGCAAAAGGCCGGCATCGCGCCTGCACACCTGGCCGGCTTCCTCGCCGAATGCCGCGAGATCCATGGTCTGGCGATCGCCGGCCTCATGTGCATCCCGCCGGCGGACGAGCCGCCCTCGCCGCATTTCGCGCTGCTCGCCAAGCTGGCGGCCGCGAGCGGCCTGTCGCTCGTCTCCATGGGCATGAGCGCGGATTTCGAGCAGGCGATCATGCTGGGCGCGACCCATGTGCGGGTCGGCAGCGCGATCTTCGGCGCGCGCTGAGGTCAGAGCACGATCAGCCTGGTCGCCGGCTCGATGCGGGCGAGGAGGTGGTGCAGGCGCGCGCGCGGCACGGCGACGCAACCTTCCGTCGGCTTCAGGCCGTCCCGCGCCAGGTGGAGGAAGATGGCGCTGCCGCGCTTCTTGCGGACCGGTCCGCGGTTCCAGGCGATGTCGATCACGCAATCGTAAAGCCCGTCCTCCCGCCACATCACCTCGTGGCCGAAGCGGGAAGGCAGGCGGACGGGCCGGTTATAGGCGGCGCTCCTGGCGTCGTCGCACCATCCGTCCATAGGACCGATGGCGCGGAAAACGAGGCCGGAGGGCCGCCTCAGCCGGTCGGCGCGAAAGAAGCCCCCAAGCAGGCGGTGGCTCCCGGCCGGGGTGCCGCCGTCGCCCTCGCGCTTGTCGCGCACGATGCCGCCCCGCCCGATGGCGCAGGGCAGGACGAGCGATCCCGCCACGAGGATGCCCCGCGGGGCGCGTCCCGGTGCCCGGCGGACCACGATGGCGGACAGTCCGCGCCGCTTCCCGGCTGGTGATTGTCTTGCGCATTGGTGCATGCGACATACATCGCAGACGAACCCGCACGGCGCCACCGGCGACTGGCGGGCCGTCGCTTCCATGAGCCCCGAGCCGAAGCCCTCGATGCCGAGCGCCCATCACCTACTCATCGTCGACGACGAACAGGACCTGCGCGACGCCCTCGCCGAACAGCTGACGCTGACGGACGAATTCGTCGTCGCGACCGCCGAGGATGCGAACGGGGCGCTCGCCGCGACGCGCGGCCAGCGGGTCGATTGCCTCATCATGGATGTGGGCCTGCCCGACATGGACGGGCGGGATGCCGTGCGGCAGATGCGCAAGGCCGGCTTCAAGAGCCCGATCATCATGCTCACCGCCCAAGGGAGCGACGCCGACACCGTGCAGGGGCTCGAATCGGGCGCCAACGACTACGTGGTGAAGCCGTTCAAGTTCGCGGTGCTGCTCGCCCGGATCCGGGCGCAGCTGCGCCAGTTCGAGGCGAGCGAGGACGCGGTCTTCCGCATCGGTCCCTATACGTTCCGTCCGGGCGCCAAGCTCCTGGTCAGCGACAAGGGCTCCAAGCTCAAGCTGACGGAAAAGGAGACCGCGATCCTGCGCTTCCTGTACCGCGCCGGCCAGGCGGTGGTGACGCGGGACGTGCTCCTGGCCGAGGTGTGGGGCTACAACGCAAACGTCACCACGCACACGCTGGAGACGCATATCTACCGGCTGCGCCAGAAGATCGAGCCCGACCCGTCCCAAGCCCGCGTCCTGGTGACCGAGCAGGGCGGCTACAAGCTCGTGCCGTGAGCGGGGCCTGAGCGATGGCGCTCGACCGCGACATCGCGCTGCTGGCGGAAATCCCGATCCTGTCGCTGTTCGACCGGGATGCGCTGCGGCTCCTCGCCTTTACGGCGGAGACGCGCATCCTCTCGGCGGGAGATGTCCTGTTCCGCAAAGGCGAGACGAGCGATGGCGCCTATCTCGTCGTGTCGGGCTCGGTGGCCATGGACGGACGGGACGATGGCTCGCCGGCACCGCTCCTGCGTCCCGGCGCGCTGATCGGCGAACTGGCCATGTTCGCCGACACGACCCGCCCGGCGACGGCCCTGGCGCGGGAGGCGACCACCGTCCTCAAGCTCACCCGCAAGGCCATGCACCGGGTGCTGGAGGAATCCCCCGAGACGGCGCAGAAGGTCGGGCAGGCCATCGCACGGCGCGTCGGGGAACTCTCGGCCGAGCTAGCAGTCGTGCGCCGCACGCTCCTGGCCATCGACGAATAATTAGAGCGACAGCGTCACCGTGACGGGGACGTGGTCGGAGGGGCGTTCCCAGCCGCGCGCCTCGCGCAGGATCTGCGCGCCCTCAAGGTGCCCCGCCAGGTCCTGCGACAGCCAGACATGGTCCAGCCGGCGGCCCTTATTGGCGGCCGCCCAGTCCGGCGAGCGGTAGCTCCACCAGGTATAGATCCTCTCCGGCTCCGGGGTGAGGGTGCGGATCGCGTCCACCCAGTCGCCCGCCATGCGCACCGCCTCGAGGCCTTCGGTCTCCACCGGCGTATGGCTGACGACGTCCAGGAGCTGCTTGTGGCTCCAGACATCGTTGACATAGGGCGCGACGTTGAGGTCCCCCACCAGGATGGCCCGGCTCGCGGCGGGCTTTTCCGTGCGGCCCCATTCGGTCAGTTCGTCCAGGAACCGGAGCTTGTGGGCGAATTTCTCGTTCACGGCCGGATCGGGCACGTCGCCGCCGGCCGGGATGTAGAAATTATGGATGGTGACGTCGCGGGCCGCGCCGGCGGCGTCCGCCAGGCGCACGGCGATGTGCCGTGCGTCCTGCTTGGCGCACCAGCGCCGGATCTCCACGCCGGCGAAGGGCAGGCGCGAGACGATGGCGACGCCGTGATAGCCCTTCTGGCCGCTGATCGCGATGTGCGGATAGCCCATCTTGCGGAACGCGGCCGAGGGGAACTGGTCGTCGATGCACTTGGTCTCCTGCAGGCACAGGACGTCCGGTGCGCGCCCGGCGAGGAAGCGCGCCACGAGATCGATGCGCAGGCGCACCGAATTGATGTTCCAGGTGGAGACGGAGAAGGACATGCGGGCAGACGGCTAGCCTATCGGCCCCGCAAAGCAAAGCGCCCAACCCCGGGGGGAGGTTGGGCGCTCACGCCTTTCGGCACAACCGCCAGGAGGGAACCGGCGGCCGACATGCAGGACAAAACCACCGGAACGGGGGGCGCCGGCAGCATCGTTCAACCCTGCATGTGCAATCCGCCACCAAAGCGTGCCGGACGCAAGCCCTCCGAAGGTCAAAAATTTCCAAGACAGCCGGGCATCTTTGCGGTTTCGGTTACGGGCAGCCGGCAAGGGCCCGATTCCTGCCTGTCAGCGGCGGTCCGTGTCGATCATCCGTTCGTAATTGATGCGGAACAGGCCCGGATCGGGCGTCTGGCCGGTCTTCAAATCATCGAGAACGACGGTGGTCTCGGCGCCCGCGGCATCGACGATGGTCCATTGGCGCAGGACATTGGCCGCCGGATCGTAGACCAGGGTGACGCGGGACGTGCCGCCCAGGGTCGAGCGATCCTCAACCGTGACGCGCACCGTGTCGGCGCCGACATCGACATCCTTGATCGCCAGATCGCGGCCGAGTTCGACGCGGCTGCCGACCAGGAACTTCAGCGGCGTCTGGTTCAGCGCATAGAGGTCCTGGGTGTTCAGGCGCCGGTCGCGGATCGCGACCGAGTTGCCGTCGGCCACGATCTCCAGATTGCTGGGCCGGTCATACTCGAAGCGAAGCCGCCCCGGCCGGTGCAGATAGAGGGTGCCGGTCGTCTGGCGCCCGCCCGCGCGCTGGACGAAGCGGCCGGTGAGCGTGGTGAAGCTGTTGAGATAGGCGTTGACGCGCTCCACCGCACCGCGCTCCGAGAGCGGCTGGGCGGGGCTCAGCGCCGCCACCGTGCGCGGCGGCGCGGAGGGTGTCGTCGGCACCGGCGACAGGCTGACCGGCGGGGGCGCCTCGGCAGCGGCCAAAGGCGGCAGGGGCAGGTCGGACGGGCGGCGCGGCGGCACGGGCATCGTCACGGTGCGGTCCGGCGCTGCGGGCGACGTCTCGGTGAGCGCGGCCTCCTGGCGCAGGGCGACGGGTGCTGCCGCCGGAGGTGCCGGCGGAGCCTCGCGGGGGGTCAGCGTCTGCGGCACGGCCGCGATGGGCCGGGGGGAGAACAGCCACGACTGCGCCGCCGCCGGCTGGGCGGCGGCCAGCAGCGCGGCGAGCGCGGTGCCGATGGCGTATCGTTGCGTCAGGCGTTCCATGGCAGTCCAATCGCGCCGGCGGCGCAAAGGTTCCGGTCGAGGCGGGCCGGAGGGCCGGGCCGCCGGAAGCAGGACCTAGAGCCCTCCTGTGGCAGCATGGAGGCGGTCCCGATCCGGCTAGTCGTCGTCGTGGCGGCGGCCCTGGTCCTCGATGAGGATCTCGCGCTTGCCGGCATGGTTGGCCGGGCCGACGATGCCCTCGTTCTCCATCCGCTCCATGAGCGAGGCGGCGCGGTTATAGCCGATCTGCAGCCGCCGCTGGATGTAGGAGGTGGAGGCCTTCTTGTCCCTGAGCACGACGGCGACCGCCTGGTCGTAGAGGTCGCCCGACGGCGAGCCGAAGGCGCCTTGGTCGAAGACCGCGCCGTCCTCGCCCGCGCCCTGCTCTTCCTCGTCGCCGGCGGTGACAGCATCGAGATATTGCGGACGGCCCTGCATCTTCAGGTGCGCCACGACCTTCTCCACCTCCTCGTCGGAGACGAAGGGGCCGTGGACGCGGGTGATACGCCCGCCGCCGGCCATGTAGAGCATGTCGCCCTGGCCGAGGAGCTGCTCGGCACCCTGCTCTCCCAGGATGGTGCGGCTGTCGATCTTGGACGTGACCTGGAAGGAGATGCGGGTCGGGAAGTTGGCCTTGATCGTGCCGGTAATGACGTCGACCGACGGCCGCTGGGTCGCGAGCACGACATGGATGCCGGCGGCACGGGCCATCTGGGCGAGACGCTGGATGGCGCCCTCGATCTCCTTGCCGGCGACCATCATGAGGTCCGCCATCTCGTCGACGATGACGACGAGATAGGGCAGAGGCTCAAGGTCCATGACCTCTTCCTCGTAGATCGCCTCGCCGGTGTCGCGGTCGTAGCCGGTCTGCACCGTGCGGACGATGACCTCGCCCCTGGCCTTGGCCTCCTGCACGCGGGCGTTGAAGCCGTCGATGTTGCGGACGCCGACCTTCGACATCTTCTTGTAGCGGTCCTCCATCTCCCGGACCGCCCATTTGAGCGCGACGACCGCCTTCTTCGGATCGGTGACGACCGGGGTGAGGAGATGCGGGATGCCGTCATAGACGGACAGTTCCAGCATCTTGGGGTCGATCATGATCAGCCGGCACTCCTCCGGCCGTAGCCGGTAGAGGATCGACAGGATCATCGTGTTGATGGCGACCGACTTGCCCGAGCCGGTCGTGCCGGCGACCAGGAGGTGGGGCATGCGGGCAAGGTCGGCGATGACCGGCTCGCCGCCGATCGTCTTGCCGAGGCACAAAGCGAGGCGCGCCTTGGCCTGCTCGAAATCCTGGCTGGCGAGCAGCTCGCGCAGATAGACCGTCTCGCGCTTGGCGTTGGGCAGCTCGATGCCGATGGCGTTGCGGCCGGGCACGACGGCGACGCGGGCCGAGACCGCCGACATGGAGCGGGCGATGTCGTCGGCGAGCGAGATGACGCGGGAGGACTTGGTGCCGGGTGCCGGCTCCAGCTCGTAGAGCGTCACCACCGGGCCGGGGCGGACATTGATGATGTCGCCGCGAACGCCGAAATCGTCCAGCACGCCTTCCAGAAGGGCGGCATTCTGCTCCAGCGATTCCTGCGACACGACGGTCACGGCGCGCTTGGGCTCGCCGAGCAGCGTCAGGGCCGGGAGACGGTAGGCATCCGGCTCGAAGAGCGAGGGCTGCGCCTCCTTGGCGAGGCGGCGGCCCGGCTTGGGGCTTGCCGGCGGCGGTGCGACACGGCCATGGGGCTCGCGCTCCGGGCCGGGACCGGCGGCAAAGGGAACATCGTCCTCATCGTCCGCGAACGGTTCGGCGGCGGCGGGGGCGTGCCAGGCGGGCTCGGGCGCGCGGTCTGCGGCGAAGACCGGCTCGCGGCGCAGGCCGCGCTGATGGACGGGTTCGGGCTCCGGCGCGGTGCGGGAGCGGCGGACGGGCTCGCGGGCGCCGACCGCCTCCACTCCGGCCATGGCGCCGACGCGGCGGCCGACGGCACGGCCGAGGCGCAGTCCGGCGGCGCCCGTGGCGAAGGCCATATGGGTCAGGGCGCCGAGGGACAGGAGGCCGAAGCCGGGCTCGTCCGCCCGGTCCTCGTCCGGATCGTCGCGGCGGGCGCGCTCGTCGTCGGCGAAATCGTCGCCGGTCTCGTCGATCTCGTCGGCGCCGCAGGCGGCGGCGAAGGACAGGATGGCGGCCGCGGCGAAGGCGAGGGCCGCCGCGCCGATGCCGATGGGGCCGAACATGCCGACGATGGCGCGGGTGACGGCGACGAGGCTGTCGCCGACGACGCCGCCAAGGCCGGTCGGCAGCGGCCACCGTCCGGTAGCCGGCAGGAGGCTGGCGACGGCGGCGGCGCAGCCGGCGGCCACGACCCACATGGCGATCCTGAGGCCGAGCCGCCCCACCTCGCGCTGGCGCATGAGGAGCACGCCCCAGAGGCCGGGCACGGCGACGAGGACAATGGCGCCCAGGCCGAGGATCTGCATGAGCACGTCGGCGACGACGGCACCGGCGGGGCCGACCCAGTTCTTCACCGCGCCGCGGGTGGCGTGGTTGAGGCTGGGATCGTCGACGGACCAGGTGGCGAGCGCGATGGCGACCGTCACCATGGCCGCGATGAGGCCAAGGCCCACGAGTTCGGCCATGCGCCGCACCAGGAATGCCTTCACGGCATCGGTGACGTCGGCGGGCGGAGATGACAGGCGGCGGGTCGTGGGCATCGGCGGAGCGCAATCCTTCCGATGCGAACGTTAGGAGCGGGGGGTTAAGACCTGTTTAACCAAGGAAGGCCGGCGCCGCCCCGAATGGGCCAAAAGAAAACCCCGCCGGAGCGGGGTTTCCATGGTCGGCCGGCACGAAGCCGGCGGAGCGGACGAGGCTCAGTAATTGTAGGCGCGCTCGCCGTGCTCGGCGATGTCGAGACCCTCGCGCTCCTGCTCCTGCGTGACGCGCAGGCCGACGACGATGTCGACGAGCTTGAAGAGGATCGCGGAGCCGACGCCCGTCCACACGATGGTGAACAGCACGCCCTTGGTCTGGGCCCAGACCTGGGTGACCAGGTCGTAGGCGCCGGGGACGAGCTCGCCGGGCTTGGAGGCATAGTCCGCCAGGCCCGCGCCGCCGAGGGCCGGGTTGACCAGGATGCCCGTGGCGATGGCGCCGATGATGCCGCCGACGGCATGGATGCCGAAGACGTCCAGCGAGTCGTCGTAGCCGAGCGCGTTCTTCACGGTGGAGCAGAAGAAGAAGCACACGGCGCCGGCGACGAGGCCGAGGACGATGGAGCCCATCGGGCCCGCGAAGCCCGCGGCCGGGGTGACGGCGACCAGGCCGGCGATCACGCCCGAGACGAGGCCGAGCAGCGAGGGCTTGCCCTTGGCGGCCCATTCCACGAACAGCCAGGACACGCCCGCGCCGGCGGTGGCGACGAAGGTGTTGACCATGGCGAGCGCGGCGGTGCCGTTGGCCTCCAGGTTCGAGCCCGCGTTGAAGCCGAACCAGCCCACCCAGAGGAGCGCGGCGCCGATCATGGTCATGGTCAGCGAGTGCGGGGCCAGGACGTCCTTGCCGTAGCCGATGCGCTTGCCGATCATGATGGCGCCGACGAGGCCGGCGATACCGGCATTGATGTGCACCACGGTGCCGCCGGCGAAGTCCAGCGCGCCCCACTTGAAGAGCATGCCGGCATCGGCGTTGACGGCGTCGAGGGCGGCCTGCGCGGCGGCCTTGGCGTCCGGCGCGGCGTCGGCGACGGCCTTGGCAGCCGCGGCGACGACGTCAGGCCCGCCCCAGTACCAGACCATGTGGGCCATCGGGAAATAGATGAACGTGACCCACAGGACGGTGAAGAGCATCAGGGCCGAGAACTTGATGCGCTCGGCGAAGGCGCCGACGATCAGGGCCGGCGTGATGCAGGCGAAGGTCATCTGGAAGCAGACGAAGACCAGCTCCGGGATGTAGACGCCGTTGGAGAAAGTGCCGACCACGGTGGTCGGGTCGACGCCGGCGAGGAAGGCCTTGGAGAAACCGCCGACGAAATCGTTGAGCGCGCCGCCATTGGTGAAGGCGAGCGAGTAGCCGTAGCTGACCCAGAGGAGCGCCACGACGGCGACGATCGAGAAGATCTGGGTCAGGACCGACAGCATGTTCTTGGTGCGGACGAGGCCGCCATAGAACAAAGCGAGGCCCGGGACGGTCATCAGGAGGACGAGGACCGTCGAGATCAGCATCCAGGTCGTGTCGCCCTTGTTGGGCACGGGCGTGGCGGCGGCCTGCGCGAGGGCCGGGGCCGCCAGCGCCACCGAGGCGCCGAGCCCGGCCAGGCCGGTCTTGAGGGAACGCATGAGCGTCATCTGAGAAAACTCCGTTGAAGGTTTGCTGAGGCGCGGCTCGGTCAGAGCGCGTCCACGTCGGTCTCGCCCGTGCGGATGCGGACCGCCTTTTCGATCGAGGAGACGAAGATCTTGCCGTCGCCGATCTGGCCCGTGCGGGCCGCGCCGGAGATCGCGTCGATCACCTTGGCGACGAGGTCGGACGCGACCGCCACCTCGATCTTCAGCTTGGGGAGGAAGCTCACTGCGTATTCGGCGCCACGGTAGATTTCCGTGTGCCCCTTCTGGCGACCGTAGCCCTTGACCTCGGTCACGGTCAGGCCGTGCACGCCGATGGCGGTGAGCGCGTCGCGCACCTCCTCCAGCTTGAACGGCTTGATGATGGCCATCACAATTTTCATGTTCCGCGTACCCTGTTCCTGCCTCCGGTCCGGTGACGGCCGGGTGGCTTTGGTTTCGCCGGGCATGACGCGCGGGCGGCGCCCGACGTTTGAACCCGCGAGGGCCGCAATCAAACGCCGTGCCAGATGAGGGAACAGAAATGGAAATTCGGCATTTCGCATAAATGATCGGCGTTCCGGGCCGCTTCGCTGGCGGCTGCGGGAACGCGTTTGCCTAACAATTCATCAGCTGAGCAAGATCTAGGCGCCTGTCAGGCGCCGCGGCGCTCGCGGATGAGTCCTTCCTGGGCAACGGAGGCGACCAGCCGTCCGGCCTGGTCGTAGATCAGGCCGCGGGAAAAGCCCCGGCCGCCAGAGGACGAGGGGCTGTCCTGCGCATAAAGCAGCCAGTCATCCGCCCGGAACGGCCTGTGGAACCACAATGCGTGGTCGAGGCTCGCCGCCTGGATGGTCTTTTCGAAGACGCTGCGGCCATGGGGCACGAGGCTCGTGTCCAGGAGCATCATGTCGGAGGCATAGGCCAGGACCGCCTGGTGCACCGCCGGGTCGTCGGGAAGCGGCGCGGTGGCGCGGATCCAGACGTTGAAGGCCGGGTCCATGGGCTCGCGGCGCGCATAGCGCTCCAGCTCCACGGGGCGCAGCTCGATCGGCCGCTCGCGCTGGAAATAGGCCCGTACCGGTGCCGGCATCGATGGCAGCATGGCGGCGCGCAGGGCATCGTCGCCCGACAGGGCGTCGGGCGACGGCACGCCGGGCCTGGGAAAGGCGTGGTCCAGCCCCGGCTCGTCGGCATGGAACGAGACCGACATGGAGAAGATCGCCGCGCCGTGCTGGATCGCCAGCACCCGGCGCGTGGTGAAACTGCGGCCGTCGCGGATCCGGTCCACTTCGTAGATGATGGGGACCGACGGATCGCCCGGCAGCAGGAAGTAAGCGTGGAGCGAATGGGGTGTGCGCCCCTCCACGGTACGGGTCGCGGCGACGAGCGCCTGCCCGATGACCTGGCCGCCGAAGACGCGCTGCCACCCGTCCTGCGGCGAGCGGCCGCGGAACAGGTTGACCTCCAGCGTCTCCAGATCGAGCGTTTCCAGCAATTTGGCGACGGCGCCCGACATCGCAATTCCTGTGCGGCTGGCCTATGATTCGGCAAGCCATCAGGCCGGTCCGGTCCGGCAGCGTCAAGCCGCTTCGCCGCCGGTCCCGCCCCGATCATCCTCACGCCGGAGACGGGCTTTGCCGGACAGGGACCAACGCACGATGCTGGCCGTCGCGGGCGCCGGGCATGCCGGCCTCGCCTTCGCGCTGGCGATCCGCGCCGAGCTCGGCCCCGGAGTCGCGGTGGCGGTGTACGACCCGGCGCTCGCCGGGCCGCCGGCCTCCGATCCACGCCATTTCGCCCTGACCCCGGCCAGCCGCGCCCTTCTGGAGCGGATCGGCATCTGGAACCGGCTCGGTGCCGTCCAACCCATTCTGCGGATGGAGATCACGGACAGCCGCCTTTCAGACCCGGTGCGTCCGACCATCCTGACCTTCGATGCGCGGGACGGCGATGCCGAGGCGCTGGCCTGGATGGCGGGAAGCGACGCGCTGCGCATGGCCCTGCGCGACGCGGCCGCCGCGGCGGGCATCGCGCTCGTGCCCCGCGCCGTCATCCGGCCCGACGGCGCCGGCAGGTTCCTCCTGGACGACGGATCGGCGATCCGGCCCGGCCTCCTCGTCGTGGCGGACGGTGCGCGTTCGCGGCTGCGCGAGGCGCTCGGCGCGGGCTGGGTTTCCCGGTCCTTCGGCCAGCATGGCATCGTCGCGACGGTCAGCCACGAGCGCGACCATGAGGGCGTCGCTGTCCAGCATTTCCTGCCCTCGGGACCCTTCGCCATCCTGCCGCTGCCGCCGGGCGGCGCGCTCGGGCATCGCTCCTCGATCGTCTGGAGCGAGCGGGACGACGCGGTGGCGGCGCTCGACAACGCGGATGCGTCGGACGTCCGGCGCGAGGTGGAGCGGCGCTTCGGGCAGAGGTTGGGAGAGGTCGCGTTGGAGACGCCGGTAAGGCCCTATCGGCTGGCGGCGGGCATCGCGCGACGCTTCGTGGGCGAGGGATTCGCCCTCGTCGGCGACACGGCCCATGTCGTCCATCCCATCGCCGGCCAGGGCCTCAATCTGGGCCTTGGCGATGTCGAGGCGCTGGCGGAGGCCGTCGCCGGGGCTATGCGGCTCGGGCTCGGCCCGGCGGACGCGGAGGCCCTGCGCGGCTACGAGCGCGCCCGGCGGCCCGTGACGCTCGGCATGGGCACCGCCACGGCCGGGCTCAACGGGCTGTTCTCCAACGATGCGGGGCCGCTCCGGTTGCTGCGCGATATCGGCATGGGGCTGGTGGACCGGGCGCCGCGCCTGAAACAGGCCCTGGTGCGGCGCGCCTCCGGGCTAGGGAGCTGAGCGTTGATCAGCGCAGGACCCGCGCCTCGTCCGGCAGCATGATCGGAATGCCGTCGCGGATCGGGTAGGCGAGGCGCGCGCGGCGGCTGATCAGCTCCTGCGTCTGCGCGTCATAGGCGAGCCGGTCCTTGGTCAGGGGGCAGACGAGGAGTTCCAGGAGCTTGCGGTCGGCCTGCGGCGCCTGGTGCGTCACGGCCGGTACCGAGCCCTCGGTCGCGCCGTCGGCGTCGTCGCTCATTGCAGGCTGCCTTCGCCCTCGCCGTCCCGGGCGATGTCCATCTCGGTGATGGCGACGAGGACCTCCGCGCGGGTGCGCAGGTCCGGCGCCTCGAGCAGCGCCTGCTTCTCCCGCGGCCCGAACGGGCTCATCATGGAGAGCGCGTTGACGAGGGCCTCGTTCGGCGCCTCGTTCACGCCCTTCCAGTCGATCTTGAGCGCGTTGACGCGGGCGAAGTCGCGCAGGGCTCGCACCACCGCCTCGCGGTCCACCGCCGCCTCGCCGGCCCGCGCCTCGAAATCGGCGAGGAACTCGGCATAGGAGATCTGGCACTGGCGGTAGGGGGTCGCCGAGGCGAGTTCCTGCGTGATGCGGAACCGGGCGATGCCGGTGAGCGTGATGAGGTAGCGCCCGTCGCCGGTCTCGGCGAACTGGGTGATGCGACCCAGGCATCCGACCGTATAGAGATCAGGCCGTTCGCCGCCGCCGGCCTCCTCGTCGGGCTGGACAATGCCGATCAGCCGCTCGGACCTCAGCGCGTCGTCGATCATGGCGAGGTAGCGCGGCTCGAAGATGTTGAGCGGCATCTGTCCGCGCGGCAGCAGCAGGGCCCCCGACAGCGGGAAGACCGGGATGACGCCGGGACAATCCTCCGGCCCGCGGTAGACGACGTTGGTGCTCATGACGGCGCCCTCGGCAACCTTCCATGCCCCCGTCAGGCGAAGAGGACGGCCGACAGACGCCGGCGGCCCTGGATGCTGGCCTCGTCCATCGGGCCCCAGGCCTCGAACATCTGCAGCAGCTGCTTGCGCGCCGCCTCCTCGTTCCAGCCGCGCTCGCGGCGCACGATCTCGATCAGGTGGCCGACGGCCTCCAGCTTGCGCCCGCGCGCGGCTTCCGCCAGGGCCAGATCGAACCGGCTCTGATGGTCGGCGGGATCGGCCGCGATGCGGCGCTCCAGCTCGGCCGTGTCGCCGAGCTGCGCTGTCTGGTCGGCAAGATCGAGGGCCGCACGCGCGGCGGCCAGTTCGGGACCTGCCGCCTCGGCCGGAGCCGCGGCGAGGACGTCCCGCGCGCCGTCCCGGTCGCCGAGGGCGAGGCGTGCCTGAGCGAGGCCGGCGATGGCCGCCACGAGCGCCGGGTCGCGCTCCAGCACGGCGGCGTAGATCTCGGCCGCGCTCTCGACATCGCCCGCGGCGGCGAGAGCGGCAGCCTCGTCGACGGCCTCCTGCAGCGGCGACACGGTCGGACCGGCGAGGCGGGCGATGAAGGCCGCGATCTGGCTTTCCTGCACGTTGCCGACGAAGCCGTCGACCGGCTGGCCCTTGCTGAAGGCGATGACGGCGGGGATCGACTGGATGCCGAGCTGGCCCGGGATTTCCGGGTTCTCGTCCACGTTCATCTTGACGAGCTTGACCTTGCCGCCCGCGGCGGCGACGGCGCGCTCCAGGATCGGCGCGAGCTGCTTGCAGGGGCCGCACCAAGGCGCCCAGAAGTCGACCAGGACCGGCTGCTTCATGCTCTCGGCCATCACCTCCTGGCGGAAGGTGGCCGTGGTGACGTCGCGGATGCCGCCCGTCGCTGCGGCGACGGACGCCGTACCGGAAGCGCTGCCGGTGGCGCTGACCGTGGAGAAACCCTGGAAAGAAGCCGTCTGCGTCATGAATCGGTCGGTCCTGCCGGCGGCATCCCTTGCCGCCCGTTCCCCTGAAATGGGCACAATCGACCGCAAAAGCAATCCGCGGCCAGGCTTGCCGCTTTCCCCTTCAGGCTTGCGGGGCGGGCAGCGGAACGAGAAGCGGCTCGTGGCCGGTGGCGCGCAGGAAGCGCAGGAGGTCCTCCCGCGCGATCGAGGTCGTCATCGTGTTGACGAGCGGATGCACGTTGATCGGCTCGTGCGTCATCAGGACCGTGTCGAGGACGACGGTGACGAGGCCGTCCCGGTCGTTCAGCACCGAAAGGGGCGTGACGGAGCCCGGCTCGACGCCGAGCACCGCCCGCAGCGTCTCCGCGCTGCAGAAGGAGAGGCGTCCGGACGCGCCGATCGCCTCGTGCAGGCGCTTCAGGTCGATGCGCGTCTCCTCCTCGGCGACGACGAGGAAGAGGCGGCCCTTCTTGTCCTTCAGAAACAGATTCTTGACGTGGCCGCCGGGGATGATGCCGCGCAGGTGCCGGCTTTGCTCCACGGTGAAGACCGCCTCGTGCCGCGCGGTCTCGACCGGAATGCCGAGGTCCGCCAGATAGGCGAAGACCGGCGCTGCGCGGTCTTCGTCGTCCTGCGGGCCAGAAGGTGCGGTGCTTTCAACGTCGTGCATGGCGGTTGTCTAGCGGCCACGGAGTGGCGCCTCAAGCCGGCTTTCCGGAGAGTGCGGCAGAGGCGATCGGCAAGGCCGCGTCACAAGAGGCTTGCATCGGCGCCCGGTTTGGGGCATCAACCGCCCGCGGCCCGCCAGGGTCGCCCCACGGATGCGGGTGTAGCTCAGGGGTAGAGCACAACCTTGCCAAGGTTGGGGTCGAGGGTTCGAATCCCTTCGCCCGCTCCAGTTTTCTTCCAAGATCATGCGCAGGCTGCCGCCGGATGGTTCCATCGCCGGCGGCTTTCCGTTTCAGGCGCCCGGCACGAGCCTCGGATCGATGGCAAGGTCGGCGCGGGCCGGGACCTTCACCAGCGCCTCGCCGTCGAGCACGACCTCCCCGTCCACAGAGCAGGTGCAGGCCAGGCGCGCCCGGCGCTTCTCGGGGAAAAGCTCCGCCACGCTCACTTCGACAACGACCGTGTCGCCGATGCGCACGGGGGCGCGGAAGTTCAGCGTCTGGCTCATATAGACGGCGCCGGGCCCCGGCAGCCGGGTACCGAGGACGGCCGAGATGAGGCCCGCCGTGTAGAGCCCGTGGGCGATGCGCGTGCCGAAGGGCGTGCGCGCCGCGAAATGCTCCGAGAGGTGGATCGGGTTGTGATCGCCCGTGATCTCGGCGAAGCCGACGACGTCAGCGGAGGAGACGGTCTTCTCCAGCCGGTCGCTCATGCCGACCGTCAGGTCCTCGAAGCCCAGAATCCGCAAATCCGGCCGCATCGCAATGGCTCCGCTCGTCTTGCTGCACCGCACTCCCGACCAGTCTGTACCGGATTTGCGCTTGACGATCCGCCCCGCCAAACGATCTAGCTGAGCCGGTCCACCCGACCGCATCCGTGCCACGCCAGAAGGGGCCCAGCCCGCCCGATGACCGAAATCGCCACCGTTTCCGTCACCCCGTTCCTAGACCAGCGCCCCGGCACGTCGGGGCTGCGCAAGAAGGTCCCGGTCTTCCAGCAGCCGCATTACGTGGAGACCTTCGTCCAGGCGATCCTGGACAGCGTCGAGGGGATCGCCGGCGCGACCCTGGTGGTCGGCGGCGACGGGCGGTATTTCAACCGCGAGGCGATCCAGACCATCCTGAAGCTCGCCGCGGCGAACGGCGTCGCCCATGTCATCACGGGCTCGGGCGGCCTTCTGTCCACACCTGCGGCCTCCAACCTGATCCGCCGGCGGAAAGCTTTGGGCGGGATCATCCTGTCGGCGAGCCATAATCCCGGCGGTCCGGACGGCGATTTCGGCATCAAGTACAACGTGTCCCATGGCGGGCCGGCCCCGGAGAGCCTGACCGAGGCGGTCTATGCCCGCACGCGGAGCCTGAACGGCTACAGGATCGCCCGCGCCCCCGATGTCGCCATCGATGCGCCGGGCCGCACCGCCATCGGCGCCATGACGATCGAGATCGTCGATCCCGTCGCGGATTATGCGGCGATGATGGAGCAGATCGTCGATTTCCCGGCGATCCGCGCGCTGTTCGCCGGCGGCTTCCGCATGCGGTTCGACGCGATGAGCGCGGTCACGGGCCCCTACGCGGTGGAGATCCTGGAGCGGCGGCTCGGCGCGCCGGCGGGCACGGTGATCAATTCCGTGCCGCTGCCCGATTTCGGGGGCCACCATCCGGACCCGAACCCGGTCCATGCCGCCGCGCTCATGACCGAGATGATGGGTCCCGGCGCGCCCGATTTCGGCGCGGCCTCCGACGGCGACGGCGACCGCAACCTCATCGTCGCGCCCGGCCTCTTCGTCTCGCCGAGCGACAGCCTCGCGGTGCTGGCCGCGCAGGCGCCGCTTGCCCCGGCCTATGCCGAGGGCCTGGCGGGCGTCGCCCGCTCGCTGCCGACCAGCCGCGCGGTGGACCGTGTCGCCAGGGCGCTGAACCTGCCGGTCTACGAGACGCCGACCGGCTGGAAGTTCTTCGCGACGCTACTCGATGCCGGGAAGATCACCCTGTGCGGGGAGGAGAGCGCGGGCACGGGCTCCAACCATGTGCGGGAGAAGGACGGGCTGTGGGCCGTCCTGCTCTGGCTCAACATCCTGGCGCGGACCGGCAAACCGGCCGCCGACATCGTGCGCGAGCACTGGGCGGCTCACGGCCGCGACTATTATTCGCGCCACGATTACGAGGAGATCGACACCGCCATCGCCGATGCGCTGATGGCGGATCTGCGGGCATCGCTACCGGGACTGCCGGGCAGGACCTTCGCGGGTCTCACCGTCAAGGCGGCGGACGACTTCACCTATACCGATCCGGTCGACGGCTCGGTCACCGCGCGCCAAGGCGTGCGCATCCTGTTCGAGGAGGACGCCCGGGTGGTGTTCCGCCTCTCCGGCACGGGCACGTCGGGCGCCACGCTGCGCGTCTATCTGGAGCGGTTCGAGCCGGACACGTCCCGGCACGGGCTCGACCCGGCCGAGGTCCTGGCGCCCGTCGTGGCGGCGGCGGACGCCCTTGCCGGTATCCGGGCGCGCACGAAGCGCGACGAGCCAAGCGTCATCACCTGACGGCGGAACGCAGGCGCCGCGCTCCGGGTTGACGGGGTCGAACCCGCCTTCAAGGAGCGCCGCCATGAACCCCAAGCCCTATCCGGTCACCGCCGAGGAGCGGAAGGACCAGGACGACTTTCTCGATGCCATCGCCGAGACGCCGGGCGAAGGCGCCGAGCCGGACGTGCCGGTGCTGAACGCCGTGCCGCGCTCCCATGAGACGAGTGACGGAGACGATCCGACCCATCCGGTGCATGACATGGACGCCGACCAGCTTCTGCCGGAAGACGTCGAGGACGAGATCGCCGAGGAGGGCCGCGCGGAACTGACGCCGGAGCGGATCGAGAACGGCCAGATGGGCACCAACCGCCGCACGCCGGCCGACGATATCTGACCGGCGCCGCCATGACGCGACGAGGCAATCCGGCAGGCCTTGGCCCTGGCCGGATTGCCTCGCTCCGTTCAGTGACGGATGGCGCGCGACTGCGCCGTCAGAACACCGCGAGATAGCGCAGCAGCGACAGGATGCCGATGATGATGACGATGATCCGCGCAATCTGCTTGGCGCGTCCGTCGATCGGCAGGAGGTTGATGAGATAGAGAATGAGAACGATGACCAGAACGGTCACGAGCAGGCTGACAAGCAAGCCCATGGATAGTGCCCCCTACGGCCCGCAAATCTGAGCGAGGACCGGGAGACGCGCGGCCGGCCGCGCCTCCCGTCCTGAACCTTTCACAGGTCGAGCGCGAGGTCGACGCTGACCCGCCGGGGCCCCGCCTCGGCCTGACCCGAATCCTCGATGATGAGCTGGCGCGCCCGGGCCTTGAACTCGCCCCAGGTGCCGAGCCGCGAGCCGCAACCGCTGCAACGGATCGCGGATGTGTCCTCCGGCGCGTCGGGAAGCATGATGGCAGGGCTGCCGCAGGTGTCGCAGGCAAAGCTCGACAGAAGCGCAAAACCACCCATCACCGTTCTCCACGCAAAGCAAACCAGGCTCACAACGCGGAGGCAGCAGGAGGGTTCCGTGTCATGGTGCAGTGCAAATGAACGGCCGCACCTGCGCGTTTGCGGGTGGACTTTGCGGGTGGACAGGGGCCGTGCTAGCGCATCGGGGCCGCGGCCAGGCCGCGTCTGCCCGATCCGGACGATGATGGCCCCGAAGACCCCGATCCCGCTGACCGGCGACACGCTCGCCACGATCCAACGGCTCTGGCGCGGCTGGCTGAGCGCGCATTGGCCGACGCTCGCCCTCGTCATGGTCTTCATCGCGCTGGTCGCGGGAATGACCGGCCTCTACCCCGTCCTGATCAAGCAGGCCTTCGAGGCGTTCACGGCCAAGGACCGGCAGGCGATCCTCCTAGCTCCCGTCTTCGTGATCGGCGTGACCGCCATCAAGGGCTTCTCCCTCTACGCCCAGACGGTGCTGACGAACCGGGTGGTGACGCGGGTTGAGGCGGACATGCAGACCGCACTCTACGCCCACCTGGTCGACGCGGACCTCGCCCAGGTGGGACGGGAGAGCCCGGCGGCGCTGACCCAGCGCTTCACCACGGACTTCGCCTATATCAAGGAGGCGCTGACGCGCCTCTCCACCGTGTTCCTGCGCGACCTCGCCACCGTCGTCGCGCTGGTGGCGACGATGATCTGGATCGACCCGGCGCTGACCTTGGGCGCCGCGATCATCGCGCCGTTCGTCGCGATCCCGGTGGCGCGGATCGGCAAGAAGCTGCGGCGCGTCTCCACCTCCACGCAGGAGGAGATCGGCGCCATGGCCGGCATGGTGTCGGAAAGCCTGTCGGGCCTGCGCTTCGCCAAGGCGTTCCGGCTGGAAGCCTATCTGAAGGGCCGCGCGGCCCGCGCATTCGACAATGTGCGGCTCCTCAAGATGAAGACGGCCAATGCGCGTGCGCGGCTGGACCCCCTGCTGGAGGTCGGCGGCGGGATCGCGGTCGCCATCGTCTTCGTGCTGATCGGCCTGCGCATCGTCGCCGGCGAGACGACGATCGGCGATTTCACCGGCTTCGTCACCGCGCTGCTCCTCGCGGCTCAGCCGATCCGCGCCATCGGCAACCTCAACGCGATCATGCAGGAGGCGATGGCCGCCTTGACGCGCTATTTCGCCATCCTGGACGAGGCGCCGCGCATCGTCGACGCGCCGGATGCCAGGCCGCTCACGGTCTCGCGTGGCAGGATCGCGTTCCGCGGCGTGTCCTTCCGCTACCGCGACGACGTACCGGCGCTGGATCACGTCGATCTCGTCGTCGAGGGCGGCACGACAACGGCGCTCGTCGGCCGCTCCGGGTCGGGAAAGTCGACGCTCCTGTCGCTGGTGCCGCGTCTCTACGACGTGACCGGCGGCGCCGTGACCATCGACGACGAGGACGTGCGGGGGCTGACGCTGGACAGCCTGCGCACGCAGATCTCCGTGGTCAGCCAGGACGTCGTCCTCTTCGACGACACGGTGCGGGCCAACATCGCCTTCGGCCGGCCCGGCGCCTCGCAGGCGGATATCGAGGCAGCCGCGCAGGCGGCCGCGGCGGCGGGTTTCATCGCCGCGATGCCGGAAGGCTATGACAGCCGCGTCGGCCCGGCGGGCTCGCGCCTCTCGGGAGGCGAGCGCCAGCGCATCTCGCTCGCCCGGGCGATCCTGAAGGATGCGCCGATCCTCCTGCTCGACGAGGCGACATCCGCGCTCGACGCCGAGAGCGAGCGGCTGGTGCAGGAGGCTTTGGCGCGGCTGATGAAAGGCCGCACCACGTTGGTCATCGCGCACCGGCTCTCCACCATCCGTCACGCCGACCAGATCGTGGTGATGGACAAGGGCCGCATCGCCGAGATCGGCCGGCACGAAGACCTGTCGGCGGCGGGCGGCATCTATGCCAACCTGAACCGGCTCCAGCTGCTGGACGGCTAGCGTCTATTCGCGCTTGAGCAGGCGGTCCGCCAGCAGCGTCGACCAGAAGCTGGGGCGGAAATCGCGCTCCAGAGCCTCAGGGTCATAGATGTCGCGGACCCAGTCAATGAAGGCAATACCCTTCGCCTCGCCCTCGTCCCGGTAGCGCTCCAGGAAGGCATCGAGGATGCCGGTCTTGGCGAAGCGGAAATGGCCGAAGCGCCAGTGGAGCTGGTCCAGCGCCTGTGCGGCCGTGCCCTTCTCGACGACCAGCACGTAGAGCGCGGCCATGAAGCCCGCCCGATCGGCGCCGGACTTGCAGTGGACCAGGACGGGATAGGCGATGCGGCCGAAGAAGTCCGGCAGCGAGAGCAGCGTCTCCTTTTCGGGCGCGGCGCGGGAGCGCAGCACGAATTCCTCGAGCTTCAGGCCGGCGCGCTCGCAGGCTTCCTTCTCCAGCGGCCAGGCGCCGAACTCGCGGCCGCCGCGCAGGGTCACCACGGTGCGGATGCCGGCCTTGCGGGCGAGCCGGGCGATCTGGTGCGGCGCGGGCTGGGCGGCGCGCCAGAACCGGTCGCCGACGGCGTGCAGGTTGAGATAGGCGAGGCGGAACACGCCATGGTCGGACAGGACCATGTTCGCCCAGGCGCGCGCGCGGTCGCCCGGACCGGCGAGAGGCCGGTCCCAGCGGGCGATGCGCGCCATGCGGCGGGCATATCGGGTTTCGGGCTTCAGGAAGCGCTTGAGCACGCCGCCTGCTACCAGCAGTGCCGCCCGCGGGCAAGGAAGCGGCGGTCGACCGACCTTCGCGGCGCTTGCCGCTGCAACGCACCATGGCTAGACAGGGCGCCGCCGGCCCCTCACGCGGCCAAGGAGCGATCCATGCGTCTCGATGCCATCTCCATCGGCAAGAATCCGCCCCACGAGGTCAACGTGGTCATCGAGGTGCCGATCGGCGGCGAGCCGATCAAGTACGAGATGGACAAGGAGGCCGGTACCCTGGTTGTCGACCGGTTCCTCTATACGCCGATGCGCTATCCCGGGAATTACGGCTTCATCCCGCACACGCTCTCGGAGGACGGCGACCCGTGCGACGTGCTCGTCGCCAACACGCGGCCGATCATCCCGGGTGCGGTGATCGCGGTCAGGCCCATCGGCGTGATGAAGATGCAGGACGAGGCGGGCGGCGACGAGAAGATCATCGCCGTGCCGGTGCCGAAGCTGACCAAGCGCTACGAGAACGTGACCGACTACACCCAGTTGCCCCAGATCACGCTCGACCAGATCCAGCACTTCTTCGAGCACTACAAGGACCTGGAGCCCGGCAAGTGGGTCAAGTTGACCGGCTGGGGCGACCACAGGGAAGCCCAGCGGCTCATCGTCGAGGCCATCGAGCGGGCGAAGGCCCAAGGCTGAACAAGCCCGATCCCTGAAGGATCGCGGCTGCGGCGGAACGCCATGCCCGAGCCATCCGTTGCGCCTTCGGGAGGCGCATCATGGCCTGGATTCATCTGATCACCCGCATCGTCGAGGTCGCGGGCATCGCCATCATCGTCATCGGCGCCTTCGCGTCGCTGTGCCGGGCCTTGTGGGCGCTGACCCGCCAGCCGCAACGGACGGTGATCGCCACGTTTCGATCCGACCTCGGCCAAGCGATCCTGCTCGGGCTTGAATTCCTCGTGGCGGCGGACATCATCAACACGGTCGCCATCGAGCCGACACTCCAGAGCCTTGCGGTCCTTGCCGGCATCGTCCTGATCCGGACCTTCCTCAGCTTCTCGCTGGAGGTGGAGATCGAAGGCCGTTGGCCGTGGCGCCGACATGAAGGGCCGTCCAATTCCGGCGGTTAGCCCGGCCGCCCCGCGCCGCGCTTCAGGACCGAAATCTTTCCGCTCGGCTCCAGAAGGATTCGCGCAGTATCGCCCGCATCATCGAGACCCTGGGCCCGCAAGGCTTCGTGAATGTCTGTCGCCGAGATGCCGTGGCGGCGCAGAGCGGCGCGATCTAGGCTCCCGTCCCGCCCGAGGATCAGGGAACGACCTTCGACCACCCGGGAGACAAAGGACCACCGGGCCGCCGCGTGTGCCAGGATCCAGTGGAGCACCAGAAGCAGCGTGGTCGCGGCCAGGTCCCGAGAAGCGGCGCGTTTCCCGTTAGCGCCCGGCTGAGATTGGAGCCGACCACGATGGAGACGATGATGTCCAGGGCGCTCCAGCGCCCGAAGACGCGCCTGCCCGCCAGTCTCACGAGCACGAGCCCGTAGACGAAGATCAGGCAGGCGCGCGCGACGAGCTGAGCGGTGTCGACCGCGTCGTCGCGGCCGAAGATCGCGATGGACCAGGCCAGGATCGTGTCCCACGGCATCGGCGGGCTCCCGAGTCTAGCGCCCCTCTTGCGAAAGCCGCTCCGGGCAGGCCTGTTCCGCGGGCCGCCGCCATGGTCACCGGACGGCGTCGCCGGTCGCGGCCGGCCCGGCCGCCTTCCAGGCGGCGCGTTCGGCATAGGCGATCCCGGCGACGGCGAGCGCCTGGGCAAGGACCAGGATGACACCGAGTCCGTTCGCCCCGGACAGGGCTGCGACCGCAAGGCTCGCAGCGACCCATCCCACATTGCCGGCGACGATAAGGGCGATGCCGGCCGGATGCGGGCGCAGGGCCATAGCCGCCATCAGCGCCGCGCAGGGCAGGAGCAGCCAGCCGGCGCCGGCGATGAGCTGAGCCGGCAATCCGGTCCAGCCGGCGATGGGTGCCGTCAGGGCGATAAGGCCCGTGCCCATGGCGAGGCACGTTACGGCGTCGAGGGCGAGAAGGGTGCGCAGGGAGATCTGTCTCATGATCGGCTCCATCGTTCCGGCCCGCTGTCCGGCGCGGTGCCGGCTGGGCCGATGTCAGCAGCGTGGCGTGGCCCATGGATCGGGTCGATTACCTCCAAGGTCATGGCGGCACCGGTCCGGGGCGCCTATCGTCCTGCCATGACCCAGACCGAACCGGCCTTCGGCGGCCTTATCCAGACTTGGCGGCGCCAGCGCCGCCGCTCGCAGCTCGCTCTCGCACTGGAGGCGGGGATATCCCAGCGGCACCTGTCGTTCCTGGAATCGGGACGCTCGCGGCCGAGCCGGGACATGGTCCTGCTCCTGGCGGAGCATCTCTCGGTGCCGCTGCGGGAGCGGAACGTCCTCCTCACCGCGGCGGGCTTCGCTCCCGCTTACCGCGAGCGCGGCTTCGACCATCCCGACCTGGCGGCGGCCCGGGAGGCGGTGGAAGCCATCGTGCAGGCCCACGATCCGCACCCCGCCCTGGGGGTGGACCGGCACTGGAACCTCGTCGTCGCCAACAGGGCGGTGTCCGTCCTGCTCCGGGACGTCGACCCGGCCTTGCTGGCGCCGCCGGTCAACGTCCTCAAGCTGAGCCTCGACCCGCGGGGTCTCGGCTCCCGCATCGCGAATTTTGGGGCGTGGCGCGCCCATGTCCTGGCGCGTCTCGCCCAGCAGGTGGATGCCAGCGGCGATGCCGGGCTTTCCCGCCTCCATGACGAGATCAGGGCCTTGCCGCTGCCGCCTCGCGCCAGCCCGCGACGCGAGGAGACGGGTCCCGCCATCGCGGTCCCCTTCCGGCTCGAGGTGCCGGGCGGGACGCTCGATTTCATCAGCACCACCACCGTATTCGGCACGGCGGTGGACGTGACGCTGGCGGAACTGACGATCGAGACCTTCTTCCCGGCGAACCGCGAGACGGCCGCCGCGATGCGCGCGCTCGTGGCAGATTGACGCCGCGGCGTCAGGGTTAACGCTCCGTTCACGCCTTGCGCTAGAATGGGCGCCATGATTCAGCGCCGCTCCGCCCTGCCGGTCCTTGCCGGCCTCGCCGCCGGCCTTGCGCTCGCCGGCTCCGTCCAATCCGCCCTGGCTCAGGATTTCCGGTCCTGCGTCGCCCAAATCCGCTCCCAGGCCGTCTCGCAAGGCGTGTCCCCCGCCACGGCGGACCGCATGCTGGGCAATGTTCAGCCCGAGCCCAAAGTGCTCGAGCTCATGGACAACCAGCCGGAGTTCAAGACGCCGATCTGGGACTACCTGGCGACGCTGGTCGACGAGGAGAAGGTGGCGCAGGGGCGCGAGCTGCTGCGCCGCCATGCGGCGACGCTGGCCGAGGCCGAGCGGCTCTACGGGGTCGATCGCCACACGGTGGTCGCGGTCTGGGGCGTCGAATCGGATTTCGGGCAGGTTTCCGGCCGCTGGGCCCTGCCGCAGGCGCTGGCCACCGTCGCCTGCCAGGCGCCGCGCCGTCGGGACTATTTCCGCGGCGAGCTGATCTCGACGCTCAAGATCGTTGACCGGGGCGATCTGCGACCCGAGAAACTGATGGGCTCCTGGGCCGGCGCCTTCGGGCACACGCAGTTCATGCCGTCCACCTATCTGCGGCTTGCCGTGGACGGTGACGGCGACGGGCGGCGGGACCTCGTCGATTCCATTCCCGACGCGCTGCACTCCACCGCCAATTACCTCAAGCGCGCCGGCTGGGTCAGCGGCGCCGCCTGGGGCTACGAGGTGCGCGTGCCGGAGGGCTATTCCGGCCCGACGGGGCGCAATCCGAAGCAGCCTTTATCGAGCTGGTCGTCGCGTGGCGTCGCGCGGCTCGACGGCGGGGCCCTGACGGGCTCCGGCAATGCCGGCCTGCTCATGCCCGCCGGCCGCAACGGACCGGCCTTCCTCGTGTTCAAGAACTACGACGCCGCCTATTCCTATAACGGCGCCGACAGCTATGCGCTCGCCATCTCGCTCCTGTCCGACCGGCTGAAGGGCCGCCCGGGCATCCGCACGCCCTGGCCGACCGACGATCCCGGCCTGTCGCGCGCCCAGCGCCGCGAATTGCAGGAGCTGCTCATCGCGCGGGGCTACGACGTCGGCAAGCCGGACGGCGCCATCGGAGCGATGACCCGGGCCGCGATCAAGGATGTGGAGGCCCGGCTCGGCCTGCCCCAGACCGGCCGCGCCGGCTACAAGGTCTACGCGGCGCTGAAGGGCCGCGGGTGAGCCGGCGGCTCGTCTCGTCCGGCTCGCCGTTCGAGCGCGCCTACGGCTATTCCCGCGCCGTGGCGGACGGAGACCTTATCTTCATCTCCGGAACGACCGGCTACGATTACGCGACCATGACGATGCCGGACGACGCCGCCCTCCAGGCGCGGGCGATCTGGCGAACGGTGGACGCGGTGCTGGCCGAGGCCGGTGCGTCCCTCGCCGACATCGTCCGGGTCCAGACCTTCGTCACCGACGGCGCCTTCTGCGAACCGGTCCTCGCCGTCCAGGGAGAGGTCCTTGCGGAGATCCGGCCGGCGGCCGGCATTTATGTCGTCGCCGGCCTGCTCAAGCCGGAGATGAAGGTCGAGATCGAGGTGACGGCCCGCCGCTCCGCCGCTTGAACGGCAGGGTCCAAGGCGCTAGCAAGCCCGCGCAACGACATTCAAGGCGAGGCGCGCTTCCCCATGGCTTCCTTCAACATCCTGCTCCTGCCCGGCGACGGCATCGGCCCCGAGGTCATGACGGAGGTCGAGAAGGTCCTCGGCTTCTTCCAGCAGGCCGGGATCGCGCGGTTCGAGACCGAGCGCGACCTCGTGGGCGGATCGGCCTACGACGCGCACGGCGTCGCCATCACCGACGCGGCCATGGGCCGGGCGCAGGCCGCCGACGCAGTCCTGTTCGGCGCGGTCGGCGGGCCCAAATGGGACAAGGTGCCCTACGACGTGCGCCCCGAGGCGGGGCTGCTGCGCCTGCGCAAGGATCTCGGCCTCTTCGCCAATATCCGCCCTGCGATCTGCTATCCGGCGCTGGCCGACGCCTCGTCGTTGAAGCGCGAGGTGGTGGAAGGCCTCGACATCGTCATCGTGCGCGAGCTCACCGGCGGCGTCTATTTCGGCGAGCCGAAGGAGATCGTGACGCTGGAAAACGGCCAGAAGCGCGCCGTCGACACCCAGCTCTACACCACGGGGGAGATCGATCGGATCGCCCGCGTCGCCTTCGATCTCGCCAAGACCCGGCGCAGCAAGGTTTCGTCCGCCGAGAAGATGAACGTCATGCGTACGGGCGTGCTCTGGCGCGAGGTCGTCACCGCGGTGGGCAGGGACTACCCGGGGGTCGAGCTGGAGCACGTGCTGGCCGACAATTGCGCCATGCAGCTCGTGCGCTGGCCCAAGCAGTACGACGTGCTCGTCACCGACAACCTGTTCGGCGACATCCTCTCCGACATCGCGGCGATGCTCACCGGCTCGCTTGGCATGCTGCCCTCCGCCTCGCTCGGCGCACAGGATCCCAAGACAGGCAAGCGCAAGGCGCTCTACGAGCCGGTGCACGGTTCGGCGCCGGATATCGCCGGCAAGGGGCTCGCCAATCCCATCGCGATGATCGGCTCGGCCGGCATGGCGCTGCGCTATTCGTTCGGCCTCGGCGAGGCCGCCGACATGCTCGACACCGCGATCGCCAACGTCCTGGCCTCGGGCCTGCGTACCCGCGATATCGCGGCGAAGGGCGCCAATGCCGTTTCTACGACGGACATGGGCGATGCGATTATCGGTGAGCTGAAGAAGCTGGCCTGAGCCGCGGCGCGCCCTAGCTGACCGGCATGGTCCGACATGCCGTCATGCTGGGGCTTTCCATGACCCTCTTCGTCCACGGCGCCGAAGCGGCAGCCGCCGACGCGCTCGACGCCTATCGCTGGCGGGCGCGTCCCGTCGTCGTCGTGGCGTCGGAATCCGATCCCCGCGCGAAGGCGCAGGCCGGCCTGCTGGCTGCAGCCAGGGCCGCGCTCCTGGAGCGGGACGTCGTCGTGATCGAGGCCGCGCCGGAGACCCCCCTCGGCCGGCGCTTCGGCCCCGGCTTCGCGGTGGTGCTCGTCGGCAAGGACGGCGGCGAGAAGGCGCGGTGGCGCGAGCCGGTCGATCCGCAGGCAATCACCCGCGAGATCGACGGCATGCCGATGCGGCAGCAGGAGATGCGCCGCTAGACCGTCTCAGAAACGGCCGAACGGATTGGCGCCGGCGCCCAGGCGCGGCGGCAGCGTGCCTTCGCCGAACAGTTCGCCCGTCGGCTGCCAGACCGGGGAATGGTAGAAAGTCGGGCCTTCCGAATAGCGCGACAGCGAGCCCGGCGCCGGGATCTTGCCGGCGTCGAAATAGGAGCGCGGCTGGACGCGGATGACCGGCATCCCGCCACGGCGCTGCTGGGCTTCCGCGACCACGGGGACGAGAATGGCCGCAGCGAGGGTGGCTGCGGTGAGGGCGGCACGCATCATGTCTCTCCTGATGAGGCGACCCGCGCGGCGCGCGGGTCTTTCCCAGCCAATGCCGGGACCGGCCTCCATGTTCTGACGGAACGGTAACGGAGCGGTGAACCGGCGGGAAGGCTGCGGCCGGGGCCGCTCCGCTTTTGCCCGCCGAGCGTGGCTTTTGGGGATCAGCCGGCGCGGGCCTTCCGGCAGGCGGGGTCCCGCCGGCGCTCGGTGGCGGCGAAGAGGCGGGCCAGGACAGCATCGCCCCGGGGCACCGCCAGAGCCAAAGCCTCGATAAGGCAGCGCAGCCGCGGATCGGGCCCGTCGGTCGGCGTCTCCGCGCAGAGCCAGCCGGCGATCCGCAGGATCTCGTCCGGCGCCGAGAGGCGAAAGACGCTGCAGCCGCGCACGACAGTGCCCTGCGACAACTGCATCGGGGCAACCTCGGCGATACCGAAACGGGTCTCCACCGGTACCGGTTGACCCGCCCGGCCAATGGAAATGCCGGCCTCGGCGGCGCGGCGGACCATGTCGATGGTAAAGCCCGCAGGCCGGCGCGGCTCGGGTCCCGGCCGCTCCAGGACGAGACGCGCGTGTTCGCCGGCGGCGAAGGCGCCCAGCACGATCGTGTCCTCCTCGCCGGCCTTCGCCGTATGGGAGCGCGCGCCATAAGCGACGGGGGCGTTGGCCGGCAGGCCCTGCACCACGAAGACGGGCGCGGGCCGGGACACGGTGGCCCAGTAGGGCGGCAGGACGACCGGACCGGCAGGCGGCGCGGGCGGCGCAGGGGGGATCAATCGCTGGATCGCGGCGGCGACGGCCAGGGCGCCGAAGGCCATGATCAGCACCCGGGCGAGCCGTCGTCCGCTGACGGACAGGCCGGCGCGGGCGGGTCCGTGCCCGTCCCGGTGCCAGTCCCGGTCCCGGCCGGTCCCGCCGATATCGCCGATATGCGCCACGCTGCCTCCGCGAAGACGGAAAGCGCGCAATCTAGGCGAAGGCGGCCGGGCGATCCGCCGCATTCGAGGAATGGAGTCAACGGCACGTTAACGAAGCGGACGCAGCGAGGCGGGGGCTTGACCGGAGCCGCTTTCTCCCTAAATTCCCGCACCGACGGCGACCGGGCCCCTCTGGCGGGAGACCGAAAGCTCCCGTGATGTCGGAGCCGTCTGTTGCAACCCGAAACAGACAAGGCCCGGTCCCATGATGGACTTTCTCGCTGCCGACATCGTCGGCAAGCCGCTCTGGATGTGGGCGGCGTTCATGACCGCCGTCGTCGTTCTTCTCGCCTTCGACCTCGGCATCCTCAACCGCGACCAATCCAAGGAAATCGGCGTCGGCAAGAGCCTGGCGCTGTCGGCGTTCTATATCGCCATGGCGCTCGTGTTCGGCGCCTGGGTGTGGATCGAGCTCGGCCGCCAGGCCGGTGTCGAGTACCTCACCGGCTTCGTGATCGAGAAGTCGCTGTCCATGGACAACGTCTTCGTGATCGCGATGATCTTCTCGTATTTCGGCATTCCGCGGGCCTATCAATACCGCGTGCTGTTCTGGGGCATCCTCGCGGTGATCGTGCTGCGCGGCCTCATGATCGGCGCCGGCGCAGCGCTCGTCGCCCGCTTCGACTGGATCCTCTACGTGTTCGCCGCCTTCCTCATCATCACCGGCGTGAAGATGATCTGGGCCGCGGACAAGGAATACGACATCGCCACCAACCCGCTGCTGCGCTTCATGCGCAAGCATCTCAAGGTCACGGACGGCCTGCGGGGTCAGGCCTTCACGGTCCGCGAGACCGACCCGAAGACCGGCCGCGTCGCGACCTTCGTGACGCCGCTCTTCCTGGTGCTGGTCCTCGTCAACGTGGCGGACATCATCTTCGCGGTGGACTCGGTGCCGGCGATCTTCGCGATCACCACCGACACCTACATCGTCTTCACCTCGAACATCTTCGCCATCCTGGGCCTGCGCGCGCTCTATTTCGCGCTGGCGGCGATGATCGACCGCTTCGCCTACCTGAAGTATGCGCTTGCAGCCGTGCTCATCTTCATCGGCAGCAAGATCGTGGTGGCCGACATGCTCGGCATCGCCAAGGTCCCGCCGTCGATCTCGCTGGGCGTCACCTTCGCGCTGATCGGCGCCGGCGTCATCTACAGCCTCTGGCGGACCCGCGGAGACGCGAAGGCGGCCTGAGCCGCCGCGCCTTCTTCTTCCGCCGCCAAGATCGGCCGCGGCGCTGCGACCTTCCTCCCACTCCCCCCGAACGGAGCGGAGGGCGCAGCCGCCGCGGCCGGTGCCCGTCAGCGCCCCGGCTGCGCCGAGCTACCCCGTCCGCCCGCCGCTTGGCGCAAGGATATGCCCGCGCGTCCATGTCGGAGCATGTCAAAAGGCGGGAGCGGGATGTGAAATGAGGATGGGAAGTATTATCAGCGGGGGCGGCGGAAAGTCGAGACGGCATTCGGTCGCCTTGCCTCTCACCCCGGCCCGCCTCTAGGAGCGCGCGGCCGGGCGCCGCGTCCGGCAAACGGGGGGAATATCGGGGATGACATCCGGCTTCTTCGACCTGGCGATGCAGAATATCCTGTCGCCGGTCGTGCTCTTCTTCGTGCTGGGCGTCGGGGCGGCGCTCGCCCGTTCCGACCTCTCCATTCCCGAGGCGATCGCCAAGACGCTGGCGCTCTACCTCATGATGTCGATCGGGTTCAAAGGCGGCGTCGAAGTCGCCAAGACGGGCCTGACGGCGCAGATGGTCCGGACGGCTGCCGCGGGCATCGCCCTCTCCTTCGCGATCCCGGTTGTCGGTTTCTACCTCCTGCGCGCCATCTCTCGCCTACCGGCCGTCGATGCGGCTGCCGTCGCGGCGCATTACGGCTCGATCTCGATCGTCACCTTCGTGGCCGCGACCGAGGCGCTGCGCGGCCAGGGCCTGCCCTTCGAGGGGCACCTGGTCGCGGTGGCCGCGGTCATGGAGACGCCGGCGATCCTCTCCGCGCTCGTGCTGGCCCGCCGCCACGCGCCCTCGGCCGCCGACACCCGCGAGCCGATCGGCCCGCTCCTGCGCGAGATCGGGCTCAACGGCTCGGTGGTGATGCTGCTGGGCTCCTTCGCCATCGGCTGGATCACCGGCCCCAAGGGCCTGGAGCCGGTGGCGCCGTTCCTGGTCGACCTGTTCCGCGGCGTGCTCTGCCTCTTCCTGCTCGATATGGGGCTGGTGGCCGGGCGCGGTATGCGTGCGGGCTGGAAGGACCTTTCGGCGGCGACGCTCGGCTTCGGAATCGCGATGCCGATCCTGGGGGCGCTGCTCGCCGCCGCGCTGGTGCCGCTGACCGGCCTGTCGGCGGGCGGCGCGGCGATCTTCGTCACGCTCGCGGCCTCTGCTTCCTACATCGCGGTGCCTGCCGCCATGCGTATCGCCCTTCCCGAGGCGCGTCCGTCGATCTATCTCACGCTCTCGCTCGGCATCACCTTCCCGTTCAACCTGGCGATCGGCATCCCGCTTTATCAGGCGCTTGCCGGCTTCGCCGTCCGATAGGGCCGACTTCCATGGTGGACATGCATCCCAAGAAGCGGGTGGAGATCGTGATGGAGGCGCCCGCTCTCCACCGGCTCACCGACGCGCTCGATAAAGCAGGCGTCACCGGCTACACGATCGTGTCGGCCCTCGCCGGGCGTGGCCTGTCCGGAGCCTGGAGCCGGGAGGGCCTTGCCGGCGATGCGGGCCGCATGGTGATCGTCATCTGCATCGTCGACGCGGCCCGCGCCGACGCGGTGATCGCAGGCGTGCACAAGCTCCTGGCGCGGCAGATCGGCGTCGTGACGATGTCCGACGTGCAGGTCATCCGCGCCGATCATTTCTGACCGGCGCGCCGGCTTCAACCGGCGGCCATCTGGGAACGCTGGGCCCAGCCGGTCATGCGGTTCTCCAGCATCTCGGTCAGCACGTAGATCACGACGCCGAGCACCGCGAGTGCGATGAGCGCGGCGAAGACGAGCGGCACGTTGAAGTCGGCCGAGGCGCGGGAGATCAGGTTGCCGATGCCGTTGCGCGAGGCGTTCGACTCCGCGATCACCGAGCCGACATAGGCGAGCGTGATGGCGACCTTCAGCGAGCCGAACAGGTAGGGCAGCGAGCGCGGGATGCCGATCTTGACCATGATGTCGCGCTTGGAGGCCCCAAGCGCGCGCATCACGTCCTCGATCTCCGGCTCGATCGTGGAGAGGCCCGTCGCCACGTTCACCACGATGGGGAAGAACGAGATCAGGAAGGCGGTAAGGACCGGCGGCACCCAGCCGACGCCGAACCACAGGATGAGGATCGGCACGACCGCGACCTTGGGGATCGCGTTGAAGCCGACGAGGAGCGGATAGGAGCCGGCGCGGACCAGCCGCGAGGCCCCGAGCGCCAGGCCGAGTACGATGCCGAACACCACCGCCAGGGCAAAGCCCGCCAGCGTCATCCAGAGCGTGTGGAAGGAATGGAAGGCGAGCTGCCACCAGTACTGGACGGTCGCGTCCGCGATGACCAGCGGCGTCGGCAGGAAGTAGGACGGCACCTTCAGCAGGCGGCAGGCCGCCTCCCAGACCAGGAAGAAGCCGAGGGTGAAGACCCAGGGAGCCAGCGCCAGCTGTCGGTTGCGCCGCCGGGTTGCGGCGGAGATCGCGGGCGGGGCGACGAATTCCGGGGGCGGAACGGCGGACATCGGTCTTTTCCTCAGGCGGCCTGGCGCGCATGGGCGATATGCCCGCGCAACTCATGGACGATGTCGACGAAGGCCGCCGAATAGGTGATTTCCAGGTCGCGCGGGCGCGGCAGGTCGACGACCCGCTCGGCGATGACGCGGCCGGGCCGCGCGCTCATGCAGACGATCCTGTCGGCCAGGAACACCGCTTCCCGCAGGTCGTGGGTGACGAGGATGACCGTGACCTTCTGCGCCGCATGCAGGTCGCGGATCACGCACCACAATTCCTCCCGGGTGAAGGCGTCGAGCGCGCCGAAGGGCTCGTCCAGCATCAGGAGTTTGGGCTCGTGGATGAGTGCGCGGCAGAGCGAGGCGCGCTGCTGCATGCCGCCGGACAATTGCCACGGGAACTTGTCGCCCATGCCCCTCAGCCCGACCTGAGCGAGAAGGTTCTGGGCCTTCTCCACATAGTCGGCCTTGTGGCGGCGCAGGCGCGAGCGGTGCGGCTCCACGATCTCCAGCGGCAGCAGGATGTTGTCCAGGGTCGTGCGCCAGGGCAGGAGCGTCGGGTTCTGGAAGGCCATGCCGGCCATGCGCACCGGCTTGGAGACCTGTTGGCCGTCGACGATGACGGTTCCGGCCTTCGGGAATTGCAGACCCGTGGCGAGCTTCATGAGGGTGGACTTGCCGCAGCCCGACGGGCCGACAACAGCGGCGAATTCGCCCTCCTGGACGCGCACGGTGAGGTCCTCGACCGCGGGCAGGCCCTCGATACCGCCATAGACATGGGTCACCGCATGGATGTCGACGAAGGCGGGCACGAGAGGCTCCGAGGCGGGAGGACAGGGGCCGGCCGCCGGAACAGGCGGCCGGCCGAACCTTGAGACGGAATGGTCAGTCGATCTTCCGCTCGGCGGGCGCCGGCAGGAAGGCCTCGGTGAAGATGTCCTCCGTCTTCGGCTTGGCCTTGTAGGTGAAGGTCAGGCCGATCTGGTCCAGCGAGCGGTCGAAGCGGGCCTTCTCGATACCGCCATAGCCGTTGGCCTTGACGTAGGGCGTCAGGACGTTGTCGCGCAGGACCATCTGCAGGCGCTCCAGCTCCACGTCCTTCTTGGCGACGTCGTTGCGCTTGAGCACGGAATCGACGGAACTCGCCGGGTCCTTCACCACGTCGCGGGCGCCCTTGATGAGCGCGCGGATGAAGCCCTTCACCGCTTCGGGCTTCTCTGCCGCGAATTTCGGGTTGACCATGATGACGTTGCCGTAGAGCTCGACCCCGTAATCGGACATGAGCAGTACGACGATGTCGTCCACCGGCGTTCCGCGCGACTTCAGGTTGATGAAGGACGACATGGAGAAGCCGAAGATGGCATCCACCTCGCCCGAGGCGAGCATCGGCTCGCGGACCGGGAAGCCCACGTTCTCCATCTTCATCTTGCTGTCGTCGAGCTTGTTGACCGCCTTGAAGATCGGCCATTGGGCGAAGGCGCCGTCGGCGACCGGCGCGCCGAATTTCTTGCCCTCCAGGCTCTTCACGTCGGTGGTGATGCCCTTCGACTTGCGCCCGACGATCGAGAAGGGCGGCCGGTCGTAGATCATCATCACGGCCTTGACGTCGACGCCCGGATTCTCGTCGCGGAAGCGCACGAGCGAGTTCACGTCGCCGAAGCCGAGTTCGTAGGTTCCGGAGGCGACGCGCGGGATCGCCTCGCGGGAGCCGTTGCCGGTGTCGATGGTGACGTCGAGGCCTTCGGCCTTGAAGTACCCCTTCTCCAGCGGGACGGTGAACAAGGCGGCGGGGCCCTCGAAGCGCCAGTCCAGCGTCAGCCGGACGGGGGTCTGGGCGAAGGCGGGGACCAGACCCGCGGCGAGCGCGAGCGAGGCCGCGACCGGCCGGATAAGGGACGTGAGACGAAGACGCATGGTTCGACGGGCTCCCTGAAGAGACATGGTATGATGCCGTTGCCGGTCTCGTGCCGGCCCGAAACGTTCCCCGAGCAAGCCCCGTGCCGCGCGTGATCGGCACCGGTTGCCCGCATGGCGAGTGGACGCAAACCGCGACGCAGCGTCAAGCGCCTGCCTGCGCCGTGTGCATCTGCCCAGAAACCCGCCAGGCAAGCGGGCCGGTCATGGCATGCTTGACCTCAAGGCCTTAAGGGTTAAACGACCGCCCAGGACCGGCCAGCGCAGGAGGGCCCATGTTTCCCGATCGGCTGATGGACGGATACCGCGCCTTCGTGGGCGAACGGCTGCCGCGCGAGCGGGCCCGCTTCGAGGAGCTGGCCGAGATGGGCCAGAGCCCCGAAATCATGGTGATCGGCTGCTGCGACAGCCGGGTTTCCCCCGAAGTCATCTTCGACGCCGGCCCGGGCGAATTGTTCGTTGTGCGCAATGTGGCGAACCTCGTTCCGCCCTTCGAGACCAACGGCCTCTATCACGGCACGTCGGCGGCGCTAGAATTCGCCGTCCAGGCCTTGCGGGTGAAGCACATCGTGGTGCTGGGCCACGAGCGCTGCGGCGGCGTGAAGGCCTTCGCCGACGGCTCGACGATGCCGCTCTCTCCGGGCGACTTCATCGGCCGGTGGATGTCGCTCCTGGAGCCGACGGCTGCCCAGGTGGGCGCGCCCCGGACCGGCGAGCAGCTGGAGGACTATGTGGAGCGGATGGCGAAAGCCTCGATCTCGGCCTCTCTGGAGAACCTGCGCACCTTCCCCTGCGTCCAGATCCTGGAGGAGCGGGGCAAGCTGGAGCTGCACGGCGCCTATTTCGGCGTGGCGACGGGCCTGCTCTCGGTGCGCGACCCGGCAACGGGCGAGTTCCGGCTGGCGACCGACGCGGCGCCGGGGCGGCGGTCCTATCTCAGGGCGGATTGATGCGCCGGTGGGGCATGATCGCAGGCGTCTGCGCACTGGTCGTGGCCGCGATCGTGTCCATTGGCACTAGTGCAGAGCGGTTCGTACTGCCCGCCACGTTCGCGGCCGCCATTGCCAGCCTAGCCTGGCTCAGCCATCGCGGGCGATACCCGTTCAGCGCGCGTCTGCTCGTTGCCGATGGTCTGACCTTCTACGCATTGCTGGTCGCGAATGTGTATCTCGGCGCGCTCTGGGGAGGTCGCGAACCCATGGTGAAGCCATGGCCGCTTGTCGCCGCGCTCGCGCTGATCCTGTACATCTGGATGGCCGGGCTTCGGCTCGTGGAAACCGGACCGCTGACGCGGATGTCGAACAGGTTGTGGGACCTTTTCAGGCTGAAGCGCCCGAAATGAAAAGGCCCTTCCGCTGATGCGGAAGGGCCGCCTCATCGATTGCTTCGCTCCGCCCGCAATGACGACGAACGTCAGGCCGCCTTCTTCTTGGCGGTGATGAGGCCGCGCTTGACCAAGAGCTCGGCGATCTGGATCGCGTTGAGGGCCGCGCCCTTGCGCAGGTTGTCGGCGACGACCCACATGGCGAGGCCGTTCTCGACGGTAATGTCCTCGCGGATCCGCGAGATGTAGGTCGGGTCCTCGCCCGCGGCCTCGTGCGGCGTCGCGTATCCGCCGGGCTCGCGCTTGTCGATGACGGCGCAGCCGGGGGCCGAGCGCAGGATGGCGCGGGCTTCGTCGGCGCTGATCGGGTTCTCGAACTCGATGTTCACCGATTCCGAATGGCCGATGAAGACCGGCACGCGAACGCAGGTCGCCGTGAGCTTGATAGCGGGGTCGAGCATCTTCTTGGTCTCGGCCACCATCTTCCACTCTTCCTTCGTGAACCCGTCCTCCATGAACACGTCGATATGGGGGATCAGGTTGAAGGCGATGCGCTTGGAGAACTTCTGCACCTTCACGTCCTGCAGCGAGTAGAGCGCCTTGGTCTGGCGGTCGAGCTCGTCCATGCCTTCCTTGCCGGCGCCGGAGACCGACTGGTAGGTCGAGACGACGACGCGGCGGATCTTCGCCTTGTCGTGCAGGGGCTTGAGCGCCACGACGAGCTGCGCGGTGGAGCAGTTCGGGTTGGCGATGATGTTCTTCTTGGTGAAGCCGGCGATCGCGTCCGGGTTGACCTCCGGAACGATCAGCGGCACGTCGCTGTCGTAGCGGAAGGCGGACGAATTATCGATGACGACGCAGCCCTGGGCGCCGATCTTCGGCGACCATTCCTTGGAGGCGTCGCCCCCGGCGGACATGAGCGCGATGTCGGTATCGGAGAAATCGTACTGGTCGAGCGCCTTCACCTTGAGCGTGGCGTCGCCGTAGGAGACCTCCTGGCCCATGGAGCGGCGGGAGGCGAGCGCCACCACCTCGTCGGCGGGGAAGGCGCGCTCCGCCAGGATGTTCAGCATTTCGCGGCCCACATTGCCCGTGGCACCGACGACGGCGACCTTGTAGCCCATAACTCAATCTTCCTTGTTCGGATCGGCCTTCGGGATCGGTCGGCCGTCTTTTGTGATCTCCTCCGGGTCGTGCCGGGAGGCCGGTCGGGCTTGGGCTTGTCGCCGCAATCGTCCCTGTCTCCCGTCTCATCCCCCCGCCGGAGGAGAGGCCCGGGCGAAAGAGGACACGTCAGCGCGCGGCCGTCCCTTTCGGGGCGGTCGTCGTCCGTTTCGTTTTGGACGTGGTCGGGGTGACCATGGCTGGAGCGTGCTCGCTTTCGTGCAAGGCCGGATGGGCCTGGCGCGCGCTTGAAGCACGGCGGCGGCCGAAAAGTCAACGGATCGGCGCGGTTGGAGGCAAATTTCACCCGTCGCGGCTTGACCGGCGGACCCGCCGCCTGTAGTCAGCCCGCTTCGGTGCGCGACGCAAGTCC
Organism: Hyphomicrobiales bacterium; assembly: GCA_027483945.1. Lineage (GTDB taxonomy): Bacteria > Pseudomonadota > Alphaproteobacteria > Rhizobiales > Beijerinckiaceae > JAIXTM01. The sequence continues at coordinate 74,904 of JAIXTM010000002.1, read as the reverse complement.
CGCGCCGGCCGGCATGGCCCCACGGGAATGAGCCCGGGGCGTTTCTCCTGCCGGAGGCTGCAAAGAAGCCGGCCCCGTGTCTCCTCGAGAGCTTCGGAAGGTCGGATCGAACACGAGGACAAAACGATGTTCGCAGTCGTGAAGACCGGTGGCAAGCAGTACCGCGTTGCCGCCAATGACGTCGTGAAGGTCGCCCGCGTCGCGGGTGAGCCGGGCGATGTCGTGACGCTCGAGAACGTCCTGCTGGTGCAGGACGGCGACAACATCCATGTCGGCGCCAATGGCGCGGTCGAGGGGGCGTCCGTCGCCGCCGAGATCGTTTCCCATGGCCGCGACGCCAAGGTGATCGCGTTCAAGAAGCGTCGCCGTCAGAATTCGAAGCGCAAGCGCGGCCACCGCCAGGAGCACAGCCTGGTGCGGATCACCGAGATCCTGACCGGCGGCGCCAAGGCTTCGGGGGCTTCGGCCTCCAAGGCTTCGGCGAAGTCGGGCGAGAAGGCCCCTGCGAAGAAGGCCGCCTCCAAGAAGGCGGCCGCCAGCGAAGCAGCCCCGGCTGCCTCGGAAGCGTAAGGAGTAACGACCCATGGCTCACAAAAAAGCAGGCGGTTCGTCCCGCAACGGGCGCGACTCCGACGGCCGTCGCCTCGGCGTCAAGAAGTTCGGCGACGAGGCTGTCGTGGCCGGCAACATCATCGTCCGTCAGCGCGGCACGCGTTGGCATGCCGGCCCGAATGTCGGCATGGGCAAGGATCATACGCTCTTCGCCCTCGCTGACGGCCGTGTGCGTTTCGGCACGAAAGCCGGCCGAGCTTTCGTATCTGTGATTACGGCCCAAGCGGCCGAATAGGCGGAAGTTCACGAAGGAGCTTCCGCCGGGTCTGACCCGAACTGGCGGATCGAGCTCCTTCCGGGACATATCCCGACCGGACCGATCGATTCGACAGGGGAGGTGGACCTGACCACCTCCCCTTCGTCGTTTCTGGCCCGCGACGTCATGCGGGCCGCATCGGACCGCCGGACCTGCCGGCGGCCTGGGATCGGAGCGACCTCATGTTTGCCGACCTGACCCGTGACGACGTCTTCCGGCTCGAGACCGCGCGCCTCTGGCTGCGCTGGCCCCGCCTCGCCGATGCCCAGACGATCGCCCGTCTGGCCGGCGACAAAGCCGTAGCCGCAATGACGGCCGTGATCCCCCATCCCTACCCGCACGGCGAGGCGGAGCGCTTCGTGTTCGAGGCCCGCAAGGGCAACGCGACGGGCGAGGCGCTGGTCCTCGCGATCACCGCGAAGGGCCGGGACGCGCCGATCGGGATCGTCTCCCTCAATCCGGCGCGCGGGCCCTTCGAGGATCCGTGCGACCTGGAACTCGGCTACTGGATCGGCGAGCCGTTCCGGGGCGAGGGCCATGCGCCGGAAGCGGTGGCGGCCATCGTCGATGCGGGCTTCTCGCTGAGCGGAATCTCGGCGATCTGCGCCTCGGCACGGGTCGTGAATGCCGCTTCGCGGCGGGTGATCGAGAAGGCGGGGTTCGCCCATGTCGGCTCGTGCCTGAAGGCCTTCCCGGCCCGGGGCGGCGCCTTCGCCGTCGACCGGTTCACGCTGACCCGCGAGGACTGGCGGCAGATGCGGGAGGTGGCGGCCGTGAAGGCACCGGCCCGGCGGGCGAGGCCCGCGCTCCAGGCGCCGACGCGGGAACCGGCTTCGGACGGCGCCCGCGACTGGTCCGGAGGCTTCGCCTGCGCGTAACACCGGGCATCGTCATTGCCCGGAGCGAACGTCCATGCGTCGCGTGTTCCTGAAAAAGACCGCCGCGGTCCTGGCCGCGGCGGCCTTCCTGCCGCTGCTGTCGGCCTGCGCCACGGTGCCTTCGGCCTCCCCCGGCGCGGGTCCAGGCGTCGTGCTGGAGCGCGATTTCAGAGGCCGGCTTTACGCGTCCGGAACGTTCCGGAACGCCCTGACCGGCTCGGAACGCCCGTTCAAGGTCGTGCTCGACGGGCGCTGGGACGGACGCAAGCTAACCCTCAGGGAAGCCTTCGCTTTCGCCGACGGCGAGCGCGACGTGAAGACCTGGGTGTTCACGCGGACAGGTCCCGGAACGTTCCGCGGAACGCGCGAGGACGTGGTCGGAGAGGCGCGGGTCGTGACCGAGGGCGGCGTGGTGCGCCTCTCCTACGACGTCGTGCTCGGCGGGACGCAGGTCCATTTCGAGGACGTGATCGAGCGCGGCCCCGGCGGAGCCATCCTCAACCGCGCCATCGTCTCGAAGTTCGGCGTCCCGGTCGGCACGGTCGACCTCACCTTCGCGCGCCGGCCCCTCTGAGGACGACGGCGAGGCCTCCTCAATGGGTCAGGCGGATCGCCGCGATCTCGCCGGCGATCTTCTGGAAGACCGGATTGAGCGCGGCGGCGTTGTCGACCTCGTAATACATGTCGGTCGTGGAGGCGCAGCCGCGCAGCAGGCCGGCATTGCCGTTGATGACGCGGATCGTATAGACGCGCACGCCGTTGGCGGGCGCCTTCACGGCGTCGCAGGCGGCCCGGGTGCGCTGGTCCATCTTGCCGACGCTGTCGCCGAAGCGGTTCTCCGTGTTGTCTCCGTCGGTCAGCACGATCATGAACTTGTCGGTGTCCCGGTCGCCGAAGGGAACGGCGCCGGAATAGGGCAGGCCGGGCGACAGGGTGGCGAGGCCATGGGCCACGCCGATCGCGATGTTGGTGTTGCCGTTGGCGACCATGCCGTCGATCGAGGTCTTCAGGCCGGCAAGGTCGTCGGTCAGGGGCCGCACCGTCTGGAGCGTGCCGTACTGGCACTTCGCCGCCGGGTAGAGCGTCTTCGGCTGAGCCGTGGACGGGGGCACGTCGCCGGTGTCGTAGGGATCGTCCCGGTCGGAGATGCAGCCCGTCCAGGCGCCCTTGCCGGTCCTGAGCGACGATTTCAGGGCGGGGTTGTTGAAATCGAGCCAGCTCGCGTTCTTCTCGCTGGTCGGAACCATGACCTGCGTGGCGAAGGGCACGAGCGAGACCTTGATGGCGCCGGGCTCGGCCTTGGCGGCCACGGAGGCCAGCGTGTCGAGCAGCGCCTTGGACGCCTTCTTCAGCTCGGCGAGCTTGCCGGAGCTCGCCATCGATCCGGTATTGTCGAGGACGAGGGCGAGCTCGATCTTGCGCACGCCCCATTGCACGACGGAGCCCGTCGCCACCGGCATGTGATCGATGCCGAGGATCGGCAGGATCGTGGTGCCGAGCACGGCGTCGGCCTTCACCTCCACGGTGCGGCTCGTCTTGCGGATGAGGACGGTCTCGACGCGGGCGCGGTAGCGGTCCGGCAGGAGCCCGTCGAAATAGGCGCGGCCCCGGGCCTGGAGCTGGGCTTCGCTGTTCGCCCCGGCCTCGTGGGCCAGCATCAGCGCCGTGGCGTCGGAGGCGCTCTGCAGGGCGGCCTGCAGGGACGCGGCGCGGGAATAATCGAGGGCGGCGCCTGCGATCCCCAGGATCGGGACGAGGGTCAGGGCGAAGATCGTCGCCGTGGCGCCGCTCTGGTCCGTGCCGAAACGGGACAGGATTCCCATACTGATACGCGCTCCGCCGCCTCGAGGCCCGCCGCCCGGGCTCCTGCGCCCATCCTCGCGAATCCCGTGCCGTCCCGGCCCGGCGCAATTGCCAAGCGGGGTGTGAGCCTGTATCGCCTGCCGCCATGCCGCATGCCGGCCCGACCGAGACCTGAAGCGCCTCGCCGATGATCCCGAACGTTCCCAAGATCACGCCCGAACTCGTCGCCGAGCATGGGCTGAAGCCCGACGAATACGAGCGCTTCGTCCATCTGATCGGACGCGAGCCGACGATCACGGAGCTCGGCATCGTCTCGGCGATGTGGAACGAGCACTGCTCCTACAAGTCCTCGCGCCTGCACCTGCGCGGCCTGCCGACCAAGGCGCCCTGGGTCATCCAGGGCCCGGGCGAGAATGCCGGCGTCATCGATATCGGCGACGGGCTCGCGGTCGTCTTCAAGATGGAGAGCCACAACCACCCGTCCTTCATCGAGCCGTATCAGGGCGCGGCGACGGGCGTCGGCGGCATCCTGCGCGACGTGTTCACCATGGGCGCGCGGCCCATCGCGGCCCTGAACTTCCTGCGCTTCGGCGATCCCTCGCACGCGAAGACGCGCCACCTCGTCGGCGGCGTCGTCGCGGGCATCGGCGGCTACGGCAATTCCTTCGGCGTGCCGACGGTCGGCGGGTCGGTCGGCTTCCACACCCGCTATGACGGCAACATCCTCGTCAACGCCATGGCGGTGGGCCTCGCCAAGTCCGACGAGATCTTCTACGCGGCCGCCTCCGGCCTCAACATGCCCATCGTCTATCTCGGCTCCAAGACCGGGCGCGACGGCATCCACGGCGCCACCATGGCCTCCGCCGAATTCGGCGAGGGCTCGGAGGAGAAGCGCCCGACGGTCCAGGTCGGCGATCCCTTCGCGGAAAAGCTTCTGCTGGAGGCGTGCCTCGAACTCATGCAGACGGGCTCGGTCATCGCGATCCAGGACATGGGCGCGGCAGGCCTCACCTGCTCCGCCGTCGAGATGGGCGCGAAGGGCAATCTCGGCGTCGAGCTGAACCTCGATGCGGTGCCGTGCCGCGAGGAGGGCATGAGCGCCTACGAGATGATGCTGTCGGAGAGCCAGGAGCGCATGCTCATGGTGCTCGACCCGGCCAAGCGCGAGGTCGCCGAGGCGGTGTTCCGCAAATGGGGCCTCGATTTCGCTGTCGTCGGCCATACGACCGACACGCTCCGCTTCGTCGTCAAGCATGGTGGCGAGGTCATGGCGGATCTCCCGATCAAGGAGCTGGGCGACGAGGCGCCGATCTACGACCGGCCCCATGTCGCGACGCCGGCGAAGCCCGTCATCGCGGCCGATGCCGTCACGCCGCCGATGTCCAACGCCGAGGCGCTGCTCAAGCTCGTCGGCTCGCCGGACCTGTGCTCCAAGCGCTGGGTCTACGAGCAGTACGACACGCTGATCCTGGGCAATTCGGTCGTCACGCCCGGCGGCGATGCCGGCATCGTGCGCGTGCTGGAAGGGCCCAAGGGCCTCGCCATGACCACGGACGTGACGCCGCGCTATTGCGAGGCCGACCCGTTCGAGGGCGGCAAGCAGGCGGTGGCGGAAGCCTGGCGCAACCTGTCGGCGGTGGGCGCCCGCCCGCTGGCCCTGACCGACAACCTGAACTTCGGCAATCCGGAGCGGCCCGAGATCATGGGCCAGTTCGTGGGCTGCCTGAAGGGCATCTCGGCGGCCTGCACGGCGCTCGACTTCCCCGTCGTGTCGGGCAACGTCTCGCTCTACAACGAGACCAACGGGCGCGGCATCCTGCCGACCCCCACGATCGGCGGCGTCGGGCTTCTGGACGACGTCACGGTCCATGCCACGATCGCCTTCCGCCAGGCGCACGAGGTGATCCTCCTTGTGGGCGATACGACAGGCTGGCTCGGCCAGTCGGTCTATCTGCGCGACGTCTGCGGCCGCGAGGAAGGCGCCCCGCCGCCGGTGGATCTTCAGACCGAGCGCCGCAACGGCGATTTCGTGCGCGGCCTGATCCAGGCCGGCCGGGCCAAGACGGTCCACGACCTGTCCGATGGCGGGCTTGCCGTGGCCCTCGCCGAGATGGCGATGGCGTCCGGCATCGGCGCCACGGTCGACAAGCTGCCCGAGGGACCGGCCCATGCCGTCCTGTTCGGCGAGGACCAGGGGCGCTACCTCCTGGCGGTGTCGCCGGGCCAGGCCGACGCGATCCGCATCGATGCGGAGGCGGCGGGTGTCCCTGTCCTGCGGCTCGGCGTGACCGGCGGCGACACGCTGGCGATCAAGGGCGAGGAGCCGGTGGCGATCGCCGCGCTGGAAAAGGCCCACGAGGACTGGCTGCCGGCCTATATGGCGGGCGAAGCCTGAGGGAGGACGCGCCATGGCGATGCAGGCGAGCGAGATCGAGGCCCTGATCAAGGCCGCGTTCCCCGACGCGGTCGTGGAGATCAAGGACCTCGCCGGCGACGGCGACCATTACGCCGCGACGGTGAGATCCTCGGCCTTCAGGGGCAAGACGCGGGTGCAGCAGCACCAGATGGTCTACGGCGCGTTGCAGGGCCGCATGGGCGGGGAGCTCCATGCCCTTGCGCTGACGACCGTCGCGACCGACATTTGAGCAACGAGCTCCAGCGCGCCTTGACCGCGCCAGCAAAGGAACGACAGCCATGACCGACGTGAACGCCGCCATCGATGCCGAGGTGAAGGGCAACGACGTGGTGCTCTTCATGAAGGGGACGCCGCAATTCCCCATGTGCGGGTTCTCGGGCCAGGTGGTCCAGATCCTCGATTACCTCGGCGTGCCCTACAAGGGCATCAACGTGCTGGACGACATGGGCATCCGGGAAGGCATCAAGGCCTATTCCAACTGGCCCACGATCCCCCAGCTCTACGTGAAGGGCGAGTTCGTCGGGGGCTGCGACATCACCCGCGAGATGTTCCAGTCGGGCGAGCTGCAGGCCTTCCTCGCCGACAAGGGCATCGCCGTCAAACAATCGGCCTGACGGGCCTGTTCAGGCTTCGTTAACCATAACGTCGCGATTCTTTCATCCGTCCCGCGGGGGCGGGGTGAAGGAACGAGACGTCCATGGACAGAACCAACGTGGTCGGCGTCGGCGCCCGGTTCGCCGCGCGGCGCCAGCGCGACCCGCGGCGGCTGATGGAGCAGGCCTACGAGGCCGGCTCGGTCCCCGTCGCCGCCGAGGACGGCGCGACCCGGCTCGTCGCACGGCTCCTCTGCGCGATGGGGCTTCTCGATGTCTGCGAGGTCGCGGGTGACGGCAGCCTGAAGCCGCTCTCCGGGGCGGCTTTGCGGGCCTCCGCGGCGCCCTGGCGCGTGTCGCGGCCGCAGACCGGCGCTCCGGTCCTGGCGGGGTCCGGCCTCGCCGCCCTCAGCCCTTGATCCGCGGCAGCGCGGAGACCGCGTTCCACGCGCCCAGCCGGTCGGCCGCCTGCTCGTAGGAGCGGTGGATGCGGCCGCCTATGTCCGACGCGGCCGCGATCCCGGCCAGGATGTCGGTCGACGCGGCGCGGGCCGCGCGGACCAGGTCCGCCGGCACCTGTTTCAGCTTCGCGCCTTCCGCGATCAGGGTCCGCAGCGCCTCGGCATTGGCCAGGGCGGCGTCCGCGAGGCCCGCTGCGTGCTCCGCGGCGCAGGCATGGCGCAGGGCTGCCTGCAGGTCGCTCGGAAGCCGGTTCCAGGCCTCCACCGAGACGACGAATTCGGAGGCCCCGTTCGGCTTGTTGAAGGCCGGGTAGAAGGTGTGCGGCGCGATCCTGTGCAGGCCGAGCGGCTGGTCGTTCATCGGTGCGAGGAATTCCACCGCGTCGATCGTGCCGCGCTCGAGGCTGACATAGAGGTCCCCGGGGGCGATGGCCTGGGGCGTCGCGCCGAGGCGCGCATAGAGCTCGCCGCCCAGGCCCTGGACGCGGATCCTGAGGCCCTTGATATCGGCGACCGAGGCGATCTCCCTGCGGAACCAACCGCCCATGGACGGCCCCGTATTGCCGCCGACGAAGGCCCTGAGGCCGAGCGGTGCATAGAGCTCGTCCCACAGCGCCTGGCCGCCGCCTGCCTCCAGCCACGCCATGTGGTCGCCTGCGCCCATGCCGAAGGGCACCGTGGTGAAGAAGGCCGCCGCCGGCAGGCGCGATTGCAGGAAGAAGGAGGCGGTGTGCCCGGCCTCCACCACGCCCTTGGCGACCGCGTCATGGACGGCGAAGGCCGGCACGATCTCGCCGGCGGCAAAGAGATCGACGATCAGGCGCCCGCCCGTCGCACGGGCGATGCGCTCGGCGAGCCGGGCGGCGGAGGTGCCGGGGCCGGGCAGGTTCTTCGTCCAGGAGGTCGCCATGCGCCAGCGGACGACCGGCGCCTGGGCGAGGGCCGGGGCGGCAAGCGTCGCGGCAGGCACGCCGGCGAGCGCGGCGAGCGCCGTGCGGCGGGTCGGGGCGGCGCCTCTCTTCGCGGTTCCGGTCATGGGCGCCACCAGGCATGGAAATGATGGACCGGGCCGTGCCCGTGGCCGACCTCCAGGCCCTCGGCGGCGGCGAGGGCCCCGTGCAGGTAGGTCTTCGCGGCGTCGACGGCACCCGCCAGGTCGTCGCCGAGGGCCAGGCGCGCGGCGATCGCCGAGGAGAGGGTGCAGCCGGTGCCGTGGTCGTGGGTCGTTTTCAGGCGCGGCGCGGCGAAGGCGCGCGTGCCCCGGGCGGTGACGAGGAGATCGACGCTTTCCGGCCCCGTCCCGTGCCCGCCCTTGACCAGAACCGCCTGCGCGCCGAGGGCCACGATGGCGGCGCCCTGGGCCTTCATGCCCGATTCGTCCTCGGCGACCGAGCCGCCGGTCAGCACGGCCGCCTCGGCCATGTTGGGGGTCGCAAGCCGGGCCCGGGGCAGGAGGCGCTTGACCAGCGCGTCCACCGCCTCCTCGGCGATGAGCCGGTCGCCGGAGGTGGCGACCATGACCGGATCGAGCACGATGGGGCAGGTCACGCCGTCCAGCGCGTCGGCCACGGCGTCGATCGTCTCGGGCCGCGAGAGCATGCCGATCTTGATCGCCTTCACGTCGAGGTCGGTCAGGACCGCCTCGATCTGCGCCCGCACCATGTCCGGGGGAATGTCATGAATGCCGGTGACGCCGCGGGTGTTCTGGGCGGTGATCGCCGTGATGGCGCTGGCGCCGTAGACGCCGAGGGCGGAGAACGTCTTCAGGTCCGCCTGGATGCCGGCGCCGCCGCCGGAATCGGAGCCTGCGATGGTGAGGGCGATGGCGGTCATGCCTGCCTCCCGGCGAGCGCCTCGTCGACCACGGCGCGCAGGCGCCGCGTGGCGGCGGCGACGTCCGGCTGCTTGTAGAGGCTGGAGATCACGGCGACGCCCTCGGCACCGGCCGCGACGACGGGGCCGGCATTGGTCTCGTCGATGCCGGCGATGGCGCCGACGACGAGGCCGGGCCTCGATGTCCGGATGCGGGCGGCCAGGGCCCTGAAGCCCTCGATGCCGACGGGAGGGCGCTTGTTGTGCTTGGAGGTCGTGGCGAAGACGCCGCCGATCGTGGCGTAGTCCACGGGCGCCGCGGCGGCCTTGTCCGCATCGGCCTCGCTCGCCACGGTCAGGCCGACGATCGCCTTCGGGCCGAGCAGGCGGCGCGCGTCGTCGGGGTGCATGTCGTCCTCGCCGACATGCACGCCCTCGGCGCCGGCGGCCAGGGCGACATCGATCCGGTCGTTGATCAGGAGCGGCACGCCGGTGCCTTCCAAAGCCGCATGGATGGCGCGGGCGGTCCCGATCATCGCAGCGGTCGTGGCGCTCTTGGCGCGGTACTGGATCAGCGTGACGCCGTTCAGCGCCGAGAGGCGCGCCAGGGCGGGCAGGTCCATCCCCGCCAGGTTGTCGTCGTCCACGAGGCCGTAGAGGCGGTGATCGACAGGGGTCATGACAGGTCCTCGATCCGGGCGCGGGTCTCGATGTCGGCGGGCGAGACGGCGTGCAGCGCGTCGAGCAGGCGCACGCCGAACGTCCCGGGGCCGGTGCAGCCGATGGCCGCCATCTCCGCCGCGACGCCGAGGGTCGCGAGGCCGGCGATGCCGGCGACGAGCGGGTCGTCCTCCACCGCGTTGAAGGCGGCGACGACGGCGCCGGAGAGGCAGCCCGTGCCGACGACGACCGCCATCCAGGGATGGCCGTTGCCGATCGTGGCGCGGCGCCCGCCCGCCTGGACGAGATCGACCGCGCCGGTGCGGATCACGGGCGCATCGCCGGTCCCGCCGATGGCCGCGATCTCGGCGGCATTGGCGCGCAGGACGATGCCCCGGCGCCCGACGATCGCCTTCGCGAAGGCGAGGCGCACCTCCGACACGTCGCAGAAGACCGGATCGAGCACGATGGGCTTGCCCTGTCCGGAGGCGACGTCGACCGCCATGGCGATGACGCGGCGCAGGCCCTCGTCCAGCGTCCCGAGATTGACCAGCAGCGCGTCGGCGCGGGACGCGAAGGCCGCGACCTCGTCCGGGCTGTCGGTCATGGACGGGATCGCCCCGAGCGCCGACAGCCCGTCCGCGGTGAATTTCTGCACCACGGTGTTGGTCAGGCAATGGACCCAGGGGCGGGTCTCGCGCAGGCGGGCGAGGGCCTGCGCGGCCCGTGTCGTCAGGGGGCTCACGGCGCGGCTCAGGCCTTCACGTAGATCTGGGAGCCCCTGGCGCGGAACGCCTCGCTCATCTGCGCCATGCCCGCCTCGGCCTCCGTGGGCGTCTGCGATGCGCGCACTTCGGCCCGCAGGTCCTGCGTGATCTTCATCGAGCAGAATTTCGGCCCGCACATGGAGCAGAAATGGGCGACCTTGTGGGCGTCCTTGGGCAGCGTCTCGTCGTGATAGGCGCAGGCCGTGTCCGGATCGAGCGAGAGGTTGAACTGGTCCTGCCAGCGGAAGTCGAACCGGGCGCGGGAGAGCGCGTCGTCGCGCAGCTTGGCCGCCGGGTGGCCCTTGGCGAGGTCGGCGGCGTGGGCGGCGATCTTGTAGGTGATGACGCCCACCTTCACGTCGTCGCGGTTGGGCAGGCCCAGATGCTCCTTGGGCGTGACGTAGCAGAGCATCGCCGTGCCGAACCAGCCGATCATCGCCGCGCCGATGGCGGAGGTGATGTGGTCGTAGCCCGGCGCGATGTCGGTCGTCAGCGGCCCGAGCGTGTAGAAGGGCGCCTCGCCGCATTCGCGCAGCTGCTTGTCCATGTTCTCCTTGATCTTGTGCATCGGCACGTGGCCGGGGCCCTCGATCATGACCTGGCAGCCCTTGTCCCAGGCGACCCTGGTGAGCTCGCCCAGCGTCTCCAGCTCGGCGAACTGCGCCGCGTCGTTGGCGTCCGCGATCGAGCCAGGCCTGAGGCCGTCGCCGAGGGAGAACGACACGTCGTATTTCCGCATGATGTCGCAGATCTCGTCGAAGCGCTCGTAGAGGAAGCTCTCCTTGTGATGCGACAGGCACCAGCGCGCCATGATCGAGCCGCCGCGCGACACGATGCCCGTCACCCGGTCCGCGGTGAGCGGCACATAGGCGAGGCGCACGCCGGCATGGATGGTGAAATAGTCCACGCCCTGCTCGGCCTGCTCGATCAAAGTGTCCTTGAAGACCTCCCAGTCGAGCCGGGCCGGGTCGCCGTCCACCTTCTCCAGCGCCTGGTAGATCGGCACCGTGCCGATCGGCACCGGCGCGTTCCTGAGAATCCAGGAGCGGATATTGTGGATGTTGCGGCCGGTGGAGAGGTCCATGACCGTGTCCGCGCCCCAGCGGATGGCCCAGACCAGCTTCTCCACCTCCTCGTCGGCGGTGGAGGTGACGGCGGAATTGCCGATATTGGCGTTAATCTTCACCAGGAAATTGCGGCCGATGATCGTCGGCTCCAGCTCCGGGTGGTTGATATTGGCCGGGATAATGGCGCGGCCGCGGGCGATCTCGTCGCGCACGAATTCCGGCGTGACGAATTCGGGGATCGCGGCGCCGAAATCCTCGCCGTCGGCGCGGCGGGTCTTGGCGCCGTCCAGCGCCCGGGCGCGGCCGAGATTCTCCCGGTGCGCCACGTAGGTCATCTCCTGCGTGATGATCCCGGCGCGGGCGAATTCGTATTGCGTGATGGGCTTGCCGGAGAGGCCGGCCAGGACGGGGCGCTCGGCCGGGCAGGCCGGGACGAGCTTCTCCGCCGAGACGTTGCCGTTGTCCTCCGGCTTCACCGCGCGGGCCTCGATCCGCTCCACGGTGCGCCCGTCCACCCAGGCGCGGCGGACCTGCGGCAGGCCCGCCTTGAGGTCGATCGCGACATCCGGATCGGTATAGGGGCCCGATGTGTCATAGACGCGGAACGGACCTTCGCCCGACCCTTCCGACAGCGCGATCTCCCGGAAGGGAACCGCGATGTCCGGGTGCCCCTCGACCGGGATATGGACCTTGCGCGACCCGGCGATGGCGCCGGTCGTGACCGCGACGGGGGCAGCGGTGAAGGGGTGCTTGGGATTGGCGTTCACGGGTCCGTCTCCTTGAGCGGAGACCCGGATCGCACCGTGCGGCTTGGCGATGATGGAGGCTTGTCGTTCGGCAGGTTCGACCAACCCGCCCGTGCCTCGCGTCCCGTCCCTCCGCCGGTATGAGCCGGATCAGGTTCTAAGGGTCCGGCTCGCCGCCGTCTCAGCTCCGTTCCGGAGCACCCCTCGGATGGCGCGGACGATGGACCAAAGGGGGGTGGAGGTCAATGGCGGGGGATGACAGGGAGGATAGGCCAAGGCACCCGCAACGGTCGAGCGCGTCTCCCTCCCCCCGCGCAGCGGCGGGGAGGGCCAGGGGTGGGGGGTGCCGGGCTTGGGCTGTCTCTCACGGGGAAAGGCTCACCCCGTCGCACCGCCCCCACCCTTACCCTCCCCGCCGCAAGCGGGGGGAGGGGGTTAAGCGGCATCGCAGCTCTCCCGTGTCATCCCCGGCCGGAGCGCCGTCAGGCGCGGAGGGGAAGGGGATCCAGGGCAATGCCAGCCGTCGCGCTCGATGGCCGACGTTCTGCTGGATCCCCTTCCCGGCGCTGCGCGCCGCCGGGGATGACAAGGAGCGCCCGCTCACTTCGCCAGCAGCCAGTCCTCCACCACGATGGCGTCGAGGCCGGTCGTGTAGAACATGAGGATCGCGTCCTCGGCGGTGTGGAGGATCGGCTTGCCCATCACGTTGAAGGAGGTGTTGAGCACGACCGGCACGCCGGTGATGTCGCGGAAGGCGCTGATGAGGGCGTGGTAGCGCGGATTGCGGTCGGCGGTGACCGATTGCAGGCGCCCCGTCGCATCCTCGTGGACGACGGCGGGGACGCGGGACCTTTTGTCCTCCCGCCAGACCAGGGTGCGCTCCATGTAGGGGCTGTCCTGGTAGTCCTCGAACCAGTCCGCCGCCGCCTCGGCCAGGATCGAGGGCGCGAAGGGCCGGAAGGCCTCGCGGTACTTCACCTTGGCGTTAAGGATGTCCTTGGCGTCCGCCGGGCGCGGATCGGCGAGGATGGAGCGGTTGCCCAGCGCCCGCGGGCCGAATTCGGCGCGGCCCTGGACCCAGCCGACGAGCTTGCCCTCGGCGAGCAGGCGGGCGGTCTCCGGCACCACGTCGTCGCCGAGCTTCCTCAGGCGCGGCTCCCAGCCGGTCATCCGCTCCAGGGGCTCGGTGGAGACGCGGCTACCCAGATAGGGCGTCAGGGGACCGCGCTCGCGCGCCACCTCGTCCGGCCTCCAGCCGGGATTGTCGGCGGCATAGCTCAGCCAGGCGGCGCCGAGCGCGTTGCCGTCATCGGCGGGGGCGGAGGGCACGAAGACCGCGTCGAAGCCGGCCCGGCCCGCGATCTTGCCGTTGAAGGAGGAATTGAGCGCGCAGCCGCCGGCGACGACGAGGTTGCGCGAGGAGCCGAGCGCCTTCGCCTGGTCCAGATAGACGTCCATCATTTCCTCGAACACGTCCTGGCCGCAGCGCGACAGGTCGGCCCAGCCGACATCGGTCGCATTGGCGGGCCGGCGGGCGAGGATGGCGCGGCAGGCGTCGCGGATCGTCGCCTCGTCGGCGAAGGCGAGCTTGCCGTTCTCGATCCGGTACATGCGGCGCAGGAGGCCGAGAAGTTCGGGGTCGCGGCGGCCATAGGGCGCCAGGCCCATGATCTTCCATTCCTCGCCCTTGAGCTGGTCGAAGCCGGCGAGATCCGTGACAAGGCCGAAATAGAAGCCGATCGATTCCCGGCCGCGATTGCGCTTCAGCTCGGTGAGCTGGCCGTCCCTGTAGCCGAAAATGGCGGAGGCGCCGGTCTCGCCCATGCCATCGACGACGAGCACGGTGGCGTCGGCGAAGGGCGAGGCGAAGGCGGCATAGGCGGCATGGGTGAGATGGTGGCCGAAGCGCCTGACCCCGCCCGCCACGTTGGCGCGGCCGAAGGCCCGGTCGAGGCCGAGGATCGTGCCGTAGCCGGCCCGCGCCTGCGCCAGATGCAGCTGGCCGATCAGCGCCCGCTCGGCGCGCTCCGGCACCATGGAGCGGTTGAAGTCCGGCGAGAGGGCGGCCAGGGCGGCGAAATCGTAGGCGCCGGCCCGCGCCGACTGGTTGAGGAAGCCGGTGAAGGCTTCGCCCCAGCTGGTCGCGATGGCGACCTCCGCGCCGGCCGGCAGGTATTCCTTCAGGAGCGACGCCATGCGCGGGCCGCTGTCCGGCTCGCAATTGGGCGCGCGCTTGTATTGCAGGTAACGCTCCGTCGCCTCGGCGAAGAGCGGGTTTCCGTCCGGGCCCACGATGGCGATGGCCGGATCGTGGAAGGTGGTGGCAAGGCCGATGTGATAGCGCATGGGGCGCGCAGACTGGTTCAGCGCACCGGCGAAAGCAACCGCCCGCGCCCGCGGCGCTCAGCTCAACTGGTCGCGGCGCAGGTCGTCCAGGACCGAGAGGTGGGCAAGGGCCCGTTTCAGCCCGGCCGCCTCGGCGGGGGTCAGGATCGTCGGATCGACGCGGTTGTCCGGCGGCCGGCCGGCGGCGATGTCGGCGAGCTGCTGGCGCAGGATCGCCTCGAGGATCGCCGCGTGGTCGTCCCGCAGGGCGGCGAGGTCGCTGGCCCCGCCGACGTCGAGGGCGGCGACGCCGGCGATGCGGTCGCGGGTGGAATGGACCGCGATCCCGTGGCGGATCGCCAGGATGCGGGCCGTGGTGACGATGGCCTTGAGGCCGGCGAGCTTCAGGTCGATCCGTCCGTCCTCCTCCGTGCGCAGCCGGCCGAGGAAGGTGACGGCGCCGCGGGTCTCGCCCGCCGCCTCCGAGAGGAGCTTGAGGAAGGCAGTGCGGTTGCGTGCCGCCTCCCAGGCCTCGCGCCACAGCGTTCCCGCCAGGACCCGGTCGCCGTGGACGGCGCGGAAATCGAAGAAGATATCGACGGCCAGGAGGTCCTCCGGGCTCGAGCGCTCGAGCCAATGGGCGATCCGCTCGCGCCAGGTGTCGAGCGCGCCGCGGAAGGCGGGGCGCGACGCCATGACCCCGCCCTTGCAGAAGGGCACGCCCACCTCGTTGAGGATCTCGGTCATCCGCTGGCCGAGCGCGGCGAAATAGAGGTCCTCCGGCCCGCCTTCGGGTCCTGAGGCGAAGACGATGGCATTGTCTTGGTCCATGGCCAGCAGGCTTTCGCCGCGGCCGGCCGACCCGAGGATCAGGACCGCGTAGGGACAGGGCGGCGGGCTGCCCTGCGCCGTCAGCTCCGCCTCCGCGAGCATCGCGGCCCGGCGGGTCAGCGCCCCGACCTCGCGCGCCACGACGGCGGCGATGATGGCCGCCTCCACGCCCTCGGCCGCGAGGCTCGCCGCCATGGCCGGCAGCTTGGCCCAGGCCTGGCCCAGCGTCTGCGTGTCCTGCGCCCCGTCGATGTCGTCGCCCATGGCGACCGCCGATTCCGACCGGAGGCGCAGGAGATCCCGGGTCGTCACGATGCCGACGACCCGCATCTCGTCCGCCGTCACGGCGAGATGCCGCACGCGCCTCGCGCTCATCCGGCCGATGGCGCGGTAGAGGAAGGCATCTGCGGGCACGTGGAGGACCGGGCGGGAGGCCAGCGCCTCCAGCGTATCGGACAGGGCGGCCGCGCCGCCAGCCGCGATGTGGCGCAGCACGTCGCGCTCCGTGACGATGCCCAGCGCCTCCGGACCGTCATCCGCGTCTCCGACGAGGACGGAGCTGAGCTTGTGCCCGGCCATGACGGCGAGGGCCTGCGTCAGCGGGGTGTCGGCCGGCAGGAAGACCGGATCCGGGTTCATGACCTCGGCGACGCGATGGCGATACGGATAGGAATCGAGCTTGGGGATCGCCGATCGCTCGGAGGCGCCCGGCAATTCCCACGCGATCGGGGCGGTGCCGGCCATGGCGTCGGCGATGCGCCGGCTGGCGGCGATCGCCTCGCCCACGGTGCGGATGTTCTTCTCGCGCAGGCGCGGCGCGAGCGCGACCAGGATGCGCGCCGCCGCCATGGCATCGCCCATGGCCCGGTGGCGGTCCTCCAGCGCGACGTTAAGCCAGGCCGCCAGCGCCTCCAGCGAATAGGAGGGCAGGCGCTGGTCCGCGATCTGGGCGAGGAGGCGCACGTCGAGGGCCGGAGGCGGCGCGAAGGCCTGCCCGATCCGCTCCGCCTCGTGGCGCAGCATGGCGAGATCGAAGCCGATCGTATGGCCGACGATGACCCGGTCGGCGATGAAGGCCTTGAGGCCGGGATAGAGGATGGCGAAGTCCGGCGCGCCCTCGAGCGTTGCCGCGTCGATGCCGTGGACGGCGGTGGCGCTGGCGGAGATGGGCTCGGGGCAGGCGACGAGGGACTGGAAGGCGTTGGCGCGGTCGATGCGGGTGCCGTCGACATGGACCGCGCCGATCTCGATGAGCCGCGAGCGGCGCACGTCGAGGCCGGTGGTCTCGGCGTCCAGCGCCACGGCGCGGATGGCGAAGAGCGGCGTCGCGCTGGTGATGTCCGCCATCGGTCCCTCCCTCGACGGATGGCCATTGTCGGCCCGGCAAAACGCAGCGTCGAGACGGGAATAAGGCGGAGGCGAAGCGGCTAGCGCGGTCTGCCGTCCGTGGCGGCGGTGACGAGGGCCTTCGCTTCCGGGCTCGCCCAGTCGGCGGGGCCGGACAGGATGCCCATTTCGCAGCCGTCGGGGCCCACGAGGAGCGTGGTCGGCATGCCGAAGGCCTTGCCGACGCTTTTCAGCTCCTGGAACACCTTGGCCTGCGGGTCGGCGTAATAGGCGAGGTTCGCGATGCCCGCCTCCTGAAGCCAGGTCCTGGGTCGCTCGAGGTTTCGCGTGTCGATATTGACCGCGACGACCGTGAAGGCCTCGCCGCCCAGATCGGCCTGGAGGCGGTCGAGGGCCGGCATCTCCTCCCGGCACGGGGCGCACCAGGTGGCCCAGAGGTTCAAAAGCACGGTGCGGCCGCGGAAGTCCGCGAGACCCGTGCGGGCGCCGTCCTTTGCCGAAAACGTCAGGGCCGGCAGGGGTTTGGGGCTGTCCTGAACCGCGAAGGCGGCGACTGCGCCGGTCGCCAGCGGCTTCAGCGCGGCGATCTTCGCGGCGGAGGCGGCGCAGGCGGCATCCGCGCCGCGGTTGCCCGGAACCCCGCCCGTCCCGTATAGGGCGGCGGCGGTTCCGGCCAAAGCGAGCAATCCGACGATCAGGATGGACGCCTTGCCGGGCGGGACGCGCATCATGACGACCGGACGATCCTTCTTTTCGACAGGCAGGCGCTGAGCATGAGCAACCGGATGTGGGGCGGGCGGTTCGCGACCGGCCCGGACGCGATCATGGAGGAGATAAACGCCTCCATCGGGTTCGACCAGCGCCTGTGGCAACAGGACATACGCGGCTCCCTCGCCCATGCGGCGATGCTGGCGGAGGCCGGCATCCTGAAGAAGGCCGACGTCGCCGCCATCGAGAAGGGCCTAAAGGCGGTCGCCGCCGAAATCGAGGCCGGCAACTTCACGTTCTCGCGCGGGCTCGAGGACATCCATATGAACGTGGAATCCCGGCTGAAGGAGATCGCCGGGACGCCGGCCGGGCGGCTGCACACGGCGCGCTCGCGCAACGACCAGGTCGCGACCGACATGCGCCTGTGGGTACGCGACACGCTGGATGCTCTCGACGCACAGATCGCCGACCTGATGACGGCGCTCGCGGAGAAGGCGCTTGCCTTCGCCGGCGCCGTGATGCCGGGCTTCACCCATCTGCAATCGGCGCAGCCGGTGACGTTCGGCCATCACCTGCTCGCCTATGTGGAGATGCTGGGGCGCGACCGCGGGCGCTTCGCGGACGCGCGGGCTCGCATGAACGAATGCCCGCTCGGTGCCGCGGCGCTCGCGGGGACGTCCTTCCCCATCGACCGGCACATGACGGCGAAGGCGCTGGGCTTCGACCGGCCGACCGCCAATTCCATCGATTCGGTCTCGGACCGGGACTTCGCGCTGGAAGCGCTGGCGGCGGCCTCGATCTGCGCCATGCACCTGTCGCGCTTCGCCGAGGAGATCGTCATCTGGACGACGCCGCAATTCGGCTTCATCCGCCTGTCGGACAAGTTCACCACCGGCTCGTCGATCATGCCCCAGAAGCGCAACCCGGACGCGGCCGAGCTGGTGCGCGCCAAGGCGGGCCGCGTCATCGGCGCGCTGAACGGCCTGCTCGTCGTCATGAAGGGCCTGCCGCTCGCCTATGCCAAGGACATGCAGGAGGACAAGGAGGGCACGTTCGACGCGCTCCAGACGCTCTCGCTGTCGCTGGCGGCCATGGCCGGCATGGTCCGGGACATGGAGCCGGACGTGAAGCGGCTGAAGAAGGCGGCGGGCTCCGGCTTCTCCACCGCGACCGACCTCGCCGACTGGCTGGTCCGGGTGCTGGAGATGCCGTTCCGCGACGCGCACCACGTCACCGGGCGCCTCGTCGCGCTGGCGGCGGAGCGCGATGTCGGGCTGGAGAAGCTCACGCTCGCCGAGATGCAGGGCGTCGAGCCGCGGATCAGCGAGGACGTGTTCGGCGTTCTCGGCGTCGAGCGCTCGGTCAGGAGCCGCACCTCCTATGGCGGCACCGCGCCGGCCAATGTGCGCGCCCAGGCCCGGCGCTGGCTGAAGCGGCTCGCCGCTCCCCGCAAGGCCTGAACCCACGCCCTCGCCTTGCGGTGCGGCTGACGCTAAGGTCCGCAGCGCCGCAACCGGGCCACCTTCCGCCGGAGACGTCCATCCCGTGTCCCACTCGACCTCTTCCGTCCTCCGCCTGATCCTGATCGCGGGCGCGGTGTCGCTGACGCTCGCCGCCTGCGGCCGCCGCGGCGCGCTGGAGCCGCCGCCGGACCCGTCCGCGCCCAAGGCCGAGGAAACGCAGGCGGGCGGCGGGCTCACCGTCTCGCCGGTCGGCCAGCCGCGCCGCCGCGACACCGGCTTCGAGGTGCCCAAGCGCGACTTCATCCTCGACCCACTCCTGTAAGCGCCTCCCGACCGGCCGCCGCCATGCACCATTTCCATTATCGCGGCGGCGTCCTCCACGCCGAGGACGTCGCCCTTCCGGCCATCGCCGAGGCCGTGGGCACGCCGTTCTACTGTTATTCGACCGCGACGCTCGCCCGGCACTACCGGGTCATGGCGGAGGCCTTCGCCGGCACGGACGCCCTCATCTGCTACGCGATGAAGGCCAATTCCAACCAGGCGGTCCTGAAGACCCTGGGCGATCTCGGCGCCGGCATGGACATCGTCTCGGGCGGGGAACTGCGCCGCGCGCTGGCCGCGGGCGTGCCCGGCGAGCGCATCGTCTTCTCGGGCGTCGGCAAGATTCAGGCCGAAATGGCCGACGCGCTCGATGCCGGCATCCTGTGCTTCAACGTCGAGAGCGAGCCGGAGCTCGCCGCCTTGTCCGAGGTCGCGACGTCGAAGGGGGTCAAGGCGCCCGTCTCGGTGCGGGTGAATCCGGACGTCGACGCCAAGACCCACGCCAAGATCTCGACGGGCAAGTCGGAGAACAAGTTCGGCATCCCGATCAGCCGGGCGCGGGACGTCTATGCCCGCGCGGCCGAGCTTCCCGGAATCGCGATCACCGGCGTCGACATGCATATCGGCAGCCAGATCACCGATCTCGCGCCCTTCGACAACGCGACCGCGCTCCTCGCGGAGCTGGCGCGGGACCTGATGGCGCAGGGCCACAAACTGCACCATATCGATCTCGGCGGCGGCCTTGGCGTGCCCTACCGGGAGGACAACGAGCCCCCGCCGGATCCGGCCGCCTACGCGGCGATGATCACCCGGCACACCAGGCCGCTCGGGCTCAAGCTCGTCTTCGAGATGGGACGGCTGATTGCCGGCAATGCCGGCATCCTCGTCACCCGGGTGATCTATGTGAAGCACGGCGAGGGCCGAACCTTCGTCATCGTCGACGCGGCGATGAACGACCTCATCCGCCCGACGCTCTACGAGGCGCATCACGATATCAAGCCGGTGGCCGTGCCGGCGCCCGACGCGCGGCGCATGGTCGCGGACGTGGTCGGCCCGGTCTGCGAGACCGGCGACTATCTCGCGCTCCGGCGCGAGATGCCGGAGGTAAAGGCCGGCGACCTCATCGCGGTGATGACGGCAGGCGCCTACGGGGCCGTCCAGGCCGGCACCTACAACACCAGGCTCCTGGTGCCCGAGACCATGGTCAACGGCGCCGGATGGGCCGTCGTGCGGCCGCGCCCGTCCTACGAGGATGTGATCGGCCTGGACCGCCTTCCCGGCTGGATGGACTGACCGGCGCTCTGGCCAACGCGTCCATCCGTGCTAGCCTCGCTCCATGGGGCCATGGGCGGGCGCGCAGGGCGAGGAGGCTCGGGTGAGCCGGACGTCTGATGAAATCGGCACCGCTGACGGCCGCCTGAAGCGGCTGATCCTGGCGGCGCGCGCCGCCATTGTCTGGGACCGGCTCTGGCCGGCGCTCATTCCCCCGCTCGTCGTCGTCGCGCTGTTCCTGACCGTGTCGGGCCTCGGCCTGTGGCTCGTCGTGCCGGGCTGGGCGCGGATCGCGGGCACCGTCCTTTTCGGCCTCGTCTTCGTCGCCTCGCTCCTGCCGCTGGCGCGGCTGCGCCTGCCAAGCCGGGACGAAGCCCTGGCGCGGGTCGACCGCGACGGCGCCCTGCAGCATCGTCCCGCCACCGCGGCCGAGGACCGGCTCGCGCTCGGCGGGGAGGATCCGGCCAGCCGCGCGCTCTGGGCCCTGCACCGCCAGCGGGCGGCGCGGGCGGTCCTTGCCCTTCCCGTTCCGAAGCCCCGGCCGGACGCGCCGCGCCGGGATCCCTTCGCCTTCCGCGCCGCGGCGCTTGTCGCCCTGGTCGCGAGCCTCTTCGTCGCCGGGCCGGAATGGCGCGCCCGCGTCGCCGCCGCCTTCGACTGGCGCGGATCGCTGGGCGAGGCCGCCCCGTTCCGGCTCGACGCCTGGGTGGACCCGCCCGTCTATACGCGTCAGCCCCCTGTCGTGCTCGACCTGACGACCCCGCCCGAGGGCGGCACGCGCCGCCATGCGGTGCGCGTGCCGGCCAACAGCACGATCATCGTGCGGGCCGCCGGCCGCAGCGACGTCGCGCTGGCGCTTTCGGGCGGCATCGCCGATGCGCCCAAGGAGACGCAGGAGGGCAAGGACGGTGCGGTCCAGGCTGCGCGCGACCTTCCCGCGCCGCCTGCCGCGCGGCCGGGCGAGCCGGCGATGGAGCGCCGACTGCGCGTCTCCGGCACCGGGGAGATCGCGGTGGATGTGGGGCGCAGCCGACAGGCGGTCGTCGCGCTGGAGGCGATTCCCGACCGGGCGCCGTCCGCCGAATGGTCGCGCCCGCCCGAGCAGACCGCCCGCGGCGGGCTGACCCTGTTCTACCGGGCGCAGGACGATTATGCCGTCGCCCGCATCGAGGCCCTGATGGAGCCGGTCGACCCGGCCGCGGCCGGCCGCGCGCTCGTGCCGCCGCCGCGCCCGCCGTTGGCGCTGCCGGCCGATCCCACCGCCAATGCGGAGACCTCGGCCGGGCTGGACCTCGCCGACCATCCCTGGGCCGGCGCCCGGGTTCGCACGACGATCGTGGTCGGCGACGATGCCGGGCAGGAGGGCCGCAGCGAGCCGCTCGTCGTGACGTTGCCCCAGCGGCCCTTCGCCCATCCCCTCGCCAAGGCGCTGATCGAGCAGCGGCGCAACCTGGTCATGGACCGGGAGGCGCGGCCGATCGTGCAGACGGCGCTCGACGCACTGGCCATCGCGCCGGACCTCTTCTCGCCCAAGCTCGGCGAATATCTCGGCCTCGCGGTCGGCTCCCAGCGGCTGCGCAATGCCCGTACCGACGAGGACCTCCTCGACGTCGCCCAGTATCTCTGGGAGATGGCGGTGCGGCTGGAGGACGGCGACCTGTCCGGCGCCGAGCGCGACCTGCGCGCCGCGCAGGAGGCGCTCCGCCAGGCCATCGAGCGCGGCGCCAACGAGGACGAGATCCGCCGGCTGATGAACCAGCTCCGGCAGGCGATGAACAATTTCCTGCGCGAGCTCGCGGAGCGGGCCCAGCGCAACCAGCAGAACGCGGAGAACCAGCCGAACCAGCGCAACCAGCCGAGCCGCACCATCACCCAGCAGGACCTCAACCGGATGCTGGACCGGATGGAGCAGATGATGCGCGAGGGCAACGTCGCCGACGCCCAGCGCCTGCTGGAGCAGCTCAA
The DNA here is from genome assembly GCA_027483945.1 of Hyphomicrobiales bacterium. Lineage (GTDB taxonomy): Bacteria > Pseudomonadota > Alphaproteobacteria > Rhizobiales > Beijerinckiaceae > JAIXTM01. The sequence continues at coordinate 52,601 of JAIXTM010000002.1, read as the reverse complement.
GCAGATGATGGAGAACCTCCAGACCGCGCGGCCGGGCCGCAGCCCGCAGCAGCAGGAGATGGAGCAGTCCCTCAACGAGCTGGACGAGATGACGCGGGACCAGCAGGACCTGCGCGACGAGACGTTCCAGAACCAGCCGCCCGATGCCCGCGAGCAGCGCCGGCGACAGGGGCAGAACCAGAACCAGTTCGGCCAGAACCGCCAGCGCCAGCAGCCGGGCCAGCGCCAGCGCGGCCAGCAGGGTCAACAGGGCCAGCAGCAGCCGGGCCAGGGTCAGCAGGCCGAAGGCGACCAGCAGGGCCAGGGACAGCAGGACATGCAGGCCCTGCGCGACCGCCAGCAGCGGCTGCGCGAGCGGCTGGAGGCGATGCGCCGGCGGATGCAGGAGCGCGGCCAGCAGAGCGGCGAGGGCGAACTGGGCGAGGCCGAGGACGCGATGCGCCAGGCGGAGCAGGGCCTCGGCCAGGGCAATGGCGACCAGGCGCTCGACGGCCAGGGCCGCGCGCTCGACGCGCTGCGGCGCGGCGGCGAGCAGATGGCGCGGGACATGCAGCCCGGCCAGGACGGCGACGGCGAAGGCCAGGCGAATGGCGAGCCGGGCCAGGGCTCGGACCGGCCGGGCTCGCGGCAGGCCGATCGCGGCCAGGACCCGAACGACCCGCTGGGACGCCCCGTGCGCAACCCGCGCGACAACGACAATGCGCGCTTCGACCGGCGCGGCGGCCGCGCCGGGTCCGAAATCCGCATCGACGAGGTGATCAGCGAGCTGCGCCGGCGCCTGGGCGATCCCACGCGCAGCCAGGAGGAGCTGGATTATTTCGAGCGCTTGCTGCGGCAGCGGTGAGCCCGTTTGCCCCGTCGCGATGAGCGATCACCGCCCGGGCCTCCTCTCGGCGCTGCGCCCGCCGGGGTGACGCGAGAGGGGTCGTCATTGCGAGCGTAAGCGAAGCAATCCATCGAGCGGTTGCGGCTGGTGGATTGCTTGGTCGCTCTCGCTCCTCGCAATGACGGTTGAGGACGACGCCTCGTCCTTCGAGGCTCGGCTTCGCCTCGCACCTCAGGATGAGGCTTCGATCGGCGGCGCGCGTTCCCAACGGTCCTCATGCTGAGGCGCTCGCGACGCGAGCCTCGAAGTACTCAGAATGCCAGCGCAGGGCGACGGCCGAGCGCATGACGCCCGCCACTTGAAAGCGGCGGGCGTCGCTGCCTGGGGCGTTCCTTTCCGAAGGACCTAGTTCGAGGTGCCGACGCCGGCTCCGGCTCCGACGCCGATGCCGCCTCCGCCGATCCCGACCCCGGCGCCGAGGCCGGCCCCGAGGCCGCCGATCCCGGCTTCGGTCCCGACGCCGACGCCCAGGCCGCCGGGACCGGCCCCGAGCCCGGCCCCGAGGCCAGCGCCGATCCCGCCGACCCCGGCACCGGCACCGAGGCCGCCGGAGCCGCCGATGCCCGCACCGACGCCGGCGCCGACGCCGAAGCCGCCGCCGGTGGAACCTCCGCCCGGTCCGGTTCCGGGCCCGGACCCTGTACCGCCGGGGCCGGCGGTTCCGGCGCCGGAACTCGCACCGGGACCGCCGAGCGAGCCGGTCGCGAAGGTGCCGGCGCGGTCGAAGCCCGGCTGCTGCGCGCGGGCCTGCTGCAGGCAGCGGGCTTTGGCGCTGCCCCTGAGGCCTTCGCAGCCTCCGAGCGAGCCGGTCTCCATCGGGGTCTGGCAGGCGGCGAGGCTGAGCGCGCCGCCCAGGACGACCAACAATCTCGTCATGGCAATCTCCTTCAAAAATGGATCGACCAACGAGGGGGATACCGAGGAGGGCCGGCAAAGGTTGCAGCGCCGTTCGCGGCATGGTTGCCACCCGCTTGCGGGTGCCCCGGGCATTCGAGGCGAATCCGAATCACACCGCGCCGATCGGCCGGAAGAGGCCATTTCCCGCCGGGCCGTCCTGCCCTAGATGTGGGCCATGGATATCGGCACGCTCCTCGTTCCGGCCGCGGTTCTGATCGTGGCCGTCGTCCTCGTCCTCGGCCTCGTGAACATGATGCGCGGGGGCGATCCCAATCGCTCGCAGAAGCTGATGCGCCTGCGGGTCATGCTGCAATTCGCGGCCATCGTGGTGATCATGGCGGTGATCTGGCTCAAATCCGGCTGAACGCCTGCCGTTTCGCCCGTCCTGAAGTGTGGCGCGGGCGCCACGTTCGCGCCGTGGGAGGCGCGGCCGCCCGCATTTCGCTTGGAGGCTTGACCGTGCGTGATAAGGTCCCGCGACCTCCAGGGACCGCCCATGATCCGCCTGACCGCGTCTGTCGCCCTTCTCGTCCTGTCCGCCCTGTCGGCCTTCGCCGCGGACATCCGCGACGGCAGGACGCTGGCGCCGGTCGCGCCGGTCCGCGAGCCGTCCTTCTTCGAACTGCGGCTCGGCGCGTCATATCATGAGATCGACGGTCCGGAGAGCGGCTCGGTCGCCATCGTCGGCGAGGTCCTGACGCCGAAATTCTTCCGCGCCGCCGACCCGCTGGCCGATTTCTTCATCCCCCGCCTGCATGTGGGCGCCAGCATCAATGCCGGCGGCGACACCAGCTTCGGCTATGCGGGCTTCACCTGGTCCTACGACTTCACCCCGCGCTTCTTCGGCGAGGTGACGTTCGGCGGCGCGATCCATAACGGCGAGACCGGTCCGATCGTGCCGGTGGGGCGCAACGCGCTCGGCTGTTCGCCGCTGTTCCGCGAATCGGTCGGCCTCGGCTATCGCATCACCGAGCAGCTCTCGGTGATGGCCGTCGTGGAGCACCTGTCCAATGCCGGGCTCTGCGACGCCAATCGCGGCCTGACCAATGCCGGATTGCGGCTCGGCTACCGCTTCTGACGCCAGCGGTTCCCCCTTGGTCAAGCTCAACCGGATCTACACGCGCACCGGCGACAACGGCACGACGGGCCTCGGCAACGGCGAGCGCCGCCTGAAGTCGGACCTGCGCGTCGAGGCCTATGGCACGGTGGACGAGACCAACGCGGCGCTGGGCATCGCCCGTCTCCACACCGCCGACAGCCCCGAGCTCGACGCCATGCTCGGGCGCATCCAGAACGATCTGTTCGATCTCGGCGCGGACCTCGCCTGCCCGGACGACGGCAAGCCGCTTCCCTACGAGCCCCTGCGCATCACGCAGGCCCAGGTCGACCGTGTCGAGCGCGAGATCGACGAACTCAATGCGCGGCTCGCCCCGCTCAATTCCTTCGTCCTGCCCGGCGGGACGCCGGCCGCGGCGGGGCTGCACCTGGCCCGCACCATATGCCGCCGGGCCGAGCGCCTGACCGTCGAGCTGGCGCGCCGGGAGGGCGAGGTCGTTTCGGAGGCGGCGGTGAAATATCTCAACCGGCTGTCCGACTTCCTGTTCGTCGCCTCGCGGATCGCCAATGGCGACGGGGCCCTCGACGTGCTCTGGGTTCCGGGCCAGAATCGCTGACAGCCCGCGCGACGCGGGGTCCGGAGCCGCCGTCATGTTCGTTCCGCTCTATGACGGCGTGCCGATGCGGCGCCTGAAGGCGCCCTTCGTCACCTACGCGCTCATCCTCATCAACGTCGCTGTCTTCGCCGCCACCGCGGCGACGCCGCAGATGCAGGAGGATTTCGCCTATCTCGCAGCGGGTTTGGGCGCGATCCCCTCCGTGATCTTCGGCTACGAGGAACTGCCGGCCGGCCTGCCGCTCGTGCCCGCGCCCGCGACGCTCGTCACGAGCCTCTTCCTGCACCTGTCCTGGATGCACGTCATCGGCAACATGGTCGTGCTGTTCGTGTTCGGGGACAATGTGGAGGACGCGCTGGGGCACTGGCGCTTCCTCGCCTTCTACCTCCTGTGCGGGATCGCGGGCGGCCTTGCCCATGCCGCCATGGACCTTTCCGCACCCCGGCCGCTGGTCGGTGCCTCCTCGGCGGTGTCGGGGATCATCGGCGCCTATCTGGTCCTGCATCCCCGGGTGAAGGTGTGGGGGCTCATCCTGTTCCGCATCCCGGTCAGGCTGCGGGCGGCGTGGGGAATCGCGCTCTGGGCGGCCCTGCAACTCTGGCAGATCTACTCCGCAGGCGACACGTCCACCGGCTGGACGGCGCATCTGGGCGGCTTCGCGGCGGGCCTCGCGCTGGTCTTCGTGATGCGCCCGCGCGACCAGCCGCTCTTCGGCGCGGCGGACGGTCCGGACCTCACCGGCGAGCGCTGAGCGGGCGGGAGATTGCCTATCGCCGCCTAAGCCCTAGGTGGCGTTGACAACGCGCAAAGCGCGTCGCTACGGTCCCGCCCCATCCCCCTCGGCCGCCCGGACGGCCGGCTTTTCCGATGGATTTGCACCCGATGAAGCTTCTGGTCTGCGTGAAGCGCGTGGTCGACTACAACGTGAAGATCCGCGTCAAGGCGGATGGTTCGGGCGTCGATCTCGCCAACGTCAAGATGTCGATGAACCCCTTCGACGAGATCGCCGTCGAGGAGGCGATCCGCCTGAAGGAAGCCGGCAAGGCGACGGAGATCGTTGCCCTGTCGATCGGCCCGGCCCAGGCGGCGGAGACGATCCGCACCGCGCTCGCCATGGGCGCCGACCGCGGCATCCACGTGAAGAGCGACCAGACAGTCGAACCGCTGGCGGTCGCCAAGATCGTCGCCAAGGTGGTGGAGACCGAGAAGCCGGACCTCGTCATCCTCGGCAAGCAGGCGATCGACGACGATTGCAACCAGACCGGCCAGATGCTGGCCGCGCTGCTCGGCTGGCCCCAGGGCACCTTCGCTTCCAAGGTGGAGATCGGCTCGGGCGCCATCGCGGTCACCCGCGAGGTGGATGGCGGCCTGCAGACGGTCGAGATCAAGCTGCCGGCCGTCGTGACGACGGACCTGCGCCTCAACGAGCCGCGCTACGCGTCGCTGCCCAATATCATGAAGGCCAAGAAGAAGCCCATCGACGAGACGAGCGCGGAGGCGCTGGGCGTCGACATCGCGCCCCGGCTCAAGGTCCTGTCCACGGCCGAGCCTCCCAGGCGCAGCGCGGGCGTCAAGGTCGGCTCGGTCGCCGAGCTGGTGGGCAAGCTGAAAGACACCGGAGTCCTCTGATGGCCACGCTGCTGATCGCCGAACACGACAATGCCTCTCTGAAGGAGGCGACGGCCAAGGCGCTGACGGCGGCCTCCGCCCTCGGCGGGCCGGTCCATGTGCTGGTCGCCGGCAAGGGCGCCAAGCCCGCGGCCGATGCCGCCGCCGCGCTCCAGGGCGTGGAGAAGGTGCTGCTCGCCGATGGCGCCGCCTACGAGCACGGGCTCGCCGAGCCACTGGCGGAGCTGATCCTGTCGCTCGCCGGCTCCTACGACGCCATCGTCGCGCCCTCCACGACATCGGGCAAGAACGTGCTGCCGCGCGTCGCCGCCAAGCTCGACGTGATGCAGATCTCGGACATCATGAAGGTCGTCTCGCCCGACACGTTCGAGCGGCCGATCTATGCCGGCAATGCGATCCAGACCGTGCAGTCGGCCGACGCCAAGAAAGTCGTCACGGTGCGCACCGCCTCGTTCCAGGCCGCGGGCACCGGCGGCTCGGCCGCGGTGGAGACCGTGGCGGCGGCCGCCGATCCGGGCCTCTCCGCCTTCAAGGGCGAGGAGGTCGCGAGGTCCGACCGGCCCGAGCTCACCTCCGCCAAGTTCATCGTCTCCGGCGGCCGGGCGCTCGGCTCCAAGGAGAAGTTCCAGGAGGTCATCGTCCCGCTCGCCGACAAGCTCGGCGCCGCGACGGGCGCCTCCCGCGCGGCGGTCGATGCCGGGTATGCGCCCAACGACTGGCAGGTCGGCCAGACCGGCAAGGTCGTGGCGCCGGACCTCTATGTGGCGGTCGGCATTTCCGGCGCCATCCAGCACCTGGCCGGCATGAAGGACAGCCGCGTCATCGTCGCCATCAACAAGGACGAGGAGGCGCCGATCTTCCAGGTCGCCGATTACGGGCTCGTCGGCGACCTGTTCCAGCTGGTGCCGGACCTGACCAAGGCCCTGTAATCTCTTGCGCTGCACCCCCGGCGCGCCCTCGCCAAAGCGGCGCGGGCGCGCTAAACGAGGATGGGGGCGGAGACACGTCGAATGGTGACTACGATCAACAAAGTCGGGATCATCGGCGCGGGCCAGATGGGCAACGGCATCGCGCATGTCTGCGCCGTCGCCGGCCTGGATGTCCTGCTGCATGACGTGAACAGCGACCGCGTCGAGGCGGGCCTCGCCACGATCAACGGCAACATGGCGCGCCAGGTGGCGAAGGGCCAGCTGTCGGAGGAGGAGCGCAAGGCGGGCATCGACCGCATCCGTCCCGCCATCGCGCTGGAGGAGCTCGGCCGCTGCGACCTCGTGATCGAGGCCGCGACCGAGAACGAGGAGGTGAAGCGCCGGATCTTCCAGGCGCTCTGCCCGGTCCTCTCGCCGGACACGCTGATCGGCACCAACACGTCGTCGATCTCGATCACCCGGCTCGCGGCGTCGACGGACCGGCCGGAGAAGTTCATCGGCATCCATTTCATGAACCCGGTGCCGCTGATGCAGCTCGTGGAGCTCATCCGCGGCATCGCGACGGGCGACGCCACATTCGAGGCCTCGCGCCAGCTCATCGAGCGGCTCGGCAAGACGATCTCGGTGTCGGAGGACTTCCCGGCCTTCATCGTCAACCGCATCCTGCTGCCGATGATCAACGAGGCGATCTACACGCTCTACGAGGGCGTGGGTTCGGTCGAGGCGATCGACACGGCGATGCGGCTGGGCGCCAATCATCCGATGGGCCCGCTCCAGCTGGCCGACTTCATCGGCCTGGACACCTGCCTCTCGGTCATGCAGGTGCTGCACGAGGGCCTTGCCGACAGCAAGTACCGCCCGTGCCCGCTGCTGGTGAAGTATGTCGAGGCCGGCTGGCTCGGCCGGAAGACCAAGCGCGGCTTCTACGATTATCGCGGCGAGCACCCTGTCCCGACGCGCTGAGCCGCGCCGGCGAACGCTCAAATCGTCGCTTCCGGCTTAAGCGCTCCGCAAGACCGCTTCGGCATGATGTCCGGCAGTTCCATGTCGGGGGCATCCCATGCCGGCGGTCGGCGACATCGCGTCCAGCCTGGTCGATTTCCAGATGACGGCCCTGCGCATGCGCGCCATGGCGGCCGCCTCCCGTGCCACCGAGGACGACGACGCCCGCCGGATCCTCGCCCAGGGCATGATCGAGGTCGGCCGCGAAGCCGAGATCCAGGCCGGGCGCATCGCGTCCTTCGGCCTCGGGCTCACCATCGACAGGATCGCCTGATGGACGCCGTCAGCAGTTCCGCCGCGCTCTCCTCCAGCGCCTCGGCCCGCCGCGACGCGGTGGAGATCGCGATGCTGCGCCAGACCCAGGCCGCCGAGCAGGCGGTCGTGAACATGATCGCCCAGGCGACGGACGCGGCGAAGACCGAGATGCCGGCCGTCGCCGTGCAGGCGGGGCTGGGCAACCTCGTTGACCGGCGGATCTGACATCGCCCGCGACAATGTCCCCTGCGGACAAGGTCTGGCGGGCCTTCACAACGCCGTCATACCACCTGTAGATTATTCCCCAGCGTGATTTGGGGAGAGCTGTTTGACGGCTCACGTCAGGCCAGTCGTGCATCCGGACGCCTGTCCGGCCCTCGTGCTCAACGCCGATTTCCGGCCTCTGAGCTATTATCCCCTCTCGGTCTGGTCCTGGCAGGATACGATCAAGGCGGTCTTCCTCGACCGGGTGAACATCGTCTCGCTGTACGAGCGGGCCGTGAAGAGCCCCACCTTCTCCATGCGGCTCCCCTCGGTCGTGGCGCTGAAGACCTATGTCCAGCCTTCGCGCCAGCCGGCCTTCACCCGGTTCAACGTCTTCCTGCGCGACCGCTTCGCCTGCCAGTATTGCGGGGCCCGGGAGGACCTGACCTTCGATCACATCATCCCGCGTTCGAAAGGCGGGCTGACGACGTGGGAGAACGTCGTCGCCGCATGCTCGCCGTGCAATCTGCGCAAGGGCAACCGGCTGCCTGCCGACGCGCAGATGTGGCCGATGCAGAGCGCCTACGCGCCCAGCGTCCACGACCTGCACCAGAACGGGCGGCTCTTCCCGCCCAACTACCTGCACGACAGCTGGCTCGACTACCTCTACTGGGACACCGAACTGGAGCCGTGACGGACGAGGGTCCGGCGCGGGCCTTCATCCGATCGTGAAGTCCGGTCGCCGGCCCGGCGCGCTACATGTCACGGCACGGGCATCGCCGCGACGGGTTGCGCGGCAGGATGCGGAAGGAATCGATCGCCATGCTCATCGGCCGGACACAGGACATCGCGCCATCGGAGATCACGCCAAAGCAGGCATGGCTCGACCGCAGGCGTTTCCTCGGCGCGGCGGGCGGCCTCGGCGCGGGGCTGATCCTCGGGCACGGGGCCGGGGCGGCACCGCTCTCCGCCGCGCCCAGCGCGTTCTCGACCGACGAGCCGAAGACGCCGAAGGAGGACGTGACCTCCTACAACAATTTCTACGAGTTCGGGACGGGCAAGAGCGACCCCAAGGCCAATGCCGGCGCGCTGACGACGAGCCCCTGGTCGATCAAGGTCGACGGGCTCGTCAACAAGCCGGGCGAGTATGCGCTGGAGGATATCCTCAAGGGTGTGAGCCTGGAGGAGCGCGTCTACCGCATGCGCTGCGTCGAAGGCTGGTCCATGGTCATCCCCTGGATCGGCTTTCCGTTGAGCGAGATCGCGAAGCGCGCGGAGCCGCAGGGCAGCGCGAAATATGTGCGGTTCGAGACGCTGGTCCGGCCCGCCGAGATGTCCGGCCAGCGCTCCATCCTGCCGATCCTGGACTGGCCCTATGTCGAGGGCCTCCGGATGGACGAGGCGATGCACCCCCTCACCATCCTCGCCACCGGGCTCTACGGCGAGACGCTGCCGAACCAGAACGGCGCGCCGGTGCGCCTCGTCGTGCCGTGGAAATACGGGTTCAAGGGCATCAAGTCGATCGTGCGGATTTCCTTCGTCGAAGCGCAGCCCCGCACGTCCTGGATGATCTCCAGCCCGCGGGAATACGGCTTCTTCGCCAATGTGAACCCGGCCGTGGACCATCCGCGCTGGAGCCAGAAGACCGAGCGCCGGATCGGGGAGGGCGGCATCTTCGTGAAGCGCCGGGAGACCCTGCCTTTCAACGGCTATGCCGACCAGGTCGCGAGCCTGTATTCCGGCATGGACCTGAAGACGTTCTTCTGACGTGGCGGGTGCGCGACACGAAGGCCTGACCCGCGTCCTGCCGCCGGTCTGGCTGGTCTATCTTATCGGCTTCGTCCCGGCCGTGGCCTATTTCACGCTCGGGATCATGGACCGGCTGGGCGCCGACCCGCAGAACGTCCTGGAACGTGCGCTCGGCCTGTGGGCGCTGCGCTTCCTGGTAGCGGGGCTCGCCGTCACACCGCTGCGGCGCAGTTTCGGGCTCAACCTCGTCCGCTACCGGCGAGCGATCGGCCTCCTCGCGTTCTGGTATGCGTGCCTGCACCTGACGGTCTATCTCGTCCTCGATCAGGGGCTGGACGGGGCGGCGATCTGGGCCGACATCCTGAAGCGGCCCTACATCACGGTGGGCATGGCGGCCTTCACGCTCCTGGTGCCGCTGGCGGCGACGTCCAATGCGTTTTCGATCCGCCGCCTGGGCGCGGGCTGGAACCGCCTGCACAAGCTCGTCTACCCGGCCGCGCTCCTCGCCGCCCTGCATTTCCTGATGCTGGTGAAGGCCTGGCCGCCGGAGCCCCTGATCTATCTGGCGCTCGTCGCCGCGCTCCTCGCCTACCGGATCGTGGAGCCGCGTCTGCGCAAGCCGGGCGCCCGCGGCCGGGCCGCTCAGGCGCGGTAGGCCCGGGCGGCACCCATACCGCAGAGCGCGGCGAGACCCAGCGAGATCAGGACATTCCAGCCCGCGAGCGACAGGCCGGCGAAGCGCCAGGCGGCGTCGGTGCAGCTCACCACCCGCGTCGTCTGGAGCTGGGAGAGGAAATCGCCGACCTGCGCCGCCGCACGCCCGCCGGTGGCGCCGCAATCGCTCGGGCCCGGCCAGAAGGCCCATTCGGCCCCGGCGTGGTAGGCCCCCAGCGCCGCGCCGCCGACGAAGAGGAGCGCCGCCAGTCCGAGCCCCAGGACCGCCGAGCGCGGCCGGATCGGCGCGACGAGGGCGGCGAGTGCGAGAAGCGGCATCGCCGCGTAATAGGGCAGGCGCTGCTGGAGGCAGAGCTTGCAGGGCGTCAGGCCGAACCCGTATTCGAAGACAAAGGCCCCGGCGATCGTGGCGGCCGCGATCCCGAGCGCGGCGAGCGCGACGAGGCGCGGCTGCATCAGGCTCTCAAGGCGCGGCATCGGCGGCTCCCGGATCAGAACACGTATCTGGCGATGACGAAGCCGCCGACGATGGAGATTGCGACCCCCATCATGACCGGCGTGAAATGCCTGTCCAACGCGGCGCGGATCGGTTCGCCGAAGCGCTTCAGGATGGCGGCGATGACAAAGAAGCGCGCCCCGCGGGTGATCAGCGAGAGCACGACGAACCAGAGCATGTCGTAGCCGGCAAAGCCCGACGCGATCGTCACCAGCTTGTAGGGGATCGGAGTGAGGCCCTTCAGCAGGATGATCCAGGCGCCCCATTGCGCATAGAGCCGCCGGAAATCCTCCAAGCGGTCGCCGTAGCCGTAGAGCGCGATGAGCCATTGCCCGACGCTCTCGTAGAGGAGGGCGCCGATCGCATAGCCGAGCACCCCGCCGGCGACGGAGGTCAGGGTGCAGATGAGCGCATAGCGCCAGGCCATGTCCGGCCGCGCCAGGATCATCGGCACGAGCACGACATCGGGCGGGACGGGGAAGAACGAGCTTTCGGCGAAGGACACCGCGCCGAGGCCCCAGGCCGCGCGCGGCCGCGCCGCCAGCGAGAGCGTCCAGTCATAGAGGCGCTTGAACATGCAGCATCCGGTGAGGCGCGAAGCCCCCGCGCCGCGCCCCCTTAGGCCGAAACGCGGGACGTGTCCATGCGGCGGGCCTGCGGGAACCCGTTCCGCCGGCCCGGCGGCAGCGTGACCGGCCGGCCGGCCGCGGCGCCTCCATTGACCGGGCCGAAGCCGCGATGCTACCTCCGCCCCAGCGTTGCCCCTGTGGCGGAATTGGTAGACGCGCTCGACTCAAAATCGAGTTCCGCAAGGAGTGCTGGTTCGATCCCGGCCAGGGGCACCATCGATCTTCCGCTTTCAGCCCCGCTTGCCTAACGCCGGCTCTCGGCTAACGTCTGGCGCCGGCGGCGCCCGGTGCGCCCGGGTGGGGAATCAGGACAGATGCCGGCGGAGAACCGCGCCTCGCTCACCCTGCGCCAGATCGAGGTGATCCGGGCGATCATGATCACCGGGACGATCGCCGGGGCGGCCAATCTCCTCAATGTCTCGGCGCCCGGCATCAGCCGGCTGATGAAATATACCGAGCGATCGATCCATCTGCGGCTGTTCGAGCGCAAGCACGGGCGCTACGTGCTGACCCCCCAGGCCAGGGACATTTTCGAGCAGATCAACGACGTCTACCGGAAGGTGGACGACCTGCAGCAGATGCTGATGCGCATCGAGCGGGGTGTCGACGAGGAGTTCCATCTGGGCTCGGTGCCGTCGATCTCCCACGTCATGGTGCCGCGCGCCATCGAGCGGCTGAAGACGAAGCATCCCGCGCTTCGGCTCGACGTGAACATCCTCAAGATCGAGGAAGCGCTGGACTACCTGCTGCTCGGGCGCGGCGAGCTCGCGGTGATGAGCTACAGGCTGCATCATCCGGGCATCGACTTCCTGCCGCTGGCGCGCGGGGAATTGTTCTGCATCGTGCCGGAGAACCACCCCTTCGCGGCGCGCACCGAGATCACGCCGGCTGAGATCGCGAGCCAGCCGCTCATCGGCATCGACCCGAACGATCCCTATGGCCGCATCCTGACCGAGATCTTCGCCCGGCACGGGCTGGCCTACGACATCGTCATCCGGGCGCGCTTCGGCACCACGGTCTGCGCCCTGGTGAAGGCGGGCCTGGGCATCGCGATGATCGACCAGTTCACGGTCGCGCATGGGGGGATGCCGGGCATCCGGCTCCTGAGGATCACCGAGCCGACCGAGTTTCAGACCTATGTGGCGGTCAAGGCCGACCGGGCGCTGTCGCGCTATGCGGAGACCTTCATCCAGCTCCTGCGCGAGGAGATGAAGGCGGTGGCGCCGCACCTGAACTGAAGGTGCCGGTGCCGGCGATAACCTAACATCGTGTTAGGCTTCCCATACGAATCGGTCATTGCGTTAAGCGCTTCCGCGTCCTTAGCTCGGCCTTGAACAAGCCGGCGGAACAGCCGGTGCTGGGACGAAACGCCATGGCCCTCGCGGACAGTACCGGCCCACGCCGGATCCTGACCGGCCTCCTCGGCTATCCGATCGCGCATTCGGCGTCGCCCGCGATGCACGAGGCGGCGGGCCGCGCCGCGGGCCTGGATGTCCGCTACCACCTGATCGAGCGGGACGGGCTGGACGAGGCGGCGCTCAGGGTCGTGCTCGCGGGCCTGCCGGCGCTCGGCTTTGCCGGCATCAACGTCACCTTCCCCTACAAGGAGCGGATCGCCCCGCTTCTCGACCGGCTCTCGCCGCAGGCCGCGGCGCTCGGCGCGGTCAACACGATCGTGGTCGAGGACGGGGCGCTCGTCGGGCACAACACCGATTGCACGGGCTTCCGCACCGTGTGCGCCCGGATCGGGGCGCGGGTTCGCTCCGGTCCCGCGGCGCTCATCGGCGCCGGCGGCGTCGGCCGGGCCATGGCCGTCGCCATGCTCGAGACCGGCGTGCCGGAGCTGCGCGTCCTCGACAGGGACGCCGCCAAGGCAGCCGGGCTCGCCCATGACCTGAAGGGCCTCGGGGTCATCCGCGCCTGCGCCTCCCTCGACGACGCGCTGGCCGATTGCACCGGCATCGTCAACGCGACCCCGGTCGGCATGAAGGCGCCGCAGGAGAGCCCGATTCCCGCCGACAGGCTCCATGGCGGGCTCTGGGTCGCCGACGCGGTCTATGTCCCGCTCTGGACGCGGCTGCTGCGCGATGCCCGCGCGCGCGGCGCCCTCACCGTCACCGGGCGGGACCTCGCCATCCGCCAGGCGGTGGACGCCTTCGCCCTGATGACGGGCGTCGCGGCGTCCGAGGCGGAGATGAGCACAGCTTTCGACAGGATCGTGCCGCCGGTTCCCGACGGCCCGATCGCTGCCTGAGAACGGTCCACGGACGACCGCACAAGGTCCGGAACAAGGCGGAAAGCGCCAAGGAGGAGGAAAGAATGAGGAACTGGATCATCGGCAGCGCGCTCGCGGCCCTGGCTCTGGCGAGCCCGGTCGCGGCGCAGGAGAAGGTGAAGCTGATCAACGTGTCCGAGCTGTCGGGCGCGGGCGCCACCGCCGGCACCAACTGGAAGAACGGCATCGACCTCGCCGTGGCGGAGATCAACGCCAAGGGCGGCATCATGGGCCGCCAGATCGAGATCGTGCACTACGACACGCAGACCAACCCGGCCAATACCCGCGCCGCGGTCCAGCGCGCCATCGACGAGGGCACCTATGCGGTGCTGGGGCCCGTCTTCTCCGGCCCGATCGGCGCGTCCATGCAGATCGCCCAGCGGGCCGAGATCGCGCAGTTCGTCGGGGGTGAAGCCGCGAACCTCACCCAGCAGGGCAACCCCTACATCTTCCGCACGTCCCTCAGCCAGACCGCGGCGATGCCCAAGCTCGCCAAGGCGCTCGCCACCGACGTGAAGGCCAAGTCCGTCGCGGTCGTGTGGGTCAACAACGACTTCGGCAAGGGCGGCCGCGACGCGATCAATGCCGAGCTCGCCAAGGTCGGCATCAAGGTCGTGGCGGACGTCTCGACCGAGCAGGGCCAGGCGGATTTCGCCGCCGACGCCATCAAGATCAAGAACGCCAATCCGGACGCGGTCTTCGCCTATCTCAACGAGGAGGAGAGCGCCCGCTTCCTGCGCGCCGCGCGCCAGCAGGGCATCGACAAGCCGATCTGGGGCGAGACCACGCTGCTCGGCGCCAAGGTGATCGAGCTCGCGGGAGACGCCGCCAACGGCGTGAAGGGCCATGTCGGCCTCTCCGTCGACGCGCCGATGAACCCCCTGCGGGATTTCGGCCGCAAGTTCCGCGAGAGGTTCAACTACCCCTCGGACCATAACGGCATCAAGGGCTACAACGCCGTCTACATGATCAAGTGGGCGACCGAGAAGCAGAAGAAGTTCGACAAGAAGGGCGTCGCCGACACGCTGCGGGGCGCCACGATCAAGGTGTCGGAGGAGCCCGGCATCCTGATGGACACGACGATCCTGAAGAACGGCGACATCGACCGCGAGAGCTTCCTGGCCGAGGTGAAGGCCGGCAAGCAGGAGATCGTGGCGGTGCTTCCTCCCGTCGGCCCCTGACCTGAAACGCGGCGGGGCGCCCATCCGGCGCCCCGCATGCACTGACCGCGCGGCCTTCAGACCGCGAGAGGACACCATGTCGGAATTCCTGGCCTACCTGATCGTCGGCATCGCGACAGGCTCGATCTACGCGCTTGCGGCGATCGGCTTCACCCTGGTCTGGCAGACGTCCCAGACGATCAACTTCGCGCAGGGCGAGTTCGTGATGCTCCCCGCCATCCTGGTGCTGCTGGCGGTCAAGCTGCTCGGCGTGCCGATCCCGGTCGCGGTGCTGATCGGCGCGGCGGCGTTCGTCCTGATCTTCGGCGTCGGCTTCAAGCGCGCGATCGTCGATCCGATGCTGCCGCACGGCGTCCTGCCGCTCGCCATCGCGACCATGTCGCTTGCCATCATCATGAAGGAAGGCGCCAAGGACGGGTTCTCGGCGGAGGCGCAGAGCTTCCCCTCGCCCTTCGCGGCGGACACGGTGTCGATCCTCGGCACGGCGGTCTCGGTGCAGTTCATCATGATCATCGTCGTGGCCTTCGCCTCGATCGCCGCGCTGCAATGGTTCGTCACCCGCACGCGCACCGGCCGCCAGATGCAGGCCGCGGCGCAGAACCCCAACGTCGCCCGGATCCTCGGCATCCCGGTGGAGCGCATGGTGATGCTGACCTTCATCATCAACGCCGCGCTCGCCGCGCTGGCCTCATTCCTGATCTCGCCGATCTACCTGGCGAAATTCTCCAACGGCGAGACGATCGGCCTGTTCGCCTTCATCGCGGCCATTGTCGGGGGCTTCAACCAGGTCCGCGGCGCGCTGCTCGGCGGCATCCTGGTCGGCATCTTCGACAGCCTGGCGGCGGCCTATGTGTCGACCTCCTACCGGCTCGCGGTGCCGCTCGCGCTGCTCGTCCTCATCATCCTGTTGAAGCCCGAAGGCCTGATCGGCCGCAAAGAGGAGCGGCACGTATGACCGCCGAAACCGATACGGCGCCGGCGGCGCTCGCCGTGAGGCGCCCGGGCGGGCGCATCGACGCCGCGCTCGTCACCATCCTGGCAGGCGCGCTCATCCTGTGGTTCGCCCCCGTCGGCATGGGCCGCTACGGGACCTATGTCCTCACGCTCTGGCTCGTCATGGCCATCGCGGTGATGGGGCTGAACCTGACGCTCGGCGTCGCGGGTTTGAAATCGCTGGCCCAGGCGGCCTTCATGGGCATCGGCGCCTACGCGACCGGGCTCCTCACCGCCAAGATGGGCCTGTCCTGGTATCCCGCCTTCGCCATCTCGGCGGTGGCGACCTTCGCGGTCGGCCTCGTCGTCGGCTTCCCGGCGCTGCGGGTGAAGGCCCATTATCTGGCCTTCGTGACGCTCGCCTTCACCTCGCTGGTCTGGCTGTTCCTGCGCAACGAGCAGTGGCTGACCGGCGGCACGTTCGGCCTGCCCAACATCCCCCGGCCAACACTGCTGGGCACACGCCTGGACGACGCCCTGTCGTTCCACCGCTTCGTGGTCGTCGTCACCGCCGCGCTGACGCTGATGATCTGGTGGCTGATGCGCAGCCCCTGGGGCCGGGCGTTCCTGGCCCTGCGCGAGAACCCGGTCCGCGCCGCGAGCCTCGGCGTCGACGTGCGGGCCTACACGCTCCTCGCCTTCGCCATCGGCTCGGCCTATGGCGGCATGGCGGGGGCGCTCTACGCGCCGCTGGTCGAGTTCATCGACCCCTCGCCTTTCGCGATCTCGGCCTCGTTCTTCCTGCTGCTCATGGTGGTGGCGGGCGGGTCGGGCTACCTGTTCGGGCCCTTCATCGGGGCGCTGCTGGGGGTCGTGCTGCCCGAATGGCTGCGCTTCACCGGCGGGCTCTATCTTATCATCTTCGCCGCCATCGTCCTCCTGCTGCTTATCGTGTGCCCGAAGGGCGTGCTGGGTCTTGCCGAGCAGGCCTTGGGTGCCGTGGTGCGCCGCTTCAGGAGGACGTCATGAGCGCGGTGCTGGAGGTCGAGGACCTGCACAAGAGCTTCGGCGGCATCAAGGCCGTCCGGGGCGTGAGCTTCTCCGTCCGCAAGGGCGAGATCCTGGGGATCATCGGCCCGAACGGCTGCGGCAAGTCCACCCTGTTCAACTGCATCCTCGGCCAGCTCGATCCGACCGCCGGCCGGGTGCGCCTCAACGGCGAGGACGTCACGGGCCTGCGGCCGTCCGACCTCAACCGGCGCGGCGTCGGCCGCACGTTCCAGCTCCTCCAGGTCTTCCCGGACCTGACGGTGCGGGAGAACCTGATCCTGGCCGGGCAGGAGCATCACGGCTCCATGATCGGCCGGCTGTTCGGACCGCGCGACGCCGGGCTCACGGCCTCGGCGGACACGATGATCGGCTTCTTCAAGCTCGACCATCTCGCCGACGCCAAGGCGGGGGGCCTGTCCTATGGCCAGCAGAAGCTGCTCGATGCGGCGATGGCCTTCATGGCCGGGCCGCAGATCGTGCTCCTCGACGAGCCGGCGGGCGGAGTGAACCTGACCATGCTGGCGAGCCTGAAGGAGCGCCTGCGGGCAATGAACGAGGAACTCGGCGCGACATTCGTCGTCATCGAGCACAACATGGAATTCGTGATGAGCCTGTGCACCCGCGTCGTGGTGCTCGCCGAGGGCGCCGTGCTGGCTGAAGGCACGCCAGCGGAGGTGAGGGCCAATCCGGCAGTGATGGAGGCCTATCTTGGCCATTGAGACCGGCCCGGCGGCAACGACAGGCGCCGTCCTGGAAATGCAAGACGTGGTCGGCGGCTATGGCCGCATGACGATCCTCCACGGCACGACCTTTTCCATCCGGCGGGGCACGATCACCACGGTGATCGGCCCCAACGGGGCGGGGAAGTCCACCTGTTTCAAGGCGATCTTCGGGCTTCTGCCGCTGCGCTCGGGCGCGATCCGGTTCGAGGGGCGGGACGTTACCGGATGGACGCCGCGGCGCCTCCTGGAGGCCGGCATCGTCTACGTGCCGCAAGGGCGCAACATCTTTCCGGAGCTCTCCGTCCGCCACAACCTGGAATTCGGCGCCGTCGCGGCGGGTCCGCATATCACCGACATGCCGGCGCGGATCGAGGCGGCGCTCGACCGATTCCCGGCGCTCCGCCAAAAGGCGGACGTGCAGGCCTCGACCCTGTCGGGCGGGCAGCAGAAGCAGCTGGAGATCGTGCGCGGCCTCCTGCTCGATCCCAAGCTGATCCTCATCGACGAGCCATCGATCGGCCTGTCGCCCATGCTGGTGCAGGAGACGTTCGGCATCCTGCAGGACCTGCGCGACCGGGGCGTCACCATCCTGATGGTGGAGCAGAACGCGCGTTCGGCGCTGGAGATTTCCGACGAGGGCCTGGTGCTCGAACTCGGCCGGGCGCGCTTGCAGGGCCCGGCGCGGGACATCCTCAACGATCCGCGCGTGGCACAGCTCTTCCTCGGCGGCGCCATGGAGCCCGCCGCATGAGCGAACGGCTCGGCATCGCGCTGATCGGTGCCGGGCTGATCGGCCGGGCCCATCTGGATCGGCTGGACGCGTCGCCCGACTGCGCCTGCTCGGCGGTCTGCGACCCGACGGAGGCAGCGCAGGCCCTCGCGGCGGAGCGCGGCCTGCCCTGGTTCGCCAGCCCCGCCGAGATGCTGGCAGCGATGCGGCCCGACGGAGCGATCATCGCGACGCCCAACGCGCTCCACGTCCCCCAGGCGATCGCCTGCCTGGAAGCGGGCGTTCCGGTCCTCGTCGAGAAACCGCTGGCCGAGAGCTTGGCGAGCGCGCGGGCGCTGGTCGAGGCCCAGGCCCGCACCGGCGTTCCGGTCCTGGCCGGCCACCACAGGCGGCATAATCCGATCGTGAAGGCGGCGCGCCGGCTCGTGCGTGAGGGGAGGCTCGGGCGGATCGTCGCCGTCACCGCCCTGTTCCTCATCCGCAAACCCGACGACTATTTCGACGTCGCCTGGCGGCGGGAGGCCGGCGGTGGGCCGGTCCTGATCAACCTCATCCACGACATCGACAACCTGCGCTTCATCTGCGGCGAGATCGATGCCGTGCAGGCGTTGACCTCCAACGCGACGCGGGGTTTTCCCGTCGAGGACAGTGCGGCCTTGAGCTTCCGCTTCGCGGCGGGGGCACTGGGCACGGCCACGGTCTCGGACGCGACGCCTTCGCCCTGGAGCTGGGAATTATCGTCGGGCGAGAACAAGGCCTATCCGCAGCGCGACGGGCATTGTTACCTCATCGCCGGCAGTGAGGGCTCGCTGTCGCTGCCCGGTCTCGACCTCTGGCGCTACGAGGGCAAGCCGGGCTGGTGGGAGCCGCTCCGGCGCGAGGTCATCGCCGTCGAACCGATGGAGCCGCTTGCCGAGCAGCTTCGGCATTTTGGCGCCGTGATCCGCGGCACCGAGCGGCCGATCACCGATGCGGCGGATGCGGCGCGCACGCTGGCGGTGGTGGAGGCGGTCGGGCAGGCAGCCATGAGCGGCGGGCTCGTCTCGATCGACACCCGGATGGAGGCATTCGCGGCATGAACCCCACCTCGATCGCCACCGTCTCCCTGTCCGGCGACCTCGCCCAGAAGCTGGAGGCCATCGCCGCGGCGGGGTTCGACGCAGTCGAGATTTTCGACAACGACCTCCTGACGATCAGCGCGCAGGCGCGTGACGTCGGGCGCATGATCAAGGGCCTGGGCCTGTCGGTTTCCGCCTTCCAGCCCTTCCGCGACTTCGAGGGCCTGCCTGAACCCGACCGGGCGCGGGCCTTCGCTCGGGCGCGGCGCAAGTTCGACCTGATGCAGGAGCTGGGCGCCGAGCTGCTCCTTGTCTGCTCGTCGGTGGCACCGGCGAGCCTGGGTGGCATCGACCGGGCCGCGGACGACTTCGCGGCGCTCGGCGAGATCGCCGCGGCGCAGGGCCTGCGCGTGGGGTTCGAGGCCCTGGCCTGGGGCCGGCATATCAACGATTACCGTGACGCCTGGGAGGTGGTGCGGCGGGCCGACCACCCCGCCGTCGGGCTGATCCTGGATTCGTTCCACACCTTCGCCCGCGACCTGCCGCTCGATCCGATCCGGGCCATTCCCGGCGACCGCATCTTCCTCGTCCAGCTCGCGGACGCGCCGCGCATGCAGATGGATCTCCTGACCTGGAGCCGCCATTTCCGCTGCTTCCCGGGCCAGGGCGAGCTGCCGCTCGCCGCCTTCGTCGAGGCGATCGACGCCACCGGCTATGCGGGGCCGCTGTCGCTGGAGATCTTCAACGACCAGTTCCGCGCGGGGCCGCCGGAATCGACGGCGCGGGACGGCTTGCGGTCGCTGCGGTTCCTCGATGACGAGGCGCGGCGGCTGGAGGGCCGGGCGCCGGCCTTGCCGCCGCGCGCCGACATCGACCGCGTCGAGTTCGTGGAATTCGCCACCGATCCCGCGACCGGCGCGGAACTCGGCGCCCTGTTCGCCGGCCTCGGCTTCGCCCGCACCGGGGACCATGTCAGCAAGTCGGTGGAGCGATGGCAGCAGGGCGAGATCAATCTCGTCATCAACACCGAGAGCGACGGCTTCGCCCATTCCCACGCGATCCTGCACGGCCCCGGCGTCTGCGCGCTGGGCCTCGCGGTCCGGGACGTGGAGGCGACCATGGCGCGGGCCGAGGGCCTGCGCGCCACGACGTTCCTCCAGCCGGTGGGGCCCGGCGAACTGCCGATCCCCGCGATCCGCTGGGTCGGCGGAAGCCTCCTCTATTTCGTGGAAGCCGACCGGGCGGGCGAGGTGTGGGACACGGAGTTCCGCGCGGGCGAGGCCGCGGGCACGGCGCCGGGGGCCCTCACCCATGTGGACCACGTCTCCCAGTCCATGTCGCACGAGGAGATGCTGTCCTGGCTGCTCGCCTACACATCGCTGTTCGACATGGAGCGGGTGGCGCAGGCGAGCGTGGTCGATCCGGGCGGCATCGTGCGCAGCCAACCGCTCGTCGCGCCGGGAGAGCGGGTGCGTTTCGTGCTCAACGCCACCCAGGCGCACCGCACCCTCTCGGCGCGGTTCATCGCGGAACAGTTCGGCTCGGGCGTGCAGCATATCGCCTTCGCGACGGACGACATCTTCGCCTGCATCCGCCGGATGCGGGAGGCGGGTCTGCCGCTGCTCGCGATTCCGGACACCTATTACCGCGACCTGGAGGCGAGGCTCGACCTCGATCCCGCCTTGCTGGACAAGCTGCGCCGCCACCAGGTGCTCTATGACCGGGACGAAGCGGGCGCCTTCTTCCAGGTCTATACTCAGGTCTTCGCCCGCCGCTTCTTCTTCGAGATCGTCCAAAGGGACGGTTATGCCGGCTTCGGCGCCGTCAACGCGCCGGTGCGCCTGGCCTCCCAGGCCCGCGAGATCGGCCCGCTCACCATCCCGTACGATTGGGCGGGTCTGGACGGCACGGCCCGTCCCTGACGGCCGCCGGCGAAAATCTCTTCGCGCCGAAAATCTCTTCGTGCCTTGGAACCTAAGCGGGGCAATAGAGCCTTTATGTCCGGAGGATGCCGGTTGCCGCCGGAGGGCCGCCGGCCAAGTATGCCGGGACCCATCGCGGCGATAGTCCGTTCGGCAGAGGGGGTCGCGTGTCGGATCAGCAGGGCCTGTCTTCCCAGCTCGATTTCCTCGTGGGCGGGGGGACGCTGGGCGATCTGATGCGCGCCCATGACTGGTCGCGCTCGCCGCTCGGGCCGCCGGAAGGCTGGCCGCAGAGCCTCAAGACGACCGTCGGCCTCATGCTGAAGGCCGAGGCACAGATCGTCCTGTTCTGGGGACCCGAATTCTGCGCGCTCTACAACGACGCCTATGCCCCGACGATCGGCGCCAAGCATCCCGCCGCCCTCGGTCGCCCGGCGGTGGAGCACTGGACGGAACTGTGGAGCGATCTGCGCCCCCTGCTGCAGGGCGTCCGCGACACCGGCCGCACCTTCTTCGCCAAGGACAGGGCGTTCTACATCGAACGCCACGGCTACGGGGAAACGGTCTATTTCGATGTGTCCTATTCCGCCGTCCCGGAGGTCGACGGCTCGGTCGGCGGCGTCCTGTGCATCGTGTCGGAGACGACCGAGCGCGTCCTCGCGGAGCGTCGCCAGGCCTTCCGGCTGGCCCTGGAGGAGCGACTTCGCGACCTGACCGAGCCACGGGTGGTCATGGCTGCCGTCGTGGAACTGCTCGGCCGGCACCTGGGCGCCAATCGTGTCGGCTACGGCGAGATCCAGGAGGACAACGAGACCGTTGTCCTGCATTCCTGCTACGCCGACGGGATCGAGCCGCTGAGCGGCGCGTATTCGCTCCTCCAGTTCGGCCCGGAGGCGGTCGCGGCCCAGCGCCGGGGCGAGACGCAATGGTCGGACGACGTCGCGGCCGATCCGCGCCATGACCAAGCCGTCTGGGCGGCGATCGACACAAGGTCCTATGTCTCGGTCCCGCTGGTACGGGACGGGCGCTTCACCGCCTCGCTCTATGTCAATTTCCGCGAGCCCCATGCCTGGACCGCCGACGAGATCGGGTTGATCGAGGAGATTGCCGCGCGGACCTGGGCCGTCGTCGAACGCGCCGTGGCCGAGACGGCGCTGCGGGCGAGCGAGGAGCGTTTCCGCCAGTTCGGCGACGCGGCGGCCGACACGCTCTGGATTGTCGACGCGGCGACCGGGCAGCTGGAATATCTCAGCCCCGCCTATGAGCGGATCTGGGGCGAGCCGCGGGCGCAGGTGATGGCCGATATCGGCCGCTGGGCGATGTTCGTCCACCCGGAGGACCTGGCCGGCGCCAGCCAGGGCCTGCCTCGGCTCATGGCGGGGGAACGCCTGACCCAGGAATATCGCATCGTGCGGTCCGACGGCGAGATGCGCTGGATCCTCGATGTCGGCTTTCCGATTCGGGATGGACAGGGTCGCGTCGTGCGGGCCGGCGGCATCGCCCAGGATCTCACCGAGCGCAAGCTCGCCGAGGAAGCCCTGCGCGTCAGCGAACAGCAATTGCGGGACCTGAACGAGACGCTGGAGAGGCGCGTCGCCGAACGCACCGCCGCGCTCACCGAGAGCCAGCGGCGCTTCCAGGGCATTTTCGATTCCGCCTTGCAGTTCATGGCGCTCCTGACGCCGGACGGCATCGTGGTGGAGGTCAACCGCACCGCTTTGGCCTGGAGCCAGATCACGCCCGCGGAGATTGTCGGCCATCCGTTCTGGGTGGCGGCGCCGATGCGCGGCAACGCCGCGCTCCAGGCGGCCATCCGCGCCGGGATCGAGCGGGCGGCCTCGGGCGAGACCGTCCGCGAGCAGCATGAGATGCGCGGCGCCGGCGAGGTCCGCGCGATGGTCGATTTCTCGCTGAAGCCGATCCTCGACGAACAGGGGCGACCGGTCTTCCTCGTGGCGGAGGGCCGCGACATTACCGAGCTGAAGGAGGCGCAGGAGGCGCTGCGCCAGTCGCAGAAGATGGAGGCGATGGGACAGCTGACCGGCGGCGTCGCCCACGACTTCAACAATCTCCTGACGCCGATCCTCGGCGCGCTCGACATGCTGCAGCGGTCAGGGGCCGGCAGCGATCGCGAGCAGCGGCTGATCGCGGGCGCCATCCAGTCCGCCGAGCGGGCGAGGGTCCTGGTGCAGAGGTTGCTGGCCTTCGCGCGCCGCCAGCCGCTCCAGCCGGACGCGGTCGATCTCGGCGAATTGTTGAGTGACATGGCCGATCTCGTCGCCAGCACGACGGGGCCGCAGATCAAGGTCGTCGTCGACGTCCAGCCGGGGCTGCCGCCGGCTAGGGGCGACCGCAACCAGCTGGAAATGGCGATCCTGAACCTCGCCGTGAACGCCCGCGACGCGATGCCCAGCGGCGGGACCCTGCGCATCGCGGCCAGCGCCGAGACGGTCGGCCCGCATCACCGATCCCGGCTGGAAACTGGGCGCTATCTGCGGATCGTCGTCGGGGACACGGGCATCGGCATGGACGAGGCGACACTGGCGCGGGCGGTGGAGCCGTTCTTCTCGACCAAGGGGGTCGGGAAGGGCACGGGCCTCGGCCTGTCCATGGTGCATGGGCTCGCGACGCAGCTGGGCGGCGCGCTGACGATCAGCAGCCAGCCCGGCAAGGGCACCGAGATCGATCTCTGGCTGCCGGAGACGCAGGCTTCGGCCGGCACGGCCGAGCCGGCGGCGGCAGAGCCCGATATCCGCCACGAGGGCGTCGCGCTGGTGGTCGACGACGAGGACCTCGTCCGGCTGAGCACGGCCTCGGTCCTGGCCGAGCTGGGCTACGATCCGGTGGAGGCGGGGTCCGCCGAGGAGGCGCTGCGGCTCATCGCCGAGGGCCTCCGGCCCGACATCGTGGTGACGGACCACCTGATGCCGGCCATGACGGGCACGCAGCTGGCGCGCCGTCTCGCCGTCTCGCATCCCGCTCTCAAGGTCCTGATCATGTCCGGCTATGCGGAGATGGACGGGATCGCGGCCGAGCTGCCCCGGCTGGCCAAGCCCTTCCGCAGCGAGGAACTGGCGGCCTGCCTGTCGCGGCTCTTCAACAGGCGCTAGGGACGGCAGCGGCGCCTTGCGGCTGCGGGCCGATCGCGGCAGGCTTGGCGCGGCCGTTCCGGAAATGCCCATGAAACCCGACCGACCCGACCACGCCGCCCCGCCGGACGCCGCGGCGCGGCGCGCGGTGCAGCCGGTGGTCTGCTATCCCGTGGACACGCTGCCGCCGCCGGACCTGGTTGCCTACCGCGCGGCGCGGGAGGGGGCCCGCAAGGTTTCCGAGACGATCGTGCCGCCGCGGGACGCGATGGCCTTCGACGTGCCCGCCGGAGCCTTCTTCCGCATCACGTCGATCGAGGGGCCGCAGGTGGGCGACCTCAATCTGTGGAATGCGGACGACCTCTCGGAGCGCTTCTTCTCCGGCAAGACGCGGGCGCTGCACGGAACGCATGTCTCCACCGGCGACCGGCTCTGGTCGAACCTGCCGCATCTGCGCCCCATGGCGACGATCGTCGCCGACACGCTGGACTGGTACGGGTTCGACGCGTTCGGCGGGAGCGTGCACGACGTCATCGGCACGCGCTGCGACCCCTATACGCACCGGCTGCTCGCCGGCGGGGACTACCATCATTGCTGCCATTCGAACCTGACGCGGGCGCTCGCGGCGCGGAGCGGCCTGTCCGCGTCGGCGGCAGAGCCCCATGTGCACGACGTGCTCAACGTCTTCATGTGCACCGGCTTCCTGCGTGAGACCGGGCAATATTTCATGAAGGCGAGCCCGGTGCGTCCCGGCGACCACATCGAATTCTTCGCGGAGATCGACCTGATCGGCGCGCTCTCGGCCTGCCCGGGCGGCGATTGTGGGGCGGAGCATTCCAGCGACGCGGCGCGCTGCCACCCGCTCAAGGTGGAGGTGTTCGTCCCCGCCGCACCGCCCGCCGGGTGGACCCCGCCGGCCCGCAACGCCTATGCAGGCGGGCACGGCGCGTGACCAGCTAGCCGGCGATCACCGCGCCGAGGGCCTGTTGCACCTGGTCGAGCGTATAGGGCTTCTGCAGAGCCGGGACATGCGACCATTCCGGCGGCAATCCGCCGGCGCCGTAGCCGGTGGCGAAGACGAAGCGGACGCCGCGATCCGACAGGACCCGCGCCACGGGGAAGACCGGCTGGCCACCCAGATTGACGTCGAGCACGGCCAGGTCCACGTCGGCGGAGCCGGCAAGTTCTAGCGCCTGATCGAGCTGCGCCGCCGGGCCGACGACGCTGCAGCCGAATTCCTCCAGGATCTCCTCCAGAAGGACGGCCACGAGCGGCTCGTCCTCGACGATGAGGACCTTGCGGCCTTGAAGGCTCGCCGGTTCGGAAGACGCCGCCTGCGTCGTGATGTTGGAAGACACCTCGCCCCTCATCCCAGGATCGTTGGCTTGACCGGCTGTTGCCGTCATTGGCCGGATCCGCACGCACGCAAAGGCGCGGCCATGTGATCCGGCGCGGTTGCAACGCAGACGACCGGTTCTTTGTTCCCGTCCATGGGAACAAATATTTCGCGCGCATGCAAATTGAGATGCGGACCGCCGAAGCGCGGTCCGTTTCCGTAGATCGGATCGCCGAGAATGGGCCAATCCATCGCGGCCATGTGGACGCGCAGCTGGTGCGTCCGCCCTGTTAGCGGCTCCAGCGCGAGATGCGTCAGCGGCCGCCCGTCGGGACGCTGCCCGCGGCCGAGCACGCGCCAGCGGGTGCGGGAGGGAAGCCCTTGGGGATCGACCTTCATCCACCAGCCCCTGCTCGCATCCTTCCGGCCGAGCGGAAGGTCGATCTCGCCTTCCTGTGCGTCCGGCGCGCCTTCCACCACCGCCCAGTATGTCTTGCCGATGCGGCCGGCCTTGAACAGTTCGGTCAGCCAGGCGAGGGCCGCCCGGTGCCGCCCGAGAATGAGGCAGCCGGACGTGTCGCGGTCGAGCCGGTGCGCCAAAGCCGGCGGCTGCGGCAGGCCGAAGGCGAGATGCGGGAAGAGCCGCTCCAGCACCGGCCCCGATTGCGTCGCCGAGCGGGGGCCGGCATGAACCGGCATGCCGGCGGGCTTGTCGATGACAAGCATCCGCGCATCGCGGTAAAGCACGCGGGCGACGATCTCCTCGGGGGTCACGGCATCGGTCCGGTCCGCGGGGATGGTCCCGCGTCGTCCGGGCTAATGCCCGCGAACCCACGCCGCAAGTGCGGGTTCATCCTTGGCAGGCGATCGCGACAGACGGAGCGGACATGGCGGACGAGAACGAAGGCAAGGGCGGGTTGCTGTCCCGGCTGTTCGGGCGCGGCAGGGCGCCGGAGCCGAAGGAGCCGGCACAGCCTGCTCCGCCGGCGGCTGAGCCCGTGCCCGGGACTCCGCCGGCACCGGCCGAACCTGCTCCTCCGGCAACGCCCGAGCCGGAGGCCACCGAGCCGCCAGCGGCCCTCGCCGAGGCGCCGGCCGTCCCGGTCGAGCCGAAGGCGCCGGATCCGCTGCCCGTTCCGTCGCCCGAGATGCCCCTCGCGCAGGCCGACGCGCCGCGCTCCTGGTGGCAGCGGCTGAGCCAGGGCCTCTCGCGCACGTCCCAGTCCATCGGCGGAGGCGTCACCGCGCTGCTGTTCAAGCGCAAGCTCGATGCCGCGACCCTGGAGGAGCTGGAGGACATCCTGATCCAGGCCGATCTCGGCCTCGATGCGGCGTCGCGCATCGCCGCTGCCGTGGGCCGGGACCGATACGAGAAGGAGATCGCGCCTGACGAGGTGAAGGCCGTGATGGCGCGGGAGGTGGAGGCGATCCTCAAGCCCGTCGCCCGGCCGCTGGACATCACGCCGGGGACGAAGCCCTTCGTCATCCTGATTGTCGGTGTCAACGGCGCGGGCAAGACGACCACGATCGGCAAGCTGGCGGCCAAGTTCCGCGCGCAGGGCCGCTCGGTCCTGATGGCGGCCGGCGACACGTTCCGCGCCGCCGCGATCGAGCAGCTCAAGGTCTGGGGCGAGCGGACGGGCGCCGCCGTCGCGGCCCGGGAGCAGGGCGCGGATGCCGCGGGCCTTGCTTTCGACGCCCTGACGCGGGCCAAGGCGGAAGGGACGGACATCGTGCTGATCGATACCGCCGGCCGCCTGCAGAACCGCACCGAGCTGATGGCGGAGCTGGAGAAGGTGGTCCGCGTCATCCGCAAGGTGGAGCCGCAGGCGCCCCATGCGGCGCTGCTGGTCCTCGACGCGACGGTCGGCCAGAACGCGCTGTCACAGGTGGAGCTGTTCTCGAAATCGGCCGGCATCACCGGCCTCGTCATGACCAAGCTCGACGGCACGGCGCGCGGCGGCATCCTCGTCGCGCTCGCCGGAAGGTTCGGCCTTCCGGTGCATTTCATCGGCGTCGGCGAAGGCGTCGACGACCTGGAGCCCTTCGATGCCGGCGATTTCGCCCGGGCCATCGCGGGGGTCGACAGGGCCTAGCCTGTCTCCTCGTCCCGCAGGATGCGGCGGATGACCTTGCCGGTCGTGGTGAGCGGCAATTCCTCGCGGAAGGCGATCTCGCGGGGATATTCGTGGGCCGAGAGCCGCGTGCGCACGAAGGCCTGGATGTCGGCGGCGAGGGCATCGGACGGGCTGTGCCCCGCCTTAAGCACGATGAAGGCCTTCACGATCTCGGTTCGCAGCGAATCGGGCTTGCCCACCGCCGCCGCGAGCGCGACCGCCGGGTGCTTGAGGAGGCAATCCTCGATCTCGCCGGGGCCGATCCGGTAGCCGGCCGAGGTGATGACGTCGTCGTCGCGGCCGAAGAAACGGACGTAGCCGGCTTCGTCCATGACGCCCTGGTCGCCGGTCGTCATCCAGTCGCCGATGAACTTGGCGGCGGTCGCATCGGGCTTGTTCCAGTAACCGAGGAACATGACCGGGTCCGGACGCCGGATCGCGATCTGGCCCGGCTCGTCGGGGCCGCGGACCGCGCCGTCCGGGCCGATCACCGCGACCACGTGACCCGGCACCGCCCTGCCGATGAAGCCCGGCTTCGACACGCCGATGGCGGCGGAGGATGACAGGACGAGGTTGCACTCGGTCTGGCCGTAGAACTCGTTGATGGAAAGGCCCAGCGCCTCCCGGCCCCAGGCGAAGGTCGGTTCGCCCAAAGCCTCGCCGCCGGACGCGAGGGTGCGAAGGTCCAGGCGGAACCGCCCACGCGGGTTCTCCACCGATCGCAGCATGCGCAGGGCCGTGGGCGGGATGAAGACGTTGCGGATGGCGAGATCCTGGACGAGGCGGAAGCCTTCCTCCGGGTCGAACTTCTCGAACTTCCGCGCGACGACCGGCACGCCGAAATAGAGCCCCGGCAGGAGGATGTTGAGAAGGCCTCCGGCCCAGGCCCAGTCCGCCGGGGTCCAGAACCTGTCGCCCGGTTTGGGCAGGAATTCGTGGGGGAACTGCACGCCCGGCAGATGGCCCAGCAGAACCCGGTGCCCGTGCAGGGCGCCCTTGGGCGCGCCGGTCGTCCCGGACGTGTAGATCATCATCGCCGGGTCGTCGGCGGCCGTGTCGACGGGGGCGAAGTCCGGCGCCTCGGCGGCCAGGGTCTCGCGCCAGCCGAGCGCCTCGCCGTCGGGCCCGTCGGTGGAGAGGATCAGCGGCAGATCGGCAGTGCCGCCGTCCATGGCGCGCAGCTTGGCGAGGCCTGCCGCGTTGGTGACGATGGCGCGTGCGCCGGCATCGGCGAGCCGGTAGGCGATGGCGTCGACCCCGAACAGGGCCGCCAGCGGCAGGGCGATGGCGCCGAGCTTGTAGATCGCGAGATGCGCCGCCGGCACCGCTCTGCCCTGAGGCAGCAGGATCGCGACCCGGTCG
This sequence comes from Hyphomicrobiales bacterium, assembly GCA_027483945.1. Lineage (GTDB taxonomy): Bacteria > Pseudomonadota > Alphaproteobacteria > Rhizobiales > Beijerinckiaceae > JAIXTM01. Next base: position 23,802 of record JAIXTM010000002.1, on the reverse strand, counting down.
CCGCGCTTCACGCCCCGGCGCGCGAGCCCGTTGGCGAGGCGGTTCGACGCGTCGCGCAGGGCGGCGTAGTCGACGGGGTCGACCCGACCGTCGGCGGCGACGTCGAGGATGGCCACCCGGGAGGGCTCGGCCTTCGCCCAGCCGTCGCAGGCCGCGACGCCGATATTGAACCGCGCGGGCACCTGCCAGCGGAAGGATGCGTAGAGCCGGTCGTAGTCGGGGATCTCGGGCAGCATGGTCCTTGGCATCACCGCGACGGAAACGGGCCGCGAGCGGAAAGGCCGGAGGGCGCGATGTCAAGGCCGCGCAAAACGACAAGCCCGTCTGCGGAGGCGTGCTTGAGCCCTCGCGGGCGCCATGCTATGCGCACCCCGCCGCTCGACAACCTCGGCATCGCGGAGAGGTGGCAGAGTGGTTGAATGCACCGCACTCGAAATGCGGCATACGGGCAACCGTATCGGGGGTTCAAATCCCTCCCTCTCCGCCACTTCCTCGATCGCGCCAGTTCACGCCGCTCACGGCTCCGATGAGCCTGCATCCCCACTCACTTGCGGCAGGCGAAGGGCAGGAACGAGCCGGCCATTCCCTCCGTGACCGCCATGAGCGAGAGCGCGTCCGCCGCGCGGAAATCCGCGTCGCTGCGGGGGCAGGCGTCCCGCTCGCCGGTGCAGCCTGCGGCGATGAAGCGCTCGTTGGCGGCGACGAAGTCCTCGCCCATTCCGGCATAGGCCGGCGCGCGGCGCACCTTGCGCCATGCGTCGCCGTACAGCGCGCATTTGCGCTCGGTCCAGGTCGGATCGAGCGCCAGGCCGGGCTCAGCGGCGGCCGGGAGAAGGGCGGCGGCGAGCGCCAGCAGGAACGCGAACCTTTGCATCGCCACGGCATGGCACAGGCGGCGCGGCCGGTTCAATCCCGTCGGTGTCAGCCCCTCAGGCGGTCAGCCTTGGCGAGGGCCCGCGCCAGGATGAGGACGGAGGCGCGCTGCTCCGGATCGCTGATGGCCATGAAGGCGCGGGTAAGCTCCGCGACCTCGTGATAGGCCGGCTCGCTGTCGTCGGTCCCGTCTCCCCGGCCGCGCGCCAGGCGCAGGTCGGTGCGGATATCGTCGCGTCGGTCTTCGTTCATCATCGTGCCCGGCATTGGCCCCGCGTGGGTTACACGCGGCCGCCCCAAACGGATGCAGCAGGGAACGCGGTGCCGCGGCGCTTGTTCTTTCCTGACCGGACGCCGCGCGAAGGAGGACGTCATGCCCCGCGGAGACAAGGACGCCTATACCGACAAGCAGAAGCGCAAGGCCGAGCATATCGAGGAAGGCTACGAGAAGCGCGGCGTCTCCCACGAGGAGGCGGAGCGGCGCGCCTGGGCCACCGTCAACAAGGACGATGGCGGGGGCAAGAAGTCCGGTTCCGGCCGGGGCAAGGACACCGGCCATCCCGCGGCGCATAAGGGCGGCAGCAAGGGCGGCGAGGCCTCCGCCTCGCGCCCGGCCGCGGCCCGGTCCGCATCGGCGAAGAAAGCGGCCGAGACGCGCAGGAAGCGCGCCTCCTGAGCCTCAGTCGCCCTGCAGGAACGGATTGGTCAGGCGCTCCTGCCCGATCGTGCTGGTGGGGCCGTGGCCGCAGATGAAGGCCGTTTCGTCGCCCAGCGGCAGGAGCTTGTCGCGGATCGAGGCGATGAGCGCGGCATGGTCGCCCCGCGGCAGGTCCGTGCGCCCGACCGAGCCCCGGAAGATCACGTCTCCCACCAGGGCGAAGCGGTGCTCGCGCTGGACGAAGACCACGCTGCCCGGCGAATGGCCGGGGCAGTGCAGCACGTCGAAGGAAGCTTCCCCCACGGTCACGCTGTCGCCTTCGCTCAGCCAGCGGTCCGGCGTGAGGTTCATGGCGTTGTCCATGCCGTATTCCCGGCCTTTCGCGACGAGCGATTGCAGCAGGTAGAGGTCGTCCTCATGCGGGCCCTCGACGGGGACACCGAGCTCCCCCGCCAGCTCCGCCGCGCCGCCGGCATGGTCGATATGGCCGTGGGTGAGCAGAATCTTCTCCACGGTCACGCCGGCTTGCGCGATCACGTCCCGGATGCGCTCCAGGTCGCCGCCGGGATCGACGACGGCTCCCCTCATCGTCTGCGTGCACCAGACGAGGCAGCAATTCTGCTGGAACGGCGTCACCGGGACGATGGCGACGCGCAGCTTTGGTTCGGGCCGGTCTGTCATGATAATCTCCCTCTTTCTCCTGTTACCGGGGCGGGCCTGACAGGGGAAGGCGAAAGCGGCGCGTAGCCGCCTCGGCGTACCGGAAGCGTAGTTAAACTACATCATAACTACGACGATATACCCGGTCTTTTCCCGATACCGGCGAAAAATTCCCCTTTATGCGCTCCGGTTATTGTAGTATTCATACGTGGACGGTTCCGGTTAGAGAGCCGATGATGTGGAGAAAACGAATGTCCAAGGGACAATGGGCCGCCGCGCTGGCCCTGACGGTGTCGGCATGCGCGATGGGAACGGCCGCACGGGCGCAGGACCTCAACGTCTATTGCTCGATGCAGGTGGAATGGTGCCAGGGCATGGCCGTGGCCTTCCAGTCCGAGACCGGCATCAAGGTCAACATGGTGCAGAAGTCGGTCGGCGAGACCTTCGCGCAGATCCGCGCCGAGAAGGACAATCCCCGCGGTGACGTCTGGTATGGCGGCACGCAGGACCCGCATCTGGTCGCGGCCACCGAGGGCCTGACGCAGGAATACACACCCAAGGCCATGAACAGCCTGCATCCCTGGGCGCAGAACCAGTGGGCGCAGTCCAAGAAGCGCTCCGTCGGCGTCTATTCGGGCGCGCTGGGCATCGGCTTCAACAAGGAAGTGCTGGCCAAGAAGAAGATCCCGGAGCCCAAGTGCTGGGCCGACCTTCTGAAGGCTGACTACAAGGGCGAGATCCAGATGCCGAACCCGAACTCCTCGGGCACGGCCTATCTGGCGATCGCGACGCTCGTCCAGCTGATGGGCGAGGAGCAGGCCTTCGACTACCTGAAGAAGCTGCACGCCAATATCAACGCCTATCCGCGCTCCGGCGCCGGCCCGATCAAGGCGGCCGCCCGCGGCGAGACCGGCGTTGCCATCAACTTCATCCACGACACCGTGACCGAGCAGAAGGCCGGCTTCCCGGTCGGCTATAACGCGCCGTGCGAGGGCACCGCCTACGAGATCGGCTCCATGTCGATCATCACGGGTGCCCGCAACCTCGCCTCGGCCCAGCGGTTCTATGAATGGGCGCTGCAGCCGGCAGCCCAGAAGATCGGCTACGAGGTCGGCAAGATGAACGTCTCGCCGTCCAACACGGCTGCCGAGCCGCCCTCCGGCGCGCCGGACCTGACCCGGCTCAAGCTCGTGAACTACGACTTCATCAAGTACGGCTCCGCGGCCGAGCGCAAGCGCCTGCTCGACCGTTGGGAAAAGGACGTGAACAGCATCCCGCGTTGACGCGCTGGTTCCTCCCGCGCGCCAAGCTTGGTCCTCCCAAGCTCAAGACTGGGCGGCCTTCGGGCCGCCCTTTTTCGTCACTGGACCCGGACGCTGACGCTGTCGGTGGCACCGGTCGCGTCGATGACGGACAGGCGCAGAAAGCCCGGGCCGGGCGGGCGCCAGACGGTTTGACGCCGGGCGACGGGGCCGGCGACCGGCAGTCCGTCCACCAGGAAGGTGAAGGGTCCGGTCCCGCCGGCGACCTTCAGCGCAAGCCCGTCGGCTCCGTCCGCCGCACCGGAGGCGAGATCGATCCGGGCGCCGTCCGGCGGGAAGGCGAGGCGCAGGCCCTGCTGGGCGATCGCTCCAGCCACTTTGGGCACGTCCTGCCGCAGATGGCGCAGGGGCGGCGGCAGCGTCGCGGGTGTCGCGGCCAGCACGCCGGCCGGGCGCGGGAAAGGACGCTGGTCGATGCCAATGCGGGCGAAGGCGTCGAACAGGATGGGCGCGGCCACGAGGCGCCCGACCAGGCCCGGCACGGCCCCGTTATCGGCCCGGCCGACCCAGACGCCGATCGTATGGGTGCGGTCGTAACCCACCGCCCAGGCGTCCCGGTAGCCGTAGGAGGTGCCGGTCTTGTAGGCGATCCGGCCGGGCAGGGCGCTGGCGGGCGGCGGGGCTCCGAGCAGCGTGTCGGTCACGTACCATGCGGGCACCGGATCGACGAAGCGAAGCGGCGACTCGCCCGGGCCGGACCTGGCACGGACTGTCAGGTCAATCGTCTCGCCGCCGCGAGCAAGGCCGACATAGAGCCGCGTCAGGTCCTGAAGCGTGATGCCAAGACCGCCCAGGGCCACGGCGAGCCCCGGCGCGGCGTCTCCGTCGCCGGCAAGGCCGCCCGAAGCGCCATTCCTGGGGAGCGCGATTCCGGCGCCCGCGCCTTGCAGCCGCGTCAGGAAACGCTGGGGTCCCAGCGCGGACAGGAGATCCACGGCGGGGATGTTCAACGACAGCTGCAGCGCCTTGCGGGCCGTCACCGTGCCCTGGAAGGCGAGGTCGAAATTCTCGGGGACGTACAGGCCGAAACGCGCCGGCCGGTCCTCGAGCATCGTCTCGGGATGGGCGATGCCGTTCTCGAAGGCGAGGGCATAGATGAAAGGTTTCAGCGCCGAACCCGGCGAACGCAGGGCCCGCGTCAGATCGATGGCGCCGGCACGCTCGGTCGAAAAATAGTCGACGCCGCCGACATGGGCGCGGATTTCGCCGGTCTCGTTGTCGGCGACGAGGATCGCGACGGACAGCGCAGCGTTCTGGCCGACGACGCGCTCCCGGGCGAGCTGCTCCAGCCCCTGCTGCATGCGCAGGTCGAGCGTCAGGCGCTGGATCGGCGCATCCGGCCGCTCCCGCCAGGCCGCTTCAGCCGCATGCGGCGCGAAGGCGGGGAAGGCGAGGCGCCCCGGCGGCAGGGTGGACGCGCCGGCCGTTTCCCGTTCCTCCGGGGTGACGAGGCCGGCGGCCTGGGCGGAGGCCAGGACCCGGTCCCGGGCGACGCGCGCGGCCGTTTGCGCCCGGTCCGGCCGGCGGGCCTCCGGCGCCTGGGGAAGGGCGACGAGAAGGGCGGCCTCGGCCGTGGAGAGGCGCTTGGGCTCCTTGCCGAAATAGGCCAGGCTCGCGGCGCGCACGCCCTCGAGATTGCCGCCGAAGGGCGCCAGCGTGAGGTAGAGATCGAGGATCTCGCCCTTGGTGAAGCGGCGCTCCAGCTGAACGGCGCGGATCGCCTGGCGCAGCTTGGCCGCGAAAGACCGCTCGCCGCGCGGCTCCAACAGCCGCGCCACCTGCATGGTCAGCGTCGAGCCTCCTGAGACGATCCGACCATGCGTCGCGATCTGCCAGGCGGCACGGGCGAAAGCCAGCGGGTCGATGCCGGCATGGCTGTCGAAGCGCCGGTCCTCGAAGCCTTTCAACATGGCGAGGTAGCGCGGATCGACGTCCTGATGGGTGACGGGAAGCGTCCAGCGCCCGGCGGGGCTGACGAAGGGGCGCAGCAGGCGCCCCTCCCGGTCGAGGATCAGCGCCGAGCGTGCCGCCGTCGCGGACAGGTCCAGCGGCGGCAGGCTCGCCGCATAGAGGCCGACCGCTGCCGCGCCGCTCAGGACGGCGGCCGCAAGACCGGCCCCCGCCATCCGTAGCGTCCGTCTCACTGGACTGGCGCGCCCTTCCGCCATGGCGTCAACGGGCCGAAGCGATGCCGACAAGGCCGGTCCCGGTCCGGCCGAACCGGTCTGGCCTGTACATGTCCTCGATGGAGGCCGGCGGGTGGACGTAGCGTCCCGGCGAGACGGCGCGGGCGAGATACGCGACGGTGAACTCCGCCGGAGCATTGGCCGCCCCGTCCCGCTCGAACGCGGCGACGTAGCGGTCGTCCCGCGCCTCGACATGGACCGGCGGGACGTCCTGCTTCAGCCAGTCGAATCCTTCCAGCGAAGCGCCGTCGGTCAGATTCGGGTTCTCGATTTCGAGCCCCGCCGGCACCGGATCGACCAGCAGAAGGCGGCCATAGCGTGCCGGGCTCTCGCGAACCTTGAGGACCACGACATAGCGCTCGTTCTGGCGCAGTTGCGCGGGATCGGCCGCGGCACCCTTGGTCGTGAAGAGGCTGCGCTCCACGGCGAAGCCCTGGGCGACCGGGGGTTCAGGCGCGGTCGGGATGCCGGACACGGTCACGACCGCGCGGGCCGCGGCGGCGCCGGGATTCCCGATGGCGAGCGGCTTCGCCTCCAGCTCCGCTTGGCGGACCGTACGGTAGAAGGCGCCGGTCCGCGGCGTGCCGTCGACCGTCAGTGACAGGCCTTCGGCATCCTTGGCGAGCGCCTGCGCCGCCAGCACCATCCAGGCATTCTCCTGGGTGGAGGTGGAGCGCGTGGCGGCGCGGGCGGTCTCGACGACGAGGCTCGCCCGCTGGATGTCGGCGCGCTCGCCACTGGTTTCCGCCAGCAGGGTCAGGAGGCCGGTGCCATCCCGCAGGCGCGAGCCGTAATCGGGCCGGGACAGGCCGTCGTCGCGGCTTTCCTGAAGGGCGGCCAGCGCGCTGGAGAAGGCGCGGCCGGCGCGGCCGCGGTCGCCGAGCATGGCGAGGGCCGCGCCGATCTGGGCGCGCGACAGGGGCGAGGCGAAATCGCCCAGCCGGTTGTCGGCAAGATAGCGCAGGTCGCCCATGACCGGGCGGCCGTTGCGGGCGAGGACGTAGATCGCATAGGCGATGCCGGACGCCTCCTCCTTGCGCACCTCGCCCGTATTGACGACCTGGTTGCGCAGGCGGTCGAGGGCGAGGTTGAAGCCGACCTGCGGGACCGTCACGCCCGTCTCGCGGGCGCGGGTCAGGAAGTCGGTGACGAAGGCGTCGAGCCACAGGTCGTCCCCGCCGACGCTCCACAGGCCGAAGGAGCCGTTGGCGCCCTGGCGGGCAAGGACACGCTCCACGGCGCCGTCGATCCGCTCGCGGGCGGAGGTGTCGAGGGCGAGCTGCTCCGCGCTTGCAAGCCGATTCACGTAAAGGAGCGGCATGGCGCGGCTGACGGTCTGCTCGGTGCAGCCATAGGGGTAGCGGTCGAGCGCCTTCAGCAGAGCCGGCACGTCGAGCGCCGCGAGCGGCGAAACGGAGACCGAGACGGTGCCAGAGCCCGGAACGAGGTCGCTGAACAGGTCTCCCGACAGGGTGATGGCGCCGCCATTGGGGTCGAGCCCGCGCACGGTGCGGCGGGCGATGGTCTGCGCAGCCGGCTGGACGCGGACCGCCGCCCGCTGGACGGCCTCCACGCCCGGGCCGGTGATGCGGATGTCGAAGCTGGCGGTGCCGAGCCCGGCCGCGGTGACGGGGATGGAGAGCGAGGTCTTGCCGCCCTTCGCCAGCTGCACGACGCGGTGTGTCGCGTCGGCGGCGACGACGACGGGCCCGCGCACGTCGAGGTCGATCGTGTAGGCGCCGGCCTCTCCCTCCACGTTGTCGACCTGGAGGTGGAAGCGGGACTGGTCGCCGAGATTGAGGAAGCGCGGCAGCGTCGCCTCCGCCACGACCGGATCGCGCACGATCACGTCGGTGGAAGCCTGTCCGACACGGTTCCTCGACCACGCCACAGCCATGACGCGGACCGTGCCGTTGAAGGGCGGCAGGTCGAAATCAACCTGCGCGCTGCCGTCGGCCCCGATCCTCACGACGCCCGAATAGCGGGCGAGGGGCTCCTGCGTCGGCTTGTCGCCGCCGAGCTGCGGCCCGATATCGCCGCCGGAGCGGATCGCGCCGCGCGTGCCCTGCATCCCGTCGATCAGGTATCCGTAAAGGTCGCGGACCTCGTGGCCGATCTGGCGCTGTCCGAGATAGAAGGCGGTCGGGTCGGGGGCCTCGTAGCGGGTGAGGTTCAGGATGCCGACATCGACGGCGGCGACAGTCACGAAGACCTCCTCGCCTGCCGAGGCGCCGGCGATCTTCACCGGAATCGGCAGGTTCGTGCGGGGGCGGACGAGCTTCGGCGGATCGAGCGTGACGGCAAGCGTGCGCTCGGCGCGGCCGATGGCGAACCAGGCGAGGCCGATGGCCCTGCCGGGGAGGCGCTTCTCGGCGATGTCCATAGGCCGGTGGGCGAGCGCGACGACATAGGCGCCGCCGCCCCACCCGGTTTCGACCGGGATGTCGACACTGGCGCCGGCGGGTGTCACGTCCACGACGCGCGTCGCGACCACGCGGTCGGTGACGATGGCAATCGTCGCCTTGCCGGAAAAGCGCGGCGCGATGCGCACGCGCGCCGTCTCGCCGTCGGCATAGGCGGCCTTGTCGAGGGCCACGTCCAGCGCGTCCGGCGTGTCGGCGGTGCGGTCCGTCTCGTAGCCGATGGTGAAGGTGACGCTGGTCTGCGCCCCGTCGAGACCCGGCGCCTCGACGTCGAGGCGATAGGTGCCCCAGTCGACGCGGGCGGCGATGCGGGCGGGGGCGTCGACAGCAGCCGCGATCTCGCCATCGGCGACGCGGCGGGTCGTCTTCACGCCCTCGTAGTTCCAGCGCCCGTCCTGGAAGAACCATTGATAGGTGCGGTTGACCTTGGACAGCGTCCATTTCACGCCACTGCGCGCGACGCGCCGTCCGTCACCCTCGGCGAGGATGACCTCGAAGGCGGCCTCGCCCCCGGCGCCGACATCGCCGTCGCGGAAGGCCTTGCGCACGCCGATGGCGGTGCCCGCCGGCAGGATCGGCAGCGTGACCGCCCGGGCGATGGCGCGGCCGCCGGGCTCGGCGACGCGCAGCGTGATCTCGGCCTCCAGCGGGCGGTTGGTGTCGGGCATCTGGAGCGTCGCCGCGACGGCGGCGCGGCCGGCCGCGTCGGTCCGCACGGCCTCCTCCAATTCGCCCTGCACCGCCTGGACATCCTCGTCGGTGAGGCCGACCTCGAAGCCCTCGAAGCCGGGAATTGCCGAGCGCGTCGCCGGACGCACGATGGTGGAGCCCGACACGTCGAGCTCCGAGCCCGGCGCGCCGTAAAGATAGCGCGCGGCGAGATCGATCTCCGCCGGCTGGCCGGCCCGCAGCGCCGGCGCTTTCGGGGTCAGCGTCAGTTCCAGCTTTTCCGGGACATAGTCCTCGACGAGGAACGACACCTCGCCGATGGCGGGCGCCTTCGGGTCGGCATAGGCCTGGACGCGCCAGGTGCCGGTCTGGGCACCGGAGATGAGCGGGATGGCATGGGCACGCCCGCCGGCGCCCTGGTCCTCGACCGAACGGCGGCGATACTCGACGCCGTCCGGACGCTTGACCACGAGGGTCAGCGGCAGGCCGGTGACGGCGACGCCCCGCGCATCGCGCAGGAGGGCGGAGAGCTGGACCGTCTCGCCGGAACGGTAGACGCCGCGCTCGGTATAGAGGAAGGCGTCGAGCCCCGCGGGGGCGACGCGGCCCTTCACGCCCCGGTCCGACAGGTCGAAGGCGGCCTGTTTCAGGTCGAGGAAGCCGTAATCGTCTCCGAGCCCGGCAACGACGAGGCCGGGCGCCGCGCCGCCCTGGCCCTTGGACAGGCCTGCCTCGAACTTCGCGTAGCCGGCGGCATCGGTGCGCACCGTGCCAAGCACCTCGTTGTTGCGCGCCAGCAGCCGAAGCTCGACGCCGGCGACGGGCGCGGCGCTTTCCAGCGAGCGGGCGAGGACATGGACCCCGTCCGGGCCTGTGAAGCCGGTCAGGCCGAGATCGGAGACGATGAACCATTGCGTCGCCTGGGAGGGGCCGTCATAGGCGTCCTCCTCGGGCGTGGCATTGCCCTGCGCGGCGGGCTTGGCCGCCATCACGTAGAGTCCCGGCTGCAGGCTGCCGACCGCCTCCAGGACGGGGAAGGCGGTGGTGACGTCGCGGTTCAGCTCCGACTTCACCTCCAGCGAGCCCTGCCAGACGCGCGAGCCCTTCTCCTCCCGGATCTGCCGCGTGCCCCAGCTGCCGACCTGGGTCAGGAAGTCGTCGGAATGGACGGAATTGATGAGATTGCGGTCGCCGATCCGCAGGATCTCCACGGCCAGCCGGTCCGTGTTGACCGAGACGACCGGGATGCCTTGCTGCCCGGTGCGCGGCAGGACATAGGTGCGGCCGGAGAAGCGGACGGACGGGGTGCGGTCCCGGACATAGACCTCGTAATCGGCCGATTTCAGCAGCACCTCGCCGGGGATGGACGAGGGCACGCCCTGACGCACGACGATGGCATAGCGCTCGCCATGGCGCAGGCCGTCCACGCAGATCTGCCGGTCTTCGGCGCTGACGGCAAAGTCGCCGCGCCCGCCGGAAATCGCGACGTAAGGGGCGAAATCCACCCGGCCCCTAGCCAGCGGCTCGGAGAATTCGAAGCAGGCCCGCGGATTTGCGGCGTCGGCATCGACCTGGTTGGAGGTCAGGCGGAAGCCGCGTTCGGCACGCAAAGCCTCGTATTCGGTGCGGATCGCTGGATCGTCCTGGAGGTCGAGGCTCAGGCGGAAGGCGGTCAGGGCCGGGCGCCAGCTCTCGCCGGCGACGAAGGATTTCGCGAGCAGCGCCAGGGCGGCGGCCTCGTCGGCGCGCGTCGTGGCGCGCTGATAGGCGAGATAGGCGGCGGCGTTGGCGCGCTGGCGCAGGTCCCAGCGCTCGCGGTAGTCGCGCGGGTCGATGGAGAGCGCGGCGCGCGCCATCAGGCGCCAGGCGGCGGCGCTACCGGGATCGGCGACGACGGCGAGGTTGGCGATCGGGATCGCGCCGCGCCCGTTGCCGCGCCCGAGAAGACCCTCGCCCTCGCGCAGGAGCTGAGCGAGCGGGCGCTGGCCGGCGGAAACCTCCCGCTTCAGCCGCTCCTCGAGCTGCTGGCCCTCGGTCGCCAGGTCGTTGCGGACAAAGGCCTTCTGGGCGAGCGCGCCGCCCGCGAGCGAGACGGAGAGGCCAAGGAGAAGGCCGGCCGCGAGGCGCCTCACGCCGGCCTGACGCAGGAAGAGGGCCATCATCGTCTCCATGATCTGTCCGGGTCCGCCGCGCGGGCCGTCGGGGGCGAGGCTATCATTGCCGGCGGCTCTGGCAATCGGCGTGAGCTTGCGCACATGGCGTGGCGGGCCGCCATTGCGCGAGACAGGCGCTCCGCGCTTTGATGGGAAACCTCGCCGGGCGGAGTGATGCGCCATGATCCGACATTTCGCCGCCGCCCTGCTGCTGCTCTGGGCCTGGCCCGCCGCCGCGCAGCCGGCTCCCGATCCCAAGCTCCAGGCCGCCCAGCAGGTCTTCGACGGGCTTCCCGAGGACGAGCGCCGCGCCATCCAGTCGGACCTGATCTGGACGGGTCATTACAACGGCACGGTGACGGGCGGCTTCGGGCCGCTAACCTTCCGTGCGATCAACACTTTTGCCGGCAAGACCGGCGCGGCGGCGGACGGGCTCCTGACCCCGGCCCAGCGGAAAGCGCTGAAGGACGGCGCCGCCAGGGCGCGGAGCGAAGCGGGGTTTGAGATCGTCACCGATTCCCGCTCGGGGATCAGGATCGGCGTGCCGCTCAAGGTCCTGCCGAAGGCCGGAACGGCGCCGCTCGGCGGCGGGCGGTGGCAGAGCGCCGACGGCAAGGTGACGCTGGACACCCGCGTCGGCCAGCCGGGCGAAACGCTCGCCTCGCTCTTCGAGCGGGCGACGGCCGCAAATCCCAATTCGCCTGATCGCAAAGTGACTTACAAGCTGCTGCGGCCCGACTTCTACGTGGTCAGCGGCGAGACCCGGACGGGCAAGTTCTATGCGCGGATGGCGGAAGGACCGGCGGGGCTGCGCGGCTTTTCCGTCGGCTACGACAAGGCGATGGCGGAGCGGATCGACCGGCTCGTCATCGCCGTCGCGGCGGCCTTCGAGCCGTTCCCGGCGCCCGGCTCCCCGGCACCGGTCGCCGGTCCGGAACGTTCCGTGGACAGTCCTGTTCAGTCACCTGTCCGTTCGGTGACGGCCGTGCGTCTCGCGGCCGGCCGGGCGGTGACCTCCCGGGCGGCGCTCGATGCCTGTCCGGGGCCGAGGATCGCCGGGTCGCCGGTCCAGGTCACCGCGGGGGCAGGGGCGCTCGTGACGCTCGACATCGCAGGCGGCGGTATGCCGGCGCCGGTCAGGACCGATGCGCCAGCGGAGGGCGAGGACCTCGTCGTGCTTTCCCATGCCGCCGAGGGACTGGTGGCGATGCCGGCCCGTGCCGGCAGCATCGGGGGCGCTCCGGCGATCATGGCCCCGCTCCAGCCGGGGGCGGCGGGAAGCCCGGTCTTCGACCGGTCGGGGCGGCTGGCCCTGATCGTCACCGCCGATCCCGCCCGCACCTTCATGGTCGCCGGCATCCTGCCCGAGCGGGCCCATGCGGCGGCGCGGGTGGAGGGCGGCGCGGCGCCAGCGGGGCCCCCGCTCAGCACGGGCGCCATCGTGGCGGCCCGGCAGGGCGCGCTGGTGAGGATCGAGTGCGGGCGCTGAGCGGACTGGCCGCGCCGCCGGCGCCGGCCTAAAGAGGCGCCATGACGCGTCCCGCCTCCCCGCCCCGGCTTGCCTTCATCGTCACCGAGGACTGGTTCTTCGTCTCGCATTTCCTCCCGATGGCGCGCGCCGCCCGGGCGGCGGGGTTCGAGGTCCTGGTCATCGCGCGGGTGCGCGACCACCGGGCGGTGCTGGAGGCGGAGGGGCTGCGCGTCATCCCGCTGGAGGCCGAACGGCAGAGCCTCAATCCGCTGGACGTCGTCTCCGCCACCCGCCGGCTCGCCGCGATCCTAAAGGCGGAGCGGCCCGCCATCGTCCATTGCATCGCCCTGCGCGCGATCCTGATCGGCGGCGCGGCGGCGCGCCTCGCCGGCATCGCGTCCCGCGTCTATGCGGTGACGGGCCTCGGCTTCCTGGCGGCGCGGCAGGATGCGGCGGCGCGCCTGGCGCGGGGGGCGATCGCGCGGATCGTGCGCGGGCCGCTGGAGGGGCCGGGGACGCGCTACCTCTTCGAGAACCCCGACGATCCGCTGATCTTCGGCCTGAAGCCCGGCGATCCTCCCGTCACCATCGTCGGCGGGGCGGGGATCGATCCTGATCTCTTCCGTCCGGAGCCCCTGCCGCCGGCGCCGCCGCTGCGGCTCGCCTTTGTCGGCCGGATGCTGTGGTCCAAGGGCGTCGACGTCGCCGTGGAGGCGGTCACGGCCGCCCGCGCGAGGGGCGCCGACGTCACGCTGACGCTGGTCGGTGCGCCCGACCCTTCCAACCCGAAGGCGGTGCCGGAGGCGACCCTGCGCGACTGGGCGGGCCGTCCCGGCATCGCCTGGTCCGGACCGTCGCGGGACATCGCGCATGTCTGGGCCGGGCATCACGCGGCGCTCATGCCCTCGCGCGGCGGGGAGGGCCTGCCCCGGGCGATCCTGGAGGCGGCCGCCTGCGGCCGCGCGGTGCTGACGACGGACGTCCCCGGCTGCCGCACCTTCGTGCGCGACGGGGCCGACGGCTTCGTGGTGGCGCGGGACGACGCGGCGGCCTTGGCCGACCGGATCGCGATGCTCGCCGCCGATCCGGCCCGGGTCGCCGCCATGGGCGCAAGCGCCCGCGCGCGGGTTCTCGACGGACATACCGAAGAGGCGGTGATGGCGGCGGTCACCGGCCTCTACCGCGCGATGCTCGCCCGCCATGGCTGAGATCGCCGATGCCGAGGCCTTCATCCGCGGCCATACCCGGCTGCTGCCGGTCCCCCACGCCCCGGCGATCCGCCTGCATCTCGCCGACGAGGCGACCGCGCTCTGGCAGAAGACCGAGGACGAGCTGGGCGAGATCGGCCTGCCGCCGCCCTTCTGGGCCTTTGCCTGGGCCGGCGGGCAGGCGCTCGCCCGCTATCTCCTCGATCATCCCGAAGCGGTGGCCGGCGGACGGGTGCTGGATGTCGGCTCGGGCTCGGGCCTCGTCGCCATCGCCGCGATGATGGCGGGCGCGTCGTCCGCAGAGGCCAACGACATCGATCCCTTCGCGCACGCGGCGATCGCGCTCAACGCGGCGGCCAACGGGGTCGCCGTGCGGGTGAGGGGCGAGGACCTGATCGGCGCCGACGAGGGCTGGACCCACGTGCTCGCGGGGGATGTCTGCTACGAGCGCGGCATGGCGGAGCGCATTCTGGACTGGCTGTCGCGCCTCAAGGCCCGGGGCGCCCAGGTCCTGATCGGCGATCCGCGCCGGTCCTATCTCCCGCTGGAGCGGCTGGAGGTCGTCGCCACCTACGAGGTGCCAGTGACGCGGGCGCTGGAGGACGCGGAGGTCAAGCGCTCCAGCGTCTGGCGGCTGAGAGGGTAGTCATCCCGGCCGTTGCACGCTCACGTGTCATCCCCGGCCGGACCCGAAGGCGGAGGGGAAAGGGATCCAGGGCAATGCCAGCCGTCGCGCTCGATGCTCGGCATTCTGGATCCCCTTCCCTCGCCGAAGATGACACGGAGGTTGGTCGTCATTGCGAGCGTAAGCGAAGCAATCCAGAGCGCGGTTGCGGCCCGTGGATTGCTTCGTCGCTCCGCTCCTCGCAATGACGGTCGAGGATGACGCCTCGTCCTTCGAGGCTCGGCTGTCGCCTCGCACCTCAGGATGAGGCTTCGGTGGGCATCGCGCCTTTAACAACGGTCCTCATGCTGAGGCGCTCGCGGAGCGAGTCTCGAAGCACGCAGAATGTCGGCACAGCCGATCCCTCCCCGCGAGGGGAGGGTGGCGCGAAGCGCCGGGTGGGTTCCGGACCCAACAAGATGCCCACCCGTCCGGCGCTTTCGCGCCGGCCACCCTCCCTTTGCAGGGAGTGATCAGCACGTGGCTGTGTCACCCGTGCGTGTCATCCGCGGCCGGAGCCGCAGGCGGAGGGGAAGGGGATCCAGGAAAGCCCGCCATCGCGCTCGATGCCCGGCATTCTGGGTCCCCTTCCCTCGCCGGGGATGACACGGAGGTCGGTCGTCATTGCGAGCGTAAGCGAAGCAATCCAGAGCGCAGTTGCGGCCGGTGGATTGCTTCGTCGCTTCGCTCCTCGCAATGACGGTTGAGGATGACGCCTCGTCCTTCGAGGCCGCTTCGCGGCACCTCAGGATGAGGCTTCGGTGGGCATCGCGCCCTTAACAACGGTCCTCATGCTGAGGCGCTCGCGAAGCGAGCCTCGAAGCACGCAGAATGCCGGCCGAGCCGTCCCGCCTCCCTCGCCGGGGATGACAATCGCGTCCTTGTCCGGCGCCCGGCGTCACGCGGCGGACTTGGACGGCGCCTTCTTCTTCACCGCCAGCGTCTTCTTGATGTCTATCGTCGCGCGCTTGCCGATGTCGTCGTAATGGGCCTTCAGCCAGGCATGGGCCGAGCGGCGGCCCGCGTCGCGCAGCTTCTGGAAGAAGGTCCAGTCCGCGTTGAGGCGCGAGGAGGCGTTGAACCGGGCGAGCGCCCTGTCGGCGTCGATCCGGTGCATCAGGACGCGCTTGTACTCGTCGCGGGAGAGCTTGCCCTTGTCGATGAGGCGCACGACGAAGTCCACCGCGCGCAGCTCCGACATCAGCGTCGCGTTGAAGCTGATCTCGTTGAGCCGGTCGCGGATCTCCTGCGCCGTCTTGGGCGTCGTCTTGCGCACGATCGGGTTGATCTGGACCAGCAGGATGTCGTCGGCGGCCGTGTTGTAGAAGAGCGGGAAGAGCGCCGGGTTGCCGGTATAGCCGCCGTCCCAATGGGGCACGCCGTTGATCTCCACCGCCTGGAACAGGGTGGGCAGGCAGGCGGAGGCCATGAGGTGGTCGGCGGTGAGGTCGCCGTTCTCGAAGACGACGATCTTGCCGGTATGGACGTTCGTGGCCGACACGAAGAGCCGGACATGGTCGCAGGACCTCACCTTCTGGAAGTCGATGAGGTCGTCCACCGTGCTCTTCAGCGTGTTGATGTTGAGCGGGTTGGTGTCGTAGGGGCTCGCCACCCGGGCCATGATGTCGGTCCAGAACAGGGCGCGCGCCTCCGCGCCCCAGAAGCCGAACAGGCTGCCGAGCAGCTGGCGCTGGCTTTCCACCAGCGAGCCGTTGACCGAGACGCGGCGCCAGAAGGTCTCCAGCTGCGTGCGGGCGCCGTCGATGCCGCCGGCGAGATAGCCCTCCGCCATGACGACGGCGTTCATCGCCCCGGCGCTGGCGCCGGACACGGCCTCGATGGCGAGCCGCCCGTCCTCCAGGAGCGCGTCGAGGACGCCCCAGGTGAAGGCGCCGTGGGCGCCGCCGCCCTGGAGCGCGAGCGAGATCGCCTTGCGGGCCTTCGGGCCGGCAATGCCCTCGACGCGGCGTCTTGCGGCGCGGCCGCTCACTGCGCGACCCAGCCGCCGTCGATCTGCATGTTGGCGCCGGTGACCTGGCTCGCCGCGTCCGAGCACAGGAAGGCGGCCATGGCGCCGACCTGCTCCACGGTGACGAATTGCTTGGTCGGCTGGCCGCCGAGCAGCACGTCGTTGATGACCTGCTCGCGGGTGAGGCCGCGGGCCTTCATCGTGTCGGGGATCTGCCGCTCGACGAGCGGCGTCCAGACATAGCCGGGGCTGATGGCGTTGACCGTGACGCCGTGGGTGGCGAGTTCCAGCGCCACCGTCTTGGTCAGGCCCGCGATGCCGTGCTTGGCGGCCACATAGGCCGACTTGAAGGGCGAGGCGACGAGCGAGTGGGCCGAGGCCGTGTTGATGATGCGGCCCCATTTGCGCGCCTTCATGCCCGGCACCGCGGCGCGGATCGCGTGGAAGGCGGAGGAGAGGTTGATCGCGATGATCTGGTCCCACTTCTCGGGCGGGAAGTCCTCGATCGGCGAGACGTGCTGGATGCCGGCATTGTTGACCAGGATGTCGACCTTGCCGAGCGTCGTCTCGGCAAAGGCGACCATGGCGGCGATCTCGTCGGGCTTGGTCATGTCGGCGGGCGAATATGCCGCGCGGACCTTGAAATCGGCCTCCAGCGCCGCACGTTCCTTTTCGATGGACGCCGCATCGCCGAACCCGTTGATGACCACGTCGGCGCCCTCGGCGGCCAGCGCCCGCGCGATGGCGAGGCCGATGCCGCTGGTGGAGCCGGTAATCAGGGCTGCGCGTCCGACAAGGGACCGGGATGGTGCTTGCGACATGAGACACTCCGTTCGCTTGGCCGACGGGCCCGTGCCGTTTATGCTGCGGCGCAGCGAGGCCCTGAGGGCGAAGATAGGGGCCACCCCGCGGTTGCGCCAGTGCGGGCCTTCCCCCACAAAGACGCATGGCCGGATCGGCATCCCGGCCGCCAGACGGATCTGTCCATGAAAGCGGCCGATACCCACGCCATCCATGCCCACGCGGCGGAAAGCCGTCACGACCACCACGCTCATGGCCATGCCCATGCCCATGGCGATGACGGGCCCTGCGACCATGCCCGCCACCGGGCGGTGAGCGCCGGGGCGGCCCTGGAGAACGCGGCGAGCGCCTGCCTGGCGCGCGGCGCCAGACTGACGCCGATCCGCCGGCGCGTGCTGGAGACGCTGCTGGGCACGCACAAGCCGCTCGGCGCCTACGAGATCGCCGGCGCGCTCGGCGGCGAGAACGGCCGCTATGTCGCCCCGATCACCATCTACAGGGCGCTCGATTTCCTGATGGAGCAGGGCTTCGCGCACCGGCTGGAAAGCCGCAATGCCTTCGTCGCCTGCCCTCACGCCCATGGCGAGGAGGACCTCATCGTGTTCCTGATCTGCGAGACCTGCGGGGGTGTCGACGAGACCTCGCCGACGGCCGTGCGCAAGGCGCTGGACGCGGTGGCGCGGGAGGCGGGCTTCGCTCCCCGGGCGCGGGTGATCGAGGTCGCCGGGACCTGCAGCCATTGCCGCACGGCTTGACGAAACCACGTTGCAGGCGCAACTCAACGCGAACGCCTCCGCCGGATCGCCCATGATCGACATCCCGACCGCTCCCGCCGGCCCCGCCCGCCGACACCAGACCGTCGCGGTGCGCGTGGGGCGCGTCGTCGTGGGCGGGAACGCCCCCGTCGTCGTCCAGTCGATGACGAACACGGACACGGCGGATATCGAGGCGACGGTGCGCCAGGTGGCTGACCTGGCGCTGGCGGGCTCGGAGATCGTGCGCATCACGGTTGACCGGGACGAGGCCGCGGCGGCCGTGCCCCATATCCGCGACCGGCTGGCCAGGAAGGGCATCCAGGTGCCCCTGGTCGGCGACTTCCACTATATCGGCCACAAGCTGCTCGCCGACCATCCGGCCTGCGCCGAGGCGCTGGACAAGTACCGGATCAATCCCGGCAATGTCGGCTTCAAGGACAAGCGCGACCGGCAGTTCGGCCAGATCGTCGAAATGGCGATCCGCCACAACAAGGCGGTGCGCATCGGCGCCAATTGGGGCTCGCTCGACCAGGAACTCCTCACCCACCTGATGGACGAGAACGCCCGGGCCGAACGCCCGCTGGAGGCCCGCGCCATCACGCGCGAGGCCATGGTCCAGTCGGCGCTGCTCTCGGCCGAGCGCGCCGAGGAGATGGGCCTCAACCGCAACCGCATCATCCTCTCGGCCAAGGTCTCCAACGTCCAGGACCTGATCGGCGTCTACCGGGACCTGGCGCGCCGGTCCGACTACGCCCTGCATCTGGGCCTGACCGAGGCCGGCATGGGCACCAAGGGCATCGTCGCCTCGTCCGCCGCCATGGGCATCCTCCTGCAGGAGGGCATCGGCGACACGATCCGCTATTCGCTGACCCCCGAGCCGGGCGGGGACCGCACGCTCGAGGTGAAGACGGCGCAGGAATTGCTGCAGACGATGGGCTTCCGCGCCTTCGTGCCGCTGGTGGCGGCCTGCCCCGGCTGCGGGCGCACGACCTCCACCGTGTTCCAGGAACTGGCCCAGGACATCCAGTCCTGGATCGGCCGGTCGATGCCGGAATGGCGGGTGAAATATCCCGGCGTCGAGGCGCTGAACGTCGCCGTGATGGGCTGCATCGTGAACGGGCCGGGCGAGTCCAAGCATGCCGATATCGGCATCTCGCTGCCCGGGACGGGCGAGGCGCCCACCGCGCCGGTCTTCATCGACGGGCGCAAGGCCGTCACGCTGCGCGGGCCGACGATCGCCCAGGACTTCATGACGCTGGTCCAGGACTACGTGGAGAAGCGCTTCGGACGGGTGGGCCGCGACGCGGCGGAATAACCGGTCCGCTTGGCATGCAACTCTTCGGCCGTATCGCGGTTGTCCAAGCCGTGATACAGAGCCGCGCCTTTGACGACGGGTTATGTCTCCGCGGACGCGACGCGGACCTGCTGCTGAACCTGACGGCGAGTTCCCTTGACAACCAGCGATGACATCCAGGCTCCGCAAGGCGGAGCGGCCGGCGCCCACGGGGGCCATGGGCACTCCTCGCAATTCATGCTGGCTGTGGGCGCAGTCGGCATCGTCTACGGCGATATCGGCACGAGCCCGCTCTACGCCTTCCGCGAGGCCTTCGCGACGGCGGCCGCCGACGGCGTCGTGCATCCCGACGAGATCTACGGCGTCACGTCGCTGATCATCTGGGCGCTGACCGCGATCATCACGCTCAAATACGTGCTGATCGTCACGCGGCTCGACAACAAGGGCGAGGGCGGAATCCTCTCGCTGATGGCGCTCGCCCGACAGCGCGCCGGGTCCAAGGGTGCCATCTTCCTGCTCGGGCTGATCGGCGCCGCCCTGTTCTATGGCGACGCGGTGATCACGCCCGCGATCTCGGTCCTGTCGGCGGTCGAAGGCATCAAGCTCGTCACGCCGACCTTCAACGACTACGTGGTGCCGATCACGCTGGTCATCATCGTCGGCATCTTCATGGTGCAGAGCCGCGGCACCGCGAAGGTCGCCCGTTTCTTCGGGCCGATGACCATCGTCTGGTTCCTCTGCATGGCGGTTGCCGCCGTGCCGCACATCGCCTCCCATCCGGAGGTGTTCAAGGCGTTCAACCCGTATTACGCGGTCGCCTATCTCAGCGAGCACGGCATCGGCAGCCTCGTCGCGCTGGGGGCGGTGTTCCTCGCCATCACCGGCGCGGAGGCGCTGTTCGCCGACCTGGGTCATTTCGGCCGCAAGCCCATCGTCCGGGCCTGGCTGGCCCTCGTCTTCCCCTGCCTCGTCATCAACTATCTGGGCCAGGCTTCCCTGGTCCTGGAGAATCCGGCGGCGGGAGAGAACCCGTTCTTCCTGCTCGTTCCGGGCTGGGCGCTGCTGCCTTTCGTGATACTCGCCACCATGGCGACGATCATCGCCAGCCAGGCGGTCATCACGGGCGCCTTCTCGCTGTCGCGCCAGGCGATCCAGCTCGGGCTCGTGCCGCGCATGGACACGCGGCACACCTCGGAGACCCAGTCCGGCCAGATCTACCTGCCGCGCATCAACTGGCTCCTGATGATCGGCGTCATCATCCTCGTCGTCACCTTCCGCTCGTCCGCGAACCTCGCCTCGGCCTACGGCATCGCGGTCTGCGGCGTGATGATCCTCACCTCGCTGATGACCACGGTCGTGCTCCGCAGCCGCTGGGGCTGGAACTGGCCCCGCGTGGCGCTCGTCATGATCCCGTTCCTGTCCATCGAGCTGATGTTCTTCGGCGCGAACATGCTGAAGGTCTTCGAGGGCGGCTACCTGCCGATCCTGATGGCGGCGGGCCTGCTCGTGCTCATGGGGACCTGGGTGCGCGGCACGCGCATCCTGTTCGACAAGACGCGCCGGACCGACGTGCCGCTGTCGGAGCTCTGCGCCATGCTGCAGAAGAGCCCGCCGCACCGGGTCAAGGGCACCGCGGTCTTCCTGACGAGCGACCCGGAGACCGCGCCGGCGGCTTTGCTCCACAATCTCAAGCACAACAAGGTGCTGCACGAGAAGAACGTGATCCTGACGGTCCGGGCGGTGGACACGCCGCGGGTCTCGGAGGAGGAGCGAGTGACCATCGCGCCCGTGGACGACACGTTCTCCCGCGTCGTCATGACCTTCGGCTACATGGAGACGCCGAACATCCCCAAGGGCCTCGCCGTCCTGCGCAAGCGCGGCTTCAAGTTCGACATCATGCTGACGTCGTTCTTCCTGTCGCGGCGCTCGATCCGCCCGGCGGCGCAGTCCGGCATGCCGATCTGGCAGGACAAGCTGTTCATCGGCCTGTCCAAGACCGCGTCCGACGCCACGGACTTCTTCCAGATCCCCACGGGCCGCGTGGTCGAGGTCGGCACGCAGGTGACCATCTAAGCGGGTGGAAGGCCTGGCGCGGTCGCGCCTCGGCCTTCAGTTGCGCCGGCTCGCCGTGAAGCGGGCGGCCTCGCGCAGGAGGTCCGCCCTGGCGCCGAAGCGGGCGAGCGCGGAGACGGCCTCGCCCGCCAGGCGGTCGCGCTCGGCGATCGCCGCCTCCATTCCCAGCAGGTCCACGAGCGTCGCCTTGCCCTTCCCGGCGTCCTTGGCGGTCGCCTTGCCCAGGGTCGCGGCGTCGGTCGTGCGGTCCAGGATGTCGTCGGCGATCTGGAACGCGGCGCCAAGCGCCCGTCCATAGGCGGCGACGGCGGCGCGCGCGGCGAGGTCCGCGCCGCCCAGGATGGCGCCCGCCTCGGCGGAGAAGGCGAGGAGCGCGCCGGTCTTCATGGCCTGGAGGGTGCGGGTGCGGCCCGCCTCGCGCACGGGCTCGCCGTAGCGGCCCTCCGCCTCGAGATCGAGCATCTGGCCCCCGACCATGCCGCCGAGGCCCCCGGCCCGGGCGAGCCCCGCGACGAGCGCGGCGCGGATGGCCGGATCGGGATGGCTCTCCGCCGCCAGCTTCTCGAGGGCGAGGGTCAGGAGCGCATCGCCCGCCAGGATGGCGGTCGCCTCGTCATAGGCCCGGTGGACGGTGGGCCGGCCGCGGCGCAGGTCGTCGTCGTCCATGGCGGGCAGGTCGTCATGGACGAGGGAATAGCAGTGCAGGCACTCGATGGCGGCACCGGCCGGAACCGCGGCGTCCCTGGCCACGTCGAACAGGCCGGCCGCCTCCACCGTCAGGAACGGGCGCAGCCGCTTGCCGCCGCCGAGGGCGCCATGGCGCATGGCGGCCATCAGGCGCGCCGGGCGGGCGATCTCCGCCGGCGCCGGGTCGTCCGACAGCCAGGCGGCAAGGATCGCCTCGACCCGGTCCGCCACCTGCGCCAACCTTTGCGCGAAGGCGGTGCCGGAATCCTGCCCCTGCGTCATGGCGCGTGCTCCTGCGGCCGATGGAACCAAATCGCTGCCGTCGCGCTTGCCTGAGCGCGACGGTAGGGTCACATCTTCCGGCCGCGACCGCCGGTCAAGCCCCGGCACGGCAACGGAGCACGAGACGGGCGGGATGGCATTGCTGGGTTCCACACGCGGCCGCAGGCGCCAGCGCAGCGGCCTGCGCCGCGCGATGCGCTGGGCGTTCTGGGTCGTGGCCTCGGTCCTCGCCGCCTTCGCGCTGCTCGTCGTCCTCTATGCCTTCGTGCCGCCGGTCTCCACCCTGATGCTCGCCCGGTGGGTGACCTTCAGCGGCGTCGAGCGCGACTGGGTCCCGCTGCAGGACATCTCGCCGCACCTGCCGCGCGCGGTCGTGGCCTCCGAGGACAGCCGCTATTGCCAGCACGGGGGCGTCGACTGGACCGCCCTTCAGGAGGTGATCGAGGAAGCCGGCGAGGACGGCCCGGCGCGCGGGGCCTCCACCATCGCGATGCAGACGGCCAAGAACGTCTTCCTGTGGCCCTCGCGCTCGGTGGTGCGCAAGGGGATGGAGATCCCGCTGGCGCTCGTCATCGACACGCTCTGGACGAAACGGCGCGTGATGGAGGTCTATCTCAACGTCGCCGAATGGGGCGAGGGCATCTTCGGCGCGGAAGCGGCAGCCCGGCACCATTTCCGCAAGAGCGCGAAGGCGCTGACGCCCCGGGAGGCGGCGCTGCTGGCCGCCGTGCTGCCCAACCCGATCCGGCGCAATGCGGGGCGCCCCTCGGCCTATGTCTCGCGGCGGGCATCCACGATCTTGGCGCGCATGGGGAACGAGGATGTCGGCTGCCTCTGAGGCCGCCGCGGCTATTCGCGATGCGGGGCTAGCCAGACCAGCACCCGTTCTGTATAAGCCCGCGACCCCAATGAATGGCGGCATGCCGGCGCCTGGCCCCGATCCCAGGGGCGAGGGCCAGGCAGGTCGTCCCGGAGACGAGAACAATGGCCGTTCCGAAACGAAAGACCTCGCCGTCCAAGCGCGGCATGCGCCGCTCGGCCGACGCGCTGAAGCAGCCGACCTATGTCGAGGACAAGTCCTCGGGCGAGCTGCGCCGTCCGCACCATATCGACCTGAAGAGCGGCATGTATCGCGGCCGCCAGGTGCTGACCCCCAAGGCCGAGGCCTGACCATACAAGCCTGTTCCGGCCGGCGCCCAGGCGCCGCCGTTCGCGCTGCCCGATGGGCGCCGGCCGCACGCGGTCCGGCGCCTTCGTCGTTTGCAGATGCCCAGCTCGCCGGGATGACATCGAGGGTCGTCATTGCGAGCGTAAGCGAAGCAATCCAGGGTGCGGTTGCGGCGGGCTGGATGGCTTCGTCGCTTTGCTCCTCGCCATGACGGTCGAGGATGACGCCTGGTCCTTCGAGGCTCGGCTGTCGCCGAGCACCTCAGGATGAGGCTTCGGTGGGCATCGCGCCCTTGACAACGGTCCTCATGCTGAGGTGCGAGCGAAGCGAGCCTCGAAGCACGGACCATGGCCGTGAGCGCATCCCCTCCTCCCGCGCAGCGGCGGGGAGGGGTCAGGGGTGGGGGTGCCGGGCGTGGAGCTCTTACCCGCAAGACGGAACCCCGTCCCACCGCCCCTCACCCCTGCCCTCTCCCCGCGGGCGGGG
>JAIXTM010000018.1 GCA_027483945.1 Hyphomicrobiales bacterium | reverse complement strand
TTCTTGCCGTCGGACGCGTTGGCGAGCTTCTTGCGCAGCTTGCAGATGAACACGTCGATGATCTTGAGTTCGGGCTCGTCCATGCCGCCATAGAGATGGTTGAGGAACATCTCCTTGGTCAGCGTCGTGCCCTTCCGGAGCGAGAGCAGCTCCAGCATCTGGTATTCCTTGCCGGTCAGGTGCACGCGCTGGCCGTCGACCTCCACCGTCTTGGTGTCGAGGTTCACGACCAGGTCGCCCGTGGTGATGACCGACTGGGCATGGCCCTTCGAGCGGCGGACGATGGCGTGGATGCGGGCCACCAGCTCGTCCTTGTGGAACGGCTTGGTCAGGTAGTCGTCGGCGCCGAAGCCGAGGCCGCGGACCTTGTCCTCGATGCCGGCCATGCCGGACAGGATCAGGATCGGCGTCTTGACCTTCGCGACGCGAAGGGTGCGGAGAACCTCGTAGCCCGACATGTCGGGAAGGTTCAGATCCAGCAGAATGATGTCGTAATCGTACAGCTTGCCGAGGTCGATGCCTTCCTCGCCGAGATCCGTCGTGTAGACGTTGAAGTTCTCGGACTTGAGCATCAGCTCGATGCTTTGCGCCGTTGCGCGGTCGTCTTCGATCAGCAGTACGCGCATGTTTCTTTCCCCAGCCTCGACCGCAGAGAGATGCCGTCCGACCCGATTCGCGACGCTACGCGAAGATGGTTAACAAACCCTGATTCATCCCGGCAAGCGGAACCTTGCGGGGCCGATCGGGAAGGGCCTGACGGCGTCTGGCGGCCGCCGGATTCCGGTCCGTGTTTCATCGTCTTGGCGTCCTGATCCGGCCGAAGGAGGCCGGTGTCCGGGGCTCGTGTCGGGGACCGCCAACGGTTGACGCGCCGGTAAGGTCCGTTCCCACACTCTTAACGACACGGGTTAACGGAGGGTTTAAATTCGGTCGGCGATTCGACGGATCATGCAGCGCCCCGACCGCGACCCACCCTTCTATAATCCGCCGCGCGCCCAATCCGCGCGGCTCGATAGCCTGCGCGCCGCGGTCGAGACCATCGAGCCCTTGGAGGTGGCGGGCCGCGTGTCCGGCGTCCGCGGCCTTCTCGTCGAGATCGGCGGGCCGGTGTCCGAGATGCGCCTCGGCGGCATGGTCGACGTCGAGATCGCGCATCAGAGCATCATCCCCTGCGAGATCGTCGGCTTTTCCGGCTCGAAAGCGCTCGCCATGCCGTTCGGCCCGCTGGAGGGCATCCGCCGCGGCTGCCCTGCGCGGGTTCGCTCCGCGGCCGGCGGCGTCCGGCCCACCGATGCCTGGCTCGGCCGCGTCGTCGATGCGCTCGGCCGGCCCATCGACGGGTTCGGCCCGCTGCCTCAGGGCCCCAAGCTCCAGCCTTTCAAGGCCGAGCCGCCGGCCGCCCATACGCGCCAGCGCGTCGGCGCGCCGCTCGATCTCGGCATCCGGGCCATCAACACGTTCCTGACCTGCTGCCGCGGCCAGCGCATGGGCATCTTTGCCGGCTCCGGCGTCGGCAAGTCCGTGCTCCTGTCGATGATGGCCCGCAATACCGAGGCCGACGTCGCCATCATTGGACTGGTCGGCGAGCGCGGCCGCGAGGTGCAGGAATTCCTCCAGGACGATCTGGGGCCGGAAGGGCTGTCCCGGGCTATCGTCGTTGTCGCGACATCCGACGAGCCGGCGCTCATGCGCCGCAACGCCGCCTATCTGACGCTGGCGCTCGCCGAGTACTGGCGCGAGCGCGGCGCGCAGGTCCTGTGCATGATCGACAGCGTCACG
This sequence comes from Hyphomicrobiales bacterium, assembly GCA_027483945.1. Taxonomy (GTDB): domain Bacteria; phylum Pseudomonadota; class Alphaproteobacteria; order Rhizobiales; family Beijerinckiaceae; genus JAIXTM01. Next base: position 510,166 of record JAIXTM010000018.1, on the reverse strand, counting down.
CGCTTCGCCATGGCCCAGCGCGAGATCGGCCTCGCGGCCGGCGAGCCGCCGACCGCCAAGGGCTACACGCCGACCGTGTTCACGGAACTGCCGCGCCTGCTGGAGCGCGCGGGCCCGGGGGCGGGCGAGGGCGCCGTGACGGGGCTTTTCACCGTGCTGGTGGACGGCGACGACCACAACGAGCCGGTGGCCGACGCGGTGCGCGGCATCCTGGACGGCCATATCGTGATGGAGCGGGCCATCGCGGAGCGTGGCCGCTATCCGGCGATCAATGTGCTGAAATCAGTGTCGCGCACGATGCCGCGCGCCTGCGACCCGGAGGCGCTGCCCTACGTCATGAAGGCGCGCCAGACGCTCGCGACCTATTCGGACATGGAGGAGCTGATCCGGCTCGGCGCCTATCGTCCCGGCGCGTCCCCGGAAGTGGACGAGGCGATCCGCCTCATGCCCGATCTCGACGCTTTTCTGTCGCAGGGTAAGGAAGAGTCAACCTCCTTGGGCGATTGTTACCGACGTCTCGCGTCCATCCTGAATGGGGTGTGAGCCCGCCTGCGGGCAGCGCGCGACGCCTGTGTCTGGGGAGTTGAGTGAATGAAATCGCGCGATACCCTCATCCGGTTGAAGCGCTTCCAGGTCGACGAGAAGCGCCGGAAGGTCGCCCAGACCGAGGCCATGATCGCCGACTTCGAGCGGATGGCGTCCGATCTCGACCGTGAGATCGCGGCCGAGGAGCAGCGCTCGGGCATCGAGGACCCCAACCATTTCGCCTATCCGACCTACGCCAAGGCCGCGATGACGCGCCGGGACAACCTGCGCCAGTCCGCCGACGACCTGAAGGGCCAGCTCGACGAGGCCAAGGCCGAGCTCCAGGAGGCGTTCGAGGAGCTGAAGAAGATCGAGATCCTGGACGACCGCGAGCAGGCCCGCGAGCGCACCGGCGCCCGGCAGCGCGACCAGGCCGAGATGGACCGTATCGCGACCCAGCGCTCCTTCCGCGTCGCCTGACGCGTCAGATCACGGGGACCCCCGGCGCCGCGTCCGGGGAGAGGCGGCCGTTGAGCCGCGGATCGTCCGCCACCACCACCGCGCGCCGGTAGGGCGTAAATCCCGCCGCCATGTAGGTCCGCAGCGCCGCCGGATGGTCGAGCGTGCACGTGTTCACCGTCATCTGCGCCGCGCCCGCCGCGAAGGCGCGGTCGATCGCGCCGTCGAGCAGCCAGGGCCCGAGGCCGCGCCCGGTCGCCTCCCGGACCAGCCCGAGAAAGGATAGATCGGTGGCGGCGGGATCGCGCGCGTCCAGCTCGACGATGCCGACATCGCGTCCGTCGAGGACCAGCGCGCAGGCCTCCACCTTCGGATCGTCGAGGATCGCAGCGAGCGCCGCATCCGCCATCATCAGGCGGCTCGTCCAGAGCCAGGGCCCGCCGACCGAGCGGAACAGATCGCGGTAGCGGTCGATCTCGGCGGCGCGCAGGCGCTGGAGCGTCACGTCGCTCCGCGCGGGTGCCGGGGGCCGGGCAGGGCGGCCGCCAAGGCCGAGATAGGTGACGACGGCGACGATCTTGCCGGGCGGCACCGCGAAGGTTCCGTCCTGTAGGGCCGATAGGGTCTCGACTTCCGTCACGCTTTCGCCTTCTGTGTCGTCGATCGTGAGGTGAACGGCACGATCCTAGGCATGACGATCCCCATGGTCGAGACATTAGCCCGGCTAGCCCGCCTCGCGCTCGCGATCGTGGCGCTGGTCGTCGTGCCCCTTCATGCCCATGCCGGGACCGGACATCCGTCCGCCGGCGACGGCCACGCCGCATCCGTTCACGGACATGCGCACGCCCGTTCCGGCGCTGCCCTGCAGGATCACGGGGATACGGGGCATGGACAGGCCCGGGCAGACTGCTGCGATGCCGGCAGCGGGGACCCGAGCCGGGGCGATCCCTGCTGCGCCTCCGGCACCTCGTGCTGCGCGTCGATCCTCCAGAGAACGCAATCCGGCCTGCCCGGCGTCCGGTTTTCCCACCGCCTGGCGCCGGCCCCGATGCCGACAGGGCACGACCTGCGTCCCGCCATTCCTCCGCCGCGATCCGCCTGAGGCCTGCGACATCCATCACGCAACTCAGACAAGGACATTATCGATGAAGACGCTCGTTCTCGCGGCGGCCCTTGCGCTCGCCGCTCCCGCCGCTTTCGCCCAGGGGCACGGCTCCCATGGCGGCCACGGTTCCCACGGTGCCGCGCCCGTTCAGGCCGGGGAGCCGGCCTCCACCAAGGCCTACAAGGCCGCCAACGAGAAGATGCACAAGGACATGGACATCGCCTATTCGGGCGATGCCGATGTGGACTTCGTGCGCGGCATGATCCCCCATCACCAGGGCGCCATCGACATGGCCAGGGTGGTGCTGGCCCACGGCAAGGATCCGGAGACGACCAAGCTCGCCCGCCAGATCATCGCCGACCAGGAGCGGGAGATCGCGGAGATGCGCGCCTGGCTCGCCAAGCGCGGCAAATAAGCGCGAAAACGCTGGATAAACCCGGCGGCGCGGGCCCTCGCGGACCCGCGCCGTCGTATTCCTGTTGCGGCATTATTATCTCTCCGGCACAGAAGGTCCGGATGCGCGGACGACGCCGGTGGCGATCCGTGGCGGAGAGGGAGCGCTGCCGCGCATGAAGAAGTACCTGGACTATCTCTGGCCCCTGGTCGGCATCGGCGCGGTATTGTTCTCGTGCTGGCTCCTCTACAAGGAATTCCGCGGCAATTCGCTGGCGGATGTGTGGGCCGCCCTGGCGGCGATTCCCCCGTCCAATCTCGGCCTCGCCTTCCTCGCCACGGTCCTCGCCTATTGGGCGCTCGCCGGCTACGACCGGATCGCGCTGCGCCATCTGGACAGGGCCGACGGCATCTCCTGGGGCTACATCACCCTCTGCTCGTTCACGACCTATGCGCTGTCCCACAATATCGGCGCCTCGGTCTTCTCCGGCGGCATGGTGCGCTACCGCGCCTATTCGGCGAAGGGCCTGAGCGCCGCCGAGGTCGCGGTGCTCGTCGCCTTCTGTTCCTTCACCTTCGCCTTCGGCATGATCGTGCTGTCGGGCATCGTCTTCACCTTCGAGCCGGAGCTGGTGACGCGCCTCCTCGACGTGCCCGAGGTGCTGGCGCGCATCGTCGGCATCGGGTGCCTGGCCTTCGTCGCGCTCTACATGCTCGGCTCGGCGCTGAACCTGCGGCCCCTCACGATCCGCTCCTTCCACCTGGAATATCCGCGCCTGCCCATCGCCATGCGCCAGCTCATCGTCGCGCCGTTCGAGATCGCGGCCGCGGCGGCGATCATCTATTTCGCGCTGCCCGAGGCGGGGAATCCCGGCTATTTCGTCGTGCTCGGCATCTTCATCGCCGTCTTCTCCGCGGCGCTCCTGTCCCAGGCGCCGGGCGGCGTCGGCGTCATGGAGATCATGTTCATCAAGGCGCTGCCGGACATCCCCAAGATCGAGGTCCTCGCCGCCATCATCGTGTTTCGGCTGTTCTACCTGCTGATCCCGCTCGCTTTGTCGGCGGTGATCGTGCTCCTGTTCGAGCGTTCGCAGCTGGCGCAGAAGCTGAAGGGCGACACGGCCTCCGGCTGACCGTCAGACGCTGCCGACCGTCCGCAGCCGGGCGCGGGAATGGATCTCCGCCTGGCTCATCACGGGCGTCTCGCGCCGGAATCGTTCGACGATCTGGCGGACGAAAGGCCGGGCATGGGCCGAGGTGACCAGGACCGGCATCTCGCCCTGGCGCGCCGCATCCTCGAACCGCTCGCGCACGACCTGCACGAACTCGGTCAGCTTGGATGGCTGCATGGCGAGGTGCCGGTCCTCCATCGTGCCGACGATGGATTCCGCGAAGGCGGTCTCCCACACCGGAGACAGCGTGATGATCGGCAGATGCCCCTGCGGCGCGGCGAATTGCGAGCAGATCTGCCGCGCCAGCCGCTGGCGCACGTGCTCGACGATGTCCCGCGGGTTCTTGACGCTGCCGACCACGTCCGCGACGCCCTCGATGATCGTGCCGAGATCGCGGATGGAGATGCGCTCGGCGAGCAGCAGCTGCAGCACGCGCTGGATGCCGGTCGTCGAGATCTGGGACGGCACGATCTCCTTGAGGAGGTCCGCGTGCTCCTTGGGCAGTTCGCGCAGCAGCTTCTGCGTCTCCACGTGGGAGAGGAGCTCGGGCATGTTGCCCTTCACGATTTCGGTGAGGTGCGTGGAGACCACGGTCGCCGCGTCGACGACCGTGTAGCCGCGCAGCTGGGCCTCGTCCCGCAGGGATGAATCCACCCAGGTCGCAGGCAGGCCGAAGGTCGGCTCCAGCGTGTGCTGGCCGGGCAGTTGCACCTGACCGCCCAGCGGGTCCATGGCCATGAACTGGCTCGGGAAGACCTGGCCGGTGCCGGCCTCGATCTCCTTGATGCGCACGATGTAGGTGTTGGCGTCGAGCTGCACGTTGTCGAGGATGCGCACCGAGGGCACCACGAAGCCCATATCGGCCGCGAACTGGCGGCGCAGCGCCTTGACCTGCTCGGTGAGCCGGTCGGACCCGTCCGGGCCGTTGAGCAGCGGCAGGAGTCCGTAGCCGATCTCGATCTTGATCTCGTCGAGCTTCAAGACCTCGGAGATGGGCTCCTCGCGCACCGCTTCGGCCTGCGCGACCGTCTCCGCGGTGACCGCGACCTCGGTCTTCTTCTTCATGTCGAGACGGCGGGCGAGATAGGCCGCGCCGGCGGCGAGCGACAGGAAGGGCAGCATGGGGATGCCGGGCAGGATGGCGATGCCCGCCATGACCGCAGCCGACATGCCGAGCGCCTTCGGATAGCCGGCGAGCTGGGCGCCCATCGCCTTGTCTGCGGCGCCGGAGACACCCGCCTTGGAGACGAGCAGGCCCGCCGCCACGGAGACGATGAGGGCGGGGACCTGGGTCACCAGTCCGTCGCCCACGGTGAGCAGCGTGTAGGATCGCGCGGCGGCCGACAGCGACATGCCCTGCTGGGCCATGCCGATGATGATCCCGCCGATGACGTTGATGAACGTGATGAGCAGGCCCGCGATCGCATCGCCGCGCACGAACTTGGAGGCGCCGTCCATGGCGCCGTAGAACGACGCCTCGTCCTCCAGGCCCTTGCGGCGGGCCTTGGCCTGTTCCTCGTTGATGATGCCCGCCGACAGGTCGGCGTCGATCGCCATCTGCTTGCCGGGCATGGCATCGAGGGTGAAGCGCGCGGCGACTTCCGCGATGCGCCCCGAGCCCTTCGTGATGACGATGAAGTTCACGATGACCAGGATCGCGAACACGATCAGGCCGATCACGAAATTGCCGCCCATCACGAAGGAGCCGAAGGCCTCGATGACGTGGCCGGCCGCCGCGCCGCCATTGTGGCCGTTGGCGAGGATGAGGCGGGTGGATGCCAGGTTCAGCGCCAGCCGCAGCATCGTCGCCACGAGCAGCACTGTGGGGAAGGCGGAGAATTCCGTCGGCTTCTCGATGAACAGCGAGGTCATCAGGATCAGCACGGAGAGGATGATCGATACCGCCAGCAGCATGTCGAGCAGCACCGGCGGCAGCGGGAAGATCAGCACCACGAGGATGCCCATCACCGCGATCGCCAGCAGCAGGTCGGTGCGCTTGGTCAGCGCGCCGAGATCCCCCATCGTGGGCACGGCGAACGTCGACGGCGCGCGGGGGGCGAGATCGGCGGGCTGCGAGGCGAGGTCGGTCATGGAATCCGGCAGGCTCGAGATGGCGGCGCGAAGGCGCGCCGCTGCTCGGCAATTCTTGCCGGTTGCATGGTTAACGAGCCGTTAGTTTTCCGTCTCCGCCGACGGTTCGGGCAAGGGATTGGCCTTGAGCACCAGCGTGATCGCGGTGCCTTCGCCCGGCGCGCTCTCGATCTCCATCCGCCCGCCATTCACCTCGGCGAAGCTGCGCGCCATGGCGAGGCCGAGCCCGGTGCCCCTGCCGGCCTCCTTGGTGGTGAAGAACGGCTCGCCGGCCTTGGCCAGCGTCGCCGCATCCATGCCGATCCCGGTGTCGCGCACGGTGACGGCGACGAAGCCGTCCTCGTCGCCATGGCGGGCCTGGATGGCGACCGTCCCGCCGCCCGGCATGGCGTCGCGGGCGTTGAGGACGAGGTTGACCAGCACGGTCTCCAGTTCCGCCGCGTCGCCGGTGACCGGCGGCAGGCCGCCCGGCATGTCGATGGCAAGCCGGTAACCGGCGCCCAGGGTCTGGCCCAGAAGCTCGGCCACGGCCTCCGCCGTATCCGCGACGCGGCAATCCCCACCGGGTGTCACGTCGCGCCGGGCGAAGGCGAGCATGCGGTTGGTGAGCTTGTCGCCGCGTTCCGCGGCCTTCTCCACCAGTTCGGCCACCTTGCGGACCTCGGCCGGATCGTCGGCGCGGCGCAGGATCGTGCGGCTGCCGCTCATCACCGCCGCCAGGATGTTGCGGAAATCGTGCGCGACGCCGCCCACGATCTGGCCGAGCGCGTCGATCCGCTTGGAATGGCGCAGCCGCGCCTCCGCGTCGGCGCGCCGCTCGGCCTGCATCCGTGCTTCGGCGAGCGCGATGCGCTGCCGGCGCACGGCCGTCTCGGTCTGCCAGGTCAGCAGCGACAGCAGCAGCGCGGCGACGCCGCAGATCAGGCCGTAGCGGATGAGGTCCCGCCCCCAGGCCTGGCGGATCGTGCTGAAATCGAGGCCGTAGGCGACATAGGCGGGGTAATTCTCCAATTTGCGAAGATGATAGAGGCGCGTCTGCCCGTCGAAGGGCGAGGTGCTGAGGCCGGCCGCGCGCCCGCCTTCCGCCTGCGCGCGGCGCAGGATCGGCACGGTGCGGCTGCTACTGTCTTCCGGAAGCTCCATCGCCAGCCGCGGGGTGCGCGCCAGGAACACGCCGTCCTCGCGCACCAGGGCGACCACGTCCCGCGGGGTCTCCGCGACCGAGGCGTAGAAGGTCTCGAAATAGTTCGGCTTGAAGGCCGCGACGATGACCCCGTCGAACTCGGCTCCCGACCGCCGCTTGCTGACCGTGAACACCGTGTAGTTCTGCGGCTGCGCGCGGATGACGGAGCCGAAATACGTCCCGATGCGCCCGTCGCGATGGACCTGGAAATAGTCGCGGTTCGAGACCGCCATCGGCGCGACCGGGAAAGTCGCGCTGCCCGCCACCGCGAAGCCGTCGGGACGGACCACGAGCATCCCGCCGGACGGCGCGGCCCGCTCGCTCAGCCCCTTCATGAATTCGTGGACCTGGCGGGAGGATGCGATCTCGTCCCAGCTCATCCCGCGGATGCGCTGGTCCACCGCTTCCATCGTCGCTTCCTGCGTGTCGAAGGACCGCAGCGCATGCTCGTGCAGCATGTCGACGGTGCGCGAGACCCGCGCATTGGCCTCCACCTGGGTGTTCTGCCAGCTCCAGACGGAGACGATGGCGAAGATCAGGATGGGGACGAGGACCGAAGCCCAGCGGAGGAAGCGGAAATCGAGCCAGTCCGAAGCCGTCGCCATGGCGCCGCCATGCGCGGCACCGGCCCGCGCAGAGCGCTCGCTCTCGTCGGCCAACGAAGCCTGTTGGGAAAGAACTCGCCGCACAGCACGGTTCTAGGTGAGCCGTGCCACGTTGGCAATTTGTTCAGGGCCGCTTCAGCCCGCCGCGCGGCTCTGCCCCGGTTCCGGCACCCCGACGCCCGCGGCGACGTACTCATTGAGTTTGTTACGCAAAGTGCGGATCGAGATGCCGAGGATCTTCGCCGCATGCGTACGGTTTCCGACACAATGGTCGAGCGTGTCGAGGATGAGATCGCGCTCCACGTCGGCGACCGTGCGGCCGACGAGAGCCCGGGTCACCGCCTCGGCGGTCATCGCCGCGCGCTCCACCGGCCCGGCCGCCGCGCCCAGGCTCTCGCCCTCCGGCGAGCGCAGGGCCTCCGCGTCGATCTGGTCGCCGGCCGCGAGCAGCACAGCGCGGTGGATCGTGTTCTCCAGCTCGCGCACGTTGCCCTTCCACGGCGCGCGGGTCAGCGCGGAGCGTGCCTCGGCCGTGAAGGTCCGCGCCGGCACGCCGTTGGCGTCGGCATATTTGCGGGCGAAATGCTCGGCGAGGCCGACGATGTCCGCCGGCCGCTCGCGCAGGGCCGGCAGGCGCAGATGGACGACGTTGAGCCGGTAGAACAGGTCCTCGCGGAAGCGGCCCTGCTTCACCTCCTCGGCGAGGTTGCGGTTGGACGTCGCGATGATGCGGATGTCCACCGGCACGGGCTTGCCGCCGCCGACCCGGTCGATCACGCGCTCCTGGATGGCGCGCAGGAGCTTGGCCTGCAGGCGCACGTCCATCTCGGAGATCTCGTCCAGGAGCAGCGTGCCGCCATTGGCCTCCTCGAACTTGCCGATACGCCGCGCGACGGCGCCGGTGAACGAGCCCTTCTCGTGGCCGAACAGCTCCGATTCCAGCAAGGCGTCGGGAATCGCCGCGCAGTTCACCGAGACGAAGGGCTTCATGCGCCGGGCGGATTTCAGGTGCAGGTGCCGGGCCAGCACTTCCTTGCCGGTGCCGCTCTCGCCGGTGACGAGCACCGATGCGTCCGAGCGCGCCACCTGCTCGGCCAGCTTCACGACCCGCTCCATGGCCGCGTCCTGCCAGACCATGGAGGACTGGTCGGCCGAGATCGCCTCCAGCACCGCCGCGATCAGCTCCGGGTCCGGCGGCAGGGGGATGTACTCCTTGGCGCCGGCCTGGATCGCGGCCACCGCCGCCCGGGCGTCGGTCGAGGTGCCGCAGGCGACGACCGGGGTGCGGATGCGCTCGTTCTCCAGGCCTTCGATGAGATCCCGGATCGACTCGCCCACATCGACCATCAGGAGATCGGCGCCGCGGGCGCGCACCACCATCATCGCCTGCGCGATGCCGTCCGCATGGGTGACGCTGGCCCCGCGCTGCATGGCGATGCGGCTGGCGGCGGAGAGCTGGCCATTGAGCCGGCCGACGATGACGAGGCGCATGGATCTGGTCCTTCTTGTTCAGTCCGCTCGCGGGCCGCTCAGCGCTCGGCCGTGATGATTTCGGTCCACAGGGCCGGCGGAGCCGGTCCGTCGCCGGCGCGTCAGCGCTCGGCCTTGATGATTTCGGTCATCGTCACGCCGATCTTCTCCTCGACGAGGACGACCTCGCCGCGGGCGACCAGCCTGTTGTTGACGTAGATGTCGATGGCCTCGCCGACCTTCCGGTCGAGCTCCAGCACCGAGCCGGGCCCGAGCTTCAGGAGATCGCCGACCGGCATCTTGGAGTTGCCGAGCACCGCTGACACCGTGACCGGGACGTCGAAGAGCTGCTCGAGGTCCGCGACGCTGCGGGTCTGATTGGCGGTGCCGGGATCGCCGGAATCGAACGAGATGTCCGCTCCGAGATCGGGAAGGGCGAGGTCCTGGTCACTCATAATCGTTCTCCTCGGTCCTTATCGGCGCGTGGCCGGGTCGGCCGCCCAGGCCGACACCGCCCGCTGGATGCGGTCGTCGATGGCGGCGCGGTCGCGGATCATCGCGCCCTCCGCCCATTCAAGCCGGACGTCGCCGGGCGGAATGTCCGGCTCGCCGATCACGATCATCTTGCCCTCGAAGCCGCGCTCCTGCGCCAGGCGCGAGAGCACCTTCTGCGTCTCCTCCACCAGCGCCTGGTTCACCCGGGCGGCCAGGTGCGGCACGCCGGACAGGTGCTCGAAGCAGCCCCGCGCCGCATCCGCGATGGGCGCGATCGGGGCGCGGGCGATGGCGGCCCCGCCGATCTGCCTGGCAAAGGCGAGGGCGAATTCCACCGCCGCGATCTCCGCCGCGGCCCGACTCGACGCGGCGTCGGCCAGCAGGCCCTCGGCGAGGTTGGCCAGCCGCTCCAGCGCCACCGTCATGCGCTCCTGCAGCGCGAGATCCTGTGCCAGGCGGCCGTCGGCGAAGCCCCGCTCGTAGCCCGAGGTCTCGGCATGCGCGACCTCGGCCTCGTTGAAGCGCTTCGGGGCGCCTTCCCGGAAGTCCTGGCCGAATGTAAATTTCTGCGCGCTGACCATGCTTCACCCGCGCCCGTCAGTAGACGAGCTCGTCCTCCGAGCGGTTCTTGCCGATGACGATCTCGCCCTTGTCGGCGAGGTCCTTGGCGATCTGGACCATCCGCGTCTGCGCCTCGTCCACGTCCTTCATGCGCATCGGGCCCATCGAGGCCATGTCGTCCTGAAGGTTCTTGGCGGCGCGCTGGGACATGGCGCCCAGGAAGAAGTTCTTGACCGGCTCCGACGAGCCCTTGAGCGCCTTGGCCAGGACCTCCTTGTCCACCGAGCGCATGAGCGTCTGGACCGCACCGGGATCCAGCTTGGTCAGGTCCTCGAAGGTGAACATGAGGGCGCGGATCTTCTTGGCCGCCTCGCGGTTCGTCTCGTCCAGCGCCGACAGGAAGCGATGCTCGGTCTGGCGGTCGAAGGCGTTGAAGACCACCGCCATCATCTCGTGGCTGTCGCGGCGGGCGGTCAGCGACAGGTTGGCGATGAACTCCGTGCGCAGCGTCTCCTCGATATGCTCCAGCGCCTCCTTCTGGATCGATTCCAGCCGGAGCATGCGGTTCACGACCTCGATCGCGACGTCGTCCGGGAAGATCGTCAGGACCTTGGCGGCGACCTCGGGCTTCACCTTGGAGAGCACGACCGCGACCGTCTGCGGATATTCGTTCTTCAGGAACGCGGCGAGCACGTCCGGGGCGACGTTGGACAGCTTCTGCCACATGTTGCGGCCGGACGGGCCGCGGATTTCCTGCATGATCGCATCGGCCTGGGCCTTGGGCAGCAGGCGCGTCAGCAGCATCTCGGTGCGGTCGAACGTGCCCATGACCGCGCCGGCATTGTTCATCTGCGAGGCGAAGTCGAGGAACAGCTGTTCCACCACCTCGGCCTCGATCGTGCCCAGCTGCGACATGGCGAGCGAGACCACCTTGATCTCGTCCTCGTCCAGGAGCGACCAGACCTCGGCGCCGTGTTCGACGCCCAGCGTGAGGAGGATGGCGGCAGCCTTCTGCGGACCCGTGAGCTTTGCCATCGGTCAGGCCGTATCGTGGATCCAGGTCCGCAGCACGGCCACGGTTTCCTGGGGGTTGTTGCGGACCATCTCGCCCAGGCGCTCGACCGAGGCGGCTTTCACCTGGCCGTTGACCTTGACGAGTTCCAGCATGCGCTGGGCCTGGCTCTCGCGGGCGCGGATCGCGGCCTCCTCGTTCGCCAGTTCCTGCATGGCCATGTTGTTCTGCGCCGCGATGGCGCCGGCGGAGGCGCCGTTGGCGGCCGTCCCGCCGATCAGCGTGGCGGCGAGGAACGGCCGGGCCGGGCTGTCCGGCGCGATCACGCGCTTGACCAGCGGGCGGATCACGGTGAGCAGCACGATGATGCTCAGGATGCCGAGGATCGCGAGCTCCGCGCCGCGCAGCACGTCGTCCTTGGTGAAGGAGAAGAGCTGGGCGAAGAGCGACGGCTCCTTGATCTCCGGCACCGGCGGCGGCTCGGCGAAGCGCAGGTTCACCACCTCGATCTGGTCGCCGCGGTTGCGGTCGAAGCCGATGGCGGAGCGCACGAGCGCCGCGATCCGGTCCAGCTCCTCCTGCGGGCGCGGCTGGTAGGTCTGCTCGCCGTTGGCGGCCCGGCCATAGACGCCGTCGACGAGGACGGCGACCGAAAGACGCTTCACCCGGCCGGCCTCGACGACCTCGGTCCGGGTGGTCCGGGAGATCTCGTAATTGACGACCTCCTCGTTCTTGTTGGAAGCGTCGCGCTGGCCCGCGCCCGGCTGCTGCGGATTGGCGCCGGGCAATTCGTTGCCGACGGTGACGCCGTTGTCGTTGGCGCCGGAGGTGGCGGTCTCGTTGCGCGACTGGGTCGAGCGCACGACGCGGCTCTCCGGGTCGAAGCTCTCCGACCGGCTCTCGATCCGGTTCATGTCCATCTCGGCCGCGACCTGGACGCGGGAGCGGCCCGAACCGACAATGCCCGCCACGATCTCCTCGACCTGCGTGCGCAGGCGCCGCTCGAAGCCGGCCTGCTTGTCGTCGATCACCGCGGCGATGCCGCCATCGGCCTGCGTGCCGTCGGCCAGGAGCCGCCCGCGCTCGTCCACGATCGAGATGCGCTCGGGCTTCAGGCCGTTGACGGCAGTGGCGACGAGGTGGCGGATGGCGCGGACCTGCCCGGCATCGAGCTCGCCGGCGAGCTTGAGCACGATGGAGGCGCGCGCGCCGTCGCGGTCGCGCTCGAACAGGCGCCGCTCGGGGATGACGAGGTGGACCCGCGCCTGCTGGACGCGGCCGATCGCCTTGATCGTGCGGGCGAGTTCGCCCTCCAGGGCCCGCAGGTGGTTCACGCCCTGGACGAAGGACGTGGCGGAGAAGGCGTCGCCCTTGTCGAAGATCTCGTAGCCGACGCCGCCGCCCGAGGGCAGGCCCTTGCCGGCCATCTCCATGCGCAGGCGCGTGATGTCGGCGCGGGGCACCAGGATCGTCTGGCCCTCGTTGCGCAGCTCGTACTTCACGCCGCGGGAATCGAGGTCGCGGACGATCGTGTTGGAATCCTGGAAGGACAGCTCGTTATAGAGCATGCCCATCTCGGGCTGCGTCACCCGCATGATCACGAAGGCGAAGAAGCCGACGAGGGCGAAGGTGACGGCGATCATCGCGCCCAGACGCGACGGACCCAACTTGCGAAGGAATTCGACTGCCCCGTTCACTTAACCGAACACCACCCGCCCGCTCCCCCTCGGGAGCACTAGGCAAGAATTTCCCGGCTTGTGGTGAATGAAGGGTTAACTTCCCTTAACGGCGCGACTTTTTCCTGCCGGACGGTTGATGTTTTCTGCGGGAAATGGCGCCAAACGCGCGAAGGGGAGCGCGGCGTCGCCGTGCTCCCCCTCTCGAACCGTGAACCGGTGCCGCGTGCGGCCTATTGCCGGTAGTGCTGGATTCGCGTCGTGCGCAGGCCCGCCAGGCCATGCTGGTCGATCGAATGCTGCCAGCTCAGGAATTCCTCGACGGTGAGCGTGTAGCGCTTGCAGGCGTCTTCCAGGCTCAGAAGACCGCCACGGACGGCGGCGACGACTTCGGCCTTGCGGCGGATGACCCAGCGGCGCGTGCTCGGCGGCGGCAGGTCCGCGATCGTCAGGGGGCTTCCGTCCGGCCCGATGACGTATTTGACCCTCGGGCGATGGGGATCGGTCATGATTACGCTCACACAACTCTACTGACCAACGTTCCCCCTGAGGTTAGGGGCGGGCGCTTAAGAATTGCCTAAGCGCAGCCGGTCCTTTTGATTCGTGCGAATCGCGGCCTCAACCGCTCACCGACTTGACCGTGTCGATGGAGACGCGCGTGGCGCCGATCAGCAGCACAGGCGTCTCGCCGGAGAGGTCGACGCCGGTGACCTTGCCGGAGATCTCGCTCTTCACCGTCATGTCCTGTCCGGCGACGTCCCGCGCCGTCACGGTGATCTGGTAATCCCCGTCCGGCGCCGTGCCGTTGGCGTTGGTGCGGCCGTCCCAGCTATAGGTGTTGGCGCCCTGGGCCAGCGTCCCCCGGTCCTGGAAGACGATGTTGCCCTTGCTGTCGCGGATCGTGACGACGGCGTCGGCCGCCGCGCGCGGCGCGTTCAGCACCCATTTCGCGCTGCCGCCGGAAAGCTGCGTCGTGGCGCCGTCCGCCGTGACCGTCTTGCCCATGAAGGCCGCGGCGTTGGTGGCGTTCTGCGCCTTCGAGGAGTTGAGTAGCGCGCCCAGCGTGTCGTTGGTCTTCAGCTGCTGCTCGACGGAGGCGAACTGCACCAGCTGCTGGGTGAACTGGTTGGTGTCCAGCGGCTCCAGCGGGTTCTGGTTCTTCAGCTGCGTCGTCAGCAGCAGCAGGAAGGAATCGAAGTTCTGCGCGATGGCCTGGCGCGAGGTCGCCCCGGTGGCCGCCTGGGCGGTCGTGGCGGTTCCGGTCCTGGTGAGTGCTGCGGCGTCCATGGGGCGCTCCTTCTCAGATTCTCAGGTCGACGCCGCCGGCCGTCCCCCGCCACAGACGGGCGGGCGGCAGGTTGTCGGCGGCGATCTCGGCCGTGCGGCCATAGGCATCGTCGTTGCGGGGTTCGGGCCGGCGGCCCTGCCGCTCCCCGTCCTGCGGCTGGTTCTGACCCTGGCGCTGCGACTGGTCGCGCAGCGAGAGGTCGATCCCCTGGTCCGAGGGCTTCAGGCCGACCTGCTCGAAGGCGCGCTCCAGCGTCTTCGCATCGCGCTGGAGCAGGGCGAGCGTCTCGACCTTGTCCACGACGAGCGAGGCACGGACCTCGCCGGCATCGCTGACCTCCAGCTTCACCTCGACCCGGCCGAGTTCCGGCGGATCGAGCCGGATCTGGAACCGGTTGACGCCCGCCATGGCCTTCATGCCGATCTCGATCGGCACCGCGCCGAGCCCGGCCTGCACGAAAGGCTGGCCGGCCGGATTCTGCGCGGGCAGGGGCAGGGGCTGGTTATGACCGCCCTGGCCGACGCGCGCGCCGGCCTCGAGCCCCTGCGGGCCGACGAGCGGAGCGGGGCGAAGATCGAACGGCGAAGAGGGCTGATAAGCCTGGGCGGTCGGCGCCGGCTCGGCCCTGGTCTCCAAGGCGGAAAGGTCCGGCCCGCCGGTGGCGGCCTGGGCTTGAGGCTTCGGCGTCTCGCCGGGGCGCGTCTCGCCCTGCGGCGGGCCCGCTTTCGCCAGAGCCTCGGGGGCACGGCCCTGCGAGCCCTCGATCGCCGCGAGTGCGACGGGGGATGGGCCGGGCTGGCCTTCGCCGCGCCGCTGGCCAGCGCCGCTGGAAATGGCGACGTCCGTCTCGCCGTCGGTCGAAGTGGTGTCGGCGGCCGCATTTTCGGGCGCCGCGACCGGAGCCGCCGGCTGGAGGCGGATGTCGGGGAGGGCATCGGCGACCGGCGCGGACGGCGCGTCCGCGCTGACCTCTTCGGACGTCTCGTCGTCTGCCGTCTCGCCCTCGCCTTCGGCCGGCACGGCCGCGACGGGAGGGACGGGAAGCGCGACGGGGACCGTCGCCGCGGCGGCGGGATCGGCACCGGTTTCGCCGTTCCCCTCGGGTTCAGGCTGGTCGTTCGCCAGCGCGGCCAGGGCGGGCGCCATCGCGGCGGCCTCAACGGCGACCGCGCCGGCAGCCGGCGGGGTCTCGCCTGTCGTCTCCATCTGCAGCGCGACCAAGGCGGCAGTATCGACGGGTGTCCCGGAGGCGTCGGCCTCCGCGTTCCCCGACGCCTCGCCCTGCGGCCGTCCGGCCTCCGGTGAAGCCTTGCGCGCGGCGGCCTCGCCATCGGCCGCCTTGTCGGGCGCCTTGGCGTCCGGTTTTCCTTTAGCGTCCGGCCTTTCCTTGCCGTCGCTCCGGATGCCGCGCTCCGGCAGGGGCTCGTTCCGGCGCGCCTCGGCCCGCTCTTTCGCCTGGGGAGCCGCGCGCTCGGGCAGGTCCGGCACGAACCGCTCGGTCCGCTCGGCGGGACGCGGCGGACGGTTCGCGGCCCGCATGGGCGGGGCGAGGGGATTGACCGGGGCTTCGACGCTTCTGGGCATACGCGACCTTGGCTCGTCCTTGCATCGTGCGGTCCGGCCCGATGGGACAGGCCGGCCCTCATGCGTCGCAAGGACCGGGCCAGGATCGCGGGCAAAAAAATCCATCGCAACCAATGACTTGCTGGAAAGTGGCGCCGCCTGCCCGCGGTCAAAACTTCCCCGGCGGCAAAAAGTGCCGTATGGGAGGGTCCGGATCGTCCAGGCCTCCCATCCCATGCCGTTGAACAGCCTCGACCTGCCGAAGGACCCGCGCGACACGCGCGTGGTCGTCGCCATGTCCGGCGGCGTCGATTCCTCCGTCGTCGCCGCCATGCTCAAGCGCGACGGCTACGACGTGGTGGGCGTGACGCTCCAGCTCTACGACCACGGCGAGGCCGTGCACCGGGCCGGCTCCTGCTGCGCCGGGCAGGATATCCACGACGCCCGCCGCGTCGCCGAGACGCTGAGCATTCCCCATTACGTGCTCGATTACGAGAGCCGCTTCCGCGACGCCGTGATGGAGCGCTTCGCGGAGAGCTATCTCGCGGGCGAGACGCCGATCCCGTGCGTTGACTGCAACCGCTCGGTCAAGTTCCGGGACCTGCTGTCCACCGCCCGCGATCTGGGCGCCGATGCGCTCGCCACCGGCCATTACGTCGTCAGCCGGGCTCTGGATGGCGGGCGCCGCGCCCTCTACCGCGCCGCCGACCCCGACCGCGACCAGAGCTATTTCCTCTACGCCACGACGGCGGACCAGCTCGACCTGCTGCGCTTCCCCCTCGGCGGGCTGCCCAAGAGCGAGACGCGCGCGCTCGCCCGGGAATTCGGCCTCGCCGTCGCCGAGAAGGCCGACAGCCAGGACATCTGCTTCGTGCCGGGCGGCCGCTATGCCGACGTGATCGAGAAGCTGAAGCCCGGCTCCTCCCAGCCCGGGGACATCGTGCATCTGGACGGGCGCGTTCTCGGCCGCCACGAGGGCGTGCTTCGCTACACGATCGGCCAGCGGCGCGGCCTGTCCGTCGCCGCCGGGGAGCCCCTCTACGTCGTGCGGCTCGATGCCGAGGCGCGCCGCGTCGTCGTCGGCCCCCGCGAGGCGCTCGCGACCCGTTCGATCCGCCTGCGCGACGTGAACTGGCTCGGAGACGCGCCGCTGACGGCCGAGCCGCTGGACATCGCGGCCCGCGTCCGGTCCACCCGCGCGCCCAAAGCCGCCCAGCTCCAGCTCGATGCCGACGGCACGCCCGTCGTCACGCTGCTGGCGGCGGAGGAGGGCGTGTCCCCCGGCCAGGCCTGCGTCTTCTATGACGGCGCCGGCGACGAGGCCCGCGTCCTCGGCGGGGGCACCATCGCCCGCGCCGCCTCCGCCACGGTCCCGGCCGCGGCCTGACCATCCGACCCGATCAGTCCGAACCCCAAGAAGGCGGCCATGAGCATCACCGACGGTTCCCAGATCGACCATATGCGCAAGGCCTATGCGCGCTGGGCGCCGATCTACGATCTCATCTACGACAAGCTGACCGAGCCGGCCGCCCGCAAGGCGGTGGAGGCCGCGCTCGTCCATGGCCGGGACATCCTGGAGGTCGGCGTCGGCACCGGCCTGTCGCTGGGCTATTACCCGCCGGACAGCGCGGTCGTCGGCGTCGACCTGTCCCAGGACATGCTCGCCCGCGCGCAGGAGAAGGTGGAGCGGCGCGGCCTCACCCATGTGCGCGAACTGCGCGTCATGGATGCCTGCCACCTGGACTTCGCCGACGCGCGCTTCGACGCTGTCGTCGCCCAGTTCCTCATCACGCTGGTGCCGGACCCGGAACAGGCGCTCGACGGCTTCCTGCGCGTGGTGAAGCCCGGCGGCGGCATCGTCCTCGCCAACCATTTCGGCGCCACGGGCCCGGTCATGGGCCGGCTGGAGGACATGACCGCCTCGATCTGGCGCGCCGTCGGCTGGAGTTCGGGCTTCAAGTCCGCCCGCATCGCCGCCTGGGCGGCGTCCCGCGGCGTCGAGGTCCTGGGCATCGAGCCGGTCTTCCCCGGCGGCTTCTTCAAGGTCATGCGGATGCGCAAACCGGCCTGAGCCGGCGGCCGCGGATTTGCGGCCGCATTCCTTGACGCTCCCCGCAACGCCCCGTATATCCCCTCCCGCCGCGAGGCGCCGGCTCTGCCGGTACGAGTGGCGGGGTAGCTCAGTTGGTTAGAGCAGAGGAATCATAATCCTTGTGTCGGGGGTTCGAATCCCTCCCTCGCTACCATTCGTCCCGTCCGCGGGAATCGCGATCCACGCCGCTCGCCCTTCGGGCCGGGCCGCAATAATCAGCCGGAAAAGCCAAGCTCTGCCGTTGCGTTAGCGCCTGTTTCTCAAGCGCAGCGGAGGAACGTTGAGTCCGCGCATCCATTTCCCTTGGTAGCTTCAGGGAGGATGCGCATGAAGGCCCTGTGTTGGCACGGCAAGAACGATATCCGCTGCGACAGCGTCGACGATCCCCGGATCGAGCACGAGCGCGACGTCGTCATCAGGGTCACGGCCTGCGCGATCTGCGGCTCGGACCTGCATCTCTATGACGGCTTCATGCCGACGATGGAGAGCGGCGACGTCCTCGGCCACGAGACGATGGGCGAGGTGGTCGAGGTCGGCAGCGCGGTCACGAACCTGAAGATCGGCGACCGGGTGGTCGTGCCGTTCAACATCTCCTGCGGCGACTGCTATTTCTGCCGCAAGCAGCTCTTCTCGCTCTGCGACCGCTCGAACCCCAACGCCCATCTGGCCCGGCAGGCCATGGGCCATTCGCCGGCGGGGCTCTTCGGCTATTCCCACATGCTGGGCGGTTTCGCGGGCGGGCAGGCGGAATATATGCGCGTGCCCTTTGCCGATGTCGGCCCGATCAAGGTGCCGGACGGGCTGCCCGACGAGCAGGTCCTGTTCCTGTCGGACATCTTCCCCACCGGCTACATGGCCGCCGAGAATGCGGGGATCGAGCCCGGCGACACGGTCGCCGTGTGGGGCTGCGGCCCGGTCGGGCAGTTCACCATCCAGAGCTGCTGGATGATGGGCGCGGGGCGCGTCATCGCCATCGACAACGTGCCTGAGCGCCTTGCCATGGCGGAGACCCACGGCAGGGCCGAGATCATCAATTTCGACGAGGCGGACGTCTATGACCGCCTCATGGAGATGACGGACGGAATGGGGCCGGACCGCTGCATCGACGCGGTGGGCACCGAGGCCCACACGACGGCGAGCCTCGATTCCATGCTCGATGCCGCCAAGGCCGCCGTCTATCTCGGCACCGACCGGCCGCACGTCCTGCGCCAGATCATCATGTGCTGCCGCAAGGGAGGCACGCTCTCCATCCCCGGCGTCTATATCGGCTTCCTGGACAAGATCCCGTTCGGGGCGCTGATGAACAAGGGGCTGACCGTCCGCACCGGGCAGACCCACACCCACCGCTACCTTGCGCCGCTGCTGCAGAAGATCGAGGACGGCGAGATCGATCCGTCCTTCGTCATCACCCACACCGCGACGCTCGCCGAGGGTCCGGACCTCTACAAGACCTTCCGCGACAAGCAGGACGGCTGCATCAAGGTCGTCATGAAGCCCGGCGCCTGAGGCGCTTCCCTTTCTCCCGTCCGCCGCCGACATTGAGGGCAGGCGGACGGGAGATGCATCCATGGGACGGCTGGACGGCAGGATCGCGTTCGTCACGGGCGCGGGCTCGATCGGACCGGGCTGGGGCAACGGCAAGGCCGCCGCGGTGCTCTTCGCCCGCGAAGGCGCCCGCGTCGCCTGCTGCGACATCAGCGCGGCAGCCGCCGAGGAGACCGCCGGCCTGATCCGCGCCGAGGGCGGCGAGGCGCTGGCCCTGGCCGGCGACGTGACCGACCTGGAAGCCGTCCATACGATGGTGAGCCAGGCCTGCGACGCCTTCGGCGGCATCGACATCCTGCACAACAATGTCGGCACGCTGGAACTCGGCGGTCCGGTCGAAACCTCGCTGGAGAGCTGGAACCGCGTGATGGCGGTCAACGTCACGAGCATGTTCCTGACCTGCAAGGCCGTGCTGCCGGTCATGGTGGCGCGCCAAGGCGGCGCCATCGTCAATGTGTCCTCGGTCGGCGCGATCACCTCCGTGGGGCCGACCTACGTCTCCTACGCCGCGAGCAAGGCGGCGGTGAACCAGTTCACGCGCGCGGTGGCGCTGGACTATGCGGGCCGGAACATCCGCGCGAACGCCATCATGCCCGGTCTGATGCGCACGCCCATGGTGGAGAAGACGCTCGGCGCCGGCATGTCGGCGGACGAGGTGGATGCGATGCTCCGCCGCCGCGACGCCGCATGTCCCGCCGGACGCATGGGCGATGCCTGGGACGTGGCGAAGCTCGCCGCGTTCCTGGCATCCGACGACGCGGCCTACATCACCGGCCAGGTGATCGCGGTCGATGGCGGCCTGACGCTGCGGTCGTCGACCTTCTGACGCTCACCGGTTGTAGACGTCCTCGTACCGGACGATGTCGTCCTCGCCGAGATAGTCGCCGCACTGGACCTCGATCAGGTCGAGCGGTTCCGTGCCGGGATTTTCCAGCCGGTGCCGCGCGCCGAGCGGGATATAGGTGGATTCATTGACGTGGAGGTCCCGCACCGCACCGTCCACCGTCACCCGCGCGGTGCCCGAGACCACCACCCAGTGCTCGGAACGGTGGCGATGGCTCTGAAGCGAGAGGACGCCGCCCGGCGCCACCGTGATGCGCTTCACCTGGTAGGTCCGGCCGCGGTCGATCTGCTCGTAGCGTCCCCAGGGCCGGTAATGGCGCAGATGCTCCACCGCTTCGCTCCGGCCCATGCCGCCGAGGCGCCCGACGAGCGCCTTCACGTCCTCCGAGCGGTCCTTGGCGGCCACCAGCACGGCGTCGCGGGTCGCCACCGTGACGACGTCCTTCAGGCCGACCACCGTCACCAGGAGTTCGGGCGAATAGGCGTAGCAGCCCTGCGAGGCCTCGAAGACGACGTCGCCCTCGCGGGCATTGCCGGCTTCGTCCTTCTCCGCCATGTCCCAGACCGCCGACCAGGAGCCGATATCCGACCAGGCGAAGTCCGAGGGCACGACCGCCGCGTGCCCGGTCTTCTCCATGACCGCTATGTCCACCGGCCGGGCGGGGGAGGCGGCGAAGGCCTCCGGCTCCAGGCGCAGGAAATCGAGGTCGCGGGCCGCGCCCGCCACCGCCCGCCCGACGGCGTCGTGGATCTCCGGCGCATGCTGGCGGAGCTCGGCCAGGAACGCGCCGGCCCGGAACAGGAAATTGCCGGAATTCCAGAGATAGCCGTCCGCGAGATAGCGCCGCGCTGTCGCCTCGTCCGGCTTCTCGACGAAGGCCTCGACGCGCCGCACGCCCTCCGTCCCGTCGAGCGCCGCGCCTGGCCGGATATAGCCGAAGCCCGTCGCCGGGTGGCGCGGCCTGATGCCGAACGTGACGAGGCAGCCCGCTTCGGCGGCTGCCAGCCCGCGCATCACATGGGCGCGGAAATCGGCCGGATCGGGGATCGCGTGGTCCGCGGCGAGGACGAGGAGCACCGGGTCGGTTCCGCGCTGGACGGCGAGATGCGCGGCCGCCGCGATGGCCGCGCAGCTGTCGCGCCGCATCGGCTCCAGCACGATGTCGCCGCCGGTGCCCATGTCGCGCAACTGCTCGGCGACGAGGAACCGGTAATCGTTGCCCGTCACCACGATGGGCGGCCCGAAGGCGTCGCCGGTCACCCGCGCCACGGTCTCCTGGAACAGCGAGCGTCCGCCGCCGAAGGCGAAGAGCTGCTTGGGATAGGTCTCGCGGGAGGCGGGCCAGAGCCGCGAGCCCGAGCCGCCGCACATGATGACGGGTACGATGGTCGGCATGATGTGCGGCGCCCCTCGCTGGCCGGCCTGTCAGATCGACTGGTTATACGCGCCGACCTGCGGGTTCTCCCGCAGGATGGCATCGACCGCGTGGAACATGGCGCGCATCCGCGCCTCCGACACGGGGCTTTCGATCACGACCACGAGTTCGGGCTTGTTGGACGATGCCCGCACCAGCCCCCAGGTGCCGTCCGGCGCCGTGACGCGCACGCCATTGACCGTGACGATGTCGGCGATCGGCGCATCGGCCACCGTGCCGCCCTCCGCGCGGATGGCCTCGAACCGGGCGCGCACCCGCTCGACGAGCTGGTACTTCTCCTCGTCCGGGCAATGCGGCGACATGGTCGGCGTGCCCCATGTCCGCGGCAGGTCGCGGTAGAGCTCCGCCATCGTGCGGTCGGGGTTGCGGTCCAGCATGTCGAGGACCGCGATGGCCGTCACCAGCCCGTCGTCGTAGCCGCGGCCCACCGGCGCGTTGAAGAAGAAATGGCCGGACTTCTCGAAGCCGGCGAGGGCGTTCAGCTCCCGCACCCGCCGCTTGATGTAGGAATGGCCGGTCTTCCAGTATTCCGTCTGCGCGCCGAGGCGCCGGAGCTCCGGGTCGGACGCGAAGAGCCCGGTGGACTTCACGTCGACCACGAAGCGCGAGGGGCCGTGCACGCGCGAGAGGTCCCGCGCCAGCATCACGCCGATCTTGTCGGCGAAGATCTCGTGGCCCTCATTGTCCACGATCCCGCACCGGTCGCCGTCCCCGTCGAAGCCGAGGGCCACGTCCGCCCCGTGGGCGCGCACGGCCTCCGCCATGGCATGGAGCATCTCCATGTCCTCGGGGTTCGGGTTGTAGCGCGGGAAGGAATGGTCGAGCCCGGTATCCAGCGGCACGATCTCGCAGCCGAGCGCCTCCAGGATCTGCGGCGCGAAGGCGCCGGCCGTGCCGTTGCCGCAGGCGCAGACGACCTTGAGCCGGCGCTTCAGCCTCGGGCGGTCCGTCAACTCGGCGGCGTAGCGGGCGAAGAAGCCGTCATGGAAGCGGTAGGCCCCGCCCGGCGCCGTCTCGAAGTCGCCGGCGAGCACGATGTCGCGCAGGGCGGCCATCTCGTCCGGCCCGAAGGTGACGGGCCGGTCGAAGCCCATCTTCACCCCGGTCCAGCCATTGTCGTTGTGCGACGCCGTGACCATGGCGACGCCCGCGCAATCGAGCGCGAACTGGGCGAAATAGGCCATGGGCGAGAGGCACAGGCCGATATCGTGGACGCGCATGCCGCCCGCCATCAGGCCGGAGACGAGCGCCATCTTGATCGCGCCGGAATAGGCGCGGAAATCGTGGCCCACCACGATGTCGGGCGTTACGCCCCGCCGGCGGGCGAGGGTGGCAAGGCCAAGCCCCACGGCCTGCACGCCCATCAGGTTCAATTCCGGCTCCTTGGGCGAGCCGGGAAAGCCGAACCACCAGCGCGCGTCATATTCGCGAAACCCGGTCGGCTTCACGACCGGGCGTGTCTCCCGCATGGCGGGATCGGCAGGCATGGCGTGGAGAGGCGCGGGAAAATCGCGCGTGGCATCAAAAATGGCGGGCCCCCATCGTTCGGGCGCTGGCAAGTGATACGGTTGCGCTTGGGGAGTCAATCACGCGGGTTTCGGCCTAAAGCGTCCGCTCGACTTCCAGCGCCCTTCTGCGAAGCCGTTGGCTGAAATCCGAAAGGCCGGCGCTGATCGCGTCATTGGCCTCTTGAATGACCTCGGCTTCGATGGCGGCCTCTCGCTGGAGGCGCTTGTTGCGAAACAGCCAGAGCGCGACCGACCGCCAGCTCCACAGCGGGCTGTCCGAGGTGATGCGGGCGACGGGCGCGGGAAAACCTCTGCCGCGCGCGCCTTTCGAATAATGGGTCATGGCTGCCCTGGTCATGCGGGCGCGGGCGGCCATGTCGGCGAGGCTGACAAGCGGATCCGGCTCGACACGCTCGACCCTCGCTCCCGCTTTCATGACGTCCGCGATCGCGGAGGCGACCGCTACGTCGAAGGAGGCCGCCAGCCGGGCGAAATCGGCGATGATATGCCCCTTCTGGAACGAGATCGTCGCGTCGTCGCATCCGGCTTCATAGAACCGGGCCTCGAAGTCGTCGGACGCTGGATCGAGGCCGGAAGCGATGATGCTGAATTCAAAGGTCGGCATCCTTATCCTCCCGCTTGTGTGGACACCTGTCGACAGCACGACGGATCTGCCGCGCATGGGCTTCCGGAACACGCGGCGTGCTGTTCACCCCCACTTGGCAGCCGTCCCGGTCGGCCTGGGCGCAGAACAGCCGCCCCCAATGCCCCATTTTCCGCCACGTCCATCCTTGCGCTTCGGCGTAGGCGACGGCTTCATCGACTTCTTTGTTCGGATGCCGAAGCCTAGCCAAGACGCCATTCCACTAGGCAATAAATGTTAACAAATGTCAACATGAAGAGTTCCGTCTGCAATTGATCAAGAATGCCGACAACTTGCGCTTCGACATGAGCGACTGCAACGGCTTCGTTTCCCGCGGGATGGCTTATTCCGTTGTGCAGCGACCGGAGCCACACGAACGGGATTGCCGTTTCGGTGCGCCTCGCGCTATGTCGGCCTGTCCGCCGTTGCGGCGGATCGGATTGCCTGACCAATGCTTTTTGTCCTGTTCGGGACGCCATCGATTGAGTTTGCGGCGTGCGTGGACATCGCGGCGGCCGCGCTGACGGTGCTTGCCGGTCCGATGGATCGTTTCGCGGTGAACAGCCGGTCCGATCTCCAGCAGGCCTGGAGACGCCGGGCCCATCCCGCGGTGCTGGTGACCTCCGAGGCGCCGGACGCCTCGCTCGTCGCGCTGCTCAGGTCGGCCTCCGCGCCCATCTTCGTGATCCTGTCCGAACCGGTCGAGACGGCGGCCTCGCTCGTCCGCGATCGGGACATGGAGCCGCGCCTCGCCATCCGCACCGCGTCCCTGTGCTTCGCGTCACTGGAGCCGGTGCTGGTGGACCCGGATTTCGCGACCGCCGGCATCGCGGTGGGGCGCGCCACGACGGTGGGCGAGCTGATGGAGGCCTTGCTGCCCTTCCTCGGGATCGAGGCGGAGGGCGAGCGGCTGGAGCGGCTCGAGCGCCAGATGGCGACGCTGGATGCCGATTGGCGCGCCCTGGCCGTGCGCGACGCCGCGCGGCGCCATCCCGGCTGGCGAAGCGTCGGCTCCGCCCTGTCGGAACCCGAGCGGCGCCTCGCGGCGGAGGCGCTTCACGCCTACCGGGCGCTGGCGGCGCGCCGGCCAGTGGACGAGGCGCGCTGGCCGCTCCCGCTGCTGATGCGGCTCGACGAGCCGGACGAGCCCGCCACCGGCGAGATCGACCTGACCGGCCAGGCGCGCACCATCGTCTATGGCCCCTATATGGGCCTGCCGGCGGGGCTCTGGCGGGTCGAGGTCGCGCTGTCCGTGCGGGACAACGGCTCCGGCAACATGCTCCTGGCGCAGGTGTCCTGCCTCGTGATCCACGCCGAGCTTCGCGTGCCGCTTCCAGCCGACGGCGACCTCAGCCTCGCGCTCGACATCGCGATCGCCGATCCGAAATGCCCGACCGAGCTGCGCCTCTCGATCGACGAGGGGGCCATCGAGGGCATCCTGATGCTGCGGGACGTGAGCGTGCGGCGCCTGCCGCGGGCCGGCCGGGAGATGCCATGACGGACCTTGCCGACATCCGGACCGAGCTGGCGCTCCTGCGCGACGAGGTGCAGTTCCTGCGCGAGCGGCTGGCCGTCCATGTGGGCAACGGCCTCGTCCTCACCTATCTGGCCGACGGACGGCCGTTCTACGTCAACGGCGACGATTTCGGCGGCCCCGCCAACCTGATCGCCGGCGGGCGATACGAGCAGGACAACCTGGATATCCTGCTGAGCTTCCTGAAGCCCGAGACGGTTTTCCTCGATGTGGGCGCCAATCTCGGCTTCTTCGCCGTCATGGTGGCCCAGCGCCTGACGGCCGGACGCGTCATCGCCGTCGAGCCCCATCCGGAGCTCGCGCATCTGGCCTGGCGGAACGCCTTCGTGAACGGCCTGGCCGATCGCGTCACCGTCGCCCCATGCGGCGCGTCGGATCGGGAGGCCGCGGTGACCTTCGCCTACCCGCCGCACCATTTGGGCGGCGGCGCCATCGGCCGCGCCGGAGGGCCGGGCACCACCGTCTCAGGCCATGTTCGTCCCCTGGACGCCATCGTGCCGCAGGATCTCGTCTGTGACCTCGTCAAGATCGACGTGGAAGGCCATGAACTGCCCGTCCTGCGCGGCATGGCCGGCATCATCCGCCGGTCTCCCGGCATCGCGATCCTGTTCGAGAAGCTCGGCCTCGCTGCCGGCTACGAAGACGAACTGGCCGCGTTCCTGGCCGGCGAAGGGCTGTCATTATATGCGGCCAGGCCCGGCGCGCGGCTCGCACCGCTCGCCGCCGCGGACCTCCCCGCCTTTTCCGGTTATGTCCTGGCGACGCGGCGGAAGATCGGCCCGGAAGACCGGGACCGCCGCCGCTTCACCATCCACCCGGCGCAGATGTGGCGGCCGCCCGGCTCGCCCCTGGCGACGGAAGCGACGGGCCTCACGGGCTCCGGTGAGGGGAACCAGCTGGTCAGCCACGGTCCGTACTGGTTCCTGCCGCGCGGCATATGGGAGATGAGGCTGCGCGGCCGCCTGCCCCGCGGCACGCTCGTCCGGATCACGAGCCATATGGGCCACTCCACATTCGAGGCGATGGTTGAAGGAACGGACCCCTGCTTCACGGCGACCGTGCTGCGCGATCTCGTGAACTTCGAGACGGTAATCCGATCGCCCGAACGGGCCTGGAGCATCACGGTGGAGGGCATCGATTTCGTGCGGCGGGGTTAAAAGCGGAGCCTAGAGCGGGCTCTGCTGTAATTCAGCTTTCACGGCCTTTCGACAGGCTTGAAAATAGTCTGGGCCGCATTCTGCGAAATTCGTCAGCGAACGGAAGCGACGTGCTGCCGCCTCGTCGACGCAGCCGATAAAACGCTGGCGGTCCGCGCGGACCTGGGCGGCCTCGGTTTCCGCGAAGATGGTCGTGAAACCAGCAGATCGCATCCAATGGACAACAGCTGCCTCGCTTGGGCCGGTCCAGTTTGTCGGCCCGTCCATGACATCGTCGAGGTAGAACAGCGAGGCAGGTGAGCGGCGCCGCGCGTTACAGACATGCGTTTCCACGATGACGGTGCCCCGGCACACCCGCCGCAACCGGTCGAATGCCAGAAGCGGATGACGCAGATGGTACAAGACCCCGTAGAAGATGATCAGATCGAAAGCTCCGATTGCTTCACAGTCCACGTCATAGACCGTCATTGTCCGGCGTCGGATGCTGGAATTTCGGTAGGTGTGAAGTAGCCAATAGCGCGCATATTTTTGCGCGGCGTCGGCCAGCCCTGTCGGCGGTCCCTCAAAACTCCAATCGTAGGCCCGGTAATCATCCACGTCGATGGCGACAACCTCGGCCGCGCCACTATCCTCAGCATAGAAGGACCAGAAGCCATCGAGTGCACCCACATCCAGAACGCGCCAATCCTTCATACTATTCGTTTGGTCGAGTCCGTATTTGGCCGGCTCGGCACGAATATCCGAGATGCCGGGCGTCGATACGCCTCCTGGCAGGTCGATTACGTGAAACCATTTCGTATCCAGAATCTGCTTCAGCAGAGCCTTCTGAAAATCATTGTTCATGGATGGCTCCTAGGCGCGCAATCGCTTGTTCAAAATGAAACCTGACGTCTGGATCGTGAGGAGCGAGCATGGCGGCGAGCTCGTAATAGAGCGCGGCATCCGGCAAGTGGCCGCGCTTGTTGAAGAGGTGTCCTAGCTGGAGGCGGATGTCTGCGTCATCGGGATCAAGCCGTTCGGCAGCCAGATAGGCTTCGTAAGCACCGCTGAAATCACCCGCCTCCTTCCGGCAATTGCCGAGCTGGACGAAAAGATCGGCACGATCGGGGTCGTTGCTGAGTGCGACCTCGTAGGCCGCGCATGCGTCAGCCCATCGCTTCTGGTCGCGGCAATAATCCGCGACTTGCACGGCACTCGGTTTGGCTGCAAGAGGGACCCGTGAAAACCATGCTTTGACTGACTTCCGATCCAACGATTCTGTCAGCGCGAGGGAAACCTCCTCGGCGATAGAGCTGAACTCGCGCAACTCCAGCTTCTCCGAAATGCTGATGATGTCTCCGGCAAACGGTTTGGCTCTTCGCGGCCGATGAGACGTCGGACGCGGGTGATCGGTTAGAACCTTTCTGAAAGTCTCAAAATGCGTTTGCCAGGTCGGCGGCACGAAGTCCCGCAGGCGTTCAATTTGCGCCGATCGACGGGAACCTTGGCTATCGCAGTAGTCGAGAACGGCACGACGCCAGCCTGGAGCGTCCACCGGGTCCACGTAATCGCAAAGCGATTGCCCTGCCTCCCGCAGGACAGGGATATCGGATGCGATGGCGGGCAGCCCCCGCGCCATGGCTTCGACCAAAGGCATTCCCCAACCTTCCTCAAAGGTCGGGAAAAGCAGCGCAGATGCGCCATCCATCAGGTCAAGCAACTCACTATCCGTTACGTCGTTGCGCTCCAGCACAACATCCTTTAGCCGAGGACATCGATCGAGGAGCGAGAAAACGTGATCGTTCTCCCAACCTCGAGCTCCAACAATAATAAGTTTAGGGCAATTCTGGCCCATTTCATTACGAAGATTTCGCCACACATGCAGAAGTGTAATGTGGTTCTTTCGAGGTTCGATCGTTCCTATGACAAGAAAATGCCCGCGCCGCGGGGCGTTATTGTTGCGCTCGCGGCTTACCAAGCCGTCCTCAACACCAATATAGGCCTTTACAATTCGCGGGACTGACAGATTATCAGTTGCAACGACACGCTGTAATTCATGCTTTGTATAATCGGAGTTGACGATAATGGTCGGTTGAAATCGGAGAATATTTCTTATTCGTTCGATGTGAACTTGATTATCACCGTTGCGAACATACTCAGGATATGTAATGGGTATGACATCGTGAACGAAATAGCAGAAATTCCGGGCATAACGATTATATATTTCACACGTCATATGCTCGTTACCGGCGCCATAATGTGACGTATTTAGATAAATACGATTTGAGATATGAGCCTTGACGTTCCCGGCAAGCGGATCGCTTTGAGCAAGCTGAGCGCGTTCGACAAAGGCGACCAGCATATGCTCGCTTTTGACGTCCGATGAATCGGTATGGCCCCCGCACCATCGTTTATATAACCGCTCAATCCATGGCTTGCACAGAAAGTAAGGAACAATTCTAGGCCCTTGCTCTGCTTGATAAATAAAATGAACCTCCAAGCTTTTTTCTAGCAGGAGATACAGTGCATAATTTATATCAACTCTATCAATGCCAGTTGCATGGGTGGCGGTCCGGCGCTTGTAGAGCCGTGTGATGTCAAACATGACGCATGAAATGGAGTCCATCTATCGTCCCCACTTCATATTAAGGCTTTCCTTGAGAATTCCGCGCGTTAGACAAAAAGCGGTATTCGACGTTGTTTCGATAGCTGCCCCGTTTAGTGCTGCATCCCAGAACTGGCGCCCAAGGAATGTATGGTTGATCGGCGTGTACCGTGTACGGCCGTCGGCGGCTAAGCCGGATGCAGCAAATTCGCTGTCACGAGGTGATAATCTGACGCCATCGACGTTGAAGAACTGAGCTTCGGTTAAAACGCTTGAAGAAAGAGAGAAAACTGCCTGAATCCGTCCACACCCAAGTAGATCGTATATATTCATATCAAGCCAATGGACGTCGCGAAGCCCTGAAATTTTTTCCTGTAGAATCTGTACGTCTTTTCTGTGGGGGTGCGGTTTATAATAAACGTGACCATATTGAATTTTTGCTAATTCAAGACCATTGATGACGTCATCGATTCCTAGCATTCGTCCTTCGGCTATGAGCGAGGCGTCAACGGGCATTTGGCCGGCAAATAGCACGGCGCCATTCGCAGGATGGCCGAGGGAGAAGAGCCGTCGTCTGGCCCGCCCCTGAAGCGCGATAAGGTCTGGTTCAATATCCTCTTGGGTTAAAGTCGTCGCATTGATCGCGGCGATGACAGAACTGATGTTTGACCGGCACCCCATGACGTAATCAGAAAGAAATCGGATCGGATGGATACAGAAATCGATATAAGAAATGCTCCGCTTATCAAGTTGCGCTATCAAGTAAGGTGGCAACTCGAAACCAACCACGAGGCAACCTTCTAGAGGACCGACGATATCATTCTCAATGACAGGATCGTCAAGCGTCTCATAAATTGATGCCCAGCCGTGGTGACTGAATTCGATATCCAAGTTCCGGAAAACGGAAATTCGATTAATGCGCTCAGTGAAATCATCCAGTAGATAAATGGAGCTATCCGCTCCTGTTAACTGCTCGATCTGGCTTCCAATTAAAAGACGAAGCCAGTCAACATTGATCCTCTGAGGATTAGAAGCACGGCCTTGCGGTGCATCTGTCACGCGCAATAGATCGGAAGTGAATACAATGCGTTTGAAATTAGATAAGTGCACAATAAAACCTCAAATGAATGTGCACTTCGTAACGCGGGAGTGACCGGTCCGCAAGATGCTGCCGACGTTCAACCCCGGCCTGTGCGTTCCAGCGCGCAGACCCTGCGGTCAACCTCCTGCAAAGCCTTCACCAGCGGCGCGATAAACTGATCGTATCGCAGACCCTGCCGGCTCTCCGGATCGTTGGCGTCGGCCAGGACGTATCCACCAAAATCGTGCGTACCGAGCCGCTGAAGCGCATCACGCACCTCCTGCGCGATAAGGCCGTAGTGACGCCTTCGGCCGGGCCGGGCTACAGGAGCCGCCTCGGCGGCATCAAAATCGCCATCATCCTTGCGGCCGGCGTCGGGCGGAACGGGCTGAAGGGCGCCCACGCGCCACCGATAGGAGCGAGGCTTCAGAAGGCGGACGAAATCCAGCCCGAGCTCGCTGTCGGCGATGTCGCATTTTTCGCGCTCGTCGGACGTGTTGATGGTGCCCGTCGCGGCGTAGACGGTCGAGAAGCGCAGGGATGCGGTTCCGAGCGCATGGGCGTTGTCCGCGCTCGGCGCGATGGCGCCCGCCACGGTGAGCTTGGCCGGTGCGTTCGTCGTGCCGATGCAGACCGAGCCGGAAAAATGGTTTGTCGCGCTGCCATTGGCGAAGAAGTTCCAGCGACCCGCTCCGGCGGGAACGTCGGACAGGAAGCCGAAATTGTTCTGGCCGCCGGTGAGCGACGATGCGGCCATGAAGCCGATCTGGCTTATGATCGAAGAACCAGCGCCGAACGAACCCTGGCTGGCGCAGAAATGGCGCATGCCGGTGACAGTATAGCTCCCTTCTGCCGTTGAGATGCTGGTCATGACGGCGTTGGGAAAGCCCGTCGCATCCGGCTGGACGGTGCCGGTATAGCTGACGCCGATCGGGCTTGCGGTGCCGGTCATCGGTTTGACGATCCGCAGCCCGTAGCCGGCGAGAGAGGCGGAGCCCAGACCGACCGCGCCGCTTGATCGGCTGATCGTCAGCGCGTCCGTCCAGCCCACGCCGTTGGCGGACACCTTGACCCTGAAATCGTCATCGCCGGCGAGGCCCATTTCGGCGCGACCGGAATAGGCGTCCTGAAAGACGAGGCTGGCCGTCTTGGCGGCGGTCTCCTTGTTGATCGTCAGCCTGAAATCGCCGCTGCCGCCTTCCGCAACGGTCCGGGCCGCCAGCAGCGCGGCGCCGGCTTTCACCGAGAGGGGATTGGCGGCATCCGCACTCGTCCCGACGCCAAGCCGGCTGAGATTTGCCAGGTCGCTGATCAAAGCGTCCTCGGCGGTCCACGCACCGCCGCGATGAACGAAGTGCCGGCCGACAGCGGCGACATAGGCTCGCCAGCCCTCCATCGGCGTTGCGAAGTCCCAGGCTCCGTCGCGGAAGATCGCGACCTTGCCATCATGCCCGGCCCACGCTCCGGACGCGCCGGCCGGCACGCCGTAACAATCGCCGCCCGCAGGGGAGCCGGGAGGCATTGCGGCGTCGAGAGCCGCCAGCCGCAGGTGCACCAACGCATCCAGCAGCGCGAGGCTCTCGTTGACGGTCACATGCTTCTGCGATTGAGCGGCCGCCACATAGGGCAGGCTGAGGCGCGGCGTTGCGGCCATCGGCAATCTCCGGAAAATCAATCCATGAATAGGTGTATATTCCTATATAGCGTGTCGTTTGTCAAGTCCGGACGCGCGGTCGATCCGGACGGACGAGCCTGATCACGGCGCTGTGGCGGCAATGTCACTGCTAAGGGTTGGGAAAGCGATTATAGGTTAGACCGTTCCTGCGGTTCATTTTCTCGCCGCCGATTGCGCCGGAGTTATTGTCTGATGTCGCGTGTTTTCATCGCGGCGCTGGGCGTGGCCGTTTTGGCCGCATCATGCTCGGCCCTGCCCAATGACGGGCCTCGCACCGAGGCCCTCGCGGACGCGTCGTCCGATCTCCTGCGGCAATACGAGGTGTTCGAGGTCACGCCGGCGCTCGTGCGCATCATGACGGCGCGCCCCAGCGAGACCTTCTCCAGCCGATTCGGTGACTATCGCGGGGCCGTGGAGCCGCGGATCGGCATCGGCGACATGTTGGCCGTAACGATCTGGGAAGCGGGGGCGGGCGGCCTGTTCTCGGCGCCCATGGTGCCGGACCGGTTCACGCCGGGTTCGCGGACCGCCACGGTGCCGGAACAGCCCGTGGGGCGGGACGGAGCCATCACCGTCCCCTATG
The DNA here is from genome assembly GCA_027483945.1 of Hyphomicrobiales bacterium. Taxonomy (GTDB): domain Bacteria; phylum Pseudomonadota; class Alphaproteobacteria; order Rhizobiales; family Beijerinckiaceae; genus JAIXTM01. The sequence goes on along the minus strand of JAIXTM010000018.1, from coordinate 477,887 downwards.
CCGGCCGGGTCGTCGTCGCCAACCAGACGCCGTCTCAGGTCCAGGCGACGATCGAGCGCCAACTCGCCGGCAAGGCGGTCCAGCCCCAGGTGCTGGTCACCGTGTCCCGCGCCGTGGCGAGCGCCGTCACCGTCACGGGCGAGGTCGGCGCCGGCGGGCGCATCGGCCTGACGCCGCGCGGCGACCGGGTGCTGGACGTCATCGCCACGGCGGGCGGGGCCCGCGTGCCGGTGGGCGATGCGGCGGTGCGGCTCTCGCGTGGCGGCGTCACCGTGTCGGTGCCCATGAGCGCCATCGTCTCCAACCCGCGCGAGAACATCTATCTGCGCCCGGGCGACACGCTGACCGTGGTGCGCGATCCGCGGGCGGTGATCGTCCACGGCGCCACCGGCCGCTCGGCGGAGATCCCGTTCGAGACGGACCAGATGACCGTGGCGCAGGCGCTCGCCCGCGCCGGCGGCCTCCTCGACAACCGGGCCGATCCGCAGGGCGTGTTCCTGTTCCGGTTCGAGCCCGCGGAGATCGTGCGGCAGATCCAGCCCGCCAGCCCGCTCGCGGCTGGCCACCGCCTCGTCCCGGTGATCTACCGCTTCAATCTGGCCGAGGCGAATGGCATGTTCATGGCGCAGGCCATGCCGCTGCGCAGCCAGGACGTCCTATACGTCACCAACGCGCCGCTCTCGCAATTGCAGAAGGCGCTGCAGCTCTTCGCCACCATCGTCAGCCCGGCTCTCTCCGGCGCCGCGATCTACAACGTCGCCAAATGAGGCTGCGTCAGAGGCTTTTCAGGAAGCCGTCCACGCTGGCGAAATAGGCGGCCCAGCCCGGTGCACGGTAGCGGGCGGCGGCCGCGCGCGCGGCCTGCGCCGCCGGCGAGGCATGGTCGGCCAGGGCGAGGATCGCTTCCAGCCAGCCCCGTCCGTCGGTCGGGTGGATGAGCGTGGCGCATCCCTGCGACACCTCGGCGAAGACCGGGATGTCGGACGCGATGACCGGGACCTTCAGCGCCAGCGCCTCGACGACGGGAAGCCCGTATCCTTCCGCGTAGGACGGCATCAGGAGCCCGCTGGAATGGGCGAGGAGATGCCGCAGGCCCGGCGTGCTCATCCCGCCGACCTCGAGCACGTGGCCGCCCAGGCGCCGGCTGCGCTCCAGCATGTCGACGACCTGCTCGTTCTCCCAGCCGCGCCGTCCCACGACCAGAAGCCGTGGCATGGCGGCCCCGCGTTCCAGCGCGCTCGCCCAGGCATGCAGCAGCAGGAGATGGTTCTTGCGCGGCTCGATCGTGCCGCACACCACGAAATAGGGCAGGCCGGCGAGATCAGCGTCCGGCTCGACCGGTGCGCCGAAGGCGACGGGCGGCGGAAACGGCTCCACATGGATCGGCAGGTCGCGCCGCCCCAGCCCGGCGAAATGCGCGCCGAGCCGCTCCTTCACCGCCTGGCTCGACACGATCACCCCGGCGCCGAACCGCGCCATCGTGCGCGGCACATGGGCGAAGCGGTCGAGCTTCCCGGCCTTGAAGAATTCCGGGTAGTCGACCGGAATGAGGTCATGGGCGACGAAGACGGCCCGCACGTCCCGGCGCTTCGCCAGCCAGCGGTAGAAATAGGGATGCTCCATCCCGTACTGCGCCGTGGCGATGTAGATCGCATCGGCCGGCACGCGCCGGAACGGATCGACGATGCTGCCCGTCACCGCCTGCTCGGCCCGCAGGCGCAGCGCCTGCGGCAGCGGCATGGCGCGTTCGACGATCCGGTCGCCGGCGCCGCGCCCCAGGATCCAGTCGCGCGCCGCCGTGAAGGCGGGGTCGGCATCGGGCGAAAAATCCTCCCGCCAGCGCTCGCCGAGCCGTGCCACGAGCCGGCGCACCCGGCCGCGGCCGACGACGCGCGGCGAGACGAATCCCAGGTGCAGCCCCCCGGCGAAATCCGGATGGCCCAGCGCGAAGTGCCGGCCATATTCCAGGTCGATCCGGTCGATGCCCGCCGGCGTCCCGACCGGCAGGCGCGAGACGAAATGCGTCGTGTCGTAGAGGATCGGCCGCCCCATCAGACGAGCCTGCGATAGACCGTGCCGACGGCCTCGGCATAGCGCTCCTCGGAGAACAGGGCCGCACGCTCGCGGCCGCGTCGCACCAGTTCGGCGCGCAGGTCCGCGTCGCCGTCGAGCCGGCGCAGTCCCGCCGCGATGGCGTCGACATCGTACGGGTCGACGAGCAGCGCCGCGTCGCCCGCGACCTCCGGCAGAGAGGACAGGGTCGAGGTCAGCACCGGCGTGCCCAGCAGCATCGCCTCGAGAACGGGCAGGCCGAAGCCCTCGTAGATGGAGGGAAACGTCACCGCCCGCGCACCGCGGATGAGCGAGGCGAGGCGGGACGCCGGTACGTAATCCAGCCGGATGACCCGGTGCTCTGGCCGGATCGTGCCGCCGTCCACCCGGTAGGACCGGAAGCGTTCGGACCCGATCCTCGCCAGGTCCTCGTCATATTGCCAGCCGAGGCCGCCGGCGATGACGAGCGGGATCCTGGCGCCGCTTCCCGCATAGGCCTCGACCAGCCGGCCGACATTCTTCTTCGGCTCCAGCGCGCCGTAGAACAGGAAATAGCCGTCCTTCTCGAGGCCATAGGCTGACTGCAACTCGTGGGCGAGGGTCGTCTCGTCCTTGTCCGCGCCTGGCGGCAGGCGCACGGCCTGGTAGGTGTTGGTGATCCGGTCCGCGGGCACCCCGAACATCGCCATGATGTCCTGCCGGGAGAACTCCGACACCGTCACGATATGGTCCATCTCGGCGAGAAGCCGCTTCACGAGCCGGTAGAAGAACCTTTTGTCGTCCAGGGTCGTCTGCGGATGCCGGAGCGGGACGATGTCGTGGATCGTCGCGATCGAGGGCAGGCCTGCCGCCTTCAGCGGCACGGCATGGGTCGCGTGGAAAAGCGCCGCCGGCTCCGCGTGGCGGACCGGCAGGAGCCGGCCGTAGCGGTAGAAATGGCGGCGCGCGCGGTCGATCAGCCCGGGCACGCCATGCGACCGGCCGAAGGCCTGGAACGGCAAAAGGGCCTGGCCGGCGACGGCCCCGGCCGGCACGATGGGCATGGTCCGGACCCCGAACGGATCGCCGATCTCCCGGCGCAAGGCCTGCGCGGCGCGACCCAGCGCGGAAGACGGCCCCGGCCTGAGGGCATCGAACATCAGGATCTCGCTGAGGTCCGGGTTGCGCCGGTCGATCCCGACCGGCACGTCGAACAGCCCCTCGGCACGATGGCCGCTGGCCTCCACCGCCCGCGCCAGGTTCCGCGCATAGGTGGCGATGCCCGTGCCCCGGGTCAGCGACAGATTGTAGGATTCGATGAGGATCGTTGGCTTGGGCAATGAGGTGATCCGGCAAAGGCGCCGCGCGCGTCGCGGCTGGAAAAAGGACCAGGGTCAAAAGCGGCGGTCGAAAAATCAGGTCGGCTCATAGCGTCTCGTAGATCGACGCGGCAAGGTTCACGTCGTCGAAGACGCGCCCCCGCCCGCGCTTCAAGACCAGGGCCGACGTGCAGAACTGGCGCACGAAGGCGCCGGAATGGATCGCGATCAGCATGGCACAATGGCTGCGCTTCACCAGGAGCTCGTCATGGGCGCGGCGCTGGAAGCGCTGGTCGCCGACGAGGATGACCTCGTCGATCAGCATGCAGTCGAAGTTGATGGCGAGCGACAGGCCGAAGGCGAGCCGCGCCCGCATCCCGTCCGAGTAGTAACGGACAGGCATGTACATGTTGCGGCCGAGCTCGGTGAAATCGGCGACGTAGTCGAACGTCTCCTTGAAAGGCACTTCGTAGAGGCGGGCGATGAACCGGACATTGTCATAGCCTGTCATGCCGCCTTCGAAGCCGCCGGCCAGCGCGATCGGCCACGACATGCGAAGGCCCCGCCGGATCGTCCCGGCGGTCGGCTGCTGGATGCCCGCCAGGATCTTGATCAGCGTCGACTTGCCGGCCCCGTTGCGGCCCAGGATGGCCATCTTATCGCCCATGCCCACCGAGAAGCTGATCCCGTCCAGCACCCGCCGTGGTCCTGCGGGCGTGTGAAAGTCCTTCACGAGGCCGGACACCTCGATCCGGGGCCCGACCGAAGGCTCGGCCGACGGCGCGCTTAGGGCGGGAAGGGGCGGGATGCCGGGCAGGCGGGCGGTCCGAACGAGGGACATGGCTAGCGCGGCTCGTGGGCGCGCAGGTTGCCGATGAAAGCCCGCAGGATCGCGAAAGTCGCGAGCGATGTCACGACAACCAGAACGCTCCAGAGGAGCCGTTTCGGGTAGGCCGGATAATCGGGGACCCGCGGGTCGACGACGCGTTCCAGGTAGAGCTGCTGCCGGACCGCCTCGGTACGGGCGGCCTCGAGTGCGGCGAGAGCCGTCTCCTGCGCCTTGTCGGCGAAGCCCGTCTCCAGAACCAGCCGCTCGTATTCGGCGAGGCGCGGTGCGAGCGGCACGTCCTGCCCGCCGATCCTGGCGCGCTCCTGGTCGATCTCAGCCTGCAGGGAGCGGATGCGGCCGAGAAGCGCGCCGATCTGGGGGCTCTGCGGCGAAACGCGCCGCGTTTCGCTGAGCTGCGCGTTGGCCTGGGCCACCTCGTAAGCGAGCTTCCCGATATTCTGCTCCACCGCCAGCGCGGTCCGCGTCGGGTCGAGCAGGCCTTCCCGCGCCCGAAAGCGGGTCAGCCGGTCGCGCGCCTCTCCCGCTTTCGCGCGGGCCAGGACGACATCCGTCTCCGCGGCCGCCACGATGTCCTGCCGCGCCCGCATGTTGAGCCGATTCACCAGGCCCTCGGAGGCGGTCAGCAGCGCACGCGCCACCGCCGCCGCATCCTCCGGCCGGAACAGCTGCACCTCCAGCATGCTGATGCCGGTCGCCTGGTCGTAATGCACCGTCACCGCCGTGCGGAACCGCTCGAACAGCGCCTCGAAATCGGTGCGCCCGAACGGGCGCGGAAAGCGGGAGACGAGGTCGGCCTCCGGCCGGGCCAGCATCGCCTCGAAATCATGCTCGCGGACCAGCAGGTCCAGCGCATCGCGCGAACGCATGAAATGGATCACGGCATGGGCATCGTCGCCGGTGCGGACCGCGAGCGCGGCGCCGGGCGCGGAGGCGCCGAGGCCCGGCAGTTGCGGCCGGCCCGGGCTTCGCACCACGAAGGCGGCCTCAGACGCGTAGCGATCCGCGGCCACGAGGCCGAGATAGGCGAGCGCCACCCCGCACGGGACGGCCACGATGGTGAGCGCCAGCACATGCCGGCCAAGCATGGTGCGCGCACGCTGCGGCCAGCCGGCGCGGGCGGCTTCAGCGGGACGGGTAGCGCGGGTGAGGGCGACGACGCGGCCGGACGCGGCAATCCGCCGGGGCTCGCTCATGGGCAATCGGTCCGTGCAATTGGCAAAACAATGCGTCTCGTATAGCACTTCCGGCAGGCCTCGCCACGCGCGGCGCCGATTTTTGAATGCGAATGGATTGGGCCGACCGGCGACGGCGGCCGCTATGGATGTTGCGACGATTGCTTGACCGCGCCCTTGCGCCCGCGGCCTCCGATGCGCGTGCGCTTCCAGCACCGGGTTTCGTTCACGGCCTGGCCCGATGGGCGCGCGGGGCGGGACTTGCCATGGGCGCTTCCGAACCCGTATCGCAATCCGGCGGCGCGCGGGGCCTGGCGGCCTTCGCCGCGATCGTGCTCCTGCCGACCTTCGCCGCCGCCCTGTATTTCGGCTTCTGGGCCGCCGACCGCTATGTCGCCGAGGCGAGCTTCGTCGTGCGCAGCGCCGCCAAGCCGGCGCCGGCCGGGCTCGGCATCTTCCTGCAGATCACCGGCATCGCGCGCTCGCAGGACGACGCCTATTCGGTCAACGAATTCCTGACCTCCCGCGACGCCGTGGCGGCGCTGGCACAGCGCATGCCGCTTCGGGACGTCTACGGCCATGCCGGGGCCGACATGTTCAGCCGATACCCGTCGCCGATCTACGGCCCCAGCGACGAGGAGCTCTGGCTCTATTTCCGGCGCATGGTCGAGGTGGTGCACGAGCCCGGCACCGGCATTACCCGGCTCAGCGTCGCCGCCTTCGATCCCCGCGACGCGCAGGCCATCGCAGCGAATCTCATGGCGCTCGGCGAGGAGTTGGTGAACCGGATGAACGAGCGCGCCCGCCGCGATTCGATCCGTTTCGCCGAGCGCGAGGTGGCGGACGCGCAGGGTCGGCTGATCGAGGCGCAGCTCGCCACCACGGCCTTCCGCACCCGGGAGCTTCTGCTGGACCCGTCCAAGAGCTCCACCGTGGTCGTGGAACTGATCGGTCGGCTGTCGTCGGAGCTGTCCGGCACGCGGGCGCAACTCGGCGAGCTGCGCGCATCCTCGCCCGAGAGCCCGCAGATCCCGCCGCTGGAGCGGCGCATCAGGGCCCTGGAGGAGCAGGTCCTGGCCGAGCGCGGCCGCGCCTCCGGCGAGGACGGGCTCGCGGACAAGATCGCGACCTTCGAGCGCCTGAACCTCAACCGGGACTTCGCGGCCAAGGCGCTCGCCAGCGCCCTCGTCACCCTGGAAGGCGCGCGCAACGAGGCCCGGCGTCAGGCACTCTACCTGGAGCGGGTGGTGGAGCCCCATATTGCCGATTACGCGCTGCAGCCCCGCCGTTTCCGCAGCGTGGTCGTCGTCGCCGCCCTGATGCTCGTCGTCTACCTCGTCGGCTGGCTGGTCCTGGCCGGCATCCGCGAGCATGGCGGGAGCGAGCGGTGAGCGCGCGGCGATCCGGCGAGGCGACGCTGGCGCGCGCCGCACGCATCCAGACGGGCGTCGTCTCCGCCCTGATCGTTCGCTTCCTCGTGACGCGCTACGGACGCCGAAACATCGGCTTCGTCTGGGCCATCGTGGAGCCGATGCTGCTTTGCCTGTCGGTGATGACGCTCTGGTCCTTCGCCAAGCCCGCCTCCGAGCATGGCGTGAAGGTCGTGGCCCTGGTCCTCACGGGCTACATGCCGCTGACCCTGTGGCGCCATACATGCCAGGCGGGCGTCCACGTCCTGCGCAACGCGGTCGGGCTCATGTACCACCGCAACATCACGATGATCGACACGGTCCTGTCGCGCATGGCGCTGGAATTCGTGTCGACCACTGCGGCCTTCATCGTCGTCTACGCCGTGCTGGCCACGCTCGGCATCGTCGAGCCGATCCACGACCATGGGCTGGTCCTCGCCGGCTGGTTCGCCATGGGCGCGCTGTCCCTCGGCGCCGGCTGCGTCCTGGCCGCGCTGACCGAGTACTCGGAAGTCGTCGAGAAGTTCGTCCAGCCCGTCCAGTACATCCTCGTCCCGGTCTCGGGCTGCTTCTACATGCTGGACTGGCTGCCCGCCCGGGTCCGCGACTGGGCCGAATGGGTGCCGATGGTGCATGCCTACGAGGCCATCCGGGACGGCTTCTTCGGTCCCGCCATCCCCACGCACCACGCGCTGCCCTATGCCGGCCTCGTCGCGCTGCTGACGATCGCGCTGGGCCTCGTCCTCATCGAGGCGGTGCGCGACAGGGTCCATCCCCATTGAGCCCGCTCGCGCCCCCCGCGCCTTTGTCCGCCATGGCGGTCGCGACCTGCTGGGGCATCGGCCGCCTGGGGCGCGGGGCGGGCACCGTCGCGGCGCTGGCTGTCCTCCCGGTCCATTGGCTGCTGGCGGGGCTCGCCTTGCCTGTCCATGCCGCCGCGGTCGCCGCCGTCACGCTGGCGGCCGGCCTCGCTTCGGACCGCGCGGCCCGGCAGCTGGGGCTCGCCGACCCGCAGGTCGTGGTCGCCGACGAGGCGGCCGGCGCCCTCATCGCCCTCGCTTTCGTGCGCGATGGCGGGCCGGTCGCGGCCCTGGCGGCGCTCGTCCTGTTTCGGATCTTCGACATCGCCAAGCCCTGGCCGGTCTACGCGCTGGAGCGCCTGCGCCCGCCGGGCCTCGCGATCATGGCCGACGACGTCGCCGCCGCTTTGCTGGCCGGAGCGGCCGTCGTGGCGGCCATGGCCTTGGCCAATTGAGAACCGCTTCGGGGGGAGCAGATGACGCAAGGGATCGGGACATGGCGGGAGAGGGCGGGCGTCGCTGCCATGCGCGCGCTCGACCGCTTCGCGCGGCTCGGGCCCGCGGGCATAGCGCGGGACCTGGCGCGCGCGCGACGCCTGAAGCGGGACGATCCGCCCGCACGCTCCGGGCTCGCGCGCCCGGAGCGCATCGTCGTGACGCTGACGACGGTGCCCGAGCGCCTGCCGCTGATCGCCCCGGTCCTGCGCAGCCTCCTCGATCAGACCGAGCCGGCGGATGCCGTCGTCCTGTTCGTGCCGTGGCACTCGCGGCGCACCGGCCTTGCCTATCCCGATCCCCTGCGCTTCGTGCCGCGGGGCATCGAGATCATGCGCTGCGAGGATCACGGCCCCGCCACCAAGGTGATCCCCGCCCTCGCGGCCTATCCGGACGCGCATCTCGTCGTCGCCGATGACGACGTGATCTATCCCGCCGGGCTCGTCGCCTCCCTCCTGGCCGCCAGCCGCGCCCATCCCGGCGCCGCCATCGGCGCGCGGGGCTGGACGGTGGAGCCGGGCATCGATCCCCGCGCCTACCGCCATGTCTTCGGCACCGGCATCGATGCCTGCCGTCCGGTGGACATCCTGCTCGGCACCTGGGGCTATCTCCTGCCGCCCGGCTCCCTCGGTGCGGCGCCCGCCGCCTTCGAGGGCCAGCCGGACGGGATGCGCTGGGTCGACGACGTCTGGATCGCCGGGCACCTGGCGCGCCGCGGCGTCCCGAGACTCGTCGCACCGCTGCGCGGCCTGCCGCTGGAGACCCGCGCCTCGCGGCTCGCCGCGCTCACCCATGGCCTCAACCGGGACGGCGCCAACGACAGGCTGGCGATCGCCAGCTTCGCCGATGCCTGGCGCGGGGCCCGCCCGTGACCGCACCGGTTGTCTGCCTGACGATTGACCTGGAGCCGGATTGTCCGCCCTATCTGTGGACATGGCGGGGCATGGCGGAGGGACTGCCGGTCCTGCTGGACCTGCTGGCGCGCGAAGAGGTCCCCGCGACCTTCTTCGCCACCGGCCATGCCGCCCGGAGCCATAGCGATCTCATCGCCCGGCTGGTGGCGGAGGGGCACGAACTGGGCTGTCATGGCATGACGCATACACCCTTCCCGGATCTGGGCCGGGAGGCCGCCGCGCGGGAGATCACAGAGAGCCTCGCGATCCTGCGCGCCTTCGCGCCGGTCACCTCGTTCCGGGCGCCATATCTGCGCTTCCCGAATGCTTGTCTCGATCTTCTGGACGCGCACGGCATCACGCTCGACGCGTCGCCCGCGCGCTACAAGGCCGGAGACCCCGCGCCGGAGCCGGCTCATGGTCTGGTCCGCGTTCCGGCCTCGGTGACGTCCAGCGTCCTGCGCCTGCCCGCCTGGCTGCGGGACCGCTGTCTGGCGCGGCAGGCCGATCCCGTCGTGCTGTTCGTCCACCCATGGGAATTCGTGGACCTGCGCCGCGAGAATCTGCGGCTCGATTGCCGATTCCGGACCGGCGCCGCCGCGCTGCGCTGCCTGGCCTCCACCATCGGTTTCCTTAAGAAGCGCGGCGCGCGCTTCCTGCGGATGGACGCGCTCGAAGCCGGGACCAGGGCGCCCGCATGACCGGGCGCCGCGCGCTGTCGCTCCTCGTCGTCGCGGTCGCCACCGGCCTCGCGGCGCTCTTCGCCTGGCATGCGCCCTGGCGGCAGATCGGCCAGGCGCTCGGCGCCGTCGATCCGCGCTGGATCGTGCTCGCCGCCGTGCTCCACCTCGTCAGCTATCCGCTCTGGGCCCAGCAATGGCGGCTCATCCTGCCGGACGGCGCCTCGGTGCCCATGGGCACCATGCTGCGCACCATCGCGCTGGTCTCATCGGCCAACGGCCTCGTGCCCTTCGGCGGCCCGGCCGCGGGGCTCTACCTTCTCGCCTCCGGCTGCGGCCTGCGCGCCAGCGGCGCCGTGGCGGTCCTGATGCTGGACCAGCTTCTCGCGGGGCTCACCAAGGTCGCGCTGGCGGGGATCGCCATCCTGCTCGTTCCGCTGCCGGACTGGATGCACCAGGCCGTCATCGGCCTTCTCCTTGCCGTGCCGGTCGTGGTCGGCGGCCTGCTGCTCGTGGCGCATGGCTCGGCGCCGCTGGAGGCCTTCGCATCCCGCCTGACGGGGCGCAGCGCGGCCATGGTCGATGCGGTGGGCCAGGTCGTGGCCCGCCTCGATGCCCTGCGCCGGCCGGTGCGCCTCGTCGCTCCACTCGGGCTGACCATCGGCCGCAAGGCGCTGGAGATCGGCGCCGCCTCCTGCGTCGCCGCCGCGACGGGCATCCCCGATCCGGTCGTGGCCGCCACCTGCGCCGTCGCCGCCATTTCCATCGTCACGAGCGTGCCGCTGACCCCCGGCCATGTCGGGACGTTCGAGGCCGCCGCGGCGCTGGCCTACCAGGCCTTCGGCGCGACGCCGGCCCAGGCGCTGGCCGCGGCCTTGCTGCAGCACGCGCTGGTGCTCACGCTCGCCATCCTGCCCGGCTATGCGCTTCTCCTCGCCCGGCAGGTCAGGCGGACCTGACGGGATGGGCAAGCCGCGCATAGACCTCCTCGTGCCGGGCTGCGACCGCGGGCCAGTCGAAGCGCGCCAGGTCGGGCGCAGCTTCTGTCAGCCGTCGGCGCAGGCCTTCATCCGACGACACGGCCGCCAGCGCCTCGCGCAGCCCCTGGCGATCCTGGGCGATCAGCCCGTCCTCGCCGTGCGCGATGAAATCGGTCGCGCCCGTGCCGGCCATGGCGATCACCGGCAGGCCGGCGGCCCGCGCCTCGAGCGCCGCGATGCCGAACGATTCCCGGTCGGAGGGCAGCACGAACAGGTCGGCCTGCGCATGGAGCGCCCGCAACCCCTCGGCGCCGAGCCGGCCGGGCATCGAGATGGCATCGGAAAGCCCGAGCGCCGCGATGCGGCGGCGCAGAGCGGGGGCAAGCGGCCCTTCACCCGGGATCACCAGCCGGGCGTCCTGCCTGTCCATGGCCGCGAAGGCCTCCAGCAGGGCGAGCGGCTGTTTCTTGCGCGTGAGGCGCATCGCCGAAACGACGATCAACGGGCGGCCCGGGCGCCGGTCGCGTCGAGCCGTCCAGAAGGTGAGATCGACGCCGTTCGGCAGGACCATGACGGCTCGGCCGGGAAGCGCGCGCTCGAGCTGGCCCGCCACCAGCCGGCTGACGCCCGCCAAGGCGACCCGCCCGCCGGCCCAGCCCCAGAGGAGGTCCGATATCCGCAGCCCGTGCCGCATCGACCGGACCAGCGAGTGGAATGTGACGACGCAGCCGATATCGAGCCGGCGCGCGGCCGCGATCCCGGCATAGGCGAGGGGCGAGACGACGCTCGCATGGCAATGGACGATGTCCGGCCCGAAGGCGCGCAGCGCGTCCTCGAGACGCGGCCGCAGGCGAGGGGAGATGCCCACCTGCCAGGGCGGCAGCCGCGCGCCGGCGATGACGACGGCCTCGCTTGCGGGAGCGCCCTTCGTCGTCGTGAAGACCTTGACCTCGTGGCCCCTCGCGGCAAGGGCCGGCGCGAGCCCGGCGACCTGGGTCTCGATGCCGCCGAGCCGGGGCAGGTACCAGTCTGTGACGAGCGCGACGCGCATCGGCGAACCCGGCGGGCGCAGGGCGGATCGGGCCGGTCCGCGGCCCACCCCCGCCGCGCCGGCCGGCGCCCCCGGAGAACCGCCGCTTCCAGTCTTAGTCGGGCCGCGCTCGCGGCGGAACCCGGAACGTCGCCATGAACCGCCTCTGGGACGCTGCCCTGGACGCGTTGACACGTCCGCTCGCCCGCTGGGGCGTGGCGCCGGACGGGCTGACTGCGGCGTCGCTCGTTCCGGCGGCCGCCTCGGGGCTCGCGGCCGCGCAGGGCCATTTCATCGCTGCGGCGATCCTGCTGCTGCTGAGCGGCCTGCTCGACGTGCTGGACGGCGCGCTGGCGCGGCGAACGGGCCGGGCGACGCGGGCGGGCGCGTTGCTCGATTCGACGCTGGACCGGGTCGCCGACGCGCTGCCGCTCGTTGGCCTCGCCGTCGCCTTCGCGCCGCTCGGCCTCGCCTGGCTGCCGGCCCTCGCCATCGTCACCGGCTTCACCGTGCCCTATGCCCGGGCGCGGGCCGAGGCCCTGGGCGCGCGCCTGCCGTTCCTCTGGATGCGCCGCGCCGAGCGGCTGCTCTTGACCGCCGCCGCGCTGGCCCTCGCCGATGTGGCGGTCCCCGGCATCGCGATCACGCATCCGCTGACCCTGGGAGGACTCGTCCTCCTCGTCGTCGGAGGTTTCGCCGCGACGCTCAACACGCTGCGCATCGCGCGGCGGGATCTGCGCTTGCAGGATGGCGGCGATGCGGCCGGGCGGCCCCGGCCGTGAGCGCCGGTCTCGCGGCCTGGGGTCGGCTCTGGCCGCTGCCGTTCCTGCCGGCGTTCTATGCGGCCATCATCTGGGCCGCCGGCGACCTGCGGCCCGAGCATGTCGCGGCGGCGATCCTGTGCCTTGGCCTCGCCGCTGCGTCGGACACGACGCGCCGGTGGCTCGTCCTCGCCGTGCCGGGCATCCTCGTCGCCACCGGCTACGACGTGCTGCGCTATGTGCGTCCGCTTTTCGTCACGCCGGACCGTGTTCTCGGCTGCGGCCTGCGCGAGGTCGAGCTGGCGCTTTTTCCCGCGGGGCAGGGCCTGACCTTCCCGGACCTCGCCGCGCGCCACCACGCGCCCTGGCTCGATCTGGTCGTGGCGTTGCCCTACGGGCTGTTCTGGATCGTCGTCGTCGCCTACGCGGTCCGTCTGTTCCTGGCGGACCCGGCGCGGATGAGCCTTTTCCTCTGGGCCGTGGCGATCGCCCATCTCCTCGCCTTCGCGGTCTGGCTGGCGCTTCCCGCGGCGCCGCCCTGGTATATCCGGGCCCATGGCTGCGTCATCGACACGGCCGTGCCACCCAGCGCCGCCGCCCTGCTGCGCGTCGATGCCCTGCTCGGCATCGACTATTTCCGCAGCTTCTACAGCCGCGGCCCCACCGTGTTCGGGGCGCTGCCCTCGATGCACAACGCGTTCGCCATGCTCGGGCTCCTGTCCGGCTGGGCCGTGGCCGGCCGCGGCGAGCGCGGGGTGCACCTCGCCTATGTGGCGGCGATGGCTTTCGCGTCGGTCTATACCGACCACCACTGGATCGTCGACGTCATCGCGGGCTGGGTCGTCGCGGCCCTCGGCGTCGCGCTGGCGCGGGTGATCCTCGCGGCCCGGCCGCGCGGTCCCGTCACGCGCCCCGTCGCGCCCGCGCGCTGAGGGCGCGCAGGGCCGGGTCGAGCCATGCGGCCGGCAGGACGTGCCGCAGACCGAGCAACCAGACCAAAGGCAGCGGGAAGGCGGCCACCGCCTCGCCGCGATCGGCGGCGCGGGCGATGCGCAGCGCGGCGCGCTCGGCGGTCCACAGGAAGGGCCGGGCATTCGGCAGCGACGCGCTCATCGGCGTCTCGACGAAGCCGGGCAGGACGAGCGTCACCGTCACGCCCGACGGCCCGAGGCACCGGCGCAGCGCCTCGCCATAGGCATGCAGGCCCGCCTTCGACGCGCTATAGGCCGGCGCATCGGGCAGGCCGGTCAGTCCCGCCAGGGAGCCGATGAGCACGATCCGGCCCCGGCCGCGCGCCTGCATGGCGGGGATGAGCGGCGCGGCGCAGTGGACCGCGCCGAGCAGGTTCGTGGCGATGATCCGGCGGGCCGTCTCCGCCGTCTCTTCCCCCGGCACGCTCATGGCAGCGGCCCCGCCGATCCCGGCATTGGCGATGAGGATATCGACCGGGCGCTCCGCGTCCCGCGCGGCGATCCACGCCGCGGCGGCGGGTCCGTCCGTCACGTCGAGCCGCGTCGCTGTCACCGAGGCGGCGTTGGCGCAGGCGCGCGCGACCGCGCTGAGGCGCTCTTCGTCGCGGCCGGTGATCGAAAGATGCGCGCCGCGCGCCGCGTAGAGCAGGGCGAGCGCGCGGCCAATTCCGCTGCTGGCGCCCGTGATCGCGACATGGGGAGGATCGCTCATCCAGCCATCGCCCCGCAGGCCGCGGCCGTGACGTCGAGGGCCCGGTCGATGTCCGCCGCGTCATGCGCCGCCGACAGGAAGAAGCGCAGCCGCGGCATGTCGCGCGGCACGCCGATATTGACGATGGGCGGGCAATAGATGCCCTCGTCCAGCAGCGCCTGGGAGACGCCCATCGTCACGTCCGCGTCCCTGAACAGGACAGGCACGACGGCCCGGCCGGAGCTCGGCCCGACATCGAGCCCGCGCGACCGCGCGCCGTCGAGGAACCGGCGGCCGGCCACCCGCAGCCGCGCCAGCCGCTCCGGCTCCCCTCGCAGGATGGTGAGCGCCTCGAGCCCCGCCGCCGCCACCGGCGGCGCCAGCCCCACGCTGAAGACGAAGCCCGGCAGCGTGAAGCGCAGCCACTTCACGATGTCGGCGCGCCCGGCGATGAACCCGCCGCCGGAAACGAACGTCTTCGACAGCGTTCCCACGATCAGGTCGATCCGCGCGGGATCGATGCCCGCCTCCTCGGCCAGCCCCCGCCCCGTGGCGCCGAGCACGCCCAGCGAATGGGCCTCGTCCAGCAGCAGCCAGGCATCGTGCCGCTCCTTGATGGCCAGAAGCCGCGCCAGATCCGGCAGGTCGCCCTCCATGCTGTAGAGGCCCTCGGCGAGGACGAGGCAGCGGCGGCTGTCCTGGCGATGCTCCTCCAGCAGGGCATCCAGGTGGTCGAGGTCGTTGTGGCGGAAGGCGAGCCGGCGGGCCTTCGACGCCGCCAGCCCCGCCAGCAGGCTGCTATGGACCAGCTCGTCCGCCACGACGAGGTCGCTCGGCCCGACGAGATGCGCCACCAGCGAGGCATTGGCGAGATAGGTGCTGACGAGGACCAGCGACGCCTCGGCGCCCACGAAATCCGCCAGCTCCGCCTCCAGCCGCCCATGGAGCGCGCGCTCGCCGCCGACGAGCCGGGAGCCGAGCGTGCCGGGCCCGACCGCCAAGGCCGCCCCGGCGGCCGCCTGGCGGACGCGCGGGTCGTCGCCGAGCCCCAGATAATCGTAGTTCGCGAAGCTGACGAAGGATCGCCCGCGGGCGGCGCATTCCGCCCGCAGGCGGTCGACCGGCCGGTTCCAGGGATTGTCGCCGTCCGCGTAGTCCTTCAGCGCGAGGCGAAGCCGCCGCCGGGCGAACGCGGCGAGGCCGCCGTCCTGCGTGTCGTGCAATGAGCCCTCCAGCGGGGCGGATCAAAACAATAAAAATGCGTGCGCGGGCCAATCCCGGCGGCCAACAGGAAGAAGACAGTCTTCGCGTTCGTCAACAGATGCGCTAACAACGCTGCGAATTTTTTCTGCATTGGTTCTCACGACAGATGGTTTCCATCGAGCCGGTCGCCTCGGCGGCCGATCTGCGCGATTTCATCCGGCTGCCGCGGCGCATCTATGCCGGGCTTCCCGGATTCAGCCCTCCGCTCGACATGGAATCCGGGACGGCGCTCGACCCCGAGCGCGGGGCCTTCTTCACCCATGGCGAGGCGCGCTACTGGCTGGCCCGGCGGGACGGGGTGCCGGTCGGCCGGATCGCCGCCATGGCCGATTACGCCGCCGGGCGCACCCAGCCGGGCATCGGCTCCTTCGGCTGCCTCGACGCGGTGGACGACGCCGGCATCGTCGCGGCGCTCGTCGGCGCGGCCAGGGCCTGGCTGTCCGGACAGGGATACGGGACTGTCCGTGGACCGTTCCAGCTCTCGATCAACGGCGAGAGCGGCCTCCTCGTCGATGGCCATACGGAGCCGCCCATGGTGCTGATGCCCTGGCATCCGCCGTACCTGCAAGCCCTTGTCCTGGCTGCGGGATTGGCGCCTGCCAAGGACCTCCTGACCTACCGGTTCGACGCCGCCTCCTTCGCCGCCGGCGAGCGGGCGCGGGACATCGGGCGCCGCGTCGCGCGGACAGGCCTGTCCATCAGGCCGTTCCGTCCGGACGATCTGGACGCCGAGGCGGACATCGTCTGCCGCCTTTTCAACGAGGCCTGGGCTGACAATTGGGGCTTCGTCCCCATGCAGAAGGCCGAATTGCGGATCGTCCTGGCCTCGCTGCGGCCGTTCCTGACGCCGGACCATGCCCTGTTCGCCGAGATCGACGGCGAGCCGGTCTCCTTCGTCTTCGTGCTGCAGAACCTCTCCGAACTGGCGCGCGGCCTCGGCGGCAGGCTCCTGCCGTTCAACTGGATCAGGCTCCTCTGGCGCCTGCGCTTCCACGCCTATGGGAGCGCCCGGATCGTGCTGATGGGCACCGGCCGGACCACCCGCGGCGGCGTCCTGGGCGGCCTCCTGCCGCTCTACCTCCTCCATGCCCTGCTGGAGCGCCGCCACGCCCATCCGATCCGGTCCATCGAGGCCGGCTGGGTGCTCGAGGACAACCATTCCGTCCGCGGCCTGATCGAGGCCCAGGGCGGGGTCCTGTGCCGCCGCCACCGTATTTTCGAAGCGGATTTGCCTGTCGTTTGAAAGGGTTATTGCGATGGACGAGAAGGTTGCCCTGGTCGATGGCCCGCTCCTGCGCGAGCGCATCATCGACGTCATTGTCAAGGAAGGCATGATCGACCGCGACAAGCTGCGGCCGGACGCGACGCTCGCCGACCTGCAGGTCGAATCGATGGACGTCGTCCAGATCCTCATGGGCCTGGAGGACGAATTCGGGGTCTATATCCCGGTCGACGGACCGCTGACGGAGGTCAGGACCTTCGCCGAACTGGTGGATGTCCTGACCGGCGTCATCGTCCGCAACGGAGCGTCCGGCGCCTCATGAGGCGGGTCGTCGTTACGGGCCTCGGCTGCGTCACCGGCTGCGGGGAGGGCGTTGAGCCCTTCTGGTCGGCGGTGCGCGGCGGCCGTCCGGCCGTGGCCAGGGTCAGGCTCTCCCGCGATCCCGGTCGCATCGACCGCGCGGTGCAGATCGACCGGGAGGCGTTGGCGGCCCGGTTCGATCCGGCGCAATTGCTCGCCTGCGACCCCTGCACGCTCCTCGCGCTCCTCGCGGCGCGGGAAGCCCTGGCCCAGGCCGGGCTCGCTGCGGCCGAGGTTGCCGGCCCTCGCACGGCCGTCATCCTCGGCTGCAGCATCGGCGGCATCGAGACGCTGGATGATGGCTTCCACGGCTTCTACAAGGAGGGGCATTCCCGCCTGTCGCCGCTCGCGATCCCGCGCATCATGGCGAACGCGCCGGCCTGCCATGTCAGCATGGCGCATGGCATCACGGGCCCGGTACTCGCCATCTCCACGGCCTGCGCCTCCGCCGCGCAGGCCATCGGCCTCGGTCTCATGCTCGTCCGCTCCGGCGCCGTCGAGCGGGCGCTGGTCGGCGGCACGGATGCCCTGATCACGGCCGGCATGATGCGGGCCTGGGCCTCCATGCGGGTGCTGACGCCGGATGCCTGCCGCCCGTTCTCGGCCGGCCGCAACGGCATGGTTCTGGGCGAGGGCGCCGGAATCCTCGTCATCGAAGCGGAGACCGCGGCCGCCGCGCGCGGCGCCTCGGCGCTGGCGGTCCTTGCCGGCTACGGCACGACCAGCGATGCCGGCGACCTGCTGCGTCCCGGCCCGGCCGGTGCCTCCGCCGCCATGGCGGCCGCCATCGCCGATGCGGGCCTGGCGCCGGCCGATATCGGCTATGTCAACGCCCACGGGACCGGCACGATCGCCAACGATTCCGCCGAAAGCGATGCCCTCGGCCGCGTCTTCGGCGCTGGCCTGCCGTCGCTCCCTGTCTCGGCCACCAAGCCCGTGCACGGGCATGCCCTCGGCGCGGCCGGCGCGCTGGAGCTGATCGCGACGATCATGGCCCTGCGGGACGGCTTCGCGCCGCCCACCATCAACTGGCTTGGACCGAGCCCGGATTGTCGCGTAGATGCTGTCCCCAATGAGGGGCGTGCCATCCGGGCCGAAGCGGCGATGAGCAACTCCTTCGCCTTCGGTGGGATCAATGCCAGCCTTGTCGTCACCCGCGCCTGATCGTCCGGACCTCCTGCTCGACGCCCATCCCGTCTCGCTTCCCGTGGACGTGCCGGCGCGGCTGGCGGACGCGCTCGGGCTCGGCGGGCGGCCGGACCAGCCGCTGACGCTGCCGGTCCTCGTGGGCTCGGACGCGCTGCGCCTGCCGCTCGTCGCCTGGGCCGAGGCGCGCGGCGCGCTGCCCGTCCATGTCCGCGAGGTCATCGTGCTGACGCGGCCGCTGGAGCCCGGCGCGGATTTTCATCTGAGCGCGTCGCTGAACGAGCTCGGCCCCGCCGCCGAGCTCACGGCCATCCTCAAGGATGCCCGCAGCGGCGACATCGTCGCGCGGCACGAGGCGCGGGTCGTGGGCTCGAGCCAGCTCACGCCCACATCCTCCGGCCGGCAGGCGGCCGCGCCGCCGGATGCCGATGCCGTCGCCCTCGGCGCGGTCACGGAAGCGCTGATCGCGCGCTATGCGGCCGTATCCGGCGACGACAACCCGGTCCATCTCGACGCGGCGGCGGCCCGCGCGCTCGGCCTGCCCGGGCCGATCGCCCACGGCATGTGCCTCATGGGCATGATGCAGCAGGCGCTTGAGCCGGTCGCCTATCCCTGCCGCTTCGAGGCGCAGTTCGTGGGTCCGGCGCCGCTCGGCACGCCGCTCTTCCTCTCGCGCGCGGAGCGGGACAGCCCGGCCGGCCCGGTGACGCGCCTGCGGCTCGCCGACGGGGACGGGCGCAACATGGTGCTCGGCGCCTATCGCAGCGGTGAGGGCGCGGACGCCTAGGGCGCGCCTGCGATAAAGGCGTCCATCAGCCGCCTTGCCTCGACATCCGTGTGCTGCACCGGCGGCGACTTCATCAGATAGCTCGACGGCGCTTCCAGCGCCCCGCCAAGGCCCCGCGCCCGGGCCAGCGCCGCGCAGCGCACGGCGTCGACGACGATGGCGGCCGAGTTCGGCGAATCCCAGACCTCCAGCTTCAGCTCGACGCAGAGCGGCGCGCCGCCGAAGCCGGTGCCCTCCAGCCGGATATGGGCGAACTTGCGGTCCTCGAGCCACGGCACGTGGTCGCTCGGGCCGACATGGACGGCCTCGCCGGGAAGCGCCGCGTCGATCTGGCTCGTCACGGCGCGGGTCTTGGAAAGCTTCTTCGATTCCAGCCGCTCGCGCTCCAGCATGTTGAGGAAGTCGGCATTGCCGCCGAAATTGAGTTGATAGGTGCGGTCGAGCCGCACGCCACGCTCCTGGAAGAGCCGGGCCAGCATGCGGTGGACGATGGTGGCGCCGACCTGGCTCTTGATGTCGTCCCCGACGATCGGGAGACGGTGGGCGGCGAAGCGGGCGGCCCAGGATGGGTCCGACGCGAGGAAGACCGGGATGCAGTTCACATAGCCGCAGCCCGCCGCCAGGGCCGCCTGCGCGTAATGACGGCTCGCCGCCTCGGACCCGACCGGCAGGTAGGAGACGACGATCTCGGCCTGCGCCTCGCGCAGGACGGCCGCGACATCGGCCGCCGGCTCATCCGCTTCCGTCACGTGCCCGGCGACGTGGCGGCCGATCCCGTCCAGCGTCGGGCCACGGCTCACGATCACCCCGGAAGGCGGCACGGATGCGAAGCGCAGCGTGTTGTTGGGCGGCGCCAGGATCGCATCCGCCAGGTCGCGGCCGACCTTGCCCTCCACGACGTCGAAGGCGGCGACGATGGCGATGTCGGCCGGCCCCCAGCCGCCGATGGTCGGCGTCATCAGGCCCGGCTGCGGCGCGTTGGCACCTGTGCCCCGGTAATGGGTCAGTCCCTGGACCAGAGCGGAGGCACAATTGCCGACGCCCACGACGGCGATCCGGATGGGATCGGGATGCATGAATGGACCTGTCGCAATGAACGGAGCGGAGGCGGCCGAAAAATGGCCGCCTCCGAGGCGTAGCGGCTTGAGGCCTTGGCCGCAACACCATCCCTGAAGCCGCGCCGTCAGCGGCGATCGATCAGCACCAGCCGGAAATCGTTGACGTTGGTATGGGTGGGGCCGGTCACCAGAAGGTCGCCCGCGGCTTCGAAGACAGAATAGGCATCGTTGGCGCCGAGCCGTTCCGCCGGATCGAGGCCGGCGGTCCGGGCCCGCGCCAGCGTGCCGGCATCGAACAGGGCACCCGCATTGTCCTCGCTCCCGTCGATCCCGTCCGTATCGGCGGCGAGCGCGGTGATTCCCGGCACGTCCTCGAGGCCGAGCGCGAGGGCGAGGAGATATTCGGTGTTGCGTCCGCCGCGCCCGCCCGCAGCGTTGCGCAGGGTCACGGTCGTCTCGCCGCCCGAGAGCACGGCCAGGGAACGCCCGCGCCCCGCAAGGCCGCGAACGAGCCGGGCATGGTCGGCGCCGACATCCCGGGCCTCGCCCTCGATGTCGTCGCCGAGCATGTGGACGTCGAGCCCGCGCGCCCGCAGCAGGTCCGCCGCGGCGCCGAGCGCGATGGCCGGCGTCATGATGAGGTTGTTGGTCACGTGGGAGAGATCCGCCGCCGGCTCCGGGCGGGCTGCGGCCGCGGCCAGGGCACGGCGCGCGGTCTCCGGCAGCGGGATCCGGTAACGCTCAACCACCGCCAGCGCGTCGGAGGCGGTCGACGCGTCCCCGACCGTCGGGCCGGAGGCGATCGTCGCCATGTCGTCGCCCGGCACGTCCGACATGATCAGCGAGACGATGCGGGTGTGCGGTGCCAGCGCGGCGAGCCGCCCGCCCTTGACCTGGGACAGGTGCTTGCGGACGACGTTCATGGCGTCGATCGGGGCGCCGCTCGCCAGCAGCGCCCGGTTGACCGCCTGTTTGTCGGCCAGCGACAGGCCGCCCGCCGGGGCGCAGAGCAGGGACGAGCCCCCGCCCGAGAACAGGCCGATCACAAGGTCGTCCGGGCCGGCCTGGACCATCAGGTCCCGGATGCGGGCGGTCGCCGCGAGGCCGGCTGCGTCCGGCACCGGATGCCCCGCCTCGACGATCTCGATGGACCGGGTCGGGACCGCATGTCCGCGTCGGGTCAGGACAAGGCCGGACAGGGCCGCCGGCCACTGCGCCTCCAAGGCTGCCGCCATGGCCGCGGACGCCTTGCCGGCGCCGACGACGATGGTCCGCCCGCGGGGCGGCTCCGGAAGATACCGCGCGAGGCATCGTTCCGGCTGCGCCGTCGCCACCGTCGCCGCGAAAGCGGCCTTCAGGACCTCGTGAGCCGGGGTCGCAGAAGGGGCGGCGGGCAGGTCCGTTGCGAGCGTGGAGACGGCCATGGACGGGTTCCGTGAAACAGGAGCGTATCTATGGATAAATTACTTTACCATTGTCAACATGGCTTGTTTGGATTTCTCGAAGCTGATGCGCTAATCACAACGCTGCGCATTAGGTAGCCGTCCATGAGCCAGATTTTCACGCCGATCCGTCCCCGCAGGCTTGCGGAGGAGATCGCCGACAAGGTCCGATCCTATATCCTGGAAGGCAGCCTCCGTCCGGGCGACAGGCTGCCCGCCGAGCGGCAGCTGGCCGAGGAGTTCGACACGTCCCGGCCGACCGTGCGCGATGCGTTGAAGATCCTGGAGGACGAGGGCCTGCTCCAGATGCGCCGAGGCGGGCTCCACGTGCTGGACGTCATGGAGCCGGCGATCCGCGACCCGCTGACGGCCCTGTTCCGCAGTAACCCCGCCGTCTTCGACGACTACCTCGAATTTCGCGCCGTGATCGAAGGCATGGCCGCCTATTTCGCGGCCCTGCGGGCCACGGAAGCCGACCGGGAGGCGCTGAAGGCCGCTTTCGACGAGATCATGGCCGCGCACGAGGGGGGCGACCAGACCCGCGAGGCCCATGCCGACGCCGATTTCCACGTCGCCATCTACGAGGCCTGCCACAATCTGACGACGCTGCACGTCATGCGCGGCATGGCCGAACTCCTGCGCAACGATGTGTTCTACAACCGGGGCAGCCTCTATCCCCGTGCCGGCTACCGGGACGCCACGGTCGACCAGCATCGCGCGATCTACGAGGCCATCATGCGCGGCGATCCCGCCGCGGCCCGCGATGCCGCCGAGGCGCATATCGTCTTCGTCCGCCAGGCGCTGGACGAACTGAAACTCGCCGAGGAGCGTCTCAACGTGGCGCTCCGGCGCGCGCGTTCGAATCCACGGCCCCTGATCGGCCGCTGACCTCCCGTTCCGGACGCCTGTCCACCCCTGCGTGAGCAACGCTGGGTGCATCGGCGCGCCATGTCTGTTGACAATGGGCAATTAAATGTACCACTGATTGTTCAGTGGACCACGCTAATGATAATGGGCCAGCCCATCGGGGCTGTCCGGGTCCATCGAACCCATGGGAGGGATCATGAAACGTCGTCATTTCGTGCAGCTCGTGCCGGCCGTCGTCATCGCAGCGATGATGCCCGCCGCGGCCTGGGCCCAGACCAAGGTCACGCTGACCCATTCCTCGCCGGCCAACAGCCATTTCGGCCTGGCCGCCGAGGAGTTCAAAAAGGCCGTCGAGAGCGGCTCCAAGGGCAAGTATCAGGTGGTCGTCCAGCGCCTCGACAACGAGCGCGAGGCCATGGAGAGCGTCCAGCTCGGCTCGCAGGAATTCGCCATGGGCTCCAGCGGCCCGGCCGGCAATTTCGTGCCGGAGGTCCGCGTTCTCGACGTGCCCTTCCTGTTCCGCGACTACGCCCATGCCCGCGGCGTGCTGGACAGCGAGATCGGCAAGGAGCTCCTGGCCAAGTTCAGGGCCAAGGGCATGATCGGCGTCGCCTGGATGGAGAACGGCTTCCGCCATCTCACCACCGGCAAGAAGGAGGTCGCCTCTCCCGCCGACGTGAAGGGCCTGAAGATCCGCACCATGGAGAACCAGGTGCACATGCAGGCCTGGCAGGCGGCCGGCGTCCTGCCGACGCCGATGGCCTTCTCGGAACTGCCGCCGGCGCTCCAGCAGGGCACGGTCGACGGCCAGGAGAACCCGATCCCGATCATCGTCTCCAACAACTTCAACCAGCTCCAGAAGTACCTCTTCCTCACCGGCCACGTGTACTCGCCGGGCATCCTCGTCGGCTCGCCGGCCTTCTGGGACAAGCTCTCCGCCGAGGACAAGGCCGTGTTCGAGACGGCCGCGCGCCGCGCCGTCCAGGCCAACCGCGCCAAGGTCGAGCTCGACGAGCGCGAGGGCGTCGCGGAGCTGAAGCGCCGCGGCATGGACGTCCGGGACGTCGCCGATCGCGGCGCCTACCAGGACGCCATGAAGGTCGCCATCGCGAAGTTCGAGGGCGAGTTCGGTGCCGACCTGATGCGCCGGATCCGGGAGTGGAAGAAGTGAGATCAGCTTCAGTCGTATTCCTGCGGCTGGACAGGTACACGACGCTGGCCGCCGCACTGGCGGCCAGCATCGCCCTGGCCGTCGCCGTCGCGGCCGGCGTCTGGCAGGTGGCGTCCCGCTTCCTGTTCCAGTCGCCCGCCGTCTGGTCCGAGGCGCTCGTCCGCTTGTCCCTCATCTGGATGGTGCTGCTCGGGCTCGCGGTGGCGCTCCGCCAGGGCGCGCTCGTGTCCATCGACATCGCCCACCGGCTGTCGTCGGGAAGGACACGGGCGATCATCGAGACCGTCGCGCTCGTGTCGAACCTGACGCTGCTCGCGACCCTGTTCTGGTTCGGCATCGCCATGGCCCGCCGCGTCGCCTTCCAGGAGATGGCGGGGCTCGAGATCTCGATCTCCTGGGGCTACGCGGCCATCCCGGCCGGCGCGGTCTTCGCTGCCATCGGCGCCATCGCGCACTACCTCGATCGCCGCTCCGAGGAACTGGAGGCCGCCATATGACCGGCGCCATGCTCACCGGCATGCTGATCCTCTTCGCGGTCAGCGTGCCCGTCGCGATCGCCATCGGCATCGCGGCCCTGATCGGCCTGTGGGGCTTCACCACCCTGCCGCTGATCGTCTCCGCCCAGCAGGTCTTCATCGCGCTGGACCGGTTCCCGCTTGCGGCGATCCCGTTCTTCATCCTGGCCGGCAACATCATGGATGTCGGCGGGCTGTCGCGGCGGCTCGTCGAACTGGCGCGGTCCTTCGTCGGCGGCATCCAGGGCGGCCTCGCCGCCACCTGCGTGCTCACCTGCATGATCTTCGCCGCCATCTCGGGAAGCTCGGTGGCGACCACCTTCGCGGTCGGCTCGGTGCTGATCCCGGCTCTGGTGCGCTACGGCTACCCGGTCGGTTTCGCCGCCGCGCTCCAGGCCACGGCCGCCGAGCTCGGCGTCATCATCCCGCCGTCCATCCCGATGATCCTGTACGGCGTCGCGACGCAGACCTCGATTCCCGAGCTCTTCATCGCCGGCTTCGGGCCGGGCATCCTGATCAGCGCGGCGCTGATCGTGACCGTGCTGATCTGGTGCAGGATCAAGGGCTGGGGCCTGCGGGACGGGGAGGGGCGCCTGCGCCGCCGCCACGCGATCATGCAGGCCTTCTGGGCGCTGCTGATGCCGGTCATCGTGCTCGGCGGCATCTATGGCGGCGTCACGACGCCCACCGAGGCCAGCGTCATCGCCGTCGCCTACGCCCTTTTCGTGGCCATGGCGATCCACCGCGAGATCGGCTTCAAGGACCTCTATCCGATCTTCAAGAAGTCGGTCGTCTCGTCGTCCGTCATCATGTTCATCATCGCGACCGCGAGCCTGTTCAGCTACCTGCTGAACCGGCAGGGCGTGCCCGATGCCGCGGCGGCCTGGCTGGTCCAGACCTTCGACGGGCCGGCCCTCTTCATGCTCGCCGTCAATGCCTTCCTGTTCGTGGTCGGCATGTTCATCGAGACCAATGCCAGCATCATCGTGCTCGGTCCGATCCTCGGAGAGGCCGCCCAGCGCTTCGGCATCGATACGGTCCATTTCGGCACCGTGATGGTGGTCAACCTCGCGCTCGGCATGATCACGCCGCCCTTCGGCGTGAACCTCTTCGCCGCCGCGCAGGTCGCGAACTGCTCCATCGACAAGATGATGAAGCCGCTCATGGTCTTCATCGCCGTGATCGTCGCCTGCCTGATGCTGATCGCCTATCTCCCCCCCATCAGCCTCTTCCTCCGCGATGCGCTGATGAGGTGATGGCCCACCTCGAATCCCCGAGGTGTCCCTGGGGCCGGCTCGTCCGGCCCCATCTTTTTGGCCGGCTCAGTGGCCCTTGCCGGTCTCGCCGCGCACGGCGACCGCTTCGCCGACCGCCATGGCGAGCGAACAGAGAAGGGTGAGGATCATCGCCAGCGCCGCGGTGCGGGCATAATCGGCATTGACGTCGGACACCGCCGTGAAGAGCTGCAGGGGCAGGATGTTGACCTGCGAGCCGACGAGCGCGAGCGCGGTGCCGTAGGCGCCGATGGCGACGGCGGCCACCAGGCAGAACGCGACGAGCGCGGCCGGGAAGACCTGCGGGACGAGGATGTCCGCAATGGCGCGCGTGCGGCCCGCGCCCAGCGATTCCGCCGCCGCCAGCTGGTTCCGGTCGAAATTGACCAGGACCGGCACCATCAGCATCACGACGCGCGGGATGAGGTAGTACGAATAGACGAAGGCGAGGCCCTGCGGCGAATAGACGAAGGCCGCGAAGGCCGCGGGATCGACGCCGAACAAGGCCTCAAGCGTCAGCGTGAAGAAGCCGGCGCGCCCGAAGCCCAGGATGAAGCCGTAGGCGACGACGAGGCCGGAAAAGGTCAGCGGCAGGGCGATCACGAACATCAAGGCGGTGCGCATGCGCTCGCCGATCTGCGCCAGGTGCCAGGCGACCAGGGACCCGATGACGACGGAGATCGCGCCTGCGGTGGCGCCGAGCACCAACGTGTTGCGCAGGCCGGACCAGAAGGCGGGCTGGGAAAGGAGGCGGGAGAATCCCCCGCCGCCGTCCTGCAGGGATTCCACGCCCACCACGGCGAGCGGGGCGAGGAAGAACAGGCCCAAACAGATGGCTCCCGGCGTCGCGAGCGACGCCAGGAGCAGGGTCTGCGAAGGGGCGGACGCCCGGCTCATTGGCCCAGCGCAGCCTTCGCCCAGCCGTCGATGAGCGCCTGGGACTGGCCGGCCGCCTTCGTCAGGTCGAGAAGCTCGACCTTGGAATGCGAGACGAGGCGCGCCTTGACCGCGTCGGGGATCGCCACGCCCGGCACGGACGGCGTCACGAAGCCCTCGGCGAAGAGGCGCTGGCCGGTATCGGACATGATGAAGTTCAGCCAGAGCTTGCCCGCATTCGGGTTCGGGCCGTTCTTGACCAGCGAGATCGTGTAGGGCGCGGCGGCCGTGCCCTCGGACGGGGAGATGACCTCCACGTCGTCGCCCAGGCCGTCCACGAACTTGGCGCGCAGGCCGTCATTCACGTAGTTGATCCAGATCGGGATCTCGCCCTTCACGAACTGGGCGTAGGGGGTCGTGCCGACGACGCGCAGGACGTTGCCCGACTTGTGCAGCTTCTCGATATAGTCGAGGCCCGGCTTCAGGTTGTCGTAGGCCCCGCCATTGGCGAAGTTGGCCGCCCAGGTGAGCACCTGGCCGACGCCCGCCGTGCGCGGGTCCAGATACATGACCGAGCCCTTGTATTCGGGCTTCAGGAGGTCGGCCCAGCTCCTGGGCGGGTTCTTGACCAGCTTCTTGTTGACGATGAACACGACCTCCAGCTGGTGGATCGTGAACCATTCGCCGTCCGGGTGCTTCGCCGCCGGGCCGAGCTTGTCGAAGTTCACCGGCTTGAACGGGGTCAGCAGGCCGCGCTTCTGGGCGTCGATGCCGTTGGCGCCGTAATAATAGATCGTGTCCACCTGCGGCCGCGCCTTGGTGCGGTCGAGCGCGTTCACGGCGACGCCGGAGCCGACATCGTTATAGACGATGTTCATACCCGGATAGCGGCGCTGGAAGGCGCCGAACAGCGCGTTCCAGTTGGCCCAGGTCGGGCCGGTATTGTTGGAGATGACGAGGCCCTCCTTGAGGGCGGCCTCGTAGGCGGCCTTCTCGCCGGCATAGAGCTCGGGCGAGTCGGCGACGGTCTGGGCATGGGCGGAGCCGACGCCCGCCAG
The DNA here is from genome assembly GCA_027483945.1 of Hyphomicrobiales bacterium. Lineage (GTDB taxonomy): Bacteria > Pseudomonadota > Alphaproteobacteria > Rhizobiales > Beijerinckiaceae > JAIXTM01. The sequence goes on along the minus strand of JAIXTM010000018.1, from coordinate 450,766 downwards.
CGCGAGCGCGCCGGCGGAGAGCGCCAGGATGTGGCGACGGGTGACGTTCATGATTTCCTCGTTTCGGAAGCGTTTTGCTCGGCATCCAGCGGCAGGATCTGGATGCTCGTCTCCGCGATGTGGATCGTGTCTATCCTGCTCGTTTCCTTGGTTTCGACGGTGACGGTCCCGCCACCGACCGAAAGGTCGAAGCGGCGCATCGAGCCCAGGAACCGGTCCCGGGCGATCGTGCCGCTGAATTGGTTGATGCCATCCGGCGCCGGCCCGGGCGCCACCCGCTCCGGCCGCACCAGCACGCAGACCTCGTCGCCGGGACGGTAGCCGGACAGGTCCGCACTGAGCCGGCCGATGGGCGTCTCCACCTGGCGGGCGTCGCGCACGCGGCCCGTCCAGAGATTGGCCTGGCCGACGAAGGCCGCGACCGTGCGGTTGACGGGCCGCTCGTAGATCTCGCTCGGCGTGCCGGCCTGGAGGATGCGCCCCTGGGCCATCACCACGACCTTGTCGGCCATGGAGAGCGCCTCCTCCTGGTCGTGGGTGATGTGGAGCGTCGCGATGCCGTGGGCCTGCTGCAGGCGGCGGATCTCGTCACGCATCTCGACCCGCCGCGCGGCATCGAGCGCCGAGAGCGGCTCGTCCAGAAGCAGCGCCTTGGGGGCGAAGACGAGGGCGCGGGCGAGCGCCACGCGCTGCTGCTGGCCGCCGGAAAGCTGCGGCGGGCGGCGCCCGGCAAACGCCGCGAGGCCGACCGTCTCCACAGCCGCCAGCGCCCGGCGCCGGCGCTCGTCCGCGGAGACGCCCCGCAGCTTGAGCGGATAGGCGACGTTCTCCGCGACGCTCATATGGGGGAAGAGCGCGTAGTTCTGGAACACGATGCCGAGCTCGCGCCGGCGCGTCGGCAGCGTCGTCGCGTCCTGTCCGCCGAGCAGGATCCGGCCCCGGTCTGGGGACAGGAAGCCCGCGATGAGCTTCAGCACCGTGGTCTTGCCGCAGCCCGACGGGCCGATGACGGCGACGAACTCGCCCGGATCGATCGTCAGCGACACGTCCTCCACGCCGACCGGCGTGCCGGGATAGGTGAAGGACACGTTTTCCAGCCGCACGCTCATGCCCCGGCCCTCGCGGTTCCGGACGCGCCCTTGGCGGTGAAGGCCGAGGAGGCCGACGCGGTGAGCGCCAGGAGCAGCAGCACCACGGTCGCGGCGCAGGCGAAGCCCGTGGCGCCGTAGAAGGCCTGGAGCAGCACGATCGGATAGGTGCGGTTGGCGAAGCCCGCGATCAGGTTCGTGAGCTGGAATTCGCCGATCGAGAGCGCCGCCACGGTGATCGAGCCGGCCGCGAGGCTGTGCTTGAGGCTCGGCAGGACGATGTCCACGAAGCGTCGCGGGAAGGAGGCGCCGAGGGACTCGGCCGCCTGTTCCAGTTGGGACAGGCCGAGAAGGCGCATGTCGTTCACCACGGTCTGGAGCATGTAGGGCAGGCAGAAGACGATGTGCCCGGCGATGATGAGCCAGGTGGCGCCGAGCCAGGGCGTCGCCTCGCTGGAGAACAGCAGCAGGTAGCCGAAGCCGATGACGACGGCCGGCGCCGCGATGGGCAGGAGATAGACGATGCGCGCGGCGAGCTTCACTCCCCGAGAGGCGGCGGAGGACACCGCATAGGCGAGCGGCGCGCCGATGACGACGCAGCCCGCCACGGTGGCGACGCAGACGGTGAGGCTCGTCCAGAAGGCGCGGGTGAAGCTCGGGTCGTTGATCACCTGGAGATACCAGCGGCCGGTGAAGCCGTTCGGCAGGAGCGTGTTGCTCCAGGTGTTCCCGAACGAGCCGAGCACGAGCAGCAGGATCGGCAGGACGAGATACAGGGCATAGAGCCCCGTGACCCACGCCGCCGGGCTGCGCCAGGCGGCGGCGCGCGCCCGTCCGTCGATGACGAGGCCCCCGCCCGCCATCGCTCAGGCTCCGTCCAGGGCGAGGAAGCGGCGCGCGACCGTCGCCACGACCTCGTCGGGATCGCTCATGCGCAGCGCGCCGTCCACCTCGAAGGAGGGCGGCATCGAGATGACGAGCCGGCCGAGCCGCAGGCCGAGCGCGATCTCCGACAGCGTGCCGTAGCCGCCGCCCACCGCGACGAGCGCGAAGGACGCGCAGGCGATGAGCGCGTTGCGGGCCTCGCCGAAGCCCGTCGCGATGGGCAGGGCCACGTAATCGTTGGCCTCGCGCCAGTCCTCGTCGGGCAGGATGCCGATGGGGCTGCCGCCGGCGGCAGCCGCGCCCTTGCAGACCGCCTCCATCGCGCCGGAGCGGCCGCCGCAGATGATCGGGAAGCCGGCCTCGGTCAGCTTGCGCCCGATCGTCTCCGCCTGCTGGTATTCGACCGGCGAGGCGTCGCGGGGTCCGATGACCCCGACGGGCAGGCGCCTCGCGCCGGGCGTGGAGAAGAAGCGCCGGACGGCGAGCACGTCGCCGACCGGCGCAAGGTCGGCCGGCACATCGTCGATGGCCGACCAGCGGAGCGATGTCGCGTCGAGCCGTTCGCCGTCGCGGAACAGGGCTTGCGCGCGATCCGAGTAGAAGACCTGGGGCATCAGCGTTTGGCCCTTCGCCAGCGAGCGTCTAGATTAACGAACACGGATGCCCGAGGTCTGTCAACTAACTTACATATTTTGTCGGTTTCATAGCCAACGCAGCCGGTATAAGGTTGCGCATGACCGAGATGGAAGCCGTAATGAACGATCTACCGCCGCCGCATGACACTTTTTTGACGCAGCGCCAGAGCCAGATCGTCAAGATCGTTCGCGAGCAGGGCTATGCGTCCATCGAGGCGCTCGCCAAGGTGTTCGACGTCTCCGCCCAGTCCGTCCGCCGCGACATCATCCGGCTGGACGAATTGCAGATCCTCCAGCGCTTCCATGGCGGCGCCGGCCTGCGCGGCAACACGGTGCGCCTGGGCTACGCGCAGAAGAAGACCATTTCCTCCCACGGCAAGGAAGCGATCGGCCAGTTCGCCGCCGGCCTCATCCCGGAGAACGCTTCCGTCTTCCTCGATGTGGGGACGACGGTGGAGGCGGTCGCGAAGGCCCTGCGCGCCAAGCACCGGCTCAGCGTCGTGACCACCAGCCTGCCCGCGGCGGCCCTGCTCGCCGGGCGCCAGGGCATCGACGTCTTCGTCACCGGCGGCCAGGTCCAGGGCGCGGACGGCTCGCTCATCGGCGAGACGGCGATCGCCGGGATCGGCCGGTTCAAGACCGATTACGCGGTCTTCGGCTGCTCCGGCTTCGAGGACGACGGCACGGTGATGGATTTCGACCTGCGCAAGGTCGAGGTGAAGCAGGCCATGCTGGCCAATTGCCGCCACGCGGTCCTCGTCGCCGACCATGCCAAGTTCGAGCGCTCGGCCATCGTGCGCCTCGCGCCGGTCGGCGCCTTCCAGACACTGGTCACGGACGCCGATCCGCCTCATGCGCTCCAGGCGGCGATGGAGGCGGGCGGGACCCGGCTCGTGGTCGCTGACGCTCCGACGCCGGTGGCGGACCTGGCATCGGGGTTCTGAGGCCGCCGGGCGCAGGCCGGCCGGAACGGCACGCGCCGATCGTTGTTGTCTCCGCACCGGAAGCGGGGCGGAGCGTCGGCGATGGCAAGGCCTGTTGCGCGTAGAGTGATGTGGCTGCTGGTCGGACTGTCCTGCATCGTCCTGGCCGGCGCCTTGGCCTGGCAGGGCTGGGGCACCCTCGTGCCGGCCCTGCCCAAGACCCTGCGCGTCGCCGTCGCCCGCACCGGCGGACCCGACCTCCAGATCATGCAGGCCCTCGCCCGCGAATTCGCCGAGACCGGCCAGGACGTGCGCCTGGAGGTGATCGAGGCCGACGACATGGCCGGCGCCTCCCGCGCGCTCACGCAGGGCCGCGTCGAACTCGCGGTCGTGCGCCCCGACCTCGACCTGCCGCCCCGCGCCTCGACCGTCCTGCAGATGCGCAGCATGCCGGTCATCGTCGTCTCCCGCGACGCCGACGCGCTCACCATGCTGGGAGAGCTGGAAGGCCGGCGCGTCGGCATCCTGCCGGCCGACCAGGGGCTGGCCGCCGAGGTCGTGCGCGCCCTGGCGCAATCGGGCCGCGCGGCGGCGCAGGTCGCGCCGCTGGCCTCCGACGATCTCGCCGCGGCCATGCGCGAGCGGAACGTGGACGCGATCCTCATCAGCGCGCCCGGCGCGCGGGCCTTCTCCGCCTCGGCGCCGCTCGGACGGCTGATCCGTGCCTCGCGGGGCCTGTCGGTCGCGCCCGCCGTGCCGGACGAGGTCTCCGCGCTGGTCCCCGGCCTCGCCGCGCAGGCCGCCGCCCAGAGCGCGCTGCCCTCGACGCTGCGCGGCGACGTGGAGGAGGTGCTGGCGGCCAGCCGCCTGCTCATGGCCGACAACAACCTCGATCCGTCCCTGGTGGCGAGGCTGACCGAGCGCATCTTCTACGCCCGCGCCGCGCTCGCGCGCCGCCTCGGGCAATCGGTCCCCTTCGCCGGCGTCCCGACCGAGAACGTCACCGCCGCGACCATCCCCGTCCACAAGGGCGCGATCCAGTATTACGAGCGCGAGCAGCAGACGTTCCTGGAGCGCTGGAGCGACATCATCTGGATCGGCATCGCCTCGGCCGGCGCGTTGAGTTCGGGGCTCGCGTGGCTGATGCGCCGCCTCGTCATGCACCGCCGCGACGTGGCCGATCAGGTCGTCGCGCGCATCGTCGGCATCGGCGAGGCGGCCCGCGCCGCTCCCGATCGCACAGCCCTGGCCGCGATCGCCGCCGACCTCGATGCGGTGACCGCCGAGGCCCTGACCGAGATCCGCACGCGCGACGGGTCGCGAAAGACCGTCGCCATGGTCATGATCGCGCTCGACGGCGCGCGCGCCGCGATCCGCGACCGCCGCGACGAACTGGCCTCCGGCGCGGCGCGTCCGGCGCTGCGGTCCATGCCGGGAGACGTCCATGTCGCCGTCTGACCCGCAAGGCGGACCGGTCCTCGATTGCCTCGTCGTCGGCGGCGGGCCGGCCGGGCTCACGGCCGCGCTCTATCTCGCCCGCTTCCACCGCCGCGTCATGGTCATCGACGACGGGCGCAGCCGCGCGCGCTGGATCCCGACGAGCCACAATTGCCCGGGCTTTCCCGAGGGCATTTCCGGCACGGCCTTCCTCGACAGCCTGCGCCGCCAGGCCACCCATTACGGGGTGCCGGTCGTCTCCGCGAAGGTGGAGGACGCCCGCCGCGAGGGGGTGCTCATCGTCGCGCACGCCGCAGGGCAGACCTACCGCGCCCGCGCCGTCGTCCTGGCCACCGGCATCGAGGACGCGCTGCCGGCCATGGACGATCCGGAGGAGGCCATCGGGGCCGGGCTGCTGCGCCTCTGCCCGATCTGCGACGGCTACGAGGCGACGGGGCGCCGGATCGGCATCGTCGGCCCGCGCGGCAAGGCCCTCTCGGAAGCCGCCTTCCTGGCGACCTACAGCGAGGACCTGACCATCCTGCCCACGGGCCCGGACGAAGGCCCGGATGCCGGCCAGGGCGACAAGGCCCCTTGGCCGGTCGCCGCAGAGATCCGCGCCATCGAGCGGCAGGAGGATGGCGTCGCCGTGCGCACCGCGGACGGGGCCGGGACACGCTTCGACGTGATCTATGCCGCCATGGGCGCCAAGGTGCGGTCGGACCTCGCCGCCCGGCTCGGCGCGCAGCTCGACGGCAATGGCTGCGTGCGGGTCGATCCGCACCAGAAGGCGGCGGAGGGCCTGGTCTTCGCCGCGGGCGACGTGGTGAGCGAGCTCAACCAGATCGCGGTCGCGACCGGCCATGCCGCCATCGCGGCGACCGCCATCCACAACGCCCTGAGGCAGGCCGACGCCGCCTGAGCCTAGCGCTGGGTGTTGCTCAGGAAGGCCTGCAGGCGCTGGCTGGACGGCGTGCGCAGCACGACCTGCGGGTCGCCTTCCTCCTCGATCAGGCCCTGGTGCAGGAACACGACCCGGTTCGACACGTCGCGGGCAAAGGCCATCTCGTGGGTGACGACGATCATCGTCCGGCCTTCCTCGGCCAGGGAGCGCATCACCCGCAGCACCTCGCCGACGAGCTCGGGATCGAGCGCGGAGGTCGGCTCGTCGAAGAGCATCACCTCCGGCTCCATGGCCAGCGCGCGGGCGATCGCCACCCGCTGCTGCTCGCCGCCGGAGAGGAAGGCGGGATAGGCGTCCTTGCGGTGCGCGACGCCGACGCGCTCCAGGTAATGCAGCGCCCGCGTCTCCGCGTCCTTGCGCGGCAGGCCTAGCACCTGGACCGGCGCCTCCACGATGTTCTCCAGCGCGGTCATGTGGGCCCACAGGTTGAACTGCTGGAACACCATCGAGACGCGGGCCCTGAGGCGGCGCAGCTGCGCGGCGTCGGCCGCTTCCAGGTCGCCCTGGCCGTCGGCCTTGAGCGCCAGCGCCTCGCCGGCGATGGCGATCCGGCCGGCGGTCGGCCGCTCCAGCAGGTTGAGGCAGCGCAGGAACGTGCTCTTGCCCGAGCCGGAGGCGCCGATCATCGAGATGACGTCGCCGCGCCGCGCCTCCACCGAGATGCCTTTCAGCACCTCGACGGCACCGAAATTCTTGCGGATGCCCTCGGCCGACAGGACGGGATGGGAAGAAGGCGCGGTCATGGGCTGAGCAGCTTTCCGGTTCGCATGGGTTTCTCGCCGGCGATCTTGCCGAGACGCTTCCCGGCATGGGCGAAGCGCGTGCCGCAGCGGGCGTAGAGGACGCCGGCGGTGAGCGCGGGCACCGGCGTGCGGGCGCCGGAATCAGGATCCACGATGGTGGCGACGACATCGCCCTCGGCGATGGTCTCCCCCGGCTCGCGGTGGAACACGATGATGCCGGGGCAGGGCGCTTCCAGCGCCTGCGAGCCTTCCAGCGGCGTCGGCCGGCAGGAGGGCGCGGGCACCGCCGGGGCGGAACCGTTCAAGGCGCCCCGCAGCGTCAGGAACGACAGGATCGCGTCGGCATCGGCCTCGGCGAAGCCTTCCGCGACGTCGGCCTGGCCGCGCAGCTCCAGCGTTGTGGAGAGCGCGCCGAGGGGAATGGCGGCATCGGGGAAGCGCTTGCGCAGCTCGAACCAGGGGCGGCTCACGGCCTCGTCGAACGGGTTGTCGCCCGATTCCGTGGCCAGAAGCATGGCGCGCGCGCCGAGCAGCGCCGAGAGCGGCGCGAAATCCTCCGCCTGCGGCGTCAGCGTGTAGAGGTGCATCACCGCCTCGCTGTCGCAATGGACGTCGAGGACGATGTCGGCATCCACCGCTTCTTTCAGCAGCGCGAGCTTCAGGCCTTCCGTCGGATTGCGCCCCGCCTCGCCGCCGATCGCTTCGCGCAGCGCGGCACGGACCGCCTCGGCATTGGCGGCCTCGTCGGCGCCGAGCCGGCCGTCCAGCGCCTTGGCGACCTTGTCGGTCAGGTCCGGGAAGTGGCGGTTGAAATTGCCGCCATCGGCCATGTCGAAGCGGCCATGCAGCACGCCGTTGACGCGCTGGGCGAGGCCGATCGGATTGGCGACGGGGACGAGCACGATCTCCCCGGCGACGCGGCCCGCCGCTTCCAGCTCGGCCAGCCGCGCGCGCAGCACCTGCGCGGCGAGGTGCCCCGGCGTCTCGTCGGCATGGAGGCCTGCCTGGATATAGACCTTGGGCCGTGCCCCCGGCTGGCCGAAGCGCAGCACTTTCAGGTCGATGGAGACGCCCGGCGTCGAGCCCGGCAGGGTGTGGCTTTCGGTTTTCATCAGGCAACCCCGGAGGCGGTCGGCCGCAGGTGGCGCAGCGCGCGCCGTTCGATCAGCTTGAACAGGCCGGCCATCCCGAATGTCAGGATGAAGTAGATGACGGCCACGACGCCGAAGGATTCCAGCGGCGCGAAATGGTTGTAATAGACGTCGCGCGCCACCCGGGTGATCTCGACGAGGGTGACCGTGCTGGCGATGGCGGTGGCGTGCATCATCATGACGACCTCGTTGCCGTACTGGGGCAACGCGCGGCGCAGGGCGCTGGGCAGCAGGATGCGGCGATAGATGGCGCCCTCGCTCATGCCGAAGCTGCGGGCGGCCTCCAGCTCGCCCGAGGGCGTCGCGCGCAGGGCGCCGGCGAAGATCTCCGTCGTGTAGGCGGTCGTGTTCAGCGTGAACACGAACCAGGCGCAGAACCAGGGCGAGCGCAAGGCCGTCCAGGCGAAGCTCTCGCGGATCGCCTCGAACTGGGCGAGGCCGTGATAGACCATGAAGAGCTGCACCAGGAGCGGGGTGCCGCGCATCACGTAGGTGAAGAGCCAGACCGGGCCCCAGACGGCCCGGTGGGGCGACACGCGGGCGACGGCAAGCGGGATGGACAGGACGAGGCCGGTGCCGCAGGCGATGACCAGCAGCAGCATGGTCGTCTTCAGCCCGTCCCAGAAGGCCGGCAGGGCCTCGGCGATGATGGACCAGTCGATCATCGGAATTCCACCTTCCGGACGCCGAGGGAATAGCGGGCCTCCAGCCAGCGCAGGCCGAGGATCGAGATCGTCGTCAGCGCCAGGTAGATGAGCGCGACGGCCGCGTAGAACGTGAAGGGCTGGCGGGTGGCCGCCGAGGCGAGGCTCGCCCGGTGGACCATGTCGTCGAGGCCGATGATCGAGACGAGCGCGCTCGCCTTCAGCATCACGAGCCAGGAATTGGTGAAGCCCGGCAGCGCGTGGCGCACCATCTGCGGCAGGGTGATGCGCGTCAGGATCTGGCGGCGCGTCAGGCCGAAGGCATGGCCCGCCTCGATCTGCCCGCGCGGGATGGCGAGGATCGCGCCGCGGAACGTCTCGGTGAGGAACGCCCCGAAGATGAAGCCCAGCGTCGCCGTGCCGGCGATGAACGGGTTGACGTCGATATAGCCCCAGCCCGCCGCGTCGGCGATCTTGTTGATGGCGATCTGGCCGCCATAGAAGATCAGCAGCATGAGGACGAGGTCCGGCACGCCGCGGATGATCGTCGTGTAGACGCCGGCGGTCACGCGCGCCGCCGGGCTGGCGGAGAGCTTGGCGGCCGCGCCCAGGATGCCGAACAGGCAGGCGATGGCCAGCGACGTCGCAGCGACGGACAGCGTCGACTGCAGGCCGCCGAGGATGGCGGGCAGGTATCCGTGCAGCATGGGGAATGGCTTTCGCGGGCCCGGCCGTCAGGCATGCGGGCGGAGGCGGTCGCGGCCGGGCGGGAGAACCCGGCCGCGAGAGGCGCGCGTCGCCGCGGGCGGCGACGCGTCCCGGCCGGTCAGGACTTCGGCGCGATGTCGAAGTCGAAATACTTGTCGGCGAGCGACTTGTAGGTGCCGTTGGCGCGGATTTCCTTCAGGGCCGCGTTGATCTTGGTCCGCAGGTCGTCCTCGCCCTTGCGCAGGGCGATTCCGACGCCGGCACCGGCCGTCGTGTCGAGGATGACCGTCGGGCCGACCTGGGCGAAGCCCTTGCCTTCCGGCTTCTTCAGGAAGGCCTCGCCGGAGACGACCGACGAGCCGAAGGCGATGTCGCCGCGGCCGGCCGCGAGCTCGAGATAGACCTCGGTCTCCTTGGCGACGAGCAGAACCTCGCTCTCCTTGAACCGCTCCTGCACGTACTTGGCGCGCGGCGAGTTGCGCAGGACGGTGATCTTCTTGCCCTTGAGCGAGGCGGGCGTCGCCTCGGTGAAGGCGCCGGCCTTGGCGACGAAGCGCGAGGGCACGTCGTAATAGGGATCGGAGAAATCGACCGCCTTCTTGCGCTCCTCGGTGATCGTCAGCGAGGCGACGATCATGTCGAACTTCTTGGCGTTCAGCGCCGGGATGATGCCGTCGAACTCCTGCTGCACCAGGGTGCAGTCGGCCTTCATCGCCGCGCAGACAGCGTTCGCGATGTCGATGTCGAAGCCGGACAGCTTGCCGTCGGGCGCGATCATGGAGAAGGGCGGGTAATTGCCTTCCACGCCCACGCGCAGCTTCTGGTTCTGGGCATAGACGGGGGTGGCGGCGACGATGGCGAGCGCAAGCGCGCCGGCAAGGGAGCGGATCATGATATGTCCTGGCCTCTGGATCGGTTGCATGTGACGCGCCGCTCTTGCGTGGCGGCTTCCTGTTCGCGGTGGACTATGAACAGATATTTTCATAAGTTCAAGTCATGAAAAAATACGTCCACAACGACGATGCCGGCGCGGCCGTCCCGCCGCTCGCCTTCGCGCGGTCCGAGATCGGCCGGCGGCTGGCCGACGCGATGCAGTCCGGCTCGCCCTCCCAGCGCCGGCTCGCCGAGTTCGTGCTGCGCAATCCCCTGCGCTTCGCAGCCTGGAGCATCGAGGACGTCGCCCGCGAGAGCGGTGTCTCGGCCCCGACGATCAGCCGCTTCGCCCGCGAGCTCGGCCATGCGGGTTTCGCCGAATTCCGCGCCGGGATCGCCGGGACACTCCACGCGGTCGTTCAATCGGTGGAGAAGCTGCGCGACCGCATGGACGAGGGCGCGCCGGAGACGCCCTGGGTCGAGGCGCCGGCGCAGAATCTCGCGATGGCCGGGCAGGGCATCAATGCCGCCCAGATCGCGGCGGTCGTGCGCCATATCGCGGCGGCGCGGACCGTCTATGTCATGGGCTTCGGCATGAGCGCCCATGTGGCGGCACTGCTGACGCTCGGGATCCAGCCCTTCCACGCGCAGGTCGTGAACATCGTCGAATATGGCGGCACCGAAGTCGCCGCCGGGCGCCTCGCCACGATCGGGGCGGGCGACCTGCTCTTCGCCATCACCTTCCCGCGCTATGCCAGCGACGTCATGCACCTGACCCGCTACGCCCGGGACCGGAAGGCGAGGGTGGTGGGCCTCACCGATTCGGTGGCCTCGCCGCTCGCGCGTTATTGCGACGAGGTGCTGCTGGCGCCGAGCACCCATCCGGTGCTCTCCAGCAGCGCGGTCGCGGCTTTGGCGGTGGTGGAGGCGGTGGCGGCCGCGCTCATGCTCTCCGACCGGGAGAATATCGACCGCGCCGCCCGGCTCACCGAGGCGATCTCGTCCTACCTCCACCAGACCGACAATGGCGGCTCCTGAGCCTCACAGCCGCGCGCGGGTGCTGCGCGGCGTCGCCAGCAGGAGGTTGGTCTCCGAGGCGGTGACGCCGGGAATGAGCCGGATGCGGCTGAGGAGGTTGTCGAGGTCGGTCAGGCTCTGGGTCGCGAGTTCCGCGATCAGGTCCCACTTGCCGTTGGTCGTGTGGATCGCCGTGATCTCGGCATAGCCGCCGAGCACGTCGACGACCCGCTCCTTGGCGCGCCCTTCCACCTCGATCAGCGTGATGCCCCGCACCGGCATCGACACCGCGTCGGCGCGCAGGATCACCGTGTAGCCGACGATCTCGCCCTGGCTCTCCAGCCGCTCCATCCGGGCCCGCACCGTCGCGCGGGAGACGCCGAGTTCGTGGGCGAGGTCGGACACCGACCTCCGGCCGTTATGGCGCAGGTGGGTGACCAGCCTCTGGTCAAGACTGTCCATGGAACGTTCCATTCCGGCAGAGCAATTTGAGCGTTATGGTAGGTTAAGCCTGCCAATCTGCCAATATGCATCGTTCACATCGCCGGTTCCGCTTGTCAGGATGCGCAAACATTCCTGCGGAGGACGATCGGACGATGGACAAGCGTTGCATCCTGCTGGGAGCGCCCGTTCAGGAGGGCGCCGGCCGCCTGGGTTGCGACATGGGACCCTCGGCTTTCCGCACCGCCGGCCTCGCCGACGCGCTGCTCGATCTCGGCTATGCCGTTGAAGACCGTGGCAATATTGTCCCGGCCCCCCGCCGCGACGTCGTCCATCCTAACCGGGCCGTGCGCGCGCTTCCCGAGGTCGTCGCCTGGACCGAATCCATCGCCGATGCGGCCTATCGCGCCGGCGGTGAGGGCATGCCGATCGTCTTCGGCGGCGACCACAGCCTCTCCGCAGGCTCGCTCGCCGGCCTCGCCCGCCGCGCCGCGGAGGAGGGGCGCGAGCTCTTCGTGCTCTGGCTCGACGCGCATCCGGACTTCCACACGCTCGACAGCACGGTGTCCGGCAATCTGCACGGGATTCCAGTGGCTTACGCCACCGGGCGGCCCGGCTTCGACGATTATTTCCCGCCGCTCGCGGCGCCGGTGAAGCCCGAGAATGTCTGCATGATCGGCATCCGCAGCGTCGATCCCGCCGAGAAAATCGGCCTCGCGGAAGCCTCCGTCACTGTGCACGACATGCGGGCGGTGGACGAGCATGGCATCGCGCCACTGCTGGATGCCTTTCTGAAGCGCGTCGCAGCGGCGAACGGCCTGCTCCACGTCTCCTTCGACGTCGATTTCCTGGAGCCGACGATCGCCCCGGGCGTTGGGACCACCGTCCCCGGCGGCGCGACCTTCCGCGAGGCCCATCTCGTCATGGAGATGCTCCACGACAGCGGCCTCGTCTCCAGCCTCGACCTGGTCGAGCTCAACCCTTTCCTCGACGAGCGCGGCCGGACCGCCCTGCTCATGGTCGATCTCGTCGCGAGCCTGATGGGTCGCCGCGTCCTCGACCGCCCCACCCGGAGCTATTGAGCATGAGCCTGAAGCTGAACGTCGTCCCGTTCGTCAGCGTCGACAGCATGATGAAGCTGGTCAACGCCATCGGCATCGAGCGCTTCCTGGTCGAGCTCGCAGCCTGCATCGAGGCCGATTTCCGGCGCTGGGAAAACTTCGACAAGACCCCGCGGGTGGCCTCCCACAGCGCCGAGGGCGTGATCGAGCTGATGCCGACCAGCGATGGTGAGGTTTACGGCTTCAAATACGTCAATGGCCACCCAAAGAACACGCGCGATGGCCGGCAGACCGTGACCGCCTTCGGCGTCCTAGCCGACGTCTCGACCGGGTATCCGGTCCTGCTCACAGAGATGACGATCCTCACTGCCCTGCGTACCGCCGCCATGTCCGCGGTCGCCGGTAAGTACCTGGCGCCCAAGGGCGCCCGCACCATGGCGGTGATCGGCAACGGCGCGCAGTCTGAGTTCCAGGCGCTCGCGTTCAAGGCCCTGCTCGGCGTGGACCGGCTGCGGCTCTACGATATCGACCGCGCGGCGAGCCTGCGCTGCGCACGCAACCTCGCCGGCTACGGTTTCGATGTCACGATCTGCAGCACCGTTGAGGATGCGGTGCAGGGCGCCGAGATCGTCACGACCGTCACGGCGGACAAGCAGAACGCCACGATCCTCACCGACAACCTGGTCGGAGCGGGCGTCTTCATCAACGGCGTCGGCGGCGATTGCCCGGGCAAGACCGAGCTCCACCGCGACATCCTCCTGCGGTCGGGCATCTTCGTGGAATACACGCCCCAGACCCGGATCGAGGGCGAGATCCAGCAGCTCGCACCGGATCATCCGGTGACGGAGCTGTGGGAGGTCATCGCGGGCCGGAAGGAAGGCCGCACGACCGAGGCGCAAATCACGCTGTTCGACTCGGTGGGTTTTGCCATCGAGGATTTCTCGGCGCTGCGCTACGTCCGCAGCCAGCTTCAGACGGTCCCTCATTATGAGGAGCTGGATCTTCTCGCCGATCCGGACGAACCGCGCGACCTTTTCGGCATGCTCCTGCGGGCCCAGGCGGCGCAGGCCGCCTGAGCGCGCCAAGGGTCAGAACGCGCGGCTGGGCTCGTAGCCGGCCTCGCGGATCGCAGCCTCAGCTTTGGCCGCATCGCCCTCGACCGTCACCATCCGCGCCGGCAGGTCGATGGAGAACTCGGATTCGGGCAGCGCCTCCGCCAGCGCGGACGAGATCGTCGCGACGCAATGGTTGCAGCTCATGTCGGGCACCGAGAAGGTGGTCTTCGGCAGGTCGTTCATGATCGTCTCCTTGTCGTCTTGGGGGATAAGGCCGCGCCCTCGGCGGCGGCCAGGTCGTCGATGATCGGGCAGTCCGGCCGCCCGTCGCCGTGGCAATGAGCCGCCAGATGGCGCAGCGTCCTTGCCATGGATTCCAGCTGCTGCATCCGTTCCTCCAGTGCCTCCACATGGGTGAGCGCGATGGCGCGGACATCGCGGGAGGCGCGGCCGCGGTCGTTCCAGAGCGCCAGAAGGCCGCGGATCTGCGCCATGTCGAAGCCGAGATCCCGCGCCCGGCGGATGAAGCGCAGCGTATGGATGTCCCGCTCGCCATAGACCCGGTAACCCGCCTCGGTGCGGACCGGCGCGGGCACGAGCCCGATCGCCTCGTAATGGCGGATCATCTTCGCGGAAACGCCGGTCGCCGCCGCGGCCTGCCCGATATTCATGCGCGGGCCTCCTGGCTGGCCGCGCCTGCCCGGCGCAGGCGCAGCGCATTGGTGACGACGAAGACGCTGGACAGGGCCATCGCGCCCGCCGCCAGCGCCGGCGATAGGAGGAGCCCGAAGGCCGGGTAGAGCACGCCGGCCGCGACCGGGACCAGAGCCGCGTTATAGGCGAAGGCCCAGAACAGGTTCTGGCGGATCGTCTTCAACGTCGCGTGGGACAGCGCGATCGCCGTCGGCACGCCGCCAAGATCGCCGCTCATCAGCACGACGTCCGCGCTCTCGATCGCGATGTCCGTGCCGGTTCCGATGGCGATGCCGATGTCAGCGGCCGCGAGCGCGGGCGCATCGTTGATGCCGTCGCCCACATAGGCAACGCGCCTGCCGCCTGCCTGCAATTGCCTGATCGCATCGACCTTGCCGCCGGGCAGGACCTCGGCGACGACGCTGTCAATGCCGAGCCGCCGCGCCACGGCGTCCGCCGTGTGGCGGTTGTCGCCGGTGATCATCGCCACAGTGAGGCCAAGCCGGTGCATCGCCGCAATGGCGGCCGGCGTCGTCGGTTTGATCGCGTCGGCGACGACGATGAGGGCGGCAAGCCGGCCGTCAATGGCGGCGTAGAGCGGCGTCGCGCCTTCGGCAGCCAGTGCTTCGGCCTGGGCGGCGAGCGGCGCAGGATCGAGCTCCAGACGCTGCATCAGCCGATCGGCTCCGACAGCGACGTCGCGGCCGTCGACGCGGGCGAAGATTCCGAATCCGGCCTCGGCCCGGAAATCCTCCGCGGGAGGCAGCGACAGGCCCCGCGCTTGCGCCGCCTGCACGAGCGCATGGGCGACGGGATGCTCCGAGCGAGCCTCCGCCGCTGCCACAAGACGCAGGATCGCGTCGGGATCGCTATTCCCCACCGCATGAATCGCCCGGAGCGACGGCCGGCCTTCTGTAAGGGTGCCGGTCTTGTCGAGGGCGACAACCGAGGCGCCGCTCAGCGTCTGAAGCGCATCGCCACGCCGGAACAGCACGCCGAGCTCGGCGGCGCGGCCTGTCCCGACCATGATGGCCGTCGGCGTGGCAAGTCCCATGGCGCATGGACATGCGATGATGAGCACGGCCACGGCGTTGACGAGCGCGAAGGCCAAGGCCGGTTCCGGGCCAAAGACGAGCCATGCGCCGAACGTCAGCGCGGCCAGCGCCATGATCGCCGGCACGAACCAGGCCGTGACCTGGTCCACCAGTGCCTGGATCGGCAACTTGGCGCCCTGCGCGTCCTCGACCATGCGAACGATCTGCGACAGGACCGTATCGGCGCCGACCCGCGTCGCCCGCACGGTGAGGGCCCCCGCGCCGTTGACGGTGCCGCCGATCACCTCGCTTCCGGTCTGCTTGTCCACGGGCATGGGCTCGCCGCTCACCATGGATTCGTCGACGTGCGAGGACCCGTCCGTAACCGTGCCGTCCACGGGTACCCGGTCTCCTGGCCGAACGAGAAGCAAATCCCCAACCGCGACCGCGGCGAGCGGGATCTCCACGGTACTGCCGTTCCGGAGCACGTGGGCCGTTGCCGGCCGCAGGCCGATCAGCCGCCGCACGGCAAGGTTCGTGCGGCCCCGCGCGCCGACCTCGAGCAGCCGGCCGGCAAGGATCAGCGTCACGATGACCGCCGCAGCCTCGAAATAGACATGCGTCGAGCCTGCAGGGAGCAGGCCGGGGGCGAAGGTCGCGACCGTGGAGTATGTCCAGGCCGCCAGCGTGCCCACGGCGACAAGCGCGTTCATGTCGGGCGCACCGCGCATGAGCGCCGGGAAACCCTTGGCGAAGAAGCGCCGGCCTGGACCGGCGAGCACCATCGTCGCCAGCACGAACTGGACGATCCAGCTCGCCTGCGTGCCGATGGTCGAGCCGACCCAGTGATGCCAGGCCGGAACGAGGTGTCCGCCCATTTCC
Source organism: Hyphomicrobiales bacterium (assembly GCA_027483945.1). Lineage (GTDB taxonomy): Bacteria > Pseudomonadota > Alphaproteobacteria > Rhizobiales > Beijerinckiaceae > JAIXTM01. Next base: position 434,532 of record JAIXTM010000018.1, on the reverse strand, counting down.
AGCACGAAAAGCGGAATGGTCAGCACCGCCGCGACGAGAAGATCGCGCTTGAGTTTGCCCGCCTCGGCGTCCTTCGCCTGACTGTCGACCGCGGTCTCCGTATCGGCGACGATCGGCCGCGCCGCATAGCCGATCTTGCCGATGGCGGCCTTGATCGCGTCGGCATCGGCCGGCCCGGAAAAGGTCACGTCGGCGCGCTCGGTCGCGAGGTTCACCGAGGCCGACCGGACGCCGGGCACGCGCGCGATCGCCTTTTCGACGCGGGCCACGCAGGAGGCGCAGGTCATGCCTTCGACGCCGAGAGTCAGCCTTTCGGCGGGCGCGGCAGAGGCGGTGGAGGAGGCAAGGGACATGGGTCGGTCTCCGTCTGTCCCCATATGAGTAGGGCTTCCCATGATGGGAAGGTCAAGCGCCCCGTCGCCGGTGACGCGGGGCTGGAAATCGTTTAGCGCTGCGTCTCCCTTCCGACAGCCTCCCCATGACCGAACGCCTCACCTCCATCCAGATCCTGCGCGCTCTCGCGGCGCTTGCGGTCTGCATCCATCACGCCGGCTACGATGCGGGCCGGCTGGCGGAGCGGGCAGGTACGCGGTTCGGGCTGGCGGATGTCTTTCCATGGATGAGCGGCGTCGACGTCTTTTTCGTCATTTCCGGCTTCATCATGGTCCATGCCTCGCAGGATCTGTTCGCCGCAGCCGGGGGACGCCGCACCTTCATCGTGCACCGGCTTGCGCGCATAGTTCCCCTCTACTGGGCGTTGACGAGCCTCTTCCTCGCGGTTGCGCTACTCGCCCCGCGTGCGCTCAATTCCGCGCCGCCCTCGTTCGTCGAGATCGCCGCCTCGTACCTGTTCTGGCCGGCGGCACGAGCGGATGGCGTCGTCCAGCCCGTCTATTCGCTCGGCTGGACGCTGAACTACGAGATGTTCTTCTACGCGCTGTTTGCCTTGGCTCTTGGCCTGCGCCGCGAGCGGGCGGTGGCGCTCGTCGCTGCAATCCTCGTCGCGCTGGTCGCCTTCACCGCCATCGCGAAGCCACCGCTCCCGGTCGCGTTCTGGGGTAGCCCGATCGTTCTGGAATTCGCCGCCGGCATGGGCCTGGGCCTGATGCGAGCTCGGGGCGTGGCGCTGGCAGGCTCGGTGCGGCTGGCGCTGCTCCTTGCCGGCGTCGGCGCGCTGGCCTTGCTGGGTCCGGAGCCTGACGGGCAACTCGCCGCCCATGGCGTCGCCGTCAGGGGCGCTGCAGCCACGCTGATCGTCGCCTCCGCTGCCCTGGCGCGGCGCTCCAGCCATGCCTTCGTCTGGCCGCGACCGCTCGTGGCGCTCGGCGATGCGTCCTACGCGCTCTACCTCGTCCATCCCTTCGCGGTGCGCGCCGCCTCCATCGCGCTGGCGGGCCTGCCCTTCGGCACCGCGACGCCCGCCATCATGGCGGCGATCGCCATCGCGGCCGCGTGCATCGCGGCCCTGCTGGTGCATCGCTATTTTGAGAAACCGGCGACGCGCCTGACCCGCCGCGCGCTTGGCGGCTAGGACACGGGCGCCAAAGTCATCCGGTCGATCTCGCCATGACTGCCATCCGGCAGCGGGCCGCGCGTGGACACCTCGATGGCGCCGCTCTGCGTGTCGATGGCGATCAGGTGGTAGCCGGCGCGGTGGCTTGCCGTGCCGCCGGCGGCGGAAGCCGAAGGGGCTCCCAGGATCGGCACCGGCCGGCCAAGTCCGCTGCGCCAGGCAAGCGAGGAGACGTGGTTGTGCCCGTGGAGCACGAGGTCGGCGCCCGTGCGGGCGATCATCGCCTCGAACCCCGCCGCGTCGGTGAGACCGCGCCCCGGCCGGGCGCCGCCGCGATGGGGGGGATGGTGGATCAGAACGACGCGGATGGCTCCCTCCGCGCCCAGAGCCGCCAGCACCGCCTCGGCCCCCTGGCGCTGGCTGCGGCCAAGCGTGCCGCTGGCCATGAAGGGCAGGGTGGGCACGGCGGAGGACAGCCCGATGAGGGCGACGCGGCCGATCCGGCGCACGAACGGGAAGCGCGTCCCGCCCGTCCCGTCATCCACCATCCAGGGACCCAGATGACGGATCAGCGGCGCGATGGAGCCGCGCACGTAGATATCGTGGTTGCCGGGCACGAACGTGACCCGTTCGCGAGGGCCCAGCGTCGCCAGAAGTTCGGCGCCGGCGGCGAATTCGGCCACGAGCCCGATATTGGCGACGTCGCCCGTGCAGCACACGTGGTCCGGCGCCTGCGCGCCCATGTCGGCGAGCAGCCCGGCCAGCACCGTCATGTCATGGGTGGAAACGCGCGTGCGCCGGTAGTTGACGTAGCCCGTCAGCCGCTTGCTCGCGAGCTGGCGCAGCTTCACCGCCGGCAGCGGGCCGATATGCGGATCGGAGAAATGGGCGATGCGAAGGACGGGCACCGCCGAGGCATGGGGCCGCGTGCGGCCCCCGTCAAGCGGGAGCCGCGGCGGCGGCAGGCCTTAGCGGCTGAGGTCGCCCATCAGCGTGGACACGACCGTCGGATCGTCCAGGCGGATCGCCGGCCGCCAGACGAAGCGCTTGCGCGCGGCGAGCTTCGAGGCGAGGTAAGCGAGGAACATGACATCCATCCGTAACGTCGCGGAAGCGCGACGGCATGGGTATAAGCCGAGCGCTCAGGTTATGGAATTGCGCATTATCAACCTCAGCCATGCATTTGGAGCATGAGTTTGGATATCGATCCCCAACCCGCCGCGCCTGCTTCCCCTTGGAGGCGCTGGCCGCGTTTCATCCAGCGCGCGCTGCATATGTATTGGTGGGCGAGCCGCGGCATGACGCTTGGCGTGCGGGCCGCGGTGCTCGACAGGGAGGACGGCGTCTTTCTCGTCCGCCACACCTATGTGGATGGATGGCACCTGCCGGGTGGCGGCGTGGAATGGCGCGAGACGCTGCGCGAGGCGGTGGAGAAGGAACTGCGCGAGGAGGGCAACCTCACGCTCGCGGGAGAGCCGGAACTCTTCGGCATGTATCTCAACGATCACGTCTCGCGGCGCGACCACGTCGCTCTGTTTCTCGTCCGGCATTTCCGGCAGGAAGGCCCGCGCCTGCCCGACAAGGAAATCGCCGAAGCCAGGTTCTTCCCGCTCGCCGACCTGCCGCCCGGCACGACGGCGGCGACGCGCCGGCGCCTGGCCGAGATCGCCGGCACGGCGCCGCGCGCCGACCGCTGGTAGGCCCCTGAATCAAGATGCCAACGGCCTGAATCGCATTGCGAGGCGCTTGAATCGCTTTGTGAACGCGAAGAATCAGAATGCGAGCACTTCGGCGCAAGCCTCTGATCTGAAACGCTTCCGTCTCAGTCTCGGACCGGTAGCGCCCAAGGTCTCGCGCGCCGATCCGCCGCGGTGAAGGCCTCGATGGCCGGCAGATGGCTCAGCGTCAGGTCGATATCGTCCCAGCCGTTCATGAGCTTGGTGCGCCAGACCGGGTCGATCTGGATGGCGAAGACGGTATTTCCTGCCACGATCCGGCAGGCTTCCAGGTCGACGGTCAACGTCTCGCCGCCGTCCTCCAGCCAGGCGAGCAGCGCCTCCGCTTCGTCCTCTTCCACCCGCGCCGGCAAAAGGCCGTTATTGACGGCATTGGACGAGAAGATGTCGCCGAAGCTCGGCGCCACGATGCAGCGGAAGCCATGATCGGCGAGGGCGTAGACTGCGGCTTCCCGGGACGATCCGCTGCCGAAATTGCGCCGCGTCACCAGGATCTGCGCGTCTTGCCGCCGTGGATCGTTGAGCGGGAAGCCGGCGACGGGCTGACCGTCGCCATCGAAACGCAGGTCGTGGAGCAGGACCTCCCCGTAGCCCTCGGCTCTGGAACGTTTCATGAAACGGGCTGGAATGAGCTGGTCAGTGTCCACATTGGCGAGCGGCAGCGGGCAGGCCTTGGCGGTGAGGGTCTTGAACGGCTCCATCAGGCGCTCTCCACGATCCGGCGGACGTCGGCGAGCCGCCCGGCCACGGCAGCGGCGGCGACCATGGCGGGAGACATGATATGGGTGCGCGCCCCCGGCCCCTGCCGCCCCTTGAAGTTGCGGTTGGTGGTGGAGGCGCAGCGCTCCCCGGCAGGCACGATGTCCCCGTTCATGCCGACGCACATCGAGCAGCCCGATTCCACCCATTCGAGGCCCGCCTCGCGGAAGATACGGTCGAGACCCTCCGCTTCCGCCTGGCGCTTCACCGCGCTGGACCCGGGGGAGACAAGGCCGGGTATGGCGGCCTTGCGGCCCTTCAGCACGGAGGCGGCGCTGCGCAGATCCTCGATCCGGCTATTGGTGCACGAGCCGATGAAGACCCGGTCGATGGCGATGTCCGTCAGCTTCTGCCCGGCTTTCAGGTCCATATAGGCCAGCGCGTCGCGCATCTGCGCGGCCTTGGCGGGGCTGCGCGCGCTCGCCGGGTCGGGGACGGCCGAATCGACGGGCAAGGCGTCTTCCGGGCTCGTGCCCCAGGTGACGACCGGCGCGATGTCGGCGGCGTCGAGCGTCACCTCGCGGTCGAAGACGGCTTCCGCATCGCTGGCGAGATCGCGCCAGGCCGCGACCGCCGCATCGAAATCCGCAGCCCGCGGCGCGAAGGGCCGCCCGCGCAGATACGCGAAGGTCGTCTCGTCCGGCGCGATCATGCCGCACCGGCCGCCGGCCTCGATGGAGAGGTTGCACAGGGTCAGCCGCGCCTCCATCGACAGGGCGCGGATGGCGGGGCCGGCATATTCGATGGCGTGCCCCTGCGCCCCGTCGGCGCCGATCCTCGCGATGATCGACAGGGCGATGTCCTTGGCGCCGACCCAGGGACCGGTCTCGCCCTCGACATGGATCCGCATCCGCTTCGGCCGGCGCTGCCAGAGCGTCTGCGTCATCAGCACATGGGCGACCTCGGAGGCGCCGATCCCGAAGGCGAACGCGCCGAACGCGCCATGCGTGGACGTGTGGCTGTCGCCGCAGACGATGAGGAGCCCTGGCAGGGTCAGGCCCTGCTCGGGTCCGACGACATGCACGATGCCCTGGCGCGGATCATCGAGGCCGAACAGGGTGATGCCGGCGGCTTCGGTATTGGCGGAGAGCTGCTCGACCATGCCGCGGATGCCCGGATCGGCGACGCCGCCGGCCCGGCGGGTCGGCACGTAATGGTCGGCGACGCCGAAGGTCAGGTCCGGCCGGGCGACCCGAGCGCCGCGGGCGCCGATCTTGCCGAAGCCGTGATGCGACCCCTCATGGACGAGGTGGCGGTCCACGAAGAGCAGCGTCTCGCCATCCTCCCGGGTGACGATGGCATGCATGTCCCAGATCTTGTCGAACAGGGTGCGCGCGCCATGTCCGTGAAATAGCCCGCCAGCTTGTCCGCCGTTGGCGCCGGTCATCGAGGCCTCCGTTTGGATGGCTGGATCGTAGGGCGGCCACCCCGCTTGACGCAAGCCAATTGTCTTATACGCTAGACAGGTAGCTGTTCGATACAGCAGCCCGAAATTGGTCCCTCACATGAGGCTGGCGGTGGACGGTTCCGTCGAACCCCTGAAGGCGCGCCGCATCTATCTGCTCCTGAAGGAGCGGATCGGAAGCGGCGGCCTGCCGCCCGGAAGCCGCCTGCCGGGCGAGCCGGCGCTTGCCGCCGAGCATGGCGTCTCGCGCGTCACCATCCGCCGCGCGCTGGACATGCTGGCGCAGGACGAATTGATCGACCGGCGGGCCGGTTCCGGTACCTTCGTGCGCAGCCATTCGCCGGTCCGGCCGCTGGTGGCGGACCTGTCGAACGTCCTGTCGCACATCGTCGAGATGGGCCGGCGCACCGGCATCCGCCTCCTGTCCTTCGCCTATGCCCATCCCCCGGCCGCAGTCGCGGATGCGCTCGGCCTGAAGGCGGGCGAGCGCACGCAGCGCTCGGTGCGCCTGCGCCTCATCGACGGCGCTCCCTTCTCGTACCTGACGACCCATGTGCCCGAGCGTATCGGGCTGACCTATTCGGAGCAGGATCTGGCGACCGTGCCGCTCCTCGCGCTGCTGGAGCGCTCCGGCGTGACGGTGGATCGGGCGACGCAGGCCATCGGCGCGACGCTGGCGGGGCCGGAGGTCGCCGAGGCGCTCGACCTGGAGATCGGCTCGCCGCTCCTGTCGCTCACCCGTGTCGTCTACGGCCCGACGGGCGAGGGGATCGAGCATCTCCACGCTCTCTACCGGCCGGACCGTTATTCCTTCGAGATGGAGCTGAGCCGCGCCGGCGAAGGGGCGGACCGCCGCTGGTCGCCCGTGCCGGTCGCGGCCGCGCGCCGCGACGCGGGCTGAACGACAACGCGTCCGCGGTCACCCCGGAGCCCGGACGTCCGATCAAAACCGAGGGGAACTTGGCAAGGCGTGCGGGCCCGAGGGCCCGGAACAGGAGGACTGACATGGCTATCGATCTCTCCCGCCCGACGCGGCGGCAGCTCATCAAGACGGCCGCGCTCGGCGGCGTCGCCACGCTGGCGATGCCGGCCTATCTGCGCGCCCAGGCCCCGGCCATCAAGGTCGGCATCATCCAGCCGGTCACTGGCGCGCTCGCCCAGGACGGCGAGTTCGGCCGCATGGGCGCCGAGATGGCGCTCAACGAGATCAATGCCGCAGGCGGCATCAAGTCGATGGGCGGCGCCAGGCTGGAAATGGTCTTCGGCGACGCCCGGTCCAATCCGGAGGCGGGCACGCAGGAGGTGGAGAAGCTGCAGGCCGAAGGCGTCTGCGCCATCGTCGGCGGCTTCGCCAGCCCGATCTGCCTCGCCGCCACCCAGGCGGCCGCGCGTTACAACCTGCCCTACATCGTCGATGTCGGCGTGTCGGACCAGATCATCTCGCGGGGCCTGACGAATACGTTCCGCTTCGCGCCCGGCTTCGGCATGGTCACGGGCGTCGCGCTGGACAACCTCGTCAAGCTCAACGACGCGGCCGGCAAGCCGGCGAAGACCGTCGTGCTGGTTCACGAGGACGGCCTGTTCGGATCCGGCCTTGCCAAGCTGATGCAGACCGAGCTGCCCAAGCGCGGCTTCGAGATCCTGGAGACAATCGCGCACCCGACGCCGGCCCGCGACATGTCGAACGTCGCGCTGCGCATCCGCTCGCTGAACCCGGATCTCGTCATCCCGTCGAGCTATTACGGCGAGTTCGTGCTGCTGGCCCGCACGATGCAGCAGCAGCGCATCCGCCCCAAGGGCATCTATGCGGTTCTCAACGGCGCGGCCTCCAACTTCCGCTTCGTGAAGGAGTTCCCCGAAGCCGCGGCCAACGTGATGGACTGCAACCACTGGTACGATCCGCGCAACACGAAGGCGCAGGAGCTGAAAAAGCAGGTCGAAGCGCAGGGCAAGGTCTTCGCCTACAACGTGCCCCTCAACTATTCCTGCGTGAAGCTGCTGGCGGACGCCATCGAGCGGGCCGGCTCCGCGGACCGGGCCAAGGTGACCGAGGCGCTCGCCGCCTCCACCTTCAAGGACCACATCATGCCCTACGGACCGACCAAGTTCGTCAACGGGCAGAACACCGGCGCCGCGCCGGTCAACACGCAGGTCCAGAACGGGGATATCAAGGTGATCTTCCCCGACGCGTTCGCCGACGCCAAGCCGGTCTTCCCGGTCCAGGGCTAAAGGCTCAAAGGTTCGCCATCCCCGACGGCGTGCCGCCGGGCCTGTCCCCCGTCCGGCCCGGCGTCCGCCCGTCCGGGGATGGCGTCCCTTCGCGAAGGCAGCCATGCTCTATTCCCCCGCCATCGTCGCCGAAGCGGTCGTGAACGGCCTGATGACCGGCGCCGTCTACGCGCTGGTCGCGCTCGGCCTGACGCTGGTCTACGGCGTGCTGCACATCATCAATTTCGCCCACGGCGCGCTGCTGACCGCGGCGATGTTCGCCGTCTGGGTGCTGCATTCCGCCTTCGGTCTCGACCCGTACCTCGCGATCCTGCCGCTCGCGCCGCTCTTCTTCGGGCTCGGCTATGCGGTGCAGCGTTTCGTCATCGGCCCGGCGAGCCACGGCGATGACGGTAACATCCTGCTGGTGACGCTCGGCCTGTCGATCCTGATCGAAAACGCGCTGCTCGCCGGCTTCCGCTCCGACACCCGCACCATCGCCACCGATTACGGCTTCCAGGTCGTGGAGGCCGGGCCGCTTCTTCTGTCCATGCCGCGCCTGATCGGCTTCGCCGCGGCGGTGGCGGTGACCGTGCTGCTCTGGCTGACGCTTTCGCGCACCGATACGGGCCGGGCCATTCGCGCCGTCGCGAAGGAGAAGCTTGGGGCCAGCCTCGTCGGCATCAATGTCGGCCACGTCTACGCCGTGACCTTCGGCCTCGGCTGCGCGTGCCTTGCGGTCGCGGCCTGCCTCCTCATGCCGACCTTCTACGTCAATCCGCGCGTCGGGAACGCCTTCGTGCTCGTCGCCTTCACCATCGTCGTTCTGGGCGGCATGGGCTCGATCCCCGGTGCGCTGATCGGGGGGCTCTTCATCGGCGTGGTGGAAAGCCTGTGCGGCCTCTATCTCGGCGACTCGCTGGGACAGATCGGCATCTTCCTGATCTTCATCCTCGTCCTGCTGGTGCGGCCGACGGGCCTGTTCGGAGCCAAGGCATGACCGGCCGCGCTCTCATGCCCATCCTCGTCGCGGCGCTCCTCATCGGGGCTATCCCGCTCTTCGTGTCGGCCAACACGGTCCTCAATTTCCTAGTCTTCACGCTGATCATCGCGCTGGCGGCGCAGGGCTGGAACATCCTGGGCGGTTATGGCGGCCAGTTCTCCTTCGGCCACGCCGCCTTCTTCGGCACCGGTGCGTATGCCGCCGCCATCCTGCAGTCTCGCTTCGGCATCAATGCCTGGGCGGCTTTCGCCATCGGCATTGCAGCCGGCGCGGCCATCGGCTGGATCATCGGGTATCTGAGCTTCCGGTCGGGCCTGCGGGGCTCCTATTTCGCGCTCGTGACCCTCGCCTTCGCCGAGGTGTTCCGCATCCTGGCGAACGCGTCCGCCATCACCGGCGGCGCCGCGGGCCTCCTGGTGAAGCTCGACGTCCGGCCGGAGAATTTCCAGTTCGCCTCCCGCGCCGTCTTCGTCTGGATCGCGCTCGCTTTGGTCGTCGCGGTCCTCGTGCTCACCGCGTGGATCGAGCGCTCGCGCTTCGGCGCGCAACTCGTCGCCGTGCGTGAGAACGAGGGGGCGGCCAAGGCGCTCGGCGTCGACACGCTGAAGGTGAAGCTGACCGCCATCGCGCTGTCCGCCGGCGTCACGGCCGCCGCCGGCGCGCTCTACGTCCAGTACTTCCTCTACATCGATGCCAACATCGCCTACGGGACCTGGATCTCGGTCGAAGCGCTGCTGGCCCCGATCATCGGCGGCGCAGGCACGGTCCTTGGGCCGCTCGTCGGGGCGGTGACGCTGCATGGGCTTGGCGAGATCACCAAGACACTGGCGGGCCGCGTGCCCGGCATCGATCTCGTCGCCTTCGGCGCACTGCTCATCGTCGCGGTCGCCTTCGCGCCGGACGGCATCATCGGCCTGGCACGCCGCCTGCGGGCACGCATCGGCGGGGGAGGTGGCGCATGAGCCTCCTTGCCGTCTCCCGCATTACCAAGCGCTTCGGCGGACTCGTCGCCGTCAACGACGCCTCGCTCGTCGTCGAGCAGGGCTCCATCACCGGCCTGATCGGGCCCAACGGGGCCGGCAAGACGACGCTGTTCGCCGTCATCTCCGGCTTCGAGGCCCCGAGCGAGGGCCAGATCCGGTTCGACGGCAGGGACATCACCGCGTTGCCGACCCATGTGCGGGCGAAGGAAGGCATCGCCCGCACCTTCCAGATCGTGCAGCCTTTCGCGGGGCTCTCCGTCGCTGAGAACATCGCGGTCGGCGCCCATCTGCGCCACGCCCGCCGCGATGACGCGCTGGCATTGGCGCGGGATGTTGCCCGCCGCGTCGGACTTGGCGCCGAGCTCGACAAGTCCGCCGCCAGCCTCACCGTTGCGGGCCGCAAGCGGCTGGAACTCGCCCGCGCGCTGGCGACGGGGCCGAAGCTTTTGCTCCTCGACGAGGTGCTGGCGGGCCTCAACCCCTCGGAGATCCGGGACATCGTGCCGGTCATCCGCGCCATCCGGGACGAAGGCGTGACGATCCTGATGATCGAGCACGTCATGCAGGCGGTGATGAACCTGTGCGAGCGCGTCTATGTGCTGGCTCAGGGGCGCATCATCGCCGAGGGCGAGCCGCGCCAGGTCTGCGAGGACCAGGCGGTGATCGAGGCCTATCTCGGCAAGGGCGCGGCGGCGCGCCTCTCGGCCCGGGCGGGAGGGGCCCATGGCTGAGGGCGTCGCCAAGCCGGTCCTGGAGGTCGCGGGCCTGCGCGCCGGCTACGGCGGCACCGAGATCCTGCGCGGCATCGATCTCTCGGTCATGCCGGGGGAGATCGTGGCGGTGCTCGGCTCCAACGGCGTCGGCAAGACGACGCTGAACAAGGTCCTGTCCGGCGTGCTGCCCGCCCGCGACGGCACGATCGTCTTCGACGGGCACGCGATGACCGGCGCCGCGCCGGAGACCATCGTCGCGGCCGGCCTCATCCACGTGCCGGAAGGGCGGCGCATCTTCCCCAACCTTTCGGTGGAGGAGAACCTCGTCCTCGGCAGCTACCGGCGCGGCAGGGAGCGCCGGGCGGCCAACCTGGAGCGCGTCTACGCCACGTTCCCGCGCCTGAAGGAGCGCGTCTCCCAGGCCGCGGGTACGCTGTCCGGCGGCGAGCAGCAGATGCTGGCCATCGGCCGGGGCATGATGGCCGAGCCGCGCCTCCTGATCCTCGACGAGCCGTCGCTGGGCCTCTCCCCGCTGCTGGTGGAGGAGATGTTCGCGCTCATCCGCACGCTCAACGCCGAGGGCCTGCCGATCCTGCTCGTGGAGCAGAACGTCGTCCAGTCCCTCGATATCGCCCATCGCGCCTTCATCCTGGAGAACGGCATCTTCGCGCTGTCCGGCCCCGCCGCGACGGTCGCCGCCGATCCGGAGCTGAAGCGCGCCTATCTCGGGATGTGAGGAGGAGCCGATGACCATCGTCACCCCCGGGGTCGTACCCGCCTCGCAGCTGCTGAAGACCGGGCGTCCCGCCTGGCTGACGCGCTGGGGAGCCTTTGCGGAGGGCTTCTGCTTCGCCGACCTGCCGGCCGATGCCGCCGAGCGCACAATGCTCGTCCTGCTCGACTGCATCGGCGCCATCGCGGCGGGCATGCAGGAGGCCGAGACGCGGGCGCTCGTCAGGCGCCTCGCGGGCGAGAGCGCCGGGGCCGATCCCGCCATCGGCGCGGGTGTCGGGCTCGCGGGCGGCGTGGCCGCCTTCGTCAACGGCACGGCGGGGACGATGCTGGAGCTCGACGAGGGCAATCAATATGCTCGCGGCCATCCCGGTATCCATGTAGTCCCGGCCGCGCTCGTCGCCGCGCGGCGAACCCGGGCGACCGGCGCGGCTTTGCTCGCGTCCATCGCCCTCGGCTACGAGATCGGCGCGCGGATCGGCATCGCCTCCAAGCTGCGGGTGACGATGCATCCCCACGGCACCTGGGGTTCGGTAGGTGCCGCCCTGTCCGTCGCCGTCCTGTACGGCGCCGCCGCGGACCGCATCGTCGAGACGGTCAACATCGCCTCGTCCTTTGGCCTCTCCACCAGCCGGCGGACGATGCTGGAAGGCGCGACCGTCCGGAACAGCTATGCCGGGCTCTCCAACCAGCTTGGTCTCACCGCCTGGGACCTCGCGGAAGCCGGTTTCACCGGCGAGGCGGACGGCATCGCCACCGTCTACGACACGGTGATCGCCGACAGGTTCGATCCCGCTCAGATGGACGAAGCGCTCGGCGAGCGCTGGGAGATCGCGCGCAATTACTTCAAGCGCCACGCCGCCTGCCGCTATACCCACGGCGCACTCGACGCGCTCGCCGAAATCGTCGCCCGCGCCGGCGGCCGGATCGCGGCGGACGAGGTGGAGCGCATCGAGGTCGACACCTATGTCTGGGCGGCCCAGCTCGACGGGCAGGAGCCGCACAACATGCTGGCGGCGAAGTTCTCGCTGCCCTTCGCCCTGGCGACGACCATCGTCCACGGCGCCGCCACCGTCGAGGCCTTCCGGGACGAGGCCCGCGCCAACGAGACCGCCCGCGCGCTCGCCCGCCATGTCGTCGTCCGCGAGGACCCGGACCTCACGGCGAGGCTGCCAGGCCTGCGGCCGGCGCGGGTGCGCGTCATCCTGAAGGACGGGAAGACCCTCGCCGCCGAGGTCCTCACCAATCGCGGCGATACCGAGGATCCCTACTCGGCGGACGAGGTGCGCGAGAAGTTCCGCGAACTCGCCGAGCCGGTCTGGGGCCGGGACCATGCGGCCCGCGTCGAGGCCGCCGTCGCGGCCCTGCCCGGCGCCTCCTCCACCGACGAACTGATCGCGGCGCTCGGAGTGGTCCCGCGTGAAAGGAGCCAGTCATGAGCCTCAAGCGGCGTCTGACGGAACCGCGCGTCCTGGTCGCCCCCGGCGTCCATGATGCGCTCACCGCCTCCATCGCGGCCGGAACGGGGTTCGAGGCCCTGTACCTGTCGGGTGCGGCCATCGCCTATACCCGCCTCGGCCGGCCCGATATCGGCCTCGTCTCCATGGCCGAGGTCGCCGACACGATCATGCTGGTGCGCGACCGGATCGCCGCCCCGCTGATCGTCGATGCCGATACGGGCTACGGCAACGCGCTGAGCGTCCAGCGCACGGTGCGGATGTTCGAGCGCGCCGGCGCCACGGCCATCCAGCTGGAGGACCAGACCTTCCCCAAACGCTGCGGGCACCTGCAGGACAAGGCGGTCATCCCGCTCCCCGAGATGGCGGGGAAGATCCGTGCCGCGGTGGATGCGCGGGCAAGCGAGGAGACGCTCATCGTCGCCCGCACCGATGCCATCGCGGTGGAGGGCTTCGAGGCGGCGATCCAGCGCGCCCATGCCTATGCCGAGGCCGGGGCCGACGTGCTCTTCGTCGAGGCGCCGAAGACGCGGGAGCAATTGTCCCTCGTCACCGGCGCGCTGAAGGATGTGCGCCCCCTTGTCGCCAACATGGTAGAAGGGGGAGAGACGCCGCTCTCCTCCGCCGACGACCTCGGCGCGCTCGGTTTTCGGCTCGTCATCTTCCCCGGCGGCATCGTCCGCGCCATGGCGCGGACGGCGCAGGATTATTACCGCTCCCTGCGCAAGCACGGCACGAACGAACCCTTCCGCAACCAGATGTTCGATTTCGGCGCGCTCAACGCCCTCATCGGCACGCCGGAGATGCTGGAGCTGGGACGCGCCTACGAGCGCGACGACCGGGAGAGCGCGGCATGAAGAGCCTCGATCCCGTCACCCTCGCCGTCCTCAAGGGGCGGCTGGAGCAGATCGCCGACGAGATGGACGCGACGCTGTACCGTTCGGCGTTCAACCCGATCATCGCCGAGGCGCGGGACGCCTGCCACGGGCTCTACCATCCGGAAACCGGCGCGACGCTCGTCCAGGGCACGACGGGCCTGCCGATCTTCGTCGGCGCCATGGCCTTCGCCGTAAAGGCGGTTATCGACAAGGTGGCCCGCGATGGCGGGCTGGAGGAGGGCGACACCTTCCTCTTCAACGACCCCTATGACGGCGGCACCCACCTCAACGATTTCCGGCTGGTGCGGCCGATCTTCCGGCGGGGGCGGCTCTTTTGCTGGCTCGCCTCGGTCGGCCACTGGCTCGATATCGGCGGCAACGTCCCCGGCGGCTTCAACGCGCGCGCCACCGAGAGCTTCCAGGAGGGCGTGCGCATCCCGCCGGTGAAGCTCTTCCGCAAGGGCCGCATGGACCAGGACATCGTCGACATCCTGGCGGCCAATTCCCGCGTGCCGGTCTCCAATTTCGGCGACATGAACGGCCAGCTCAACGCGCTGGACCTCGGCGAGCGGCGTCTCGTCCAGCTGCTGGACGAGTATGGCGACGAGACGGTCGAGACCGCCTTCGACGCCTTTTCCGACCGGGCCGAGGCGATGATGCGCTCCGCGATCCGGGCGCTCCCGGACGGAACCTATTCCTTTCAGGATTTCCTCGACAATGACGGCATCACGCCCGAGCCGCTGACCATCGCGCTCGACCTCACCATCGCCGGCGACACGATGGTGCTGGACTTCTCGCGTTCGTCCAAGCCCTGCGCGGGCCCGCTCAACATCGCCTATTCGACGGCGGCGGCCTGCTGCTACGTGGCGCTCAAGCACGTCTTCACCGAAGTGCCCGCCAATGCCGGCTGCCTGCGGCCGATCACCTTCGTCATCCCCGACACGACGCTGCTCGGCGTGAAGCCGCCCAAGCCCGTCGGCGGCTATACCGAGACGATCCTGCGCGTCATCGGCGTCGTCTTCGGCGCGCTGGCCCAGGCCGACCCGTCCCGCGCCACGGCCGCGCCTTTCGGCACGATCAACGCGCTCTCGCTCGCCGGACACCGTCCGGACGGGTCCCGCTGGGTCATGTTCTCGTTCTTCGGCGGAGGCCTTGGCGGCAATCCGGAGACCGACGGGCTCAACCACGCCAACAACCCGATCTCCATGGCGACGATCCCGCCGGCCGAAATCCTCGAGGCGGCCTATCCGGTCATGTTCACGCAATGGGCGCTGAGGCCCGATTCCGCCGGCCCCGGCGCCCATCGCGGCGGCTTCGGCGCGGTCTACGAGATCGAGGCGCTGACCGGTGCGGACGTGTTCCTGCTCGGCGAGCGCGGCGTCCACGCGCCCTTCGGCGTCGCGGGCGGGCATGCCGCCGCGCTCAACCGTTTCAGCTGGCAGACGGCGGAAGGCGAGGCCTCGCCGCCGCTCGCCTCCAAGGTGACGGATGTGAAGGTCGTCCCCGGCCAGCGCGTGCGGCTTGAGACGCCGGGCGGCGGCGGCTACGGCGATCCGTCGCGGCGCGATCCGTCGAAGGTCGTGCGCGACGTGCGCCAGGGTCTCGTCAGCGCCCGCATCGCGCGGGACGTCTACCGCGTCGCTCTCGGCGAGGATGGCAGGCTCGATCCGGCCGGGACGGCGGAACTGCGCGGTGTCCAGGCGGGAGAGGCGGCATGAACGCGCCCGTGAAGCCGGTTCCGGCCCCCATCGTCGGCGTCGATGTCGGCGGCACCTTTACTGATCTGTTCTTCCTGGATGCGGCCGCCGGCCGCTTCCGGACCGCCAAGGTCCCGTCCAACCGGGGCGACGAGGCGGTGGGTTTCCTGGAGGGCCTGAAAACCTTTGGGCCCGTGGCGCAGCTTGGGTCCATCGTCCATGGCACCACGGTCGGCACCAATGCGCTGCTGGAGCGCAAGGGCGCGAGGACCGCGCTCATCACCACGCGAGGCTTCCGGGACGTGCTGGAAATGCGACGCCGCGACCGGCGCCATACCTGGGGCCTGTGGGGCGATTTCGTGCCGGTCATCGACCGCGACCTGCGCTTCGAGGTCACTGAGCGGGTCCTGGCCGACGGCACGATCCGCGACGCGGTCGACCTCAACGAGGTGTCCGCTGCCGCCAGCGCCGCCCGCGCGGCAGGCGCGGAGGCCCTCGCGATCGTCTTCATCAACGCCTACGCCAATCCGGCCAACGAGCAGGCTGCACTCGCGGCGGCACGCGCCGTCTGGCCCAACGACGATATCGTCTCGTCCAGCCAGATCCTGCCGGAGATCCGCGAGTTCGAGCGGACCTCCACGACCGCACTCAACGCCTATCTCCAGCC
The DNA here is from genome assembly GCA_027483945.1 of Hyphomicrobiales bacterium. Classification (GTDB taxonomy): domain Bacteria; phylum Pseudomonadota; class Alphaproteobacteria; order Rhizobiales; family Beijerinckiaceae; genus JAIXTM01. The sequence continues at coordinate 418,781 of JAIXTM010000018.1, read as the reverse complement.
GGTCGTCGGCGGCTACCTGAAGAAGCTCGATGACGCGCTGCACGGAGAGGGCTTTTCCGGGCGTTTCCACATCGTGCAGTCCAATGGCGGCGTCATGTCCACCGCCACCGCGCGCAGGCTTCCGGTGCGCACGGCGCTTTCCGGTCCGGCGGCGGGCGTCATCGCGGCGGCTTCCATCGCCCGTGCTGCCGGCTATCCCAACGTCATCACCGGGGACCTTGGCGGCACGTCCTTCGACGTGTCGCTGGTCGTGGACGGGAAGACCTCGCTCGCCGCCCAGACGACGATCGATTTCGGCCTCGTGATCCGCACGCCGATGATCGAGATCTCCACCATCGGCGCGGGCGGCGGCTCCATAGCCCATGTGGACGCAGGCGGCCTGCTGCAGGTCGGCCCCGAAAGCGCGGGCTCCAGGCCCGGCCCCGTCGCCTATGGCCAGGGCAACACGCGCCCCACGCTCACCGACGCCAATATCGTGCTCGGGCGCATCAACGCCGACCGGCCCATCGGCGGCAAGCTGAAGCGCCTCGATGTGGAGGCGGCGAAGGCCGCCATCGAGGAGCATGTCGCCCGGCCGCTCGGAATCGGCACGATGGAGGCGGCCGAAGCCATCGTGCGCATTGCCGACGGCAGGATGGCGGGGGCGATCCGCCTCGTCTCCATCGAGCGCGGCCATGATCCGTCGGGCTTCGCCGCCGTGCCCTTCGGCGGGGGCGGTGCGCTTCACGCCGGCGCGCTGATCAAGGATGTCGGCCTCAAATGCGCGCTCGTCCCGCGCTATCCGGGCGTCACCTCGGCGCTTGGCTGCGTCATCGCGGATATCCGCCACGACCAGGTGCAGACGCTGAACCTGACGCTTGACGCCCTCGACGAGGCGGCGCTGGACCGGCGCATGGTCGCGGAAGCGGACGAGGCCCGCGCCGTTGTCGAGGCCGCCGGGCTCGCGGTGGAGCGGATCGACGTCGTGTTCGAATTGGACATGCACTATGTCGGCCAAACCCACACCGTCGCCGTTCCGCTGCCGGTGGACATCCGGGACGGCACGACCGGCATCGACCGGTCGGTCGTCTCGGCCGCCTTCGACCGCGCCTACAAGGAGCAGTTCAGCCGGCTCCTGCCGGGCGTGCCGGCCAAGATCGTCAACCTGCGCACCGCCGCCATCGGCCGCCGTCCCGCCTTCGACCTCAAGGCGCTCGCGCCGCGGGGGGAGGGCAGCATCGAGGCCGCGCGCACCGGCGCCCGCCCTGTCTGGTTCGCCGGCGCCTGGCACGATACGGCGATCTATGCCCGCCTCGACCTTCCGGTCGGCGCCGTGATCCACGGCCCCGCCATCCTGGAACAGCCGGACGCGACGACCCTGGTCGATCCGGACCTCGTCGCGCGTGTCGATGCGCTGGGCAACGTCATCGTGGAGCGGGCATGACAGCAGTTGCGATACCGGTGGAGCGCACCGCGCTCCTCATCGTCGATCTCCAGAACGACTTCCTCGACCCAAAGGGCGCCTATGGCCGCGCGGGGCAGACGAGCCCGGATATCGCAGCCCTGCCGGAGCGCGTCGGGCCGCTGGCCGATGCCCTGCGCAGGGCCGGCGGCTGGGTCGTCTCCACCCAGTTCACCCTCGTTCCCGCCAAGGGCGGCGAGCCGCTGATCTCCCCGCATCTCAAGGAGTTGCGGCCGTTCCTTCGCAAGGGCGACTTCCTCCCCGGCGCCTGGGGCCATGCTCTGGTGGAACGGCTCCAGCCGGCGGACCTGACGGTGGAGAAGATCGCCTACTCGGCCTTCTACATGACGCGGATGGAATGGGTCCTGCGCAAGTGCGGGATCGAGAAGCTCTATGTCTGCGGCATCGTCACCAATGGCGGCGTCGCTTCCACCGTCCGCGACGCCCATGTCCGCGATTTCGACGTGACGGTCCTGTCCGACGGCTGTGCCGCCTTCAGCAAGGCCGTCCACGACACCGCCATCGACGCGCTGCGCCCGGTCTGCAAGGTGCGCACGGTGGCGGAGGCCATCGCCGAGGTTGCCGCGTGAGCGTCCGCGAGGCGTCCGGCATCGCGTTCGATGTCGCCTTTCCAGTCGTGATCGTCGGAGGCGGCGCGGCCGGCCTTATAGCGGCCCTGGCGGCTCGCGAGGCGGGCGCCGAGGTGCTGGTGCTGGAGCGCGACGCGGTGCCGAGCGGTTCCACGGCCCTCTCGGCCGGGCTGATTCCGGCGGCGGGCACGCGCTGGCAGCTGGAAGCCGGCATCGAGGACAGCCCGGCGCTCGCCGCTTCGGACATCCAGGCCAAGGCCGGGAACCTCGCCGATCCCGACCTGACGCATCTGGTCACGCATTCCGTGGGGCCGGCGCTGGAATGGCTGGCCGACCGGCACGGTCTTGCCTTCTCCGTCATCGACAATTTCCGCTATCCCGGCCACTCCGCCTACCGGATGCACGGCCTCCCGACCCGCTCCGGCGCCGAGCTCATGGATGCGCTGCGCGAGGCCGCGCTCGCGGCTGGCGTCGAACTCCTGTGCGAGGCGAGGGCGACGGCGCTTCTCGCCGATGGCGCGCGCATCGCCGGCGTCGGGATCGAGCGCCCGGACGGCTCGGCCGAGCGCATCGGTTGCGGCGCGCTGGTCCTCGCCTGCAACGGCTATGGCGGCAATCCGGAACTGGTGCGCGAGCACATCCCGCAACTCGCCGACGCGCTCTATTTCGGCCATCCCGGCAACCAGGGCGATGCGATCCAGTGGGGGGCGGCGCTCGGCGCCGCCACGCGCCACCTCTCGGGCCACCAGGGTCACGGCTCGGTGGCTCATCCCCACGGCATCCTGATCACCTGGGCGACCATCACCGAGGGCGGATTCCAGGTGAATGCGCAAGGCCGGCGTTTCTCGGACGAGACGCATGGCTATTCGGAGCAGGCGGCGACCGTTCTTCAACAACCGGGCGGCCTCGCCTGGACGATCTTCGACGGGCGCATCGCCGCGATCGCGCGCCAGTTCGAGGATTTCCGCCAGGCGGAGGCGCAGGGCGCGATCCTAACGGCCGACGATGCGCCGGGCCTGGCCCGCCGGCTTGGCCTGCCCGAGGACGCGCTGACCGCGACGATCGAGGAGGTCGAGGCGATGAAGCGCGACGCCGCGACCGACGGGTTCGGCCGATCGTTTGCCGGAACGCCTCAGCTCGTGCCGCCCTTCCACGCGGTGAAGGTCACCGGCGCGCTTTTTCATACGCAGGGTGGTCTCGTCGTCGATGGCAATGCCCGCGTCCTGCGGCCGGACGGCACGGCACTGCCGAACCTCTATGCAGCCGGGGGCGCGGCCTGCGGCGTCTCCGGCCCGCATGCCTCGGGCTATCTCTCCGGCAACGGCCTCCTCACCGCCGTCGCGCTGGGCCGCATCGCCGGGCAGGCTGCTGCGGCGGCCTCCTGATAGCGGGACGTGGACGAGACGGGCACCGCCATGCTACGGCGGCGCTCATGACGAAGGCGCTGCGACGACGCTGACGGACGTGACGGCCGGGCCATGCCCGGCCGGCTGAACCCCGCTGTCGCCCATCGGCTCTCCGCCCGGAACCCGCGCGCCCGACCATGACCGAACTGTCCCTCGTCATCCGCCCTGAATTTCCTGCCGACCGTGCCGCCATCGACCGGCTCCACGAGCGGGCCTTCGGCCCCGGCCGCTTCGCCCGCACCGCCTTCCGCCTGCGCGAGGGCGCGGGCCACGAGGCGGCGCTGTCCTTCACCGCCCTGGTGGGGACGCTCATCGTCGGCTCGGTCTGGCAGTCCCCGGTCTGGGCGGGGCCGGTACCCGGCCTCATGCTCGGCCCGCTCACCGTCGACCCGGCCTTCGAGGGCCGGGGCATCGGCGGTGGCCTGATGCGCCGCGCCATCGAGGCGGCGGGGCAGGGCGGCCATCGCCTGATCCTGCTGGTTGGAGACGCACCCTATTATGCGCGCTTCGGCTTCCAGCCGGTGCCGCGGGGCCAGCTCCTGCTGCCGGGCCCGGTCAATCCCGAGCGATTCCTCGCGCTGAGCCTGGCGGATGGCGCGCTGGACGAGGCGAAGGGCCCGGTCCGCCCGCGGCGCTGATCCGCGTCAGGCGGCCGGTTCCCGCCGGCGCAGGCGGCCGCCTTCCACCAGCCAGGCCGCGACGAGCGGCACCAGCAGCAGGAGCAGCCCCATCGCGCCCAGCATCAGCGGCAGAAGGCTGATGCCGGTGACGCGGGCGCTGTCGGTGGGGCGGATGCCGATCCAGTCGGACCCGGCGAAGCTGGTACCCGCGCGCAGCGCGACGATCCGCGGCAGCGCGAGCGCGCCGGAAGGCTCGGCGGCAATGCGCCGGGACGAGCCGCCGCTCGCCTCCGCCAACGGCCGCAGCCGCTCGGTGTCGCTGAACACGTCGACCAGTTCGCGCGGATTGGCGGGTCCCAACCCGACGAATGCCGTCAGGTCGCCATGGTCGACCCGGTGCAGGCCGAGTTCCCGGCTCTCCACATTGCCCGAGAACAGGCCCGGCTTGAGCTGCGTCAGCGGCACCTCGCGTACGGCTCCGCCCGGCGAGGTGAGGCGCGCCGGGGCTGCAGTCTCCGCCATGGTCTGGCGCTCGATGGAGATGGTGGAGCCGGTGGCGTAGGCGCGCAGCGCCTCCTCTTCGAGCTCCGGCTCCTTCATCAGCCAGTGGCTGAGACGCCGCAGCAGGTCCACGTGGGGTCCGCCGTCGCGGAAGCCACGCGCCCAGAGCCAGGCATGGTCCGACAGGAGAAGCGCGACGCGGCCCTTGCCCTCGCGGTTGAGGACGACGAGCGGCCGCTCGCCTGAACCGGTCATCACGGTCTCGCCGCGCACGTTGCGCGAGCCGACGATCCGCAGCCACTCGCCCCAGGAGGGCGGCTCGGTGTTGGAGCCCGGCAGGTCGCGGGTCACCGGATGGCGCACGCCCCGATCGGTGATGAGCGCCCGGTAGGGGTCCTCCACCACCTGCCCGTCGGGCAGAGCGGGCAGGACCGGAGCGAGCGGCGTGCGCGCCAGGCTCGCGGGTCCCGAATATTCCGGACCCGCAGCGACCATCAGCGCGCCGCCGTCGCGAACGTAGCGGGCGATGTTGTCGTAATAGAGCGAGGGCAGGATCGACTGGTTCGCGTAGCGGTCCAGGATGATCAGGTCGAATTCCTTGATCTTGATCTGGAACAGCTCGCGCGTCGGGAAGGCGATCAGCGACAATTCGTTGATCGGCGTCCCGTCCTGCTTCTCCGGCGGCCGCAGGATGGTGAAGTGGACAAGGTCCACATTCGCGTCGGACTTGAGCAGGTTGCGCCAGGTCCGCTCGCCCGAATGGGGTTCGCCGGAGACGAGCAGAACGCGCAGCTTCTCCCGGATGCCTTCGATCGTGACGACCGCGCGGTTGTTGACCGGCGTGAGTTCGCCCTCCAAGGGCTCGACCTCGATCTCCACGACGTTCGGTCCGCCATGCTCGATCCGGACGGGAATCGAGAGGACCGGGCCGGCCGTGGCCTGCAGGGTCGCGATCTGCTGGCCGTCGCGGCGCACGACCACCCGGGCGCGGCCCGGGCCGCCGCGCTCGTCGAGACGGGCCCGGATCACCTGGTCCTTGCCGACGAGGCCGAAGCGCGGTGCGTCCACCAGAACGATCCGCCGGTCCCGCTCGTTCGCGCGGCCGGTGACGAGCGCGTGGACCGGGGCGCGGAAGCCGAGGGCCGCCGCATCGCGCGGAATGTCGTGGACGACGCCGTCGGTCAGGAGGAGGGCGCCCGCGATTCGCTCCGGCGGCACGTCCGCCAGCGCCTGGGCAAGGCTGCCGAAAAGCCGCGTGCCGTCGCCGTTTTCGGCGTCGCCGACCGTAACGATGCGCGGCTCGACTCCCGGCATTTCCTTCAGCCGCGCCTCGATCTCCCGGACCGCAGCCTCGGTCTGCGCCGTGCGGCCGCCGAGCGTCTGGGACAGGGACCGATCGACCGCGACCGCCACGACGTCCTTCACCGGCTCGGTCTGCCGGTTGACAAGCGAAGGATTGGTGAGGGCCGCGAGCAGCAGGACGAGCGCCAGCGCGCGCACGAGACCCGCGCCCCGGCGCGCGGCGACGGCGAGGATAGCCGCCAGCAGCGCCACGACGGCGAGCGTGGCGAGCAGCCAGATGGGGACGAGCGGGGAGAGGGAGAGGCCTGGAATCATTGTCCGAGCCGCTCCAGCAGCGGCCCCACATGGACCTGATCGGTCTTGTAGTTGCCGGTCAGCGCATACATGACGAGGTTGATGCCCCCGCGCAGCGCCATCTCGCGCTGTCGCTCGGTGCCGGAGACCGGGTATATCGGGTTGCCGTCGCGGTCGACCGCCCAGGCCGCCGCAAGGTCGTTGCCGGTGATGACGATGGGCGAGATGCCGTCGCCCGAACGCGCGGGGCGTTCCTCGCCATCCGGCACGGGCGGCAGCGCCTCGATCCAGGTCCGCCCCGTGGCGTGGCGGCCCGGCAGTTCGTCGATCAGGTAGAACGCCTTGGTGAGGACGTGGTCGCGCGGCAGCGTTTCCAGCTCGGGGATGTCGAGCGTCGCCAGCATGCGCCGCAATTGCAGCGTCGCCGGCGTCGGCTCGCCGCCCGGCCGCGTGGACGGCGCGTCGCGCGTATCGAACACGATCGTGCCGCCGCCCTTCATGAAGGCGTCGATGCGCCGCAAAGCCGCGTCGGTCGGCAGCGGCCGGCCGACGACCACCGGCCAGTAGATCAGCGGATAGACCGAGAGCTCGTCCCTTGCCGGATCGACGCCGATCGGGTCGCCCGGCTCGAACGCGGTGCGCACCGCGAGCGCGGCCGTCAGGCCCTGCAGCCCTGCACGGCTCGCCGCATCTGTCTGGGCGTCGCCGGTGACGATATAGGCCAGGCGCGTCTGGAAGGCGGCCTGCACGTCCTCCTTGCGGATCGGAGGCCGCGGCTGCGCCTGGCCGGCCTCCTGCGCGAGCGCAGGCAGGAGAGGCGCCAGCGCCAGGCCGGCTCCGCCAAGAAGCAAAAGCGTTGCGGCGGCGGCACGACGGCGGCGGGACAGGGCGCCGGCGCCGAGCCCGCCCATCAGGGCGAGCAGCAGCGTGTCGACGACAAGGAGCCCGAGCGCCGCCGCAAGGGCCGGACCGCGCAGATCGACGCTGGTCCCCGCCACGATGGGGGCGACGGTCCCGCCGAAGGGCGCGAGGTCGAGCGGGGCGAGCCTGTCGGCCGGCAGCAGCACGTTGACGGCGAGCGACCCGTCCGCCGGACCGTAGAGCCCGGCCGGGTGGTCGGCGCCGGCCCGGGCCGCGAAGTTGCGGGGCGCCGGCTTGGCGGTGGCGGGCGGGGAGCCCGCCGTGCCGAACCCGTCGAGGATGACGCGCGGCGACAGGGGCGGGGCCTGGGCATCCGCCCGCTCGCCGCCGGGCACGGCCCGGCCGGACAGGTTGACCAGTTCTCGGAGCATGTCCACGAAAAGGCCCGACAGCGGTAGGTTCGACCAGGACGGGTCCGCCGTCATATGGAAGAGGGCGATATGGCCCTGGCCGCGACGTTCGCCGGTGACGATCGGCGTGCCGTCGTCGAGCGCAGCCCAGGTCCGCTGCGTGATCTGGGCGTCGGGCTCGGCGAGGATCTGCCGCCGCACCACGACCTCCCGCGTCGGGCGCAGGGATGCGAAAGGCCCGTTCGGCGTGAATGTCGCGATGGTCTTGGGACTGTCCCAGGACAGCGACCCGCCCAGGCTGCGCCCGCCGCGCCGCAGCCGCACGGGAATAAGCTCGTCGCCGCCGGCAGCGAGGCGCGTTCCGGCGAAGCGGATCAGCATGCCGCCTTCCTCGACGAAGCGCGTCAGGCGCTCCGTGACGTCCCGGTCGAGCGCCCCGACATCGGCGAGGACGATGACCGAGGCGTTCTCCTCCAGCAACCGCGAGACCGCCTCGGAGGCGCCGCCGCGGCCCTCGCGCACGTCGGCGAAGGGGGCAAGGGCGCGGGAGACGTAATAGGTCGGGGACAGGAGCGGCTGGGCGAGGTCCGCGCTCGCCCCGCTGACGACGCCGACGCGCCGGCGCCGGCTGCGCTCGTCCACCAGCGTGACGGCGGCCGCCGAGCGCTCGCCCTCGATCTCGGCGCGGGCAACGGCGTTGCGCAACTCCAGCGGCAGGTCGAACCGGGCCTCCGTCTCGGTGGCGCCCGGGGCGAACCGGGCCTCCGCCCGCGCCAGGGGCAGGCCGCGCGCGTCGCTCGCGATGATAGTCGCGCCCTCGCGGCCGTTCGGCTCGGCGCGCACGATCCGCGCGAAGAGGCCGTCGGCGCGATTGGCGACCTCGACGAGCGCGAGCGGTGTCGCGCTCGGCGCTGCATGGACGATGCCGGTCCGGGCGCGGAGCGCGGAGGCGAGCGCTCCGCCATCCTCCTGCGCCGCAACGCGGACGCGGTCGGTGATGAACACCGGCTCCGCGGCTGGCTGGGCCTGCAGGAAAGCGGCGACCGTCGCGGCATGGGCATCGCGGCTGGCGACGAAGGGCGCCGGCTCCAGAGCCTGGAGACGTTCCTGCGCCGCGGCTGGGCTCAGCGGGGCGATCTCGCCGGGCGCGTCCGCGGTTGCGACGAGTGCGACGGCGCGGCCGGCCCGCGCGGCGGCGTCGATCCGCGCGCCGGCGAGCCTCACCCGGTCGGGCCAGTCATGGGCGGCGGTGGCGGAATTGTCGATGACGAGCAGCATCGGCCCGCGCGAACCAGTCGCGGGCAGCGCGTCCGGCTGCCAGACCGGTCCTGCGGCGGCGAGGATCGCGAGCCCGGCGATGGCAAGCCGCAAAGCCAGCAGCCACCAGGGTGTGCGCGAGGGCGTCTGCCGCTCGGGGATCATGTCCATGACGATGCGAAGTGGCGGGAAGGGCACGCGCCGCGGCCGGGGCGGCGTCACGCGCAGGAGCCACCAGAGGACGGGAAGCGCCGCCAGGGCCGCGAGCACAGCCGGCGCAGAGAAGACGAGGGCGGAGAGTGCACCCATCAGGCCGCTCCCTGCCGCTGGATGCCGCCGCCGGCCAGGATGCCCAGCACGCGCAAGGCCGGCTCGGTGGCCGGGCGATCGGTGCGGTGGACGGTGACCGACCAGCCGCGCTTCAGGCAGGCCTCCGCGATGGCGCGTCCGTGCTGGACGAAGCGCTCGCGGTACATGGCGCCCCAGGCGCGGGCGTCGCCGACGCGAAGGTCGGCGCGGCCCTCCACATCCTCCAGCACCGCCTCGCCATCGAAGGGGAACGTCTCCTCGACCGGATCGACGATGCGGATCACATGGCCCTTGGCGCCGCGCGCCGCGATGGAAGCGATGCGCCGGGCGAAATCCTCCGCCGGGACCAGCGCGTCGGTGATGAGGATGATCTCGGCCTGGGGCGGAAGAGCGTCACCGGGCGGCAGGTCCGCGTCCTGCCCGGCCTTGTCCAGCAGAAGCGTCTCCGCCAGCCGCTCTGCGATGCGGCGTGACGCGCGAGGCGGCATCAGGCCCATCAGGCCGACCCGCTCGCCGGCTTCCACCAGCGCATCGGAGAGGGCGAGCCCCAGCACGAGCGCGCGCTCGGCCTTGGACGCGGCCGCCAGCGAGGAGATGTAGGCCATGGAGGGCGAGCGGTCGATCCAGAGATGGACGCTGTGGGCGGCCTCCCATTCGCGCTCGCGGACATAGAGCCGGTCGTCGCGCGCGGAGCGGCGCCAGTCGACCCGCTGCGCCGCTTCGCCCGGAGCGAAGGCGCGGAACTGCCAGAACGCCTCGCCGGGGCCCGCCCGGCGCCGGCCGTGGACGCCGCTGACGGCAGCGAGCACCCGCCTGGCCTCGAGCATGAGATGCGGCAGCCGCGCCGCCAGCTCAAGCGCGCTGGCCTGGACGGGATGTCCCGGTTGGCGGCCGGTCTCGTCGAGGACGCGGACCTTCGCCATGCCCTTACCCGAGCCGCGCCGTCAGGCGCCGGACGATGGCCTCGACCGTCTCGCCTTCGGCCCGCGCCGCGAAGGTCAGCGCGATGCGGTGCTTCAGCACCGGCTCGGCGAGCGCCACCACGTCGTCGATGGACGGGGCGAGGCGGCCCTCGATCAGCGCCTTGGCGCGGGTCGCGAGCATCAGCGCCTGGCTGGCGCGCGGGCCGGGACCCCAGGCGAGCTTGTCGGCCACTTCCGGCGCACCGTCGCCCGGGCGGGCGGAGCGGACGAGGTCGAGGATCGCGTCCACGACGCTTTCCCCCACCGGCAGGCGGCGGACGAGGCGCTGCACGGCCATGAGACCGTCGGTGTCGAGAGCCGCCACCGGCCGGCTCTCTCCGGATCCGGTCGTCTCCAGCAGCATCCGCTTCTCGGCGGCGCGGTCCGGATAGTTCACGTCGATCTGCAGGAGGAAACGGTCGAGCTGCGCCTCCGGCAGCGGATAGGTGCCTTCCTGCTCGATCGGGTTCTGCGTGGCGAGGACGTGGAAGGGGCGCGGCAAATCGTGGCGCTCGCCGGCGACCGAGACGAACCCTTCCTGCATGGCCTGCAGGAGGGCCGACTGGGTGCGCGGGCTGGCGCGGTTGATCTCGTCCGCCATCAGGAGCTGGGCGAAGACCGGACCCTTGATGAAACGGAAGGCGCGCTTGTGGTCAGCGCTCTCCTCCAGCACTTCGCTGCCCAGAATGTCCGAGGGCATGAGGTCCGGCGTGAACTGTACGCGCCTTGCGTCGAGCCCAAGCACCGTGCCCATCGTGTCGACGAGCTTGGTCTTGGCGAGGCCGGGCACGCCGACCAGAAGGCCGTGGCCGCCGGCCAGTACGGTGACGAGGGCGAGGGTCACCACTTCGTCCTGGCCGAAGATGACGGAGCGGATCGCGTCCCGCGCCTGGCCGAGGCGCTCCAGCGCGCCCTCGGCGGCGGCGACCACGCCCTGGTCGAGGCTGGTCGGATCGGAACCCTGGACGCTGAGGCCGGTCATGGACATTGGAAGCTGATCCTCGTTTGCGTCGCCCTGTGCGTCAGCATGGACCGGGCCGAAGCGGCTTCGCAAGCGCGGCCCCCCGACGCACGATGCGATTGCCGCGCCGCCGATGGCACCACATCTTGTGGCTGGGGCTGCAATGTGGCGGGGATGGCCCGTCCGAGCGAAGGAGACGGCGTGACAACTGGAGACGAAGCTTCGCCCGCCGGTGGCCTGGAAGCGCTCCTGCGGTCCATCGGCGCGGACGGGCCGCGCCGCGGCCCGGCGCCCGTCGATCGATGGAATCCGCCATTTTGCGGCGATCTCGACCTGCGGATCGCATCCGACGGCACCTGGCATTACATGGGAACGCCTATCGGCCGGCCGGCCCTCGTCCGCCTGTTTGCGTCCGTCCTGAAACGGGAGGGTGAGCATCACTTTCTCGTGACGCCGGTGGAGAAGGTGGGGATAAGGGTGGAGGATGCGCCGTTCCTGGCGGTGGAACTGGCCGTGGACGGGGCGGAGGACGACCGCGTCCTGTCCTTTCGCACCAATGTCGACGACGTGGTGAGCGCCGGGCCCGACCATCCGCTCACCTTTGCGCCCGATCCGGCCGGCGGCCTGAAGCCCTATATCGACGTGCGGCGCGGCCTCCTGGCACTGGCGACGCGACCGGTCTTCTACGAACTGGTCGAGCTTGGCGAGGTGCGGGACGTAGGCGGCGCCCCGATGTTCGGCATCGCATCCGGCGGCGCCTTCTTCCCGATGGCGCCCGCCGATCAGGTCGAGGCCTGGTCGTGACGCAGGCACTGGCCGGCTTCGACACCGACGATTTCCTGCGCCGCGCCGCGGCACGCCTCCATGCCGAGCCGCCCGCGCCCGGCGCGCCCCATGCCAATCCCCGTGGCGACCACGATGGCAACGAGGGCGTCGCCGTCCTGGACGAGATGTCAGCGCGGCCGGCTTCCGTGCTGGTGCCGGTGATCCTGCACTCCGACGAGCCGACGCTGCTCTTCACCCGCCGCACCGCCAATCTGCGCGCCCATCCGGGGCAGATCGCTTTCCCCGGCGGCCGCGTCGATCCGGGCGATCCCACCATCCTGGACGCCGCCCGGCGGGAAGCGTGGGAGGAGGTCGGGCTCGATCCGTCGCTCGTCGAGCCCTTAGGCTTCCTCGACCCCTATCTGTCGTCCACCGGCTTCCGGATCGTGCCCGTTGTGGCGCGGATCGCGCCCGGTTTCGGGCTGCGGCTCAATCCGGCCGAGGTGGAGGAGGCCTTCGAGGTGCCGCTCTCCTTCCTGATGGACGTTGCCAATCACCAGCGGCATTCCAAGGAATGGCAGGGGAGGCTGCGCTATTACTACGCCATGCCGCACGGGGACCGGTATATCTGGGGTGTGACGGCGGGAATCATCCGCAACCTTCACGACAGGCTCTACGGGGGCGCATGATCCGGTTCGTCGACGACCTGCTGCTGTTCCTGGTGCCCTTCGTGGGCTTCGCCGTCTACCTGGCGCTGGCCCGCAAGCACGTTCTGGACATCGATAACTGGCGCAAGCCGACGCCCTGGCTCGCCATGGCCGGCCTTCTGATCGTGATCTCGACCTTCATCGCGTCAGCCATCTTCGGCGAGCGGAACCTCGGCGCCTACGAGCCGCCGCGGCTGGAGAACGGGGTCCTGATCCCCGGCCGGTTCAGATGAACGAGGCGGCCGCCGCGTTGCTGGCACGCCCCGGCGTCGCCGCCCTCTTCGGCGCCTTGGACGGGCGCGGCGAGGAATTGCGGATCGTCGGCGGCGCCGTCCGCAACGCTCTGTCCGGCGGCGCGGACGGCGACATCGATTGCGCCACCACCATGCTGCCGGACGAGACGACGCGGCGCGCGGCAAAGGCGGGCTTTCGCGTGGTACCGACCGGCGTCGAGCACGGAACCGTCACCGTGATCGTGGAGGGCGTACCCTTCGAGGTGACGACGCTGCGTGAGGACATCGAGACCGACGGGCGCCGTGCTGTGGTGCGCTTCGGCCGCGATTTCGCGCAGGATGCGCAGCGGCGGGACTTCACCATCAATGCGCTGTCCCTCGACGCCGCCGGCAGGATCCACGACACGGTCGGCGGCCTCGACGATCTCGCTGCCCGGCGCGTGCGCTTCATCGGCGATGCCGGGCGGCGCGTCGTCGAGGACTATCTGCGCATCCTGCGTTTCTTCCGCTTCCAGGCCCAATACGGCCGTGGCGCACCCGACCCGGAGGGCCTGCGCGCGTGCATCGTCCACCAGGCCGGACTGGAGCAGCTCTCGCGGGAACGGATCCGGGCGGAGATGGAGAAGCTCGTCTGCGCGCCCGGGGCCGTGCCGGCACTGCAGGACATGGCGGCCGCCGCGATCCTGCCGCGCATCCTCGGCGGGCTCGCCGAGCCGGGGCGGTTGGAGCGCCTGGCCGCCGCCGAAAACGCGCCTGCGGGATGGCACTGGCGGCTGGCGGCGCTCGGCGTCCTCGTATCCGACGACGCGGCGCGTCTGCGCGAGCGCCTGCGCCTGTCCAACGCCGAGGCGGACGCCGCTCACGCCTTCGGACTGGTGCTGGCTGCGCTGAAGCGGCGGCAGGCCCCGCTCGATGCCGCCGATCTCCTGCGCCTCGCCTATCGCCACGGGCGGGAGGCGCTCGTCGCGACGCTTCTCGCCGTCCGGGGCGAGCCGCTGCCCGTCCTGTCGGCCGATGCCGCGGCTATCGCGGCCGACCTCGCCGCCGGCCGCCGGGACGTGCCGGCCTGTCCTTTCGCCGGGCGGGATGCGATGGCGCGCGGCCTGAAGCCCGGCCCTGCCATCGGAAAGGCCATCGCGCTGGCGGAAGGCTGGTGGCTGGAGGAGGGGATGCCGGACGATCCGCTGGTCCATGCGGCCCTGTTGGACAGGGCAGTGGACAATGTCAGCGGTCAGTCCTGACCATTTCGAGCACGAAGATCCGGAGCGCCGAAGACAGGTTGCCGCCGCGCCGGCCCGCGTCGATCTCGGCGACGAGCGCTGCGACCGACTGGCCGCGCCGGCCCGCGATCGCCTTCAGTTCATCCCAGAACGGCGCCTCCAGCGAGATCGAGGTGCTGTGGCCGGCAATGGTCAGAGAACGCTTGATGATGCCGCTCACGCGTCCTTGTCTCCACCCTCGAGCCGATGGGCTTCGAGGCCCTGACGGCGCAGCCGGTCCTCGGCCTCGATCCGCTCGCGCTCCACCTTGGTCCGGCCGAAGCGGACGCGGTTCTCCGCGGCGCTCCGCTCCTTCTCGGCGCGGGCCTTGGCCTTTCGGGCCTGCCTGAGATTCACGATATCGGCCATCCCGCCTCGCTCAACCGGGCCGCGTCATCGCTTCGGGCACGACGAGCCGGTCGAAATCGGCTTCCGCGATGCCCGCCTTCACGGCCTCCTCGCGCAGCGTCGTGCCGTTCTTGTGGGCGGCCTTGGCGATGGCGGCGGCCTTGTCGTATCCGAATTCCGGGGCCAGGGCGGTGACCAGCATCAGCGAGCGCTCGACACCGGCGCGGATATTGTCCTCGCGCGGCTCGATGCCGACGACGCAATTGTCGGTGAACGAGACCGACGCGTCCGCCAGCAGCCGCACCGATTGCAGCACGTTGTAGGCCATGACCGGGTTGAACACGTTCAGCTCGAAATGGCCGGACGCGCCGGCGAAGGTCACCGCCGCGTGGTTGCCGAAGACCTGGACGCAGACCTGCGTCAGGGCCTCGCACTGGGTGGGGTTCACCTTGCCCGGCATGATCGAGGATCCGGGCTCGTTTTCCGGCAGCGCCAGTTCGCCGAGCCCGGCGCGGGGGCCGGAGCCGAGGAAGCGGATGTCGTTGGCGATCTTGAACAGCGAGGCCGCGACGGTGTTGAGCGCGCCGTGGGCGAAGACCATGGCGTCATGGGCGGCCAAGGCCTCGAACTTGTTGGGCGCGGACGTGAAGGGCAGGCCGGTGATGGACGCGATGCGTTCCGCCACCCCTTCCGCGAAGCCGATCGGCGCGTTGAGGCCGGTGCCGACCGCCGTGCCGCCCTGGGCGAGTTCCATCAGGCCCGGCAGCGTCTGCTCGATCCGGGCGATGCCGTTCGTCACCTGCTGGACATAGGCGGAGAATTCCTGGCCGAGCGTCAGCGGCGTCGCGTCCTGCGTATGCGTGCGCCCGATCTTCACGATCCCGGCCCAGGCCTTCGCCTTGGCGTCGAGGGCCTCCCGCAGCGTCCGCAGCGCGGGCAGGAGCCGATGCACGACCTCCTCCGCGCAGGCGATATGCATCGCCGTCGGGTAGGTGTCGTTGGACGACTGGCTCATATTGACGTGATCGTTGGGATGGACGGGCTTCTTGGAGCCCATCTCACCGCCCAGCATCTCGATGGCGCGGTTCGAGATCACCTCGTTGGCGTTCATGTTGGACTGGGTGCCGGACCCCGTCTGCCAGACGACGAGGGGGAAATGGTCGTCAAGGCGCCCGTCGATGACCTCCTGCGCGGCTGCGACGACGGCCTTGCCGATGGCCGGGTCGAGGCGTCCCAGCGCCATGTTGGTCTCGGCCGCGGCGCGCTTGACGATTCCGAGCGCCCGCACCACCGGTGCGGGCTGCTTCTCCCAGCCGATGCGGAAATTCTGAAGCGAGCGCTGCGCCTGTGCGCCCCAGTAGCGGTCCGCCGCCACCTCGATGGGGCCGAACGTGTCGGTTTCGACGCGGGTCTTGGCCACGGCTTGCCTCCCGGTTGGCCCCGGGGCAGGGCGATCCTGCCGGCTGCGGGTCTACTTCTTGCGGAACGCGTCCAGGCTGACGACGGTCGCGCCGGGTTCGGCCTCCGCCGCAACCTCCTCCGCCTTTTCCGCCGCCTTCTCGGCCTTGCGTCCCTTGCCTTTGGCGGGCGCGGGCGCCTCGCCATCACTGGCGCGGACCGGCACAGTCGGACGCGCAGGCTGCGCGACGGGCTTTGCCGGCGGCACGCTTTCCTCCGGCGCGGCGATGCCATCCTCGTCCTCGGCGCCGAATTTCAGGCCGAACTGGACGGACGGGTCGAAGAAGACGGTCAGGGCGTCGAACGGGATCAGCAGCCGCTCGGGCACGCCGCGGAACGACAGCCCGACCTCGAAGGCGTGCTCGGTGACCGCCAGATCCCAGAACTGATGCTGCAGGACGATCGTCATCTCGTCCGGATAGGTGTCCCGCAGATGCTGCGACAGGCGCACGCCCGGAGCGCGGGTCTTGAACGTGATGTAGAAATGATGGTCGCCGGGCAGTCCGTCGCGGGCCGCCTCCGTCATCACCTTGCGGATGACCCCCTTGAGGGCGTTCTGCACCTGCAGGTCGTAGCGGATCAGGTCCTTGCTCATCCCACCCCGGAAACCGCGTCGCGCCCGGCCGGGCGCGAGAAGGAAAGAAGTGGAGGCTTCTGTTGCCAGGTGCCTCCGGACCCCGCCTAAACGGTGCTAACCGCTAGGACTTTGATTTGGTCGAAGGGACCGCTTACGCGGCCACCGCGAACCGAGCATTGTTGTCGTTGGCAACTATGCTTTAGGCCCGATAACGGCGGAACCATGCCGAGCGAAAGTCGACCCTTTACGCCCTCGTCGATCCTGTTTCGCCCCCGCCGAAAACGACCCTGACGGCTCGTCTTGGGTGGAGGCGCCGGGCACTGCCCCCGGGTCCGAAAGGTTTATTCCGGCCTACGTTTATCGCCATAGCCGCCTTGCGGCGGCACGAAGACATATAGGAAACTGGAGGCCGCTTGCAAAGGCCGTGGGGGCGGGATGCAACAGGTCTTCACGCTGGTCGGCGCGGCCCGGAGGCCCCTGGCCCGCATCGCCGATGCGGTTGCAGTCTTCCTGCTCGCCGCCGTGCCGGCTCTGGCCGCGGTCCTGCTCTTCTACGCGATCGCCGACCGTTTCACCGATCCGGAGAGGCTGGGCGAGGTCGGGGTGGGCCTGCTCGCCGCGGCCTTCGTGCCGTCCCTGCTCGTCTCCATCGCCTGGCTGCATGGCGACCGCTGGCGGGACCTCGCCGGGCTGGCCGGCCCGGCGACCGCGCCGTGGCGCGCCTTCGCATTGGTCGGCTTCGTCGTGCTCATGGCGGCCGAGGGCCTGCTCGAGGCGGTCGTGCCTTCGGTAGGCGAACTGTTCAGCATGCCGACGGAGCCCCTGCCATACGCCGCCATGGCGGTCTACGCGATCCTCCTGGCCCCGCCGATGGAAGAACTGATCTTCCGCGGCTATCTCTATGGCCGGCTTCGCGAGGTCGCGCCGGCCGGATTCACCATCGCGGTCACATCCGTCCTGTTCGCGCTCGCCCATCACGACGGAGGCTGGCTCTATCCGGCCGTCGTGCTCCCGAGCGCATTCTTCCTCGGTATCCTGCGCGAGCGGAGCGGCACGATCTGGCCCTGCATCGCCGTGCACGCGGCCATGAACGTCCTGGCGGTCGCCTACAACTGAGACCGGACTGCGCTCATCCACACCGCAGGACATTTGGCCCGCTGCCCATGCGCCGCGCGTTCGATAATATGCTCTCTCGATTCCGCGGAGACGGCGATGCACGCCTACCACGCGCTCCTCAACCGCATCCTCGACGAGGGCGTGAGGAAGCAGGACCGGACCGGCACCGGCACGATCTCGGTGTTCGGCCACCAGATGCGCTTCGACCTTGGCGAGGGCTTTCCCCTCGTCACGACCAAGAAGCTGCATCTGCGCTCGATCATCCACGAGCTGCTCTGGTTCCTGAAGGGCGACACCAACATCGCCTATCTGAAGGATAATGGCGTCTCCATCTGGGACGAATGGGCGGACGAGGCGGGCGATCTCGGCCCGGTCTACGGCAAGCAATGGCGGTCCTGGGTGCGGCCCGACGGCGGTACCGTCGACCAGATCGCCTGGGTGCAGGACGAGATCCGCCGCAATCCGGATTCGCGGCGCCTTGTCGTCTCCGCCTGGAATCCCGGCGAGATCGACCGCATGGCGCTGGCGCCGTGCCATTGCCTCTTCCAGTTCTACGTGGCGGAGGGGCGCCTTTCCTGCCAGCTCTACCAGCGCTCGGCGGACGTGTTCCTCGGCGTGCCGTTCAACATCGCGTCCTATGCGCTGCTGACCCACATGATGGCGCAGGCGACGGGTCTCCAGCCCGGCGATTTCGTCCATACATTCGGCGACGCGCACCTCTACCTGAACCACCTCGAGCAGGCCCGCGAGCAGCTGTCGCGCGAGCCGCGCGCGCTGCCGACCCTGCGGCTCAATCCGGCCCGCCGCGACATCTTCGCCTTCGCGTTCGACGACATTGCCATCGAGGGGTACGACCCTCATCCCGCCATCAAGGCGCCCGTGGCTGTATGAGCAAGGAAGGTCGGCCCGATCTGCCCGTCACCATCGTCGTCGCCTATGCCCGCGGCGGCGTCATCGGCGGGGACAACCGGCTGCTGTGGCGGCTGCGCACCGATCTGAAGCGCTTCCGGAGCCTTACCGTCGGCAAGCCGATGGTGATGGGCCGCAAGACCTTCCAGTCCATCGGCAAGCCGCTGCCCGGCCGCGAGACGGTCGTCGTCACCCGCGACCCGGCCTTCTTCGCGGAAGGTGTGCACGTGGCCCGCAACGTCGACGAGGCGCTCGGCAAGGCGTCGAAGCTCGCCGCCGCGATGGGCGCCGGGGAGATCGTGGTCGCCGGCGGCGCCGAGATCTATGCGCAGACCCTGGCCATGGCCGACGCGATCCGCGCGACCGAGGTCCATGCCGACATCGCCGGCGACGCCTTCTTCCCGCCCGTCGACCGGGCCGCCTTCGCGGAGACGGCGCGGGAGGAGCATCCCGCCGGTCCGGACGACGAGCACGCCTTCGCCTTCGTCGACTATGTCCGGCGGGCTTGAAAGCGCGGCGGCATTTGCGCGCAGACGAAGGCTTAGGCCTGCCCGGCGCGGCCGCCCGTGCTTGACTTCAAGCGACCGCATCACCATCAACCGTCAACCACAAGAGTGAGGGAAACGCGCGCAGATGCCGTGGAACAATCAGAGCGGCGGCCCCTGGGGCGGTCGCAACCAGGGTCCCTGGGGCTCCGGTCCGCAGGGCGGGCCGGGTGGCGGCGGCAACGGCCGCGAGCCACCGGACCTGGAGGATATCCTGCGGCGTGGCCAGGACCGTCTGAAGGATTTCATGCCGGGCGGTTCGCTCGGCGGGAAGGGCCTGTTCCTCGGCATCCTCGTCATCGCGTGCCTCTGGCTGGCGACCGGCATCTTCATGGTCCGCCCCAACGAGGTGGCCCTGAAGCTCCTGTTCGGCCGCTATGTCGGCAGCGTCGGCGACGGCCTGTCCTATAACCTGCCCTATCCTGTCGGCAGCGTGATCAAGGTGCGCGTCACCGACGTGAACCGCCTTGAAGTCGGCTTCCGCACCGGCGGTTCCTCGCAGCGTCCCTCCATCACGGACAACCCGCAGGAAAGCCTGATGCTGACCGGCGACGAGAACATCGTCGATATCGACTTCGCGGTGCAGTGGCAGGTCGATCCGACAAAGCCGCAGAACTTCGTCTTCAACATCCAGGACCCGGAAAACGCCATCAAGGCGGTCGCCGAAAGCGCCATGCGCGAGGTCATCGGCCGGCGCAACATCCAGGCCGTGCTGACGAGCGACCGCGCCGCGATCGAGACCGAGGTCCTGCAGAACATGCAGGGCGTGCTCGACACCTATCAGGCCGGCGTGCGCATTCGCGCCGTCCAGCTGCAGAAGGTCGATCCGCCGAGCCAGGTCATCGACGCGTTCCGCGACGTTCAGGCCGCCCGCCAGGACCAGGACCGCGTCCAGAACGAGGCGCAGACCTACGCGTCGCGCGTGGTGCCGGAGGCCCGAGGCGAAGCCGCCCGGATCATCCAGCAGGCGGAAGCCTACAAGGAGCGGACCGTGCAGGAGGCGCAGGGTGCGGCCTCGCGCTTCACCCAGGTCTACGAGGCCTATCGCCGCGCGCCCGACGTGACGCGCCAGCGCATGTTCCTGGAGACGATGGAGCGCGTCCTGGGCGGCACCGACAAGATCATCATCGACCAGAACGGGTCGTCCGGCGTCGTGCCATACCTGCCGCTCAACGAGCTCCAGCAGCCCGTCCGCCGCCCCGCCCAGCCGAACCAGGGAGTGCGCCAGTGACCGGTATGTTCAGGGCAGGCCTTCTCCTGATCCTCGCTGCGATCGCGGTCATCGTCCCGCTGTCGCTGTTCACCGTCGGCCAGACCCAGCACGCGCTGGTCCTGCGCTTCGGCGGCGTGCGCGCCGTCTATTCGGAGCCGGGCCTCTACTTCAAACTGCCCTTCGCCGAGAACGTGCTCCTGTTCGACAAGCGGATCCTCGACCTGGATCTGCCGGCCCAGGAGGTGATCGCCTCCGACCAGAAGCGTCTCGTGGTGGACAGCTTCACCCGCTACCGGATCACCGACCCGCTGCGCTTCTACCAGACGCTGAATTCGGTGGCGGGCGCCAACTCGCAGCTGACGACCATCGTCAACTCGAACGTGCGCACGGTTCTCGCCGAAGCGACCTTCACCGACATCGTGCGGACCCAGCGCCAGCCGCTGATGAATCGCATCCGGGACGAGGTAAACCGCGTCGCGCAGGGCTTCGGCCTCATCGTCGTGGACGTGCGCCTGCGCCGGGCCGACCTGCCGGACCAGAACAGCCAGGCGGTCTTCCAGCGCATGCAGACCGAGCGTCAGCGCGAGGCCGCGGACATCCGCGCCCAGGGCTCGCAGCAATCGCAGACGATCCGCGCCCGCGCGGACCGCGACGTCGCCGTGATCCTGGCCGAGGCGAACCGCCAGGCCGAGGAGCTGCGCGGTAACGGCGACGCCGAGCGCAACCGCATCTATGCGGAGGCCTATGGCCGCGATCCGGACTTCTTCGCCTTCTACCGGTCGATGCAGGCCTACGAGGCCGGGTTCAAGCCGGGCGACACGCGCCTGCTCCTGTCGCCGGATTCGACGTTCTTCCGGTACTTCAACGATCCGTCCGGCCGCGGCCCCGCGGCGTCCGCTCCGGCGACGCCCGCTCCCGCGGCACCGGCGGCACCGCCGGTCCGCTGATATCGGCAATCGGGGCCGGGCGCATGACGGATTTCCTCGCCGCGCTCGGCCTCGTCCTCGTGCTGGAGGGAATCGCTTTCGCGGCCTTTCCCGGCGCCGTCCGGCGGACGATGGCCCAGGCCGCCGAGACATCGCCCGACCTGCTGCGCATCGTCGGCATCGTCTCGGCCGTCGCGGGCCTTCTCGTCGTTTGGGTCGTACGCAACGTTTTGAACTGACATCCGTCGCCGTTACGCCCCAATTTATGCTTCAATTCGGCCAGCCATGGTTCGCGGACCGCCTTCGTGGCAGCCGCGCCCGCAGAGGATGATGATGAACCCGTTCCGCTCCCCCAACGCCACCCGCCTTCCGGTCGCCGGTCTGCCAGCGGCTCTGCGCGCCGCCGCGCTCGGCCTCGCGCTCGTCATGCCTCTGGGCACCGGCGCCACGTTGCTGGCGCCCTCCGCCGCCCAGGCCAAGGCGCCCGACAGCTTCGCGGACCTCGCCGAGCGCGTGGCGCCGGCGGTTGTCAACATCTCGGCGTCCACTACGGTGGAAAGCCGCAACCGCACGCTGCCGCAACTGCCCCAGGGCACGCCCTTCGAGGACCTGTTCGAGGAATTCTTCAACCGCCGCGGTCAGGGCCAGCAGGACACGCCGCGCCAGCGCCGCTCCAACTCCCTGGGTTCCGGCTTCATCGTCGATCCGTCCGGCATCGTGATCACCAACAACCACGTGATCGGGGAGGCCGACGACATCGCGGTCATCCTCTCCGACGGCACGCGGCTGAAGGCGGAGATCGTCGGCAAGGATTCCAAGGTGGACCTCGCGGTCCTGCGGGTGAAATCCGACAAGCCGCTGCCCTTCGTGAAGTTCGGCGACAGCGAGAAGTCGCGGATCGGCGACTGGGTCATCGCCATCGGCAATCCGTTCGGCCTTGGCACGTCGGTCTCGGCGGGCATCGTCTCGGCCCGCAACCGCAACATCCAGTCCGGACCGTACGACACGTACATCCAGACGGACGCGGCCATCAACAAAGGCAATTCCGGCGGCCCGCTCTTCGACATGAACGGCGACGTCATCGGCATCAACACCGCGATCCTGTCGCCCACCGGCGGTTCGGTCGGCATCGGATTCGCCGTGCCGTCCTCCCTTGCGACGCCGATCATCGACCAGCTCCGCGAGTTCGGCGAGACCCGCCGCGGCTGGCTGGGCGTGCGCATCCAGAGCGTGGACGATGCCACCGCGGAAGCGCTCAATCTCGGCCGCGCCCGCGGCGCGCTGATCGCCGGCATCGAGGACAAGGGTCCGGCCCGTCCCGCCGGCCTCGAAGTGGGCGACGTCATCGTCCGCTTCGACGGCAAGGAGGTGAAGGACAGCCGCGATCTGCCGCGCATCGTGGCCGCGACGCCGGTCGGCAAGGCGGTGCAGGTGGACATCGTCCGCAAGGGCAAGGAGCTGTCGAAGTCCGTCACGCTCGGCCGCCTCGAGGACGGCGAGAAGCTGGCCTCCACCCAGCCGATGCCGTCGCCCGAGAAGCCGCTGACCCGCGATGCGCTGGGCATGGAGCTGTCCTCGATCACGGACGAGGCGCGCCGCCGCTACAGCCTGAAGGACGGCACGAAGGGCGTCCTCGTCACCCGCGTCGATCCCAATGGCAAGGCCGCCGACAAGCGCATCCAGGCCGGCGAGGTCATCGTGGAGGTCGGCCAGGAGGCCGTGACCGCTCCCGCCGACGTCACCCGCCGGGTCGACGCGCTGAAAAAGGAGGGCAAGAAATCCGCGCTCCTCCTCGTCGCCAACGCCCAGGGCGAGGTTCGCTTCGTCGCCGTCGCGATCGAGTGACCTGAACGGCGTTTCCGAGAACCGAAGCCCGGCCTCGTGCCGGGCTTTTTCGTTCAGGCCCGCCGCCACCGCGCGAGGCCGAGCATCGCGCCGCCGGCAAGGAGCCCCCAGAAGGCCGCGCCGACGCCCAGGAAAGACAGGCCAGACGCGGTGACGAGGAACGTCACCGCCGCTGCTTCCCGGTCCGCGGGCTCAGCGGTCGCCGCCGCCAGCGAGGAGGCGAGGGCGCCGACGAGGGCGAGGCCTGCCACCGCCTCGATCAGGAGCGGTGGCGCAGCCGCGATGAAGGCCGTGGCCGCGCCGGCGCAGAGGCCGATGACGATATAGCCGATGCCGGCGATGACGGCCGCCCAATAGCGCCGCTGCCGGTCGGGATCGGCGTCCGGACCGGCGCAGAGGGCGGCAGTGATGGCGGCGAGGTTGACCGCATGCCCGCCAAAGGGCGCGGACAGGATCGAGACGATGCCGGTGTCGCGAAACAGCGGCCCCGGTGCCGGCTCGTAGCCGTTGACCTTCAGGACCGCCACGCCCGGGATATTCTGGGAGGCCATCGTCACGATGAAGAGCGGCAGTGCGATGCCGATGAGGGCGGCCGCGCTGAAAGCCGGCTGGACCAGGACGGGCCGGGGCACGAACGCCTCCCAGCCGATGGACGGCACTGTTGTCGTGGTCACGATCAGCACCACCGCCACGAGCACGGCGGCGGGCACGGCGTAAAGCCGGTTGACCCGCCCGACGATCGCCCAGGTGACGATGATCGCCAGCGCCAGGGCGGGCGACACCGCGACCGCCTTGACCGGCGCGAGGCATAGCGGCAGCAGCACGCCGGCGAGCATGGCGCTGGCAAGCGAGCCGGGAATGGCTGCCACCGCGCGGCCGAGCGGCTTCCACAGCCCGGCGATCACGATCAGCAATCCGGTGACGAGGAAGGCGCCGACGGCGACGGGAAAGCCTCCCTCCGGGACGCCTGCGCCCGCCAGCAGTGCGGCGCCGGGCGTCGACCATGCCGTCGAGATCGGCATCCGCGTGCGCAGGCTGAGCACGATCGCCGAGACGCCCATCGCCATCGACAGAGCGAGAAGGCCGGACGCCGCTTCGGCGGGCGAGGCGCCGACCGCGGTCAGGCCCTTGACCACCACGGCGAAGGAACTGGCGAAGCCGACGAAGGCGGCGAGCAGGCCCGCGCTGATCGCGGGGACCGACGGACCCCGCGCGCCCATCAGGCGAAATCCTCTTGGGCATAGCCCTGCAGGAAGAGCAGGCCGGTGAGATCGCCATGGTCGATCCGGGCGCGTGCCGCGGCCGCGACGGCCGGCTTGGCGCGGAAGGCGACGCCGACGCCCGCTTCTCCGAGCATGGCCAGATCGTTGGCGCCGTCGCCGACGGCCATGACCTCGCTAGGTTCGACCTTCAGCCGCTCGCGCAGTTCGACCAGCGTCGAGAGCTTGGCCTCCTTGCCCAGGATGGGTTCCTCCACCCTGCCGGCGAGCTTCCCGTCCTCGACGATCAGCTCGTTGGAGCGGTGTTCGTGAAAGCCCAGGATCGCGGCGATCCGGCTGGTGAACAGCGTGAATCCGCCCGAGACCAGGCACGTATAGGTGCCCTTCGCACGCATCGTGGCGATCGCCTGACGTCCGCCCGGCATCAGCGTCAGCCGCTTCTCGACGATCTCGTCCACCACCGACACCGGCAGGCCGCGCAGCAGCGCCACACGCTCGCGCAGGGCCGGCTCGAAGGCAATCTCGCCGCGCATGGCGCGCTCGGTGATGGCCGAGACCTCGCTCTTCAGCCCGACATAGTCGGCGAGTTCGTCGATGCATTCCTGCTCGATCATGGTGGAGTCCATGTCGGCGAGGAACAGTTTTGCCCGGCGCGGGCCGCCGTCATGCACGAAGACGTCGACGCCCTGTGGCGCCAGAAGCTTGCGCAGCTTGTCCGAGACACCGTCCGGCGCCGGGCCGTCCAGCGCCAGCTCGGCGGCGACGCCGGGCGCGAGGTCCCGCCGGGCGGCACCCACGCCGATGACTTGTCCGGCGATGGAAATGACGTCATCGGTAACCGCGGGGCTCGCAGGACTGGAGAAGAGCGTGACGGTCGGCCGGGACTGCATCGGGAAGCTTCTGGCTTGAAGGCGGGTGCGGTCGTCCTTCTGGCAGGGCCGACGGCCTCGGGCAAGTCGGCCGCCGCGCTCGAACTCGCCCGCCGGATCGGCGGCGCGGTCGTCAACGCCGATTCCATGCAGGTCTATCGCGACCTGCGCGTCATCACCGCCAGGCCGACTGCCGCGGAGGAGGATCAGACCGCCCATCGGCTCTACGGGCATGTGGACGCGGCCACCAATTATTCCGTGGGCATGTATGTCGCCGATTTCGCGCGCGTTCTGGCCGCGCTGGAGGCCGACGGCCTTGTGCCGATCGTGACCGGCGGCACCGGCCTCTACATGCGGGCGCTGGTCGAAGGATTATCCGACATCCCGCCGGTCCCCGAAGCGGTCCGGATCGCGGTCCGGGCGCGCACGGACGCCTTGCCGGCCGAGGAGATCCACGCGGAGCTGGCGGCCCGCGATCCCGTGACAGCGGCCAGGCTGCGGCCCTCCGATCGCCTGCGGCTCCAGCGGGCGCTGGAGGTGCTGGAGACCACTGGACACCCCCTCGTCTCGTTCCACGGAACGCGCTGTCCAGGCCCGCTCGCGGGGCGTCCGCTGGTGCGCCTGTTCATGGCTCCGGACCGCGATGTCCTGCGCCGCCGCATCGACGCGCGATTCGACGCCATGCTGGAGGGCGGCGCGCTCGACGAGGTCCGGCGGCTGAAGGGCAGGGGACTGGACCCCGCGCTGCCGGCGATGCGCGCCCATGGCGTGCCGGCCCTGATCCGCCACCTGGCTGGCGGACTGCCGCTGGAGGAGGCGGCCGCGATCGGGAAAGCCGACACGCGCCGCTACGCCAAGCGGCAATTCACCTGGTTCCGACACCAGATGCCGGATTTCGATTGGATCCGGCCCGAGGAGGCTGTGGCCAAAGTTCTTCGCGATTGGTCGTCCACATCGGGATAAATCGATGTTAAATCTTCGCCCAACGGAGGACAGGGGCGAAATGTTGAACGATAGAATTTTGCCAACGCGCAAAAAATATGCGAATGTAATTTCTGCAATCTCGTTTTCGGTCTGTCTTGCTCTAATGCTCGCCTGAACAACAGCGGCGCCTTTCAGCGAAATTTCCAAAATTCAAGGTTGTTGGAGGCCGTGCGATCGTCGCCCGGCCACGAACGCATCGCGTTGATGCGTGAAGGAGGCCAACATGGCTCAAGGTACCGTCAAGTTTTTCAACACGCAGAAGGGCTTCGGCTTCATCCAGCCGGATGATGGCTCCAAGGACGTCTTCCTGCATGTGACTGCGCTGGAGCGCGCGGGCATTCCCTACGTCGCCGAAGGGCAGAAGCTCTCCTTCGAGCTGGCGAACGACCGAGGCAAGGTCGCGGCGTCGAACGTCCAGCTGATCTAGGTCAGTCTCAGCGAGGGGCGCCGGCAGACGATGCCGGCGCCCTTCCTAGCGTAGAGAGGTCATCGCCATGCCGCACAAATTCGATGTCGGTCAGAACGTCTATTTCCGGCCGGCCGGGCGTGGGCTCCAGGCGGCATCCGGCGCCTACAGGATCGTCCAGCGGGTGCCCGCCGTGGGCAGCGATCTGCAGTACCGCATCAAGAGCGTGCGCGAGTCGCACGAGCGGATGGCGATGGAGAGCCAGCTCACCCGTGCCGCGGGGTTCAACGAGGCCTGAACCGGCGTTCTGAAACCGCTTGACCCGCCAACCGGCCTTCGCTAGCGTCCGCGCCACTCATTGGAGAGGAACGCGAGCGGCCATGCGCAAGCTCATTCTCGTATCGGGGGCGCCATCGACGGAGCGGATCTGATCCGCATTTCCGGCTGGTGGCGCATGTCAGGGTCCCTTGGGGCCCTTTTTTGTTGCCCGCGTTCCAGAACATCCCGGGCCGGTGGTCCGGACAGGCAAGAGGCGAGGCTGCCTCAAGGAGACTGACGATGGCCGAGACCATGACCGGGGCCGAAATGGTCATCCGCTCCCTGCAGGACCAGGGCGTGGAGCACATCTTCGGATATCCGGGGGGCGCCGTCCTTCCGATCTACGACGCGCTCTTCCACCAGGAGAAGGTCAAGCACATCCTGGTGCGGCACGAGCAGGGCGCGGTGCATTCGGCCGAAGGCTATGCCCGCTCCACCGGCAAGGTCGGCGTCGTCCTCGTCACGTCCGGCCCCGGCGCCACCAACGCGGTGACCGGCCTCACCGACGCGCTGATGGATTCGATCCCGCTCGTCTGCATCACCGGCCAGGTCCCGACCCATCTCATCGGCTCTGACGCCTTCCAGGAATGCGACACGGTCGGCATCACGCGCCACTGCACGAAGCACAATTACCTGGTGAAGAACATCGCCGACCTGCCGCGCATCCTGCACGAGGCATTCCACATCGCCCGTTCGGGACGGCCGGGACCGGTCGTGGTCGACATCCCCAAGGACATCCAGTTCGCCTCCGGCGACTATACCCGTCCGGTCTCCAACGAGCATCGCGCCTACCGGCCGCAGCTCAAGGGCGACCTGTCGAAGATCAAGGCGGCGGTGGAGCTCATGGCTTCCGCCAAGCGCCCGGTCTTCTATACGGGCGGCGGCGTCATCAATTCCGGCCCCGAAGCCTCGGCGCTGCTGCGCGAGCTGGTGCGGCTGACCGGGTTCCCGATCACGTCCACGCTGATGGGGCTCGGCGCCTATCCGGCCTCCGATCCGCAATGGCTCGGCATGCTGGGCATGCACGGCACCTACGAGGCGAACATGGCGATGCATGATTGCGACGTCATGATCAATATCGGCGCCCGGTTCGACGACCGGATCACCGGCCGGCTCGATGCGTTCTCGCCGGGCTCGCGCAAGATCCACGTCGATATCGATCCGTCCTCGATCAACAAGAACGTCAAGGTCGATATCGGCATCGTCGGCGATTGCGCCCACGTCCTGGAGGACATGGTCCGCATCTGGCGCTCGTCGGGCCTGCAGACCGACAAAACGGCCCTGACCGGCTGGACCCGCCAGATCGACCGCTGGCGCCAGCGCAATTGCCTGGCCTTCCGCCCGTCGGACGAGGTCATCAAGCCGCAATACGCCCTCCAGCGGCTGCAGGAGCTGACCAAGGACCGCAAGACCTTCATCACGACCGAGGTCGGCCAGCACCAGATGTGGGCGGCCCAGTTCCTGCAGTTCGAGGAGCCGAACCGCTGGATGACCTCCGGCGGCCTCGGCACGATGGGCTACGGCCTGCCCGCCGCGATCGGCGTGCAGATGGCCCATCGCGACGCGCTCGTCATCGACGTCGCCGGCGAGGCTTCGATCCTGATGAACATGCAGGAGATGTCGACGGCCGTGCAGTACCGCCTGCCGGTCAAGATCTTCATCCTGAACAACGAATATATGGGCATGGTCCGCCAGTGGCAGGAACTGCTCCATGGCGGGCGCTATTCGGAGAGCTATTCGGAGGCGCTGCCCGACTTCGTGAAGCTGGCGGAAGCCTATGGCGGCGTCGGCATCCGCTGCTCGGACCCGGCCAAGCTCGACGAGGCGATCATGGAGATGATCGACACGCCGCGGCCCGTCATCTTCGACTGCATCGTCGACAAGGCCGAGAACTGCTTCCCCATGATCCCCTCGGGTAAGGCGCATAACGAGATGATCCTGGGCGATGCTGCGGTCGACATCGGCTCCGTCATCGACGAGGAAGGCAAGATGCTGGTCTGAGCCTTCGGCTCGGCAGGGCGGCCGCGAGGGGGCTTCGCGATGACGACGATCGGCCTGATCGGCGGGATGAGCTGGGAATCGACCGCGGTCTATTACCGGCTGCTGAACGAGGGCTGCCGTGCCCGCCACGGCGGCCTGCGCTCGGCCGAGGTGCTGCTGCATTCGGTCGATTTCGCGCCGATCGCCCGGATGCAGGCCGCCGGCGACTGGGACGCGGCGGGCGATGTCCTCGCCGACAGTGCGCGGCGCCTGGAGCGGGCCGGGGCCTCCTGCATCGTGCTGGCCACCAACACGATGCACAAGGTCGCCGACCGGGTGATCGCGGCGACGCGCATCCCCTTCGTCCACATCGCCGACGTGACCGCCCGCGCCGTGCGCGAGGCCGGATGCCGCAAGCCGCTGCTGCTCGCCACGCGGTTCACGATGGAGCAGGACTTCTACCGCGGCCGGCTCGCGGCCCACGGGGTGGAGACGCTGGTCCCCGATGCCGCGGCCCGCGAGGACGTGCACCGGATCATCTACGAAGAGCTGTGCCGCGGCATCGTCGGCGACGCGTCCCGGAACCGCTACCGGGCGATCATCGCCGCCGCGCAGGGCGAGGGCGCCGACGGCGTCATCCTCGGCTGCACCGAGATCGGCCTGCTGATCGGGAAGGGCGACACGCCGCTTCCCGTCTTCGACACGACCGCCCTGCACGTCGACGCCGCCCTCGACATGGTCGATGCCCTGGCGAGCCGCGCGGCATGACAAGCCTGACTGAAGCGGCGCTGATGAATCCCTTCACGCCAACGCATTGGACGGCAAGGCACCGCTCCGCCAACCTCCCGCGCGCCGACCACCGGGAGTGACCGATCCATGCTGAAGCTCGTCATCGCCAACAAGTGCCATTCGTCCTGGTCCCTGCGGCCATGGATCCTGCTGAAGGCCTTCGACATCCCCTTCGAGGAGGTGCTGATCCCGTTCGGCCCGACCTTCGACGATCCGGACTGGAAGCGGCAGGTCATGGTCCACACGCCTGCCGGCAAGGTGCCGGCTTTGGTGGACGGAGACATCCAGGTCTGGGAATCGCTGGCGATCATGGATTACGTCGCCGACATCTATCCCGACCTCGCCATCTGGCCGCGCGAGCGCGCCGCCCGCGCGATGGCGCGCTCCATCGCGTCCGAGATGCATGCGGGCTTCGCGGCCCTGCGCGGCGCCTGCGTGATGAATCTCGGCTGGCGCCACGGCCCGCGCGACCGGGGCGAGAAGGTCGCGGCCGACGTCGCCCGCGTCACCACGATCTGGCGCGAGGCGCGCGAGCGCTTCGGCGCGGGCGGGCCCTTCCTGTTCGGGGAATTCTCCGCCGCCGACGCGATGTATGCGCCGGTGACGACGCGCTTCACCACCTATTCGCTGCCGGCCGATCCGGTCTCGGCCGCCTATATCGAGGCCGTCCAGGCGACGCCCGCCTTCCGCGAATGGCGCGAGGCCGCGCTCGCCGAGCCCTGGATCGTGCCGGAGGACGAGGTGGACGAGCCCGTCCTCGAGGATTTCCGACCCCATCTGACCCGCAACAGGCCACGCCCATGAACATTTCGCACTACCCGGTCCAGGTCGAGCACCAGACCCCCGC
Source organism: Hyphomicrobiales bacterium (assembly GCA_027483945.1). GTDB lineage: Bacteria > Pseudomonadota > Alphaproteobacteria > Rhizobiales > Beijerinckiaceae > JAIXTM01. The sequence continues at coordinate 388,553 of JAIXTM010000018.1, read as the reverse complement.
CCGGCACACGCTGGCCGTCATCGTCGACAACGAGCCGGGCGTCCTCGCCCGGATCGCGGGCATGTTCTCGGGGCGCGGCTACAACATCGAGAGCCTGACCGTTTCCGAGACCGAGCATGAGGCGCATCTCTCGCGCCTCACCATCGTCACGACCGGGACGGCCCACGTCATCGAGCAGATCAAGGCGCAGCTCGGGCGCCTCGTCGTGGTCCACCGCGTGGTGGACCTGACGGCGCAGGGCGACGCGGTGGAGCGTGAGCTCGTCCTCATCAAGGTCGTGGGCAAGGGCGACGCCCGCGTCGAGGCCATGCGCCTCGCCGCCGCCTTCGGCGCCCGCACCCTCGATGCGACGCTCACCTCCTTCGTCTACGAACTGACCGGCTCCACCGAGGAGGTCGAACGCTTCATCAAGGTCATGACTTCGGTCGGGCTCGTCGAGGTCTCGCGCACGGGCATCGCCGCCATGGCGCGCGGACCCGAGGCGATGTGAGCCGCCGATGCTGCCGCTGGAGACCCTGCTCGCACTGGTGTCGTTCGCCTTCGTGACCTCGATCACGCCCGGCCCGAACAACATCATGCTGACGGCCTCCGGCGTGAATTTCGGCTTCATCCGGACGGTGCCGCACATGCTGGGCATCGGCGCCGGCTTCATCGCGCTCCTGCTCGCGGTCGGCGCCGGCCTCGGCTCGGCCTTCGCGGCGTTTCCGGTCCTGCAGACGGTGCTGAAGGTGGCGGGCGCCGCCTACATGCTCTGGCTCGCCTGGAAGATCGCCCATGCCGGCGAGGTCGACGCCACCACCAACGCGGCCGCCCGGCCCATGACCTTCCTGGAGGCGGCCCTGTTCCAGTGGGTCAATCCGAAGGCCTGGGTCATGGCGCTGAGCGCCATGGCGATCTATGTGCGCCCCGCCCACGCCGTCGCCGACGTCATCGCGGTCGCGCTCGTGTTCGGCTTCGTCAACGTGCCTTCGGTCGGCACCTGGGCCGGGTTCGGCCACCTCCTGCGCGAATGGCTGCGCGATCCGGCGCGGGTGCGCGTCTTCAACATCGCCATGGCCGTGCTGCTCGTGGCGTCCATCGTGCCGATGGTGATGTGAGCGGCCTCAGCCCGCGAAGCCGCCGGCCTCCAGGAACGCCCGTTCCGCCTCCGTCGTCTCCCGTCCCAGCACGGCGTTGCGGTGGGGAAAGCGCCCGAAATCGCGGATGATGTCGCGGTGGATGACCGCGTACTTGAACGATTCGTCGTCGCCGGAGGCGCGCGTGAGGTCGACGCAGCGCTCCTGCAGCGCTAGGTCCTCCGCATGCATGAAGGGCAGGTAGAAGAACCGCCGCTCCGGGTTGTCGTAGGTCCGGTCGAAACCCTTCGCGATCGCCCGCTCGGCCAGGGCGACGGCCGCGCCGTCGGTCGCGTAGGCACGCGGCGAATCCCGGAACATGTTGCGCGGGAACTGGTCCAAGAGGAGCAGGAGGGCATAGACGCCTTCCGGGTCGTCTTCCCAGTGAGAGAGTTCGCCTCGGGCCGCAGCCTCATGGGCTACGGCGAACCGGCTGGTGATCGCTGCGTCGAGCGCCGCATCCTTCTTGAACCAGCGGTCCGGGCCGGCCTCCTGCCAGAAGCGGACGATCTCGGCGGGGTCGAAACGGGTCATGAACATCTCCTGCCTAAGGACCCCGACTGTCGCCCCCGGGACCGCCCGCCACAACCGCCTGGCCGAAAGACCGGGCTTGCATGAGCGCAGGTTGCGCATTGCCGCGGCGTCCAAGCGTCGCGTGGCGCCCCGGCCTATACTTGATCATCGTGCGGCGTGATTCCGGACACCGGGGGGCGGGGCGGCATGCAGATTGCGATCGCAGGATGTGGCCCTTCAGGCCTCGCGGCGGCGATTTTCATGGCCCGCGCCGGCCACCGGGTGACGTTGGTGGAGCGTTTCGCGACGCCCGCGCCCCTTGGCTCGGGCCTGATGCTGCAGCCCACCGGCCTTGCCGTGCTCGCACGCCTCGGCCTTGACCACGACATTCTATCGATGGGCCGGCGGATCGAGCGGATGGTGGGACATTGCGTTCCCTCCGGCACGCGGGTGCTCGATGTCGGCTACGCGGCGATGGGTGCCGGATTTTTCGGGCTGGCTGTGCACCGCGCCGCCTTGTTCCGCGTTCTGTACGATGCGGTTCAGCGCGAGCCGATCGAATTGGTGACCGGCTTCGATATCGTTGACCTCGACCGCGCCCATGGTGGCCGTCCGGTCCTCACGGCCGGCGACGGGCGCCGGATCGGCCCGTTCGATCTCGTCGTCGACGCCACCGGCGGCCGTTCAATGCTGGCGCGGCAATGCCCTGCATCGTCGAGGCCGCGCGATCTCGCCTACGGCGCGGTCTGGGCGGACCTGGCTTGGCCGGACCAGGCGGATTTCGACCGTCACACGCTGGCCCAGCGGTACCGCGCCGCGCGAACCATGATCGGCGTTCTGCCCATTGGCCGGCGCGAACCGGGCGGCGATGACCGCGCGGCGTTCTTCTGGAGCCTGAAGACGGAGGATCATGCCGCATGGCGGCTGCGTGGGCTCGATGCCTGGAAGGACGAAGTCCATGCGGCCTGGCCCGAGACGGCGCCGTTTCTCGACCAGATCGAGGAGCCCGGCCAGCTGATCCTCGCCAGCTACCGTCACCACACGGTCGCCCGTCCGTACGTCGAGCGCCTCGTGGTGATCGGAGACGCGGCCCATGCCACCAGTCCGCAACTCGGGCAGGGCGCCAATATGGGACTTCTGGACGCTGCGGCGCTTGCCGTCGCACTCGCGTGCCCCGGCGATCTGCAGGAACGCCTGGTGTCCTATCATCGCCTGCGACGCCGGCACGTGAAACTGTATCAGGCGATGAGCGTGATCTTCACGCCCTTCTACCAGTCCGACAGTCGAAGCCTGCCGATCCTGCGCGATATCGCCATCCCGGCGCTGACGCGGCTTCCGCTCGCCGGTCGACTGCTGGCATTCCTCGTCGCCGGGCTCGTCGGGCAACCTCTTCGGTCTCTGGGCCTTGAGCCCTATCGGGCGACCCACGTCGCTGCCGAAGCCGACGCGATGTCCGGCGCGGTGGCGTGACATGGGCGTCCACGTCCTCCTGCTCGGCGCTTCCGGCGTGTTTGGCAGCCGTCTTGCGGAAGGGCTTGCCGGCCTATCCGGCCTGACACTGACCTTGGCGGCGCGAAAGCGTGCACCGCTGGAGCTGCTGCGCGCCCGCCTCAGCACCCGTGCCCGCGCCGTCCTTTCCGTTCTGGTGGTCGAGCGCGCGGCGCTCGACCCGGATATGCTTCGGCAGCTGGGCGTCACGGTCGTGATCGACGCGGCGGGGCCCTTCGCGGGCAACGATTACGGTGTCATCCTCGCCGCCGCGTCGGCAGGCTGCCATGTGATCGATCTGGCGGATTCGCGGGCTTACGTCGCCGGCATCGGCGCCGTGGACGCGGCGGCTCGCGACGCCGGCATCGCGGTAATCGCCGGCGCGAGCACGACGCCGGCGCTGTCGCACGCGGTCCTCGACGCCGTTACGGCTGGCTGGCGGCGCATCGACCGCGTCGACGTCGCGATCTCGCCAGGCAACCGCACGCCCCGCGGCCCGGCCGTCGTCGCCTCGATCCTGTCCTATGCCGGCCGGCCGCTGCAGGTCTTCGAGGGCGGCGGTTGGTCGACCGGCCGGGGCTGGGGCGGCACGAAGCGTCTTTTGTTTCCGGATCTTGGGCGAAGGCCGGCCGCGTTGTGCGATACGCCCGACCTCGACCTGCTCGTGGCGCGCTACAGGCCCAGTTCGGCCGCCTCGTTCCGTGCAGGGCTTGAACTTGGCATCCTGCATTACGGGCTCGCTGCGGCGTCATGGCTCGTCCGTTGCGGCCTCCTGCGCTCGCTCTCCCCGTTCGCACGCCCGGCCCATGCGGCGGCGCGGCTGTTGCTGCCCTTTGGCTCCGCCGCCGGCGGCATGGTCGCCGAAGCCGTCGGGATCGATGCCGAAGGCCGGCCGGCCCGAGCAGCCTGGTCGCTGACGGCACGACACGGCCTCGGGCCGTATGTGCCGACACTGCCGGCGCTCGCTCTCATCGACCGCTGGTTGCGCGAGGGCCCCCCGGCTCCCGGCGCCCGGGCCTGCGTCGGCATGCTGAGCCTCTCCGAGCTTCAGCCCTTCATCGCCGAGCGGGGACTTTCGACCGCTACGGTCCATGAGGGATTCGACCCGGCAGGCCCGTTTGCGCATGCCTGCGGTGCAGGATGGAGCGATCTGCCCGCGGCGACCCGTGCCGTCCACGCGCCGTCGCCCGTGCTCGTCCTGGACGGTGAGGCCGACATCGACGGCGCGCAGAATGCCATCGGCCGGCTCATTGCCTGGGCATTCGGCTTTCCCGGCTCTGCCCGCGCCGCCCCCCTTCGCGTCGCGCTCGAGCGGGAGGGCGCGGACGAGATCTGGACCCGCATCTACCCCGATCGGACCATGCGCTCGCGTCTCGCATGGGTCGGCGGCGATCGGATCGAGGAGACATTCGGTCCATTCGCATTCAGGCAGCAGGTCGTTCCCGATGAAGGCGGCCTGAGCCTTCGCCTCGTCGGAGGGCGCTGCGGGCTCATTCCGCTGCCGGCATGGCTTCTGCCAGGGGTGGCAGCGCGGGAAAGCGCGGGTGCCGACGGCTCCCATCAGTTCGATGTGTCCATCAGCCTGCCTATCGTCGGGAGGCTCGTGCATTATCGAGGCCGGCTGACGATCCCCGTTGAAAGGGCCTCCGCTTAAGCCTCCGACGGCCTTTAGACGCCTTGCATGCAGACAGGCTCTCCGCTATCGAGAACCGTAACGTACGGTACGGTAGCGATCCCGGTGAAGAGCCAGCCCGAACAGATGCCCGGCGAGGAGCTTAGCGAGCGGCAGCAGGCCGTGCTCGATGCCGTGCTCGCGCTGATGGTGGCGGGGGAGGCGTTGACGATGAACGCCGTCGCCCGCCGGGCGAGCTGTTCCAAGGAGACGCTCTACAAGTGGTTCGGCGACCGGGACGGGCTTCTGGCGGCGACGGTTCGCTGGCAGGCGTCCAAGGTGCGGGCCGGTAATTTCGACCGGCAGTCCATGGATGCCGGCGCGCTGCGCGAGAGCCTGTCGCGCTTCGCCGCGAACTGGCTGACCGTCATCTCCAGCCCGACCTCGATCGCGCTCAATCGGCTCGCCATCAGCCATGCCGGCTCGCACGAGACCAATCTCGGCGGGATCGTGCTGGCCAACGGGCGCCTCGCCATCGGCGAGCGCGTCAAGCCGCTGCTCGATGCGGGCCGCGAAGCCGGCATCCTCGCCTTCGACGACACCGAGACCGCGTTCCGCACCTTCATCGGCCTCGTCGGCCGGGACGTGCAGGTGCGCCTGCTGCTCGGCGACCGGCTCAAGCTTTCGCCCGCGACCATCGCGGCGGATGCGGGCCGCGCCGCCGACCAGTTCATCACCCTCTACGGGACGGGCCGACCCGCTCCCGCAGCCACACTCAACGCGTGACCCAAGGAGCAAGACCCATGCGCGTTTATTACGATCGCGATGCCGACATCAATCTCATCAAGGGCAAGAAGGTCGTCATCGTCGGCTATGGCAGCCAGGGCCATGCCCACGCGCTGAACCTGCGCGACTCGGGCGTGAAGGACCTGCGCATCGCGCTGAAGGACGGCTCGCCGACCCGCAAGAAGGCCGAAGGCGCCGGCTTCACCTGCATGACGCCGACCGAGGCCGCCAAGTGGGCCGACGTGATGATGATGCTGACCCCGGACGAGCTCCAGGGCGACATCTACCGCGACGAGCTGCACGCCAACATGAAGGAGGGCGCCGCGCTCCTCTTCGCCCACGGCCTCAACGTGCATTTCAACCTCATCGAGCCCCGCAAGGACCTCGACGTGCTGATGGTCGCCCCCAAGGGCCCGGGCCACACCGTGCGCTCCGAGTATCTGCGCGGCGGCGGCGTGCCGACCCTGATCGCGATCCACCAGGACGCCACCGGCAACGCCCATGACCTTGGCCTGTCCTACGCCTCCGCCAATGGCGGCGGCCGCGCCGGCATCATCGAGACGACCTTCAAGGAGGAATGCGAGACCGACCTGTTCGGCGAGCAGGTCGTGCTCTGCGGCGGCCTCGTGGAGCTCATCCGCGCCGGCTTCGAGACGCTGGTCGAGGCGGGCTATGCCCCCGAGATGGCCTATTTCGAGTGCCTGCACGAGGTGAAGCTGATCGTCGACCTGATCTATGAGGGCGGCATCGCCAATATGAACTACTCGATCTCCAACACCGCCGAATACGGTGAGTATGTCACCGGCCCGCGCATCATCACGCCGGAGACCAAGGCCGAGATGAAGCGTGTCCTCACCGACATCCAGTCCGGCAAGTTCACCCGCGACTGGATGCTGGAGAACAAGGTCAACCAGACCTCGTTCAAGGCGACCCGCGCCCGCGCCGCCTCCCACCAGATCGAGGAAGTCGGCGCCCGCCTGCGCGCCATGATGCCCTGGATCAAGGAAAAGGCGCTGGTGGACAAGGCGAAGAACTGATCGCAGGGCGATCAGGCGAAAATGGAGGGCCCGGCATCGCGCCGGGCCTTTCTTGTTCACGCCCTCAGTTCAGCCACCGCGTGACGAACTGGCCTGCCATGCTGCCCGGCGCGAGCAGCACGAAAGCCCAGACCATGGCGGAGGAAACGTTCGCCATCTGGAACAGGAAGGGCGGCACCCGGAAGATGCCCGCGGCCAGGGGCACGAAGGCGCGCAGCGGCCCCAGGAACCGGCCGAAGAAAACCGCCCACGGACCCCAACGGGTCAGGAACGCTTCGGCGCGCGCGACCTCGCTGGGATATTTCGAGAGCGGCCAGGTGTGGTGCGCGCGGTCCTCCAGCTTCTGGCCGACGAAATAGGACAGCCAGTCGCCGAGCACCGCGCCGACCACGCCGCCCAGCCAGACCGGCCAGAAGGTCATGTCGGTCGATCCGAGCAGGACGCCGATGGCGATGAGCATGCCCCAGGCCGGCACGAAGAAGGAGATGACCGCCAGCGATTCCAGGAATGTCAGGAGCCCGACGATAAAGGGGGCCCAGGCCGCGTTCTGGCGGGTGAATTCCACCACGGTCCTGGCCAGTTCCTGAAATTCCATGGGGTCTCCTGTGGGACATAGGCCTATGCGGATTGCCTATCCGATACCGGGCGGGCCTTGCTTGCCATAAAACGTCAAGGGACCTTACCTTCCCTCCCAGAGGCGAACAAATCGCCCGCGTCAGGGAGGATGGCACAGTGGCGGCAGCCTTGTCCGCGATCGGCGTCGATTCCGTTGCGCCCGCCCGTCAGGCCGTCGGGCTCGAGGGGCTTGCCATCGCCTTCGCCCTTGGCGGAGGCGGGGTCTACCGGGCGGTGGAGCAGATCGACCTGTCCGTCAGCGACGGCGAGTTCGTCGCCATCGTGGGGCCCACGGGGTGCGGAAAGTCGACACTGCTGAACGCCGCCGCGGGGCTGCTCAAGCCCGCCGAGGGCCGCGTCAGCATCTATGGCGGGCCGCTCGCCGGCCTGAACCGGCGCGCCGGCTACCTGTTCCAGCAGGATGCCCTGATGCCGTGGAAGACGGCGCTGCAGAACGTGGCGGTGGCCCTCGAGCCGCAGGGCGTCCCGTCCGGCGAGGCGCAGGAGCGGGCGCGGGCCTGGCTCGCGAAGGTCGGCCTCTCCGCCTTCGCCGACCGCTATCCCCACATGCTGTCCGGCGGCCAGCGCAAGCGCGTGGCTTTGGCGCAGATGCTGATCCGGAACCCGGAAATCCTGCTGATGGACGAACCGTTCGGTCCGCTGGACGCTCAGACCCGGCAGATCATGGGCAATCTCCTGCTCGATCTCTGGGCCGCCGACCGGAAAGCCGTGATGTTCGTGACCCACGACCTGGAAGAGGCCATCGCCCTGTCGGACCGGGTCGTGGTCATGTCGGCCGGTCCCGCCGCGCGCATCGTCGGCGATTACCGTGTGCCGCTCGCCCGTCCGCGCGACATCGCCGACATCCGCCTCGACAAGGTTTTCCACGAGATCCAGCGGGAGATCTGGGCGACGCTGAAGGTCGAGGTCCAGAAGGCCTATGCCCAGGGCGAGGGGAGGGCCTGATGAAGCGTCTCAATCTCCTCGCCTGGCAGGTCGGGGTCGGCCTTGCCTTCCTGACGCTCTGGCACGTCTTCTCGACCACGAAGTTCGGCGCTGCCAAACCGCCGCTCGACCCCTTCTTCTTCTCCACGCCCCTCGATGTGATCGCCCGGACGTGGAAGAGCTTCGCGAGCGGCGAGATCTGGCGGCATCTCTGGATCACGCTGCTGGAAACGGCGCTGGCGTTCGGCATAGGTGCGTCGACCGGCGTCGCCTTCGGCTTCGGCTTCGCGCTCAGGCCCAAGCTCGCGGCGATCTTCGATCCCTACATCAAGATGGCGAACGCCCTGCCGCGCGTCGTGCTGGCGCCGATCTTCATGCTGTGGTTCGGGCTCGGCATCTGGTCGAAGGTGGCGCTGGGCTTCACGCTGGTCTTCTTCATCGTGTTCTTCAACGTTTATCAGGGCGTGCGCGAGGTCTCGCCGGTCGTCCTGTCCAATGCGCGCATGCTGGGCATGAACGACCGCCAGCTCATGCGCCACGTCTACTGGCCCGCGGCGCTGACCTGGATGTTCTCCTCGCTCCACACCGCTGTGGGCTTCGCCCTGGTCGGCGCGGTGGTCGGCGAATATCTCGGCGCCTCGGCGGGCCTCGGCTACAAGATCCACGAGGCCGAAAGCGTCTTCGACACGACGGGCGTGTTCTCCGGCATGCTGATCCTGGCCATCGTCGTCATCGTCATCGACGTCGCCATGACCATGGTGGAGCGCCGCCTGCTCGTCTGGCGCCCGAACCACGATGCGGGGGCCAACCAGACCTGACGCCATCGCCGGCCAACGGCGGGGCGCCGAACCGGGCAAAGTCCCGAATCTTCGAAGGAGGACGAAACGCCATGAAGTTCCTGACAGGTCTCGTCGCTGCGGCGGCGATCGCGCTGGCCGGCGGCACCGCCGCCGCCCAGACGCCCGAGAAGCCCAAGATCACGATCGGCGTCGGCGGCAAGCCGCTGCTCTATTACCTGCCGCTGACGATCGCGGAGCGGCTGGGTTACTTCAAGGAAGCCGGGCTCGACGCCGAGATCAACGATTTCGGCGGGGGCGCGAAGTCGCTGCAGGCCTTGGTCGGTGGCTCGGTGGACGTCGTCGCCGGCGCCTACGAGCACACGATCCGCATGCAGGCCAAGAACCAGGACATCCGCGCCGTCATCGAGCTCGGACGCTTCCCCGGCATCGTGCTGGCCGTGAAGAAGGACAAGGCCGCCAGCGTGAAGACCGCTGCGGACCTGAAGGGGATGAAGATCGGCGTGACGGCGCCGGGCTCCTCCACCAATTTCTTCGTCAACTACCTGATGGCCAAGGCCGGCGCGAACCCGAAGGATGCCGCCTATATCGGCGTCGGCGCGGGCATGTCCGCGGTAGCGGCGATGCAGAAGGGCGAGATCGACGCGATCTCCAACCTCGACCCGGTCATCTCCAAGCTGGAGGCGGACGGCGCGGTGACCATCCTCGCCGACAGCCGCACCGAGGCCGGCACGCGCGCCATCTTCGGCGGTTCCAACCCGGCGGCCGTCGTCTATATCCGCAACGAGTTCATCGAGAAGAACCCGAACACGGTCCAGGCGATCACCACCGCCTTCTACCGGGCGCTGCAATGGATCGAGAAGGCCACGCCGGACGACATCGCCAAGACGGTGCCGGAAGCCTATTACCTCGGCGACCGCGATCTTTATCTGCGCGCCGTGCAGGCCTCGAAGGAGACCTATTCCCGCACCGGCATCATCTCGCCGGAGGGGATGCAGAGCGCGTACGACATGCTGGCCAAGTTCGATTCCGAGCTGGCCGACGCGAAGGTCGACCTCAAGAAGACCTTCGTGGACACCTTCGTGAAGAAGGCCGCCGGCTCCAAGAGCTGACGCCTGTCGCTCCCGGAAGCGACAACAGACCCCGCCGAGCCGTCGGCGGGGTCTTGGCATGTCCATGGCCCAGGCCATCGCCGGCGGCGATGGCAGACCTCAAGACTTTTCATTGTCGGCGGCCCCCGTTTCGCGCTTTCCTAGCGGCCCGCTTGCGGTTGCGATTCACGAAGCCATGAACGTCCTGTCGATCCAGTCCCATGTCGCCTACGGCCATGTCGGCAATTCCTCCGCCGTGTTTCCGATGCAGCGGCTCGGCGTCGAGGTCTGGCCGATCCACACGGTGCAGTTCTCCAATCACACCGGCTACGGCGACTGGACGGGCCGCGTCTTCGACGGGCCTATGATCGAGGAGCTGGTGGAAGGCATCGCCGCCCGGGGCGCGCTCGCCCGCTGCGACGCCGTCATCTCCGGCTATATGGGCTCGGCCGATATCGGCGCCGCGATCCTCTCGACGGTGAGCAGGGTCCGCGAGGCCAACCGCTACGCCGTCTATGCCTGCGATCCCGTGATCGGCGATGTGGGACGCGGCATCTTCGTGCGACCAGGCGTGCCGGAATTCATGCGCGACAAGGCCGTGCCGGCCGCCAACATCGTGACGCCGAACCAGTTCGAGCTGGATTTCCTCACCGGCATCGAGACGAAGACGCTCGCCGAGGTGAAGCGCGCCATTGCCGCGCTCCACGCGATAGGCCCCCGCGTCGTGCTGGTCACCTCCGTCGTCGGGGACGACACGCCCGGCGACGTGATCGACCTCGTCGCGTCGGACGGGGAGGACATGTCCCGCGTGCGCACGCCCAAGCTCGCCCTCAGCGTCAACGGGGCAGGGGACGCCATCGCGGCCCTGTTCACCGTGCATTACCTGAAGACGGGCTCGGCGGCGGAAGCTCTCGGGCGCGCCGCGGCCTCCGTCTTCGGCCTGCTGCGGCGGACCTTCGACGCCAATAGCCGCGAAATCCTCACCGTGGCGGCGCAGGAGGAGTTCGTCACGCCCTCCCGCACGTTCCCGGTGGAGTCGATCTAGGGTGGCGTCCTGCGGCCGCAGTGCGGGCGGGGCTCCGCCATGAGGCTGCGCGTCGCGACGTTCAACGTCGAGAACCTCATGTCCCGCTACAGGTTCGAGGGCAGCCGCCCGGAAACCCATGCGGCCATGTCCCTCTTCGATTTTCCGAACCCGCAATCGCGGGAGGCGGCGGAGCGCTCGCTGGCGGTGGCGCTGGCCGACGACAAGCGCCAGATGACCGCGCTCGCCATCGCCGAGACGCGCGCCGACGTGCTGGCGCTGCAGGAGGTCGACGGGCTCACCGTGCTGCAGGCCTTCTTCGCCAATTATGTCCACCGCCTCGCCGACATCCGCTACGGCCATTTCGCGCTGGTGGAGGGGAACGACCGGCGGGGCATCGACGTCGCCGTCGCGGCCCGCCGGGGCCTCGTGCCTGAAGGCGGCGCGCGCGTGACCTCGAACCGGCTGGCAACCTTCGGGGAACTCGACTGTTTTGACGGCGATCTTGCAAAGCTGGGCATCGGCCCGCAGGACCGCGTCTTCAACCGCGACTGCCTCATGGTCGATCTCGATCTCGGCGACCGCTCGCTGACCCTGTTCGTCTGCCACCTCAAATCCATGAACAATGGCCGCGCCGACGGCCGGCAGGCGACGCTTGCCGTCCGCCGCGCCGAGGCGCGCGCCGTCGCCGCGCTGGTCAAGCGCCGGTTCGGAACCGGGTGGCGCCGCGCCAACTGGATCGTTCTGGGCGACCTCAACGGCTACCGCGACGGTATCGGTCCGCACGGCATCGTCGCCGACGAGGGCGAAAGCGGCATCGAGCCGCTGACCGAGAACTTCGCGGTCGATCCGCTGCGCGCTTTGCCGCCGCACGAGCGCTGGACGCATTTCCGCCGGGCGTGGAACGAGGAGCGCGGGCAGATGGAGGAAACCCACATGCCGCTCGATTACGTGCTGCTGTCGCCGGGTCTGGCCGACGCCAATCCGCATCCGGCCGTGGAGGTCATCCGCCGCGGCCTGCCATACCGCGTGCCGCTGGACCCGCGCGCCGCGGATCGCTCGCTCGCCGCCCTTGCGACATCCGCCGACCGCTATCCCCGCACCGGCTGGGACCGTCCGAAGGCGAGCGATCATTGCCCGGTCGTCGTCGAGATCACCGTGCCCCGCCGCCGCGACTGACCGATTGCCGTCAGGAGAACAGGACGACCCATGGCCGAACCCCGCCCCTATGTCGTGCTCGACGTCTTCACCAACGAGGTCCTTGCCGGCAACCCGCTGGCCGTCGTTCTCGACGCCCGCGGCCTCGACGATGCCCGCATGCAGGCCATCGCCCGCGAGTTCAACCTGTCGGAGACGGTCTTCGTCAGCCCGCCGGCCGACCTGGCCAACCGGGCCGCGCTGCGGATCTTCACGCCGGCGCGGGAACTGCCCTTCGCCGGCCATCCCACGGTGGGCACGGCAGTCCTCCTGTCGCTGCTGGATCGCTCCGACGCGCCCTTCGTGCTCGAGGAACGAGTCGGCCTTGTGCCGTGCCGGCCGAGCCGCCTCGACGAGACGAGCGGGGAGGCGACGTTCGAGCTCCCCGAACTGCCGGTCCATCTCGGCGATCTGGACATCGGCGCCGTCGCGGCCTCGCTCAACCTGCCGCGCGAGCGTATCGGCGCCGGGCCCGGCGGACCGACGCTGGGGCCCGGCCGCTACTCCGCCGGCGTGCCCTATGCCATCGTACCGCTGGCCGACCGCGCGGCCGTCGATGCGGCCATCCAGGATCCGATGCGCTGGGCCACGGCCTACGGCCAGGGCCGGCAGGGCGCCTATATCGTCGCCTTCGACCCGGTCGATCCCGTCAATCATGTTTATGCCCGGATGATCAGCACCGGCTTCGGCATCGCCGAGGATCCGGCGACGGGCTCCGCGGCCGCGGCCTTCGCCGGCTACCTGATGGCCGCGCTCGACCTGCCGGACGGACCGAACCGCTTCGTCATCGAGCAGGGCTATGCCATGGGCCGGCCGTCCCGGATCGCCTTGACGCTCCATCTCGAGGCCGGCGCCCTGAAACGCGCCGAGATCGCCGGAACGGCGCTGATCGTCGCGCGCGGGACTCTGCTGGCATGACCGCACCGGGGATCGTCATCACGCCCGTCACGTCCGTCACGGCACGGCTCCTGCCCGGCGGCTGGCAGTGGGCGGAGACCAACGCGGAGCCCATCGCGGAGAATTGGCGGCGCATCGCCACCGGCCGGCCGGGCCTGTTCGACGGGCGCGTGCTCCTGTGCCGGAGCGCGTCGCTCGACGGCTCGCACCTCTCGCTCGGCTATTGCGAGGTCGCCTATTCGGCGTTCATCGGCTGCCGCGACATGGGCTGGCCGGATGCCGGGATGGCCAATTGCTTCGCCATGGCCGCCCTGCGCTCCGCCGATGGCGCCTACCTCCTCGGCGAGATGGGCGCGCAGACCGCCAATGCCGGCAAGATCTACTTCCCGGCCGGCACGCCCGACCTCGACGACGTGACGGCGGAGGGCGAGGTCGATCTCGCCGGCTCGGTCTTCCGCGAACTGGAGGAGGAGACGGGCTTGGCCGCGGCGGAGGTGGACGCCGGCACCGCCTGGACCATGGTCCGCGACGGCCCGCGCATCGCCCTGATGCGCGAAACGCGGTCGCCCCTGCCGGCGGCCGCGCTCAAGGCCCTCATCGTCGAGCGTCTCGCCGGTCAGGCCGATCCGGAGCTATCCGCGATCCATGTGGCGTTCCGGGCTGGCGACATCGCACGCGAGCGCATGCCGCCCTTCATGGCGGCTTTCCTGGATTACGCCCTGCCGGGATGAGGGTGTCAGGCCGGATAGCCGAACCGTGCCCTGATCGCGCGGACCGAGGCGCGCGCCTCGCCATCGCGTCCTGCGGCGCAGGCAGCGCCTGCCTTGCCGAGCTCGTTCGACATCTGCGTATGCACCGACTGCGTCGTGTGGCCCGTCTGCAGGTCATTGTCGATGATGGCCTGGAACCGGGCGATGTCGCCGGAGCAGCCCGCCCCCTCCGGCAGGCGGAAGCCCTGGGGCGTCACGCCTGCCACCGCCGATGAATTCGGCACGGGCGCCGCGCGTTCCGGGGCCGACTGGCACGCAGCGATCCCCAGCACCAGCCCGGCAAGCAATCCGACGCGCAGAATCATGAGCGGCTCCTCAATGCCGGGACATTCCCGCAGCGAAGCGGGGCCGTCAACATTCCGGGCCGCCGGCGAGCCGCGCAAAGATTGTGGCGACCGGCGCTGGACAAGGGGGAGGCGCTTTGCTACACGCACGCCGCTACCACGGACGAGCCTCTCGTCCCCTTCGGCTTGGGCGCATAGCTCAGTTGGTAGAGCAGCTGACTCTTAATCAGCGGGTCCTAGGTTCGAGCCCTAGTGCGCCCACCAAGCCGTCTCAATGGGTTAGCAGCCGATCTTCAAGCGAAATAGGCCGCATGTTACCGGTTTCGACCGGTCATCCGCCCGTCATGGCGGTCTCCAGCCAGACGATAACGAGGATCATCAGCAGGACGACCGCGATGGTCAGGCCCATCTGGCGGCCAGGTATGCCCCGGCCGATGAGGAAGATCATGGCGAGGATGGCGACGGCGGAGAGGGCGTATTCCATGGCGTCAGGATAGGACGCCGCACGATCGCCCGTCCATGCCGGCTTGGCCTTGAAGCCGCCCGCCGCCCCGCTAAGTTCAAGGCTCCGCCGGCGCATCTGCCGGGCCACGGAGGTTCACGATGGGCATTTTCAAGTTCCTGAAAGACGCTGGAGCCAAGCTTTTCGGCGGTGGCGAGGCCAAGGCCGCGACGGCCGACGACCTGAAGAAGGCGGTGGCCGACCACGGCCTCGACGCGGGTGGGCTCGCGATCAGCGTCGACGGCGACAAGGTCAAGGTCGGCGGTCAGGCGGCCTCCACGGAGGCGGCCGAGAAGATCATCCTGTCGCTCGGCAATCTCGTCGGCGTCGCTGAGGTCGACACCGGAGACCTAGCGGTGGTCAAGGAGACCAAGTCGTCCACCATGTACACCGTGAAGAAGGGCGACACGCTCTGGAAGATCGCCGAGGCGCATTACGGCAAGGGGCAGGGCGCCAAGTACACCGAGATCGTGAAGGCGAACACGCCGCCGGTGAAGGATCCGGACCTGATCCAGCCGGGCTGGGTGTTGCGGATCCCCCCGCTCTGACGAGGCTGCTCGTGACCACGGAAAAGGCCGGCTCGCGCCGGCCTTTTCTATTATCGAACCACGCCCCTCTTGTCGCCGAAGCCGGGAATCTCGCAGCGGCATGGCGCGCCGGAAGGCGCCGCATAGAAGATTCGGCAGGTGCCGCGCGAGGTCACGCAGACACGACCGGCGGACCGCCGGTAACCGCCGCCATAGCCGCGTCCATACCCGTCGTAGCGGTCATAACGGTCGTATCGGTCGTAGCGCTGCGGCGGAGGGCGGCGCGGGCGGGGATCGTAGCTTGGCCCGCGATAGCCCGGTGACCATCCTGGGCCTGGCTGCGGATCGTAAGAGTTCTGCGCCGAAGCGGTGCCGGCGGCGAGACCCGCGCCCAGCGCCAGCGTAGCAAGCATCAGCTTAAAGCCCATCGAATCGTCCTCTGTCGGCGGGAATGGTCCCGCTTCGTCTACACCGATACGCCGTGCTTGATGAATGGAGGCGGAACGGGGATGTTCCGGAACGTTCATCCGGAGGTTCCAGTGGTCCCCGTTCCCATCGGCGTCGTCACCGTGTCCGACCGCGCGAGCCGCGGCGAATACGAGGACCGTGGTGGCCCTGGCATCGAGGCGGCGCTTGCGGAACTTCTGGCGTCGCCCTGGCGTCCCGAACGGCGCCTGGTGGCCGACGAGACCGACGCCATCGCCGCCGCCATTATCCAACTCGCCGACGTCGCATCGTGCCCGCTGATCCTGACGACCGGCGGCACGGGCCCCGCGCTTCGGGACGTGACGCCCGAGGCAACGCGCCAGGTCTGCCACCGCCTGCTCGACGGGTTCGGCGAAGAGATGCGCCGCGCCAGCCTGAGAGAGGTGCCGACGGCGATTCTCTCACGTCAGGTCGCCGGCACGCGGGGTGCCTCGCTCATCATCAACCTGCCGGGCAAGCCGTCCGCGATCCGCACCTGCCTCGACGCGGTCTTCGCTGCGGTTCCTTACTGCATCGACCTCATCGGCGGGCCGCGCCTGGAGACCAATCCGGACCATTGCACCGCCTTCAGGCCCAAGGCCTGAGACGGGGGCAGCAGCGACTTAGGCTCCCGGGTCGCCGGCGAGCCCGGCCGCCGCGATCCCGGCCAGGGCCGCCGCCTCGTCGTTGTCGGACGTGTCGCCCGAGATGCCGACCGCGCCGACGACCACGCCCTTGGCGTCGCGGATCAGGACGCCGCCCGGCACCGGGATGAGCGCGCCCACCGCCTGGTTGGCGGCCGCCACGAAATGGGGTCGCTCGACCGCCATCTTACCGATGGCGCGGGATCCGACGCCGAGCGCCACCGCGCCATGGGCCTTGCCGATGGCGATCTCGCCGCGCTTCAGGCTGCAGCCGTCCTCGGCGGCGAAGGCCTTGAGCGCCCCGCGCCCGTCCAGCACCGCGACCGCGAGCGGCTTGAGATTGGCATCGCGGGCGTGGCGCAGCGCCGCCGCGGCGATCTTCTGCGCCGCCTTGAGCTTCAGGTTCATCGGCTTGTCTCTCCCTTGTGCAAGGCCGTGTCGCGGGCTGCGAGCCAGAGCGCGATCCGCCGCCGCTCGTCCAGCGACATGTCCGACAGGTTACCCGGCGGCATGGCGTGGGTGAGGACCGACTGGACGCGGATGGCCGGCGCCTGCCGCTCGATATCCGATTCCGTTTCGAGCACCACGCCCTTGGGCGGGGCCGCGATGCCCTCCCAGCCCGGCTCGCGGGCATGGCACATGGCGCAGCGTGCCCGCAGGAGGCCGAGCGCTTCCTCGCGATGGGCGGCGAGATTCGTCATTTCCGCAGCCCGGGGCGCGGCCATCGCCCGCGACGGAGCGCCGTCGAGCGAGAGGGCGGCGGCGATCGCGAGCGCCACGGCCGCGGCGGCCCAGGTCCACCAGGGCGTCGGCCTGTGTGCGTGGCGCTGGTTGAAGAAATGGCGGATCAGCGCGCCCGCCACCACGACCAGCCCCGCGATCAGCCAGTTCCAGCGCGACTGGTAGGCGAGGGGATAATGGTTGGAAAGCATGAGGAAGACGACAGGTAGCGTCAGGTAATTGTTGTGCAGCGAGCGCTGCTTGGCCTGTGCCCCCAACCGTGGGTCCGGCGTGCCGCCGGCCAGCAGCGTCGCCACGACCTTCTTCTGGTTGGGGATGATGACGGCGAAGACGCTTCCCGACATCCAGGTCGCGATCATCGCGCCCGTATGCAGCATGGCGCCGCGCCCGCCGAAGACCTGCCCGAACAGCCAGGCCGCCGCCATGATGACGATAAGTCCGGCGCCGAGGAGGCCCGCGTCGCTGCGGCCCAGCGGCGAGCGGCATAGGGCCTCGTAGACCAGCCAGAAGAAGGCGAGGCCGCCGATGCCGAAGGCCGCCGCCTGCCAGCCCGTCAGCGGCCGCACCTGCGGATCGACGAGGTAGAGCTCGTGGCCGAGATAATAGACCCAGACCAGGAGGAAGAAGCCTGACAGCCAGGTGGCATAGCTCTCCCACTTGAACCAGGTCAGCTCCGCCGGCAATTCCGGTGGCGCCACAAGGTACTTGCGCATGTGGTAGAAACCGCCGCCATGGACCTGCCAGGCCTCGCCGCCGGCACCCGGCGGCAGGGTCGGCGCCTTCCGAAGGCTCAGGTCCAGGTGGATGAAGTAGAACGACGATCCGATCCAGGCGATGGCGGTGATCACGTGCAGCCAGCGCAGGCCGAAGCTGATCCATTCGGACAGGAAAGGGTCGATCATCGGCGGCTTTTCGGCTCGTGGAACGTTCCGTGGACAGACTAGTCCGCCGTTCCGGTGCGGGGAAGCGGCGAGGGTGTCCAAACCGGCTCGTGGATAGCGCCTAGAAGGTCGTCCGCTGGCGCATGGCGGCGGCCAGGGTTCCCTCGTCGAGATAGTCGAGTTCGCCGCCGACCGGCACGCCATGGGCGAGGCGCGTCACCTTCAGGTTGAGGTGCGAGAGCGCGTCGGTGAGGTAATGAGCGGTCGTCTGGCCGTCGACCGTGGCGTTCAGCGCCAGCACGACCTCCCGCACGCCTTCCGAGGCCGCCCGCTCCACCAGTCTGGGGATCGCGAGGTCCTCGGGCCGCACCCCGTCCAGCGCCGATAGGACGCCGCCGAGCACATGGTATCGGCCCGAGACCGCGCCGGCCCGCTCCAGCGCCCAGAGGTCGGAGACGTCCTCCACCACGACGATCGTCGACGGATCGCGCCGCTGGTCGCGGCAGATCGTGCAGGGATCGCTGGTGTCGGCATTGCCGCAATGGGAGCAGGTGACGACGCGCTCGGCCGCGAGGGCCATCGCCTCCGCCAGCGGGCCCATCAGGTGCTCGCGCTTCTTGATGAGATGCAGGGCGGCGCGCCGCGCCGACCGGGGCCCGAGGCCCGGCAGGCGCGCCAGGAGCTGGATCAGGCGCTGGATTTCGGGACCGGCGGGATCGGCCACGCGCGAAGTCCTTTGCGCCCTAGAACGGCAGCTTCATGCCGGGCGGCAGCGGCAGGCCCTTGGTGAGTTCGGCGGTGCGCTCCTGCAGCAGGCGCTCGGCCTTGCCGCGGGCGTCGTTGAGCGCCGCGACGACGAGGTCTTCCACGATCTCCTGCTCGCCGGGCACCATCAGCGAAGGGTCGATGGTGACGGACTTCACCGCGCCCTTGGCCGCCATGACGACCTTCACCACGCCGCCGCCGGCGGCACCTTCCACCTCGATGGCTTCCAGTTCCTCCTGCAGCGCCTGCATCTTCTGCTGCATCTGCTGTGCCTGCTTCATCAGGCCCATGATGTCGCGCATCGCGATCTCCTTGAGAATCGGTCTCGATCAGTCGTCGAGCGTATACGGGTCTTCGTCGTCGCCGGCTTCCGGCGCCGGCGGCAGAGGCGCTTCGGCGGCGGCCTCCGCTTCGGCCTGCTCCTCGGGAACGCGCTCGACGATGTTGACGATCCGTGCTCCGGGGAAGCGCTCCAGCGCCGCCCGGACCGCCGGGTGGTTCTCCGCGTCGCTCGCCCGCGCCGCCTCGCGCGCCCGGGCCTGTTCGCGCAGGGTGGGCTGGCCCGCCTCGGAGGAGACCGCGACCATCCAGCGGCGGCCGGTCCATTGCTGCAATATCCGCGACAGGTCGGCGGCCAGCGTGCGCGAGGCGCCGTCCTCCAGCGCGAATTCGAGCATCCCGTCCTCGAAGCGCACCAGCCGGACGTCGCGCTCCAGCGCCGCCTTGATGCCGATCAGCTTCTGCTCGCCCGCATAGGCGACGAGGTCCTCGAACCGCGCGAAGCGCAGCGCCGCATCCGGTGCCGGCTCGGCCCGGGCGGAAGGCTGGACCATGGCGCGGGCCTGCGGGGCGCCGGAACCCGGCGCCATCGGCGCGCGGGCGGGAGCGGACGGGGCCGCGGCAGGGGCGGGAGCGCCGCCGGACACCGCGCCGGACCCGTCCCGCAGCATGCGCAAGGCCTCGTCCGGCGTCGGCAGGTCGGCGGCATAGGCCAGACGCACCAGCGCCATCTCCGCTGCGGGGAGGGGCTTGGCCGCGCCCTGGATTTCGGGCAGCGCCCGCGTCAGGAGCTGCCAGGCGCGCGACAGGACCCGGACCGTGAGGGCGCCCGCATAATCGGCGCCGCGCACCCGCTCCGCTTCCGACAGGGCCGGATCGCGCGCGGCCTCCGGCACGAGTTTGAGCCGCGTGACGAGATGGGTGAAGGCGGCAAGGTCCGCGATGACGGAAGCCGGGTCGGCGCCCGCGTCGTACTGGTCGCGCAGAAGGTTGAGGGCGGTCGGCATGTCGCCGCGCATCGCCGCGTCGAAGAGATCGATGATCCGCGCCCGGTCGGCGAGGCCCAGCATGTCGCGCACGGCTTCGGTCGTGACCGCACCGGCGCCGTGGGCGATGGCCTGGTCGAGCATCGACAGGCTGTCGCGCACCGAGCCCTCCGCCGCCCGGGCGATGGCGGCGAGCGCGTCGTCCTGCGCCGAGACGGCCTCCGCCTGGCAGATCCGGGCCAGGTGCTGGACCAGCCGCCCCGTCTCCACGCGGCGCAGGTCGAAGCGCTGGCAGCGCGACAGGATCGTCACCGGCACCTTGCGGATCTCGGTGGTGGCGAAGATGAACTTGGCGTGGGGCGGCGGCTCCTCAAGCGTCTTCAGGAACGCGTTGAAGGCGCCGGTCGAGAGCATGTGGACCTCGTCCACGATGTAGACCTTGTACCGCGCCGAGACCGGGGCATAGCGAACCGCATCGTTGAGCTGGCGGATATTGTCGACGCCGTTATTGGAAGCCGCGTCGATCTCCTGCACGTCGATGTGCCGGCCTTCCATGATGGCCTGGCAATGAATGCCGGGCTCCGGCATCGTGATCGTGGGACGGTCGATGCTGTCGGTCTTGTAGTTCAGCGCCCGGGCGAGGATGCGGGCGGTCGTCGTCTTGCCGACGCCGCGCACGCCGGTCAGCATCCAGGCCTGGGGAATGCGGCCGGCCTCGAACCCGTTGGCGATGGTGCGCACCATCGCTTCCTGGCCGATCAGGTCGTCGAAGCTCTGCGGGCGGTACTTGCGCGCCAGCACCCGGTAGCCGGCCGCGCCGGCCGGCGGCGCCGGAGGCGGAAAGCCCGGCAGGCCGGGCTCGTCCTGGTCGATCGGGCCCGGCTGGTCGGTCATCGCGCCCCGGATGGATGGCTTGAGGTGGGAGGCTGGACAAGAACCCGCCCGGTCTCGTTAGGGCTGCTTCCTTCCGGACCTGACCCGGTTGGCGAGTGGAACGTCCCCCGCCAACCTCCCGCCCGCTATATCGGCGATGAAGGGCCGTCGCGCAAGGCCGCAGGGCGCGCTTACCCCCGCCAGGTTGACGCGGCCCGGCCGCGCCGTTCGCGCCGCCTTTTGACGCTGACGCAGCGGCAAATCGGGGCTATGACGGAGGAAGAGAGAGCATAAGACAACGCCATGACCCCATCCTTCGAGCTCGACCCCCGCCTGGCCAACGACACGCATTTCGTCGGCGACCTGGGGCTCAGCCGCGTGCTGCTGATGGACGACACGCGCTTTCCATGGCTGGTCCTCGTTCCCCGCAAGCCGGGACTGGTGGAGGTGACCGATCTCGACGAGTTCGAGACCGCCACACTGATGACCGAGGTGCGGCTCGCGGCCAAGACGATCAAGACCATCGCCGGCTACGACAAGCTCAATGTTGGCATCCTCGGCAATTTCGTCGCGCAGCTCCATATCCACGTCGTCGGCCGGCGCAGCATCGACGATGCCTGGCCCCGGCCGGTCTGGGGCGCCGGCGGCACGCGCCGCCCCTATGACAGCCGGCTGCGGGACACGCGCATCGCCCAGATCAAGAGCGAGATGAGGCTCTACGCGTGAGCCTCGACCTGTCGGCGATCCAGGGCTTTGCCGGGAATCGCCTCGACAGACGCGGAAACGACCGCGAGGACCCGGCGCTGCAGGCGCGCTGGCGCGCCGCGCCGGACGCGCTCCATGCCCTCTTCGCCGGAGACCAGCCGCTGCTCAAGGTGCAGGGAGACGGCCTCGCCGGCCTCCTGCCCGCGGCAAGCGCGGGTGGTGGCGGCCGCGAGAGCGTCTTCCTCGGCTTGATGCCGGACGGCCGTCCGGTCTTCGCCACCGCGCGAGACGAACTTCCCCAGGGAACGGCCGAGACGGAGGACGGTCTCGTCGTCGGAGACCTGCGGGCGCTGGCGGCGGAGGGGCGGTTGGGCGAGGACGTCCTCGGCGCGCTGGCGCAGGCCAAGTCGCTCCTGTCCTGGCACCGCAATCATCGCTTCTGCGCCAGATGCGGGGCGGAGACGGCGCAAAGCCCCGCCGGCTGGAGGCGGGACTGCGCCGCCTGCGGCGCCCAGCATTTCCCGCGCACCGATCCGGTCGTCATCATGCTGGTGCGCCGGGGCGATGCCTGCTTCCTCGCCCGGCAGGCGCGCTTCGCGCCCGGCGTCTATTCCTGCCTGGCCGGTTTCGTGGAGCCCGGCGAGACGCTGGAGGACGCGGTGCGCCGCGAGGTCATGGAGGAGGCCGGGCTCGCCTCGGGCGCGGTGGCCTATCTCTGTTCGCAGCCCTGGCCGTTCCCGTCCTCGCTGATGATCGGCTGCGTCGCCGACGCCGCCGGAGGCGAGGTGACCCTCGATCTCGGCGAGCTGGAGGATGGACGCTGGTTCACGCGGGACGAGGTCGCCCTCATGCTGCGGGGCGGGCATCCCGCAGGCCTGCGCGCCCCGCCGCCCCTTGCCATCGCCCATCACCTTCTGCGGGCTTTCGCCGAGGGGCGAGCCTGACGGGCTGCGGATCGTCCCACAGCGCCAGTTCCTCGATATCCGGCCAGACGATTGCGATGGAGGGCACGGCGACGCCGCCGAAGGCCCTGATCGCCGAACCCACCACGCGCCCGCCCAGCGTGCGGTAGAAGGCGATGGCCGCCAGGTTGTCCCGCGCGACCCAAAGGCCGGCCGAACGCAGGCCGTGATCGGCCAGCGAGCGGGCGAGGGCGCCGATCAGCCGGGTGCCGGCGCCGCGAAGCTGCTCGCGCTTCAGGACGTATAGCGCCTCGATCTCGGCCTCCATGCCGAGCGCGGCGTCCCAGGCGAGGCCGCCCGAGGCGAAGCCGATCACTCGGCCGCTACGCTCCGCGACCACGACATCCCGGAAGCCCGGCTGGTCGGTCAGGGCCTGGCGCCAGACCTGCTCCCGGTCCCGGACGTTCAAGGATGCCAGCGTCGCATCGGGCAGCGTGCCGCGATACGTCTCGTGCCAGGCCGCCACATGGATGCGGGCGATGGCCGGGATGTCGGCGGGATGGGCGCTGCGGATGATGGTCATGGTACCTCCCCATCGTTTCGGCGATTTGGGGAGACCCTGCCGGCCAATCGGGGCCAGAAGACGACCGGAACCTTGCGATAAAGAGGTCTTGCCGCGGCGATAATCGAAGCGGCTTGGATCTTATTCCGCCGCCTCGGCGATGCTCGCCCGGAACGGATGGGCAGGATAGACGCCCAGGATCCGAAATTCCTTGGAGAAGAAGGCGAGTTCTTCCAGGGCCAGCTTCAGCGACCGGTCCTCCGGATGGCCGTCGACCTCCGCGTAGAACTGCGTCGCGGTGAACCGGCCCTCCAGCTGGTAGCTCTCCAGCTTGGTCATGTTGATGCCGTTGGTGGCAAACCCGCCCATCGCCTTGTAGAGCGCCGCCGGCACGTTGCGGACCTGGAACACGAAGCTGGTGATGCAGGGCCCCGCGTCGCGGGCGGTCCACAGCTCGGATTTCGACAGGATGACGAAACGCGTCGTGTTGTGGGCCTCGTCCTCCACATCCTCGGCGAGGATCTTGAGGCCGTAGACGCCGGCCGCCATGCGCGGGGCGAGGGAGGCCCGCGTGGGGTCCTTCCATTCGGAGACCTCCCGCGCCGAGCCCGCCGTGTCGCCGGCCACGACCGGCTTCAGCCCGAGCTTGCGGATGATCTTGCGGCACTGGCCGAGCGCATGGACATGGCTGTGCACGCTGCGGATCGTGCCGAGATCGGCGCCCTCGATCGCCATGAGCTGGAAATGGATGGGCAGGAAGTGCTCGCCCACGATGTGGAGGCCGGAGGTCGGCAGGAGGTGATGGATGTCCGCGACACGCCCCGCGATCGAATTCTCGATCGGAATCATGGCGAGGCCCGCCTCGCCCTCCTGCACGGCCGCGAACGCGTCCTCGAAGGTCGGGCTCGGCAGCGGCGTCCAGTCCGGCAGGACCTCGGCGCAGGCGATGTGGGAATTGGCGCCCGGCTCGCCCTGGAACGAGATCACGCGGGGTGTCATGTCGTACATGGTCAGGCTTTCCGGGCCGCGAGGATTTCGCGCGCCCTGTCGAGGTCGTGGGGGGTGTCGACGCCGAGCGGCACGTCCTCGACCAGCGTCACGTCGATGCGCATGCCGGCCTCCAGCGCGCGCAGCTGCTCCAGCTTCTCCCGCGTTTCCAGCGGGGAGGGCGGCAGCGTGACGAAGCGCGACAGCGCCCGCCGGCGATAGGCGTAGAGCCCGATATGGTGGAAGAGCGGTCCCTCGCCCCAGGGGGCGGTGGCGCGGGTGAAGTAGAGCGCCCGCAGCCGCCCGTCGGAGATCGGGCTGGCGACGATCTTGACCACGTTGGGATCGGTCCGCTCCGCCTCGCGGGTGATCGTCGCGGCGATGGTGGCGATATCCACCGCCGGGTCCGACAGGGGCAGGGCGGCGGCGGCGATGGCGCGCGGGTCGATCGTCGGCAGGTCGCCCTGCACGTTGACGATGACGTCGTGCGCGCCTTCCGGGTCCACCAGCTCCATCGCCTCGTGGATGCGGTCGGAGCCGGACGGATGATCGGCGCGGGTGAGGACCGCGCGACCGCCGGCGTCCTCCATGGCGGCGACGATGGCCGGCGAATCGGTGGCGACGACGACGGGGCCGAGGCCCGCCTCCATGGCGCGGCGCCAGACATGCACGATCATCGGCGCGCCGTGGATGTCGGCCAGGGGCTTGTCGGGCAGGCGGGTCGCCGCCATCCGGGCCGGGATCAGGACGAGGGGATCGGACATCGGAAGCCTGCGCGAAGCGGCGAAAGGTCACAAACGCGACGCGCTTATACGAGTTGCAAACCCATCGGCAAAGCGGCTAATCAGGCGCCGCCGGAATCCAGCGCGGGTTGCCGGATCGTTTCGCATGTCACGTCCTTCGGGACCGGAGCCGGTTCATGGATTCGTTCGAGCTCAACAAGATCTTCGGCGCGGTGCTGGGCACGCTGCTCCTGGTGATGGGCCTCAACATCGTCTCCGAGATTGTCTTCAGCCCGGCCAAGCCCGCCATCCCCGGCTACGATCTTCCCGGCGCGCCCGAGGCGTCCGCCGCCGGTGCCGGCGCCGCCGCTCCTGCCGCCGAGCCCATCGCCGCGCGCCTGGCCAAGGCCGATGTCGCCCGCGGCGACAAGGCCGCCGCCAAGTGCCGCGCCTGCCACGACTTCACGCAAGGCGGTCCCAACAAGGTCGGTCCGAACCTCTACGAGACGGTCAACCGCCCGCTCGCCTCGCATCCGGGCTTCAACTATTCCGCGGCGCTGAAGGCCAAGGGCGGCAACTGGGACTACCAGCACCTGGACGAGTTCCTGGAGAACCCGCGCAAGTCCATCCCGGGCACGATCATGGCCTTCGCCGGCATCGCCAAGCCCGAAGAGCGCGCCGACATCATCCTCTACATGCGCTCGCTGGCAGGCTCGCCCGCGCCGCTGCCGGCCCCCGAGGCCGCCAAGTAAGCGCATCGCGCATCGCCGCTTCGAACGAGCCGGGCCAAGTGTCCGGCTTTTTCATGCCCGGCTTTTTCGTCGGTGCGGCATCTGTTCGGGTATGACACGGCGCCCATGTATGGCTAGGCTGGCCTCTGCCGGCCGCCACCCGCCACAGCCTGGAGCCCGACGATCCTCGACCGCCGAACCCTTCTGTTGAGCAGCGCCGCCTGGGCCGGCGCGGGCATCTGGCCGGCGGGCGCGCAGCAGGCGCCGTCTTCGCCCGCGCAAGCCCCGGCCGTCCCGGCGCCGCAGGGAGGTCCCGTCGTCTCCCACGGCCTGTCGATCTTCGGCGATCTCAAGGAAGCGCCGGATTTCCCGCATTTCGCCTACGTGAATCCCAAGGCGCCCAAGGGCGGGCGGCTGGTCATCCAGATCAAGCAGGCCGCCGGCAACCAGAACTTCGAGACGTTCAACACGCTCAACATCCACACCGCCCGCGGCGACGGGGCGGCGGGCATCGACGCGCTCTACGACACGCTGATGTCCGGCTCCGGCGACGAACCGGGCTCGGTCTACGGGCTGGTCGCCCGCGAGGTCGAGATCTCCGCCGACCGGCTGACCTACCGCTTCCGCCTGCGGCCCGAGGCGCGATTCCACGACGGCACCCGCCTGACGGCCCACGACGTCGCCTTCTCCGTCGACATCCTGAAGACGAAGGGCCATCCGCTCTACCGGCTGCTGCTGCGCGAGGTCGTGGGCGCGCGGGCTGAAAGCGACGACGTCTTCGTCGCCGAGCTGTCGCCGCGTCGCAGCCGCGAGCTCCACCTCATCGTCGCGGGCCTGCCGATCTTCCCGCGCGCCTACTGGCAGGGGCGGGACTTCGAGGCCGCGACGCTGGAGCGGCCCTTGGGCTCCGGCCCCTACCGCGTCGGCCGCTTCGAGCCCGGCCGCTATATCGAATTCGAGCGGGTCGCCGATTACTGGGCGAAAGACCTGCCGGTGAATCTCGGGACCAACAATTTCGACATCGTCCGCTACGAATATTTCCGCGACCGTCAGGTGGCGTTCGAGGCCTTCAAGAGCGGCATCATCACCTTCAACGAGGAGTTCACCGCCCGGAACTGGGCGACGGGCTACGATTTCCCCGCCATGCGGGACGGCCGCGTGGTGCGCGAGGGCCTGCCGCGGACCGCGCCCGTCGGCTCGCAGGGCTGGATCTACAACACGCGGCGGGAGATGTTCCGCGACCCGCGCATCCGCGAGGCGCTGAACTACGCCTTCGACTTCGAATGGACGAACCGCAACGTCATGTACTCGCTGTACAGGCGGACGGTGTCCTACTTCCAGAACTCCGAGTTCCAGGCGAAAGGCCCGCCGCCGCCGGAAGAACTGGCCCTGCTGGAGCCATGGCGCGGCAGGATCCCCGATGCGGCCTTCGGAGAGCCCTTCGTGCCGCCCGTCTCGGACGGGTCGGGCCGCGACCGCGCGCTCCTGCGCAAGGCGCACGACCTCCTGATCGCCGCCGGCTGCCGCCGGGACGGCTCGCGGCTGCTGCTGCCGAACGGCAGGCCCTTCGAGATCGAGTTCCTGGACTCCACCGGCACGCTGCAGCCCCATACGCGGCCGTTCCAGGTGAACCTGCGCCGTCTGGGCATCCGCGCCTATACGCGCCTCGTGGACGCGCAGCAGTACCAGCGCCGCGTCCAGGACTTCCAGTTCGACATCGTCAGCCGCGCCATCGGCGGATCCTCGATCCCGGGCGAGTCGCTGAAGTCGGTCTACGGGTCGGAAGCGGGCAAGGTGCCGAGCGGGCGCAACATCGCCGGCATCGACAATCCCTGCATCGACGACCTGCTGGACCGGATCGGCCGGGCAGCCACGCTCGACGAGGTCCGCGTGCTCGCCCGCGCCCTCGACCGGGTGCTGCGCGCCAGCCATTACTGGATTCCCATGTGGTGGAATCCCAACGACCTCGTCGCCTATTGGGACCTTTACGACCGCCCGCAGCGCAAGCCTGTCTATTCGTCCGGCGCGCCCGGCACGTGGTGGTTCAGCCCCGACAAGACCCAGCGCGTGAAGCGGAGCTGACGCGGCCATGCTCGCCTATATCGCCCGCCGCCTGCTGCTGATGATCCCGACGCTGATCGGGATCCTGCTCGTCACCTTCGTCATCGTGCAGTTCGCCCCGGGCGGACCGGTGGAGCGCATCCTCTCCCAGCTGGAAGGCACCGATACGGCGGCGACCGCACGCATCGGGTCCGGCGGCGCGGACGCGCTGCGCGGGGAGGGGAACTCCGCCTATCGCGGCGCGCAAGGGCTCGATCCGGCCTTCATCAAGCAGCTCGAGCAGCAATTCGGCTTCGACAAGCCGCCGCTGGAGCGCTTCCTCAAGATGCTGCGCGACTATGCCCGCTTCGATTTCGGGAAATCCTATTTCCGCGATGCGCCGGTCATCGACCTCATCGCCGAGAAGCTGCCCGTCTCGATCTCGCTGGGGCTCTGGATGACGCTCCTGTCCTACGCGATCTCGATTCCGCTCGGCATCCGCAAGGCGGTGCGAGATGGCTCGCGCTTCGATGTCTGGACCTCCGGCATCATCGTTGTCGGCTACGCGGTGCCGGGCTTCCTCTTCGCGATCCTGCTCATCGTGCTCTTCGCCGGCGGGTCGTTCTGGCAGATATTCCCCCTGCGCGGCCTCACCTCCGAGAACTGGGCGGACCTGTCGCTCGCCGGCAAGGTCGTGGACTATGCCTGGCACCTCATCCTGCCCGTCACGGCGATGACGCTCGGCGCTTTCGCGGCGTCCACGCTGCTGACGAAGAACTCGTTCCTCGACGAGATCAGGAAGCAATACGTGCTGACCGCGCGGATGAAGGGCCTGAGCGAGCGGCGGGTGCTCTACGGCCACGTCTTCCGCAACGCGATGCTCATCGTCGTCGCGGGCTTTCCGGCCGCCTTCATCGCCGCCTTCTTCACCGGCGCGCTGCTGATCGAAACCGTGTTCTCGCTGGACGGGCTGGGGCTCCTGTCCTTCGAATCCATCGTGAACCGCGACTACCCGGTCGTGTTCGGCAGCCTGTACATCTTCTCGCTGGTCGGGCTCATCGTCGGGCTGATCTCCGACCTCACCTATGTCTGGATCGATCCGCGGATCGATTTCGAGACACGGGAGGTCTGAGCCATGGACGCGACCGTGCCCCGCCGCCCGCTCCTGTCGCCGCTCAACCGGCGGCGGCTTGCCAATTTCCGCGCCAACCGCCGCGGCTACTGGTCGTTCTGGCTCTTCCTTGGCCTGTGCGTCCTCTCGCTCTTCGCCGAGCTCATCGCCAACGACCGGCCGATCCTCGTCTCCTACAAGGGCGAGATCCTCAGCCCCGTCCTGAAGGACTATCCGGAGGAGAAGTTCGGCGGGTTCCTGGCCTATACGGACTATCGCGACCCGGTCATCGTCCGCGAGATCGAGGCGAACGGATGGGCGCTCTGGCCGCCGATCCGCTTCTCCTACGACACGCACAATCTCGACCTGCCGACACCTGCGCCGTCCAAGCCGACCTGGCTGCTCTCGGATGCCGAATGCGCCGCGCACGCGGCCCGGATAGGCCGGAGCGGTGGCTGCGCCGGCATCGAGTGGAACTGGCTCGGCACCGAC
Organism: Hyphomicrobiales bacterium; assembly: GCA_027483945.1. Lineage (GTDB taxonomy): Bacteria > Pseudomonadota > Alphaproteobacteria > Rhizobiales > Beijerinckiaceae > JAIXTM01. The sequence goes on along the minus strand of JAIXTM010000018.1, from coordinate 359,467 downwards.
GACCAGGGCCGGGACGTCCTGGCGCGGATCATCTACGGCTTCCGCATCTCGGTCGTGTTCGGGCTGATCCTGGCCGGCGTCTCGTCGGTGATCGGCATCGCGGCCGGTGCCGTGCAGGGCTATTTCGGCGGCTGGACCGACCTCCTGATGCAGCGCTTCATCGAAATCTGGACGGCTGTCCCGGCGCTCTACCTCCTCATCATCCTCTCCGCCGTGGTGACGCCCGGCTTCTGGGTGCTGCTCGGCATCCTGCTCCTGTTCTCCTGGGTGGCTTTGGTCGGCGTGGTGCGCGCCGAGTTCCTGCGCGCCCGCAACTTCGAATATGTCCGCGCGGCCCGGGCGCTCGGCGTCTCCGATGCGCGCATCATGGTGCGCCACGTCCTGCCGAACGCCATGGTGGCGACGCTGACCTTCCTGCCTTTCGTCATCAACGGGTCGATCACGACGCTGACCTCCCTGGACTTCCTCGGCTTTGGCCTGCCGCCCGGCTCGCCCTCGCTCGGCGAGCTTCTGGCGCAGGGCAAGTCCAACGTGCAGGCGCCGTGGCTCGGCCTTGCCGGCTTCACGGTCATCGCGCTCATGCTCTCCCTCCTCGTCTTCATCGGCGAGGCTGTGCGTGATGCCTTCGACCCGCGGAAGACGTTCCAATGAGCGCCCCGCTGCTCTCCGTCCGCGACCTCTCGGTGGCCTTCCGGCAGGAGGGCCGCGAGGTGCTGGCTGTCGACCGCGTCTCGTTCGAGCTGGCCGCCGGCGAGACGCTCGCGCTCGTCGGCGAATCCGGTTCGGGCAAGTCGGTCTCCGCCCTGTCGGTCCTGAAACTGCTGCCCTATCCGGCGGCGAGCCATCCCTCCGGCGCGGTGATGTTCAAGGGCCGGGATCTCCTCTCGGCGTCCGAGGACGAGCTGCGCCGGGTGCGCGGCAACGCCATCACCATGGTGTTCCAGGAGCCGATGACCTCGCTCAATCCGCTCCACAGCGTGGAGCGGCAGATCGGCGAGATCGTCGAGCTCCACAAGGGCCTGCGCGGCAAGGCTTTGCGGGCCCGCGTGCTGGAACTCCTCGACCTCGTCGGCATCCGCAACGCCGCGCAGCGGCTCGACGCCTATCCCCATCAATTGTCCGGCGGGCAGCGCCAGCGCGTCATGATCGCCATGGCTCTCGCCAACGAGCCCGATCTCCTGATCGCCGACGAGCCGACGACGGCCCTCGACGTCACCGTGCAGGCGCAGATCCTCAAGCTGCTGAAGGACCTGCAGAAGCGTCTGGGCATGGCGCTCCTGTTCATCACCCACGATCTTGGCATCGTGCGCCGGCTGGCGGACCGGGTCGCGGTCATGCAGGGCGGGCGGATCGTCGAGACCGGACCGGTGGAGCGCGTCTTCGCTGCGCCGGAGCACGCCTACACGCAGCGCCTGCTCGCCGCCGAGCCGAAGGGCGATCCGGCCGCCCCCGCGCCGGATGCGCCCGTCGTGCTGCAGGCCGGGCCGATGAAGGTCTGGTTCCCGATCAAGCGCGGCTTCCTGCGGCGCACGGCCGGCCATGTGAAGGCGGTCGACGGCGTTTCGCTGACGCTGCGCGAGGGCGAGACGCTGGGCGTCGTCGGCGAATCGGGCTCCGGCAAGACGACGCTCGGCCTGGCCGTGCTGCGGCTCCTGTCGTCGGAGGGGCCCGTCATCTTCATGGGCCGCGACATCCAGGGCTTGCGCAGCAACGCGATCCGGCCCCTGCGCCGCCAGATGCAGGTCGTCTTCCAGGATCCATACGGGTCTCTGTCGCCGCGCATGTCGGTCGCCGAGATCGTCGGAGAGGGGCTGGCGCTGCACGAGCCCTCCTTGTCGGCCGACGACCGGCGCCGGCGCGTCGCAGAGGCGCTGGCCGAGGTCGGCATCGACCCGGCCACGATGGACCGCTATCCCCACGAATTTTCCGGCGGCCAGCGCCAGCGCATCGCCATCGCGCGCGCCATCGTGCTCCAGCCCAAGCTCCTCGTCCTCGACGAGCCGACCTCGGCGCTGGACATGTCGGTCCAGGCCCAGATCGTCGACCTACTGCGGGACCTGCAGGCGCGGCGCGGCCTCGCCTATATCTTCATCAGCCACGACCTGAAGGTCGTGCGCGCGCTGGCCAGCACCATCCTGGTGATGCAGGACGGGCGCGTGGTGGAGGAGGGGACCGCCGCCGACATCTTCGCAAAGCCCAGGACGGCCTATGCGCGGGCTCTGTTCGCGGCGGCTTTCGGGCTCGCCGTTCAGGAACCGGAAGCCGTACGCGAGTGATCCAACTCGCGCAGGCCTACGTTTCATGACACGTTTCCGCTCAGCCGCAGGCAAGGCGGCATTTGACGCGGCCAACGAGGGTCGCTTCTGTTCACCGCCCGGACGACAGAAAACGCCATGACTCGTGCCCTCCTCATTGTTCTCGATTCGGTCGGCGTTGGCGGCGCGCCCGACGCGGCGGCCTATGGCGATGAGGGCGCCGACACGGTCGGCCACATCGCCCGTGCCTGCGCGGCCGGCGCGGCCGACAGCGAAGGCCTGCGCAGCGGCCCGCTCGTCCTGCCGAACCTGACGGCGATGGGCCTCGGCGCCGCCTGCCGCGAGGCGACGGGAGAAGTCCCCCCCGGTCTGGAGGGCGCGGCCTCGCGCGCGCTGCATGGCTGCGCCGTGGAGACCTCCCGCGGGAAGGACACGCCCTCCGGGCACTGGGAACTGGCCGGCGTGCCGGTGACCTGGGACTGGGGCTATTTCCCCAGGACCGTGCCGGCGCTGCCACAGGCGCTCACCGATGCGATCATCGCCGAGGCCGGGTTGCCGGGCATCCTCGGCAACCGCCATGATTCGGGCACGGCCGTCATCGAGGACCTGGGCGAGGAGCACCTGAGGACAGGGAAGCCGATCCTCTATACCTCGGTCGATAGCGTGCTGCAGATCGCCGCCCACGAGGAGCGCTTCGGGCTGGAGCGGCTCTATGCGCTCTGCGTCATCGCCCGCCGGCTTTGCGACCCCCTCCACATCGGCCGGGTCATCGCGAGGCCGTTCCTCGGTTCCGCCGCGGCGGATTTCCGGCGGACCGGCAACCGCAAGGATTATTCGGTCCGCCCGCCGAGCCCGACGATCCTCGACCGTCTGACCCGCCAGGCCCGCGCCATCGTCACGGTCGGCAAGATCGGCGACATCTTCGCCCATTCGGGAACGGGCCGCGAGATCAAGCCGCACGGGAACGAGGCGGTGCTCAACGCCACGATCGACGCCATGCGGACCCTGCCCGATGGCGGGCTCGTCTTCAGCAATCTCGTCGATTTCGACAGCGAGTACGGCCATCGCCGCGACGTTGCGGGCTATGCCGCCGCGCTGGAGGCTTTCGACCGGCGCGTGCCGGAGATCGAGGCGGTTCTCAAGCCCGGCGACCTCGCCATCATCACCGCCGACCACGGCAACGATCCGACCTGGTCCGGCACCGACCACACGCGCGAGAAGGTGCCTGTCCTGGCCTTCGGGCCGGGGATCGGGGCCGGGTCCATCGGCACGCGCCCCACCTTCGCCGATGTGGGCGCCACCGTCCTGGATCATCTGGGCATCCAGCCCGACGATGCGGGCACGTCCTTCCTGCGGCGCTGATTTGACGGCCAGCGGCGGCACGGATATTTTTAACATCCTCAGCAGCATGTTGGACGCTGCCGCGAGTGCCGCCCCGCAGGGCGGCATTTGATTTTCGGGTCATGGTGGCCCGGCAGCGTCCCACTCGAAAGGGAGATGGACCGTGTCGTCGTCGCTCCTGCCTACCTATGCCCGGGCGGATGTCGTGTTCGAGCGGGGCGAAGGCCCCTGGCTCGTCACGGAGCGAGGCGAGCGATATCTCGATTTCGGCTCCGGCATCGCGGTCAATTCCCTCGGCCACGCGCATCCGCACCTGGTGCAGGCGCTCGCCGACCAGGCCCAGCGCATCTGGCACACCTCGAACCTCGTCCGGATCCCCGGCGGCGAGAAGCTCGCCGACCGGCTGGTCGCGAACACGTTCGCGGACAGGGTCTTCTTCTGCAATTCGGGCGCCGAGGCGCTGGAAGGCGCGATCAAGATGGCCCGCAAGTACCATGCGGTGAAGGGCCATCCGGAACGGTTCCGCCTCGTCACCTTCGAGGGTGCCTTCCACGGCCGCACGCTGGCGACCATCGCCGCCGGCGGCCAGGCCAAGTACCTGGAAGGGTTCGGCCCGAAGATGGACGGCTTCGACCAGGTGCCGTTCGGCGACCACGAGGCGCTGCGCGCCGCGATCACCGACGCCACCGCCGGCATCCTCATCGAGCCGGTGCAGGGCGAGGGCGGCATCCGCACGGTGCCGAACCAGTGCCTGCGCGGCCTGCGCGAACTGTGCGACGAGAAGGGCATCCTCCTCGTCCTGGACGAGGTGCAGAGCGGCGTCGGCCGGACGGGCCGGTTCTTCGCCCATGAATGGGCTGGCATCACGCCGGACATCATGGCGGTCGCCAAGGGTATCGGCGGCGGCTTCCCGCTCGGCGCCGTGCTCGCCACCGAGGAGGCGGCGCAGGGCATGACGGCCGGAACCCACGGCACCACCTTCGGCGGCAACCCGCTCGCCATGGCGGTGGGCAACGCCGTGCTGGACGTCGTCCTCGCCGACGGCTTCACGCAGCACGTGGAGAAGATGGGCCTCCTGATGAAGCAGCGCCTGGCGGAGTTGCGCGACCGCCATCCGCGGGTGATCGCCGAGGTGCGCGGCGCCGGCCTGATGCTGGGGCTCAAGCTCGCCGTGCCCAACGGCGAGTTCACCGCCGCGGCCCGCGACGCGAAGATGATCGTCATCCCGGCCGGCGACAACGTCGTGCGCCTCCTGCCGCCGCTGAACATCACGGAGGCGGAAGTCGGCGAGGCCTTCGCCCGGCTCGATGCGGCGGCATCCGCCCTCGAGGCGAAGCTCGATGCGCGGGGGGCCGCGTGATGGCCTCAGCCCCCCGGCACTTCCTCGACCTCACCGACCTGCCGGCCGAGACGCTGCGGAGCCTGATCGAGGTCTCCAAGGCGCTGAAGGCCAAGCGCCGCAAGGGCGTGCGCTCGCCCGAGCGCCCGCTCGAGGGCAAGGTCCTGGCCACCGTGTTCGACAAGCCGTCCACGCGCACCCGCGTCTCCTTCGACCTCGCCATGCGCGAGCTCGGCGGCGAGACGGTGATGCTGACGGGCGCCGAGATGCAGCTGGGCCGCGGCGAGACCATCGCCGACACGGCCCGCGTGCTCTCCCGCTATGTCGACGCCATCATGATCCGGGTCCTCGATCACAACGACCTGCAGGAGCTGGCGACCCATGCCACGGTCCCCGTCATCAACGGGCTGACCAAGCGGTCCCATCCCTGCCAGATCATGGCCGACATCCTCACCTTCGAGGAGCATCGCGGCACGATCGGCGGGCGCACGATCGCCTGGACCGGCGACTTCAACAACGTCCTGTCGTCCTGGATCCACGCGGCGGCGCGCTTCGACTTCTCGATCCGCATCGCCACGCCCCAGGAACTCGTCACCCGCTCCGACGCGGTGGACTGGGCGCGGGCGCAGGGCGCGTCGGTCGAGATCGTCAGCGATCCCTTCGCGGCGGTGGACGGCGCGGACTGCGTCGTCACCGATTGCTGGGTTTCGATGGGCGACGAGGAGGAAGCACGCTACCGCCACAACCTCCTCAAGCGCTACCAGGTCAACGAGCGGCTGATGCAGGCCGCCCGGCCTGACGCCCTGTTCATGCATTGCCTCCCCGCCCATCGCGGCGAGGAGGTGACGGACGAGGTGATGGACGGGCGCTGGTCGGTCGTCTTCGACGAGGCCGAGAACCGGCTCCACGCGCAGAAGGGCGTCCTCGCCTGGGCGCTCGGTGCCGTGGACGCATGAGCGGCGCCGATTTCGAGGGCGCCGACGACAGCGTCCTGCCGTTCTCCGTCGAGGCCTTGGACGTCCGGGGCCGGGCCGTGCGCCTCGGCCCGCTCGCCGATGCCGTCCTGGCTCGCCACGCCTATCCGGCGCCGGTCGCCCGCGTCGTCGGCGAGGCGCTGGCGCTCACCGCGCTCCTGGGCTCCGCGCTCAAGGATGCCGGGCGCTTCCAGCTCCAGACGCAGTCCGACGGGCCGCTCGGCATGATCGTCGTGGATTTCGAGGCGCCGGGCTCCATGCGAGGCTATGCACGCTTCGACGCGGATGTCGTGGCCGCCGCCATCGCGGCGGGCGCGACCACGACCGGCGAGCTTCTCGGGCGCGGGCACCTCGCCATGACCGTGGAGCAGGGCGTCGCCAACACCCGCTACCAGGGCATCGTCGCGCTGCAGGGCCAGAGCCTGGAAGAGGCGGCCCACGGTTATTTCCAGCAATCGGAGCAGATCCCGACCCGCATCCGCCTCGCCGTCGGCGAGGTGCTGGGCGGCGGCGGCCGCCATGCCTGGCGCGCCGGCGGCGTCATGGTCCAGTTCCTGCCGACCTCGCCCGAGCGGGCGCGGCAGGCGGATATCGATCCGGGCGACGCGCCTGAGGGCCATGTCGTCCATGTCGTGGCCGAGGACGATGCCTGGGTCGAGGCGCGGTCCCTCGTCGAGACGGTCGAGGACCACGAGCTCCTCGATCCCATGGTCGGGTCCGAGCGGCTGCTCTACCGGCTGTTCCACGAGCGCGGCGCCCGCGTCTTCGACGCCATGCCGCTGCGCGACGAGTGCCGATGCTCCCGCGAGCGCGTCCAGACGATGCTGTCCCGCTTCTCGCCGGAGGAACGGCGCGACATGGTCGCCGACGACGGCATGATCGGCGTCACCTGCGAGTTCTGCTCTCGCGCCTATATCTTCGCGCCCGCCGAGATCGAGCAGCCGGAAGGCTGAGGCTCACAGGCCGGCGCGGCAGGTTTCCATCAGCCGGCGCATGAAAGCCTCGCCCGAGGCCAGGTCCTCCAGCCGGATATACTCGTCCGGCTGGTGCGCCTGGTTGATCGAGCCAGGCCCGCAGACCACCGTCGGGATGCCCGCCAGATGGAAATGGCCGGCCTCGGTCCCGTAGGGCACGGTCACCGTCCGGTTGCGCGAGGCGAGCCGCAGGGCCAGCCGCTCCGCCGCCGAGCCCGGCGCCGGCGCCAGTCCCGGCACGTTGACCTCGTTCACGGTCTCGATGCGGGCCGAGGGCGCGGCGGCGCGCATCCAGGGCAGGACATGCTCCTCTGCGAACCGCTCCAGCCGCGCCGGGATTTCCGCCTCGTCGAGGTCCGGCAGGCCGCGGAACTCCCAGGAGAAGCGGCATTCCTTGGCAAGGATGTTGCGCGCCGTCCCGCCGGCGATGACACCGACCTGCACCGTCGTGTAAGGCGGATCGAAGCGCCCTGACGCATCGCCCCGCGCCCGCATGTCCTCTTCGATCCGGCCAAGCTCGGCGACGAGCTGGCAGGCGGCCATGACCGCGTTGGCGCCGAGATTGGGCTTGGAGGAATGGGCCTCGAAACCGTGGACCGTGGTGTCGAAGGTGACGACGCTCTTGTGGGCGTCCGCGACCTCCATCTCGGTCGGCTCGCCGACGATGACGCCGACCGGCGGCGGCAGGTCCCTGCCGAAGCGGGCAATGATGCCGGTGGAGCCGAGGCAGGTGGTCTCTTCGTCGTAGGACAGGAGGATCTGGATCGGCGTCTTCAGGTCTGCCGCGAGGAAGTCCGGCACGAGCGCCAGGGCCAGCGCGCCGAAGCCCTTCATGTCCACCGCGCCCCGTCCATAGGCGCGGCCGTCTTCCACGCGCAGCGTGTAGGGATCGGTCGTCCAGGCCTGGCCGGCGACCGGCACCACGTCGGTATGGCCCGACAGGAGCACCGCTCCCCGGTCGGCGGGGCCGATCGTGGCGAGGATCGCCGCCTTGTCGCCGGCTGCGTTCGGCACCCGCACCGTCGGTACGCCCCAGCCCTGGAGATAGGTCTCCACGAAGTCGATCAGCACGAGGTTGGATCTGGCGCTCTCGGTGTCGAACGAGACGAGGCGCGCCAGCATTTCCAGCGGCGTGAAGCGTTGTCCGGTCATGTCAGTGGCTGATCCGCTGCGTATAGGGACTGTCGAGGGAGAAGGCCGGGATGCGCACCTGGAACACATCGCCCGAGGCCGAGACCATATCGTACGCGCCTTCCATCATGCCGTCCGGCGTCGTCAGGGGGCATCCCGACGTATAGGTGAAGCTGCCGCCCGGCCCGATGACCGGCTGCTCGCCGACCACGCCCGGCCCGTCGACGCGCTCCTGCCGGCCGAGCCCGTCCACGATCAGCCAGTGCCGGGCGAGCAGCGTCACCGCCTCCTCGCCCTCGTTCGCGATCTCGATCGTGTAGGCCCAGAAGTACCGGCCCGCGCGCGGCTGCGACTGGTCCGGCACGAACCGGGGCGTCACACGGACGCGCACGTTGCGGGTGGCCTCTTCGTACACGGGTCGTCCCGGCTTCATCGCATGTCCGCGAGGGGCGGGGACATGCCGGAGCCGTCCGTGGTAAGGCCAAGGCCGGTGAGGCGTCAACGGAGCGCGTCATGCTTGACGGATGGGCCCGCCGGCTCGTCGATCCGGTCTTGGAACCCGTGGCCGGATCCCTGGCGGCGCGGGGCGTTTCGGCGGATGCGCTGACCGCCTTCGGCCTCGCGGCCGGCCTTGCCTGCGCGCTCGCCGTCGCGCTCGACGCGCCGGCTTCGATCGCGCTGATCCTGCTCGCGGCGGGCCGCATCGCCGACGGCCTCGACGGGGCCGTGGCCCGCCGGACGCTGGCCACGGACCGGGGCGGCTTCATCGACATCGTCTGCGACTTCGCCTTCTACGGCGCGGTCCCGCTTGCCTTCGGCGTGCGCGACCCCGAAGCCGCGGTCGCCGCCTGCGCGCTGCTCTTCGCCTTCTATGTCAACGGCGCGACCTTCCTGGCCTATGCGGCGGTGGCGGCCCGGCGCGGACTGGAGAGCAAAGCCCGCGGCCCGAAATCGATCCACTTCACCGCGGGGCTGGCGGAAGGGACCGAGACCATCGCGGTCTTCGCCGCGATGATCCTGCGTCCCGACTGGTTCGACCCGCTGGCCTACGGCTTCGCCGCCCTGTGCCTCGTCACCGCCGCCTCGCGCGGCTGGCTGGCCTGGCAGGCCTTTGCTGTAGACAAGCGGGCGGGGCGCCTTGGCGACGGACCCGGCACTTCGTAGAGCAGGGGACGCGCGTTCCGGGGCCTCCATGTCCATCATCGCCTCCGGCATCCAGCCGGCAGAGACCATCGCCGCCTTCGTCGCCGACGGCACAATCCGGATCGAGCGCCCGCTCGATCCAGACCAGATCCAGCCGGCGAGCCTCGACCTGCGGCTCGGCCGCCGGGCCTACCGCGTCCGCGCGAGCTTCCTGCCCGGGCCGGGACGGCCCGTCCGCGAGCGGCTGGAACGGCTCGCGCTCCACGAGATCGACCTGACCCAGGACGCTGTGCTGGAGACCGGCTGCGTCTACATCGCCGAGATCCTGGAATCCCTATCGCTGCCCAACGCGGTCGCGGCGTCGGCCAACCCGAAGAGCTCCACCGGCCGGCTCGACGTGTTCACCCGCGTCATCACCGATGGCTCGCGGGAATTCGACCAGATCGAGGCCGGATATGACGGGCCGCTCTTCGCCGAGATCTCGCCCCGCACCTTTCCGGTGCTGGTGCGGACCGGATCGCGGCTCTCGCAGGTCCGGTTCCGCTCCGGCCATGCCCGTCTGGACGATGCCGCCCTCCACGCCCTCCACGCCCATGACCGCCTCGTCACCTCGGCCCAGCCCTCGATCCAGGGCGGCGTCGCGGTGTCGGTGGATCTCGCCGGCTTCGGGCCGGACGCGCTGTTGGGCTACCGGGCCAAACGGCATACCGGCCTCATCGACGTCGACCGGGTCGGTGGCTACCGGACGGCGGATTTCTGGGAGCCGATCCACGCCGACGGGTCAGGCTCGCTGATCCTGGACCCCGGACAGTTCTACATCCTCGCCTCCAAGGAAGCGGTGCATGTCCCGCCGCATACGGCCGCGGAAATGACGCCGTTCGATCCGCTCGTCGGCGAGTTCCGCGTCCATTACGCCGGCTTCTTCGACCCCGGCTTCGGCCATGCCGGGGCCGGCGGGGAGGGCGCGCGCGCCGTCCTGGAGGTGCGCTCCCACGACGTGCCGTTCATCCTGGAGGACGGGCAGATCGTCGGCCGGCTGGTCTACGAGCGCATGGCGCAGCAGCCGAAAGTGCTTTACGGGGCCGGTGCCGGATCTAACTACCAGGCCCAGAGTCTGAAGCTTTCCAAGCACTTCCGCTGAAGTCCCGAATCGATCCCTCAGCATTTGGACGTAAAGCCTGGCAGCACGCTTGACGCCCGGCCTGCCGCACGGGCAGATTTTCCGTCAAGGGGTCGGGGTGGACGCGTAAAGCCGTGCAAGGGCACCATGCTGAAGGTGATGATGCGGCGCATGCCTATGACCTGCGCGTGGTGCGCCGGTTCTGGCATCTCACCACCGGATTCTGGGCCAATTCCAGCCGCCGCGCCTGGCTCCTGACCTTCGGCCTCGCCTTCTGCCTCCTGGCGAACGTCGCCATCCAGTTCACCGTCAACACCTGGAACCGCTGGTTCTTCAACGCGCTCGAGGACCGCGAGGGCAAGGTCCTGCTGGAGCTTGTGGCGCTGTTCGGCGTGCTGTTCCTGCTCGTCGCAGCCGTCGGTGTCGGCATCGTGTGGACGCGCGAGACGCTGCAGGTGCGCTGGCGCGAATGGGTGACGCGGGCCCTGGTGGAGCGCTGGTTCGCCACCGGCGGCTACCGGCGCCTCGCCGAGCGCGGCATCGAGCCGGCCAATCCCGAATACCGTATCGCCGACGACGTGCGCATGGCGCTGGAGCCCATCGTCGATTTCGCCATCGGCCTGCTCTCCGCGCTGCTCGGCGCGGCGACCTTCCTGGGCGTGCTCTGGTCGATCGGCGGCTCGCTCCATGCCGGCGGCGTGACGATCCCGGCCTATATGGTTCTCGCCGCCATCGCCTATGGCGCCTGCGCCTCGCTGCTGATGATGCATGTGGGCAGGCCGCTGGTGCGGCGCGTCGGCGCCCGCAACGAGGCTGAGGCCTCGCTCCGCTTCGCCCTGACGCGCGTGCGCACCGAGGCCGCCGCCATCGACGACGGCTTCCGCGCCCGCGACGAGCAGGCCGGGCTCGGCGAGACCTATGACCGGGTCGTGCGCCGCTGGCTCGCCGTCGTCCGGCAGAATGCGCGCATCACCTGGATCACGAACGGGTCCGGCGCGCTGATCCCGGTCGTGCCGCTCCTGCTCGCCGCGCCCAAGTTCCTCGCCGAGGAATTGTCGCTCGGCGAGGTCGTGCAGATCGTGGCGGCCTTCGTGCAGGTGCAGGTCGCGATCTCGTGGATCGTGGACAATTACCGGCGCATCGCGGAATGCTATGCCTCGGTGCGCCGCGTCGTGGAACTGGCGGACGCGATCGACACGCTCGATCCGGCGCCTGAGCCGCAAACACAGGCGGAGCCCGCCATGCCCGCCCTCGGCCCCGCGCCCGTGCTGGCGCCGGGCGTGCCCTCCCTCTAGCGCCTCGTCGGATCGGGACCTTTGGAATGAGCGACGTATCGAGATGGAATATCGCCGCCGAGAGCGGCATCAAGACCCGCGAAGGCGGCATGCATTTCTGGGACGCCTACTGGGCGCTGGAGGTGGACCGCTGCCCCTGCGACGTCCATTTCACCGACTACATGGAGGACAAGGGCGTCCGCGACGCGTCGGTCTTCCATTTCGGCACCGGCGGCCACCACCATCTGGGCCTGCGCATCGCGGAGGTCGGCAGCAACAATGCCGTCTACGGCATCACGGCCTCGCCCGCCGAATACGATACCTACGTCAAGCTCACCATCGACCGGCCGGAAGTGGGGCGCCTCTACAAGGTGTTCTTCGGCGACATCTACCAGCTCGACGCCCGGATGCTCCCGGAATTCGACCTCGCGACGCTGTTCCACCTCTGCGAGTTCCGCACCGAGAAGAACGACCTCTACAACGCCCTGACCGATCTCGAAGTCGGCGAGATGCTGGTGGACAGACTGAAACCCGGCGGGCGCGTCCTGTTCTATCCCGGCTCCTTCGCCTGGCCGACGGCCGAAGGCGTCGTCGCTGAGCTCGCCGCCCGCAAGGGCCTCATCGCGGAAGAGCCGTACAAGTCGCTCGTCGTCTACCGCAAGCCGGGCTGAAAACGCAGCGGCGCCCGAAAGGGCGCCGTTCTCGCGAAGGGACTGGAGCGGGCGATGGGAATCGAACCCACGACATTCAGCTTGGGAAGCTGACGTTCTACCTCTGAACTACACCCGCGCCGTGCCGCGCATTCAACAAGGTTCGGTGCCCAAGTCAATGACCTGAGGCACCGCCCCCCGCGGCCCCGCTCACACCGAGCGGGTCGCCCCGCCGTCGACCCGGATCGTCGCGCCGTTGACGTAGGACGCGCGGTCGCTGGCCAGGAACACCGCGACGTTGGCGAACTCCTCCGCCGTGCCGTAGCGACCGGCGGGGATCGTGGCGAGCGCGGCCTGCTTCACCGCGTCCACGCTCTGGCCGGAGCGTTCCGAATTGGCCCTGTCCAGCTGTTCCACGCGCTCGGTCTGGATGCGGCCCGGCAGGATCATGTTCACGGTGATGCCGTGGCGCGCGACCTCCGAAGCCAGCGTCTTCGACCAGCCGCGCACCGCGGAGCGGATGCCGTTCGACAAGGCGAGCCGCGGGATCGGCTGCTCGATGCCGGAGGAGGCGACCGTGATGATCCGGCCGTGGCCGCGCTCGATCATCGGCGGCAGCAGAGCCTGCGTGATATGGAAGAGGTTCGCCGCCATGGCCTCGAACTGGACGAGCCAGTCGGAGCGCTTGGCCTCCTGCGCCTCCGCTGGGGGCGGGCCGCCGGAATTGTTGACCAGGATGTCGACGCCCCCCTCCGCGACCACCGCCGCGATGAGCGCTTCCACCGAAGCCAGGTCGAACAGGTCGAGCGGCATCGCCGTGACGCGCCGGCCGGCGGCGCCGAGCTCCGCCGCCCAGCCCTCGATGGCGGCGACGTTGCGCGCCGCGCCGATCACGGTCGCGCCTTCGCGGGCGAGTCCCTGGGCGATGGCCCCGCCGAGGCCCTTGCTGGCGCCCAGGACGAGGGCGCGCTTTCCGGTCAGTCCGAGGTCCATCAGCCGATCTCCTTCAGTCGCTTGTCCTGCCGCGCGATGAGCCGCTCCACATCCGCGACGTCGCCGGCCGAGAGCTTGCCCGCGGGGCGGCGCAGCGCCGCCGAGCCGATGGCGCCGCGCTTGGCCAGTACGTATTTGCGCACCAGGAGCCCCAGATTCTGCTGCTGCTCGTAGCGGGCGAGCGGCAGATAGGCGTCGAAGATGTCGTGGGCGCGCTCCGCGTCCCCGCGCGCAGCTGCCTCCACGACGCCCGCCATCATCTCCGGATAGGCGAAGCCCGTCATGGCGCCGTCGGCGCCGCGGCCCATCTCCTCCGGCAGGAACAGCCCGCCATTGCCGCACAGGATGGAAATGCGGCGCTCGCCATTCTCGCTGGCGGCGCGCAGGGCGCTGATCTTGTTCAGCCCGGGCCAGTCCTCATGCTTGAGCATCACGCAGGTCGGCAGGTTCTTCACGATGCGCAGGATCGTGGACGGCGCGATCTGGACGCCGGTGATCAGCGGATAATCCTGCAGCACGAACGGCGTGTCGCGCAGCGTCTCGGCGACGCCCTCGAAATAGGCATAGATCTGGTCGTCCGTGCGCAGGCTGGAGGGCGGGGCGACCATCACGCCGGCCGCGCCCATGTCCATCACCGCGTCGGCGAGCTCGCGCATGGCGGCAAAGCCCGGCGCCGAGACGCCGACGACCACCGGCACCCGCGCGCGGCTCAGGACCCGTTTCACGAAGGCGGCCGACTCGGCCGCCGTCAGCTTTGGCGCCTCGCCCATGATGCCGAGCACCGTGAGGCCCGTCGCGCCGCGCTCCTCGTAGAAGGCGACCATCCGGTCCGTGCTCGCAAGGTCGAGCTCGCCGCTGTCGGTGAACGGCGTGACGGCGATGACGTAGACGCCTCTGGCAGTCTCATCGAGCCGGCTCGTGCCCGCGGCCATATCCATGCCTCCCTGTCGCGTTTGGCCTGAGGCTTTCGCCTGTCCCGGTCGATCCCGCAACCCTCCGGCAGGCCTCCCTCCGCGACCCTTTGGCATTGGCGTTCGCGCACGGGAGCGCTTATCCTGCCACGCATGACGGCAGCCACGCCAATCAGCGGCACGGATGGCCAGCCCGACGGGCGGGGCCGCTGGGTCGCGCGCGGCTTGACGCTGCTGGGTCTCGGCGGCCTGCTGGGGGCAGGGGCGCTGATGTGGACGCGCCATGGCGAGAGCATCTTCGCGGACCTGATGTCCGCGGCCATCGCCTGGTGCATGTAGCTCTCGGGGACGACAAGACGTGAGACGCTTCCTGCTTCCGGGCCTTGCGGCCCTGGCCGGCCTCGGCGCGCTGGCCGTGGCCGCGATCCTCACCTTCGCCGCGCCGCAGGGCCAGCAATCCACGCTCGTCACGATCGGCGGACCGTTCAGCCTCGTCTCCCAGGATGGCAAGGCCTTCACCGAGCGGGACGTGGCCGGCAAGCCGTTCCTGGTCTTTTTCGGCTTCACCCATTGCCCCGAAATCTGCCCGACCACCCTGTTCGAGCTGTCGGAGGCGCTGCGGGCCACCGGCGACCGCGGCAAGGACCTGCGGGCGCTCTTCATCAGCGTCGACCCGGAGCGGGACACGCCGGAGGTGCTCAAGCAATATCTTCAGAGTTTCGATCCGCGCATTGTCGGCCTGACCGGATCGGACGAGGCGGTGAAGGCGACGGTCCGCGCCTACAAGGCCCTCGCCACCCGCGTTCCGCTCAAGGACGGCGGCTACACGATGGACCACACCTCGTCGGTCTACGTGATGGACGGCAAGGGCCGCTTCCTGCGCACGATCGACGTCAAGCGTCCGCCGGAGGCGGTGGCGAAGGACCTTCTGGCCTTATCGTGAGCGCTCCCGTGCGGGAGCTGCGAGCCAGGCCGTGCTCGGTCTTGTTCCAGCGCGTCGGCGCATGGGCGAGTTCGAACAGGCCGCGCCAGGCCGCCCAGGACATCAGGAGATAATAGACCGGCAGCAATGCGAGGTGGCGCAGCGGGATCGAAAGCCGCCGCCGGCGCATCGCTGTCCAGGCCGGCACGACCATCGCGGCGAAGCCAGACCCGAACAGCACGGCGAAATAGCCCGCGACGCTGCTGCCGAGCCAGGATGAGGGCGGCGTTTGGAACGTCCCGACAAGGTTCGCGATCGCGACCAGGGTGAAGAGCGGGAAGCCTGCGGCCGAGGCGAGCGTGCCCAGGATCAGCATGTGGCCCGCCAGCCAGCGGGTCACGCCCATGCCGGCGATCCGCCGCCGGGGAGCCCGCCAGAACGTGATGGCGACCTGCGCCCAGCCCTTGAACCAGCGGGTGCGTTGACCGAGCCATCGGCCCAGCGTCGATGGCGCCTCCTCGACCGTGGCGCTCGGCAGGTCGGCCGTCCGGTAACCAAGCGTCGAGAGCCTGAGGCCCAGATCGGCGTCCTCGGTGACGTTCCAGGCGTCCCATCCGCCGGCGCGGCGCAGCGCCTCCATGCGGAAATGCGTGGAGGTCCCGCCGAGCGGCACGGGCAGCCGGTGCTGCGCCAGGAAGGGGTTCAACACGTCGAAGAGCTGGGCATATTCCACGGTGAACATCCGGGTCAGCCAGCTGTCCTCCGTATTGTCGATGACGAGGCGGCCCTGGAGGCAGGCGACGTCCGCCGGCAGCGTGTGGAACAAAGCCGCCGCGAAGCGTAGTTGCAGCGGGTCGGGCACGTCCTCGGCGTCGTAGACGACCACAAGCTGGCCTGTCGCTTCTTCGAGCGCGGCGTTGAGGGCCCGGGGCTTCGTGCGCGGCTGGCCGTCCGGCACGACGACGATCTCGGCCTGGGGCGGCAGTTCCAGCGCCGCGAAGGCCTGCTGCGTCTCCGCGTCGTCCGCCTCGACCAGGAATTTCACCTCCAGACGGGCGGGCGGGTAATTAAGCGAGCGCATGGCCCGCAGGGTCTGGGGCAGGATCGCCGCCTCGCGGTAGAGGGGGACGAGCACCGTGTAGCGCGGCAGGTCCCGGTCGCGCAGGCCGAAGGCGAAAGCGAGCGGTAGGTTCGGCCGGAAGGGCTCGGCTGCCGCTGCGAGGCGCAACAGCACCAGCGTGAGGAACGGCAGGCTGGCGAGCGCCATGATGGCCGCGCCGACCGCGGCCGGCGCCAGTCCCGCGGCCAGGGCCGCGCAGGGCAGGGCGGCCATGGCAAGGACGATGGCCGCGGGCGGCGGCGCATCGCGGATGGAGAAGTCCGGCTCGGCATCGGCCAGGTCGTGGGAGGCGCGGTGCGCGACGCCACCCGCATCGGCTCCCCGCGCCATCGTCCGCAGGCGCGTCGGCGTCACGATCACCACCGATGGCAGGACGCGGCCGGGCCGCTCGATCAGGCGCCGCAATCCCATGCCCGCCGGGGCGAGGGCGTAGCGGCGCCCCGGCCCTGCGCCCTCCACCCGTAGGATTCCGGTGGCCACCGCGTCGCCGAGGCGCGTTCCAGGCAACGGGCGCGGGTCGCGTCGGGCATAGGGAACGCCCAGATGTGCGGCGAGGGCGCGGTAGAAGGCTTCCTCGTCCAGGATGCCAAGGCCAATCAGGGCGGCTTCCGCGCCAACGCCCCAGTCCTGCGCCCGGCGCGTCGCCAGCATCAATTGCGAGGCCGGCACGCCCTGTGCCATCAGAAAGGAGATTTCCGGGGGCGGCGCGAGGTCACGCGCGCCATCGCCGCCCATGCCGTGCGGAAATCCGCCGCTCTCTCGACTTGAGCCGCCCATCGCGCTAGTCGGAAACTCCCCCGTCCCACCGGACATTGGGCACCATGAACCCCGCCGCCGCAAGCCGCCGTCTGGCGAGCCTCGCCTGCCTTGTCCTCCTGGCGCTGCTTGCGGCGGGTTCGTGGCGCGCCCATGCCCAGACCGCGCCGGGCGTGGCCAACCCGCCTGCGCTTTCCGTTCCGGTGCCGAATTTCTGGGATCCGCGCACGCGTCCCGAACGTCCGCGCGTCGGCGGCCAGCGCGTGATCCGCTTCCTCACCGACGACGATTATCCGCCCCTCCATTTCAACGGGCCGGACGGCGTCCCCACGGGCTTCGCTGTGGAACTCGCCCGGGCCGCCTGCGAGGTGCTGGACGTGGTCTGCACCGTCCAGTCCCGCCGTTTCGACACGCTGCTGGACGCCCTGTCGGAAGGGCGCGGCGATGCCGTGGCCGCCGCCGTGCCGATCAGCGCGGACCTGCGCAGCCGTTTCTCGGTGACGGCGCCGTACCACAAGACGCCGGCGCGCTTCCTCGGCCGGAAGGATCGGGAGCCGCCGCCGCTGACTGCGGAAGGCCTTGCCGGCAAGCGCATCGCCGTCCTCGGCGGCACGGCGCACGAAGCCTATCTCGCCGCCTACTTCCCCGGCGCGGTGCTGGAACCGCGCATGTCCTTCGCCGCCTTGACCGGCGCGATCCGCGCCGGCGAGGCCGACCTGGCCTTCGGCGACGGGCTCGGCATCTCGCTCTGGCTCGCCGGGCCGGAGGCGCGCGATTGCTGCCGCTTCGTCGGCGGGCCGTATCTCGACACCCGCTTCTTCGGCGAGGGCGTCGGCTTCGTGCTGCGCCAGGAGGACGAGGCCCTGCGCCGCTCGCTGGATTACGCCCTCGGCGTCCTGGCGGAGCGCGGGGTCTATACGCAGCTTTACCTGCGGTTCTTTCCGGTCAGCTTCTACTGATCCGGAGGCCGGCTTCACGTTGATTTCCCGCCGCCGTCTTTCTACGGTGCGCCGCCTTTGGCAGGCGCTTGCCGCAAGACTTCCTCGAGGACGACAGAACCATGGTTTCCGACGCCGCCGCCGATGCCGCGGACCTGCGCGACATCGCCCAGACCGCCAATGCCTGGCCCTTCGAGGAGGCCCGGAAAGTGGTGGCGCGGCTGCAGAAATCGGGCAGGACGAGCGCGATCTTCGAGACCGGCTACGGCCCGTCCGGCCTGCCGCATATCGGCACGTTCGGCGAGGTGGCGCGCACCTCCATGGTCCGCCGCGCCTTTCGCCTGTTGACGGGCGACACGATCCCGACCCGGCTGATCGCCTTCTCCGACGACATGGACGGCTTGCGCAAGGTGCCGGACAACGTGCCGAACAAGGAGATGATGGCGCGGCATCTGGGCAAGCCGCTGACGCAGGTGCCCGATCCGTTCGGCACCCACGACAGTTTCGGCGCCCACAACAACGCGCGGCTGCGTGCGTTCCTCGACGCGTTCGGCTTCGACTACGAGTTCATGTCCTCCACGCAGTGCTACAGGGCCGGGCGGTTCGACGACACGCTGCGGCTCATGCTCGAGCGCTACGAGGCCATCATGGCCGTCATGCTGCCGAGCCTGCGCGAGGAGCGCGCGCGCAGCTATTCGCCTTTCCTGCCGATCCATCCGAAGACCGGCATCGTGATGCAGGTGCCGATCGACGAGACGCGCCCCGCATCGGGCACGATCGTCTGGAGGGACCCCGATACGGGCGAGCGGTTCGAGACGCCGGTGACCGGCGGCCATGCCAAGCTCCAGTGGAAGCCCGACTGGGCGATGCGCTGGGTCGCGCTCGGCATCGACTACGAGATGGCCGGCAAGGACCTGATCGATTCGGTGAAACTGTCTGGCCAGATCGCGCGGGCGCTCGACGCGGTGCCGCCCGAGGGCTTCAATTACGAGCTGTTCCTCGACGAGAACGGCCAGAAGATTTCCAAGTCCAAGGGCAACGGGCTGACCATCGAGCAATGGCTGAGCTATGGCAGCCCGGAGAGCCTCGCGCTGTTCATGTACAACAAGCCGCGCGAGGCCAAGCGCCTGCATTTCGACGTCATCCCGCGGCAGGTCGACGACTACGTCCAGTTCCTGGACGGCTATACCCGCCAGGACGGCAGGCAGCGCCTGTCCAACCCGGTCTGGCACATCCATGCCGGCGATCCGCCGGCGCCGGAGCGGGTGGCGCAGGCGGGCGCGGAGACGGGAACGAGCGTCTCCCTCTCCATGCTGCTCAACCTCGTGGCCGTGGCCAATTCCGAGGACAAGGCGGTTCTGTGGGGTTTCTTGCGGCGCTACGCGCCCGGCATCTCGCCGCAGACCCATCCGCGGCTCGACGCGATGGTGGGATATGCGATCGCCTATTTCCGGGACTTCGTGAAGCCGGCCAAGACCTATCGCGCACCGGACGAGACCGAGCGCGGCGCCCTGGAGCGGGTGAGCGAGGCGCTGGCGGCGCTGGCTCCCGACGCGACGCCGGAAATGGTGCAGGACGCGGCGCTCGACGTGGCGCGAACCGTGCCCCGCTACCAGAACCTCAACGCCAAGGGCGCGACGCCGGAGCGGCCCGGCGTGTCGGGGGAATGGTGGAAGGCGGTCTACCAGGTGCTCTTCGGCGAGGATCAGGGGCCGCGCTTCGGCTCGTTCGCCGCCATCTACGGGATCGCCAACACGCGGGCGCTGATCGCGCGGGCGCTGGCCGGCGAACTCATCGCCGACCATGCCCGCTTCATGGACGCCCGCAAGGCGTCCTGATCCGCTACTGGCTCGCCCAGACGACGCGGGCGACCCAGTCCAGGTCCTTGACCTCGAACACCCGGTCCTCGTGGTCCGGGTTGAGCGAGCGCAGTTCGATCGTCTTGGCCGTCTGGCGCCGCAGCTCCTTGGCCAGGACCTCGCCCTCCTTGGTGCGCACGACGACGCGGTCGCCCTTCCGGACGGTGGCGCCTGGCACGACGATGATCGTGTCGCCGTCCCGGTAGAGCGGCATCATGGAATCGCCGGTCACCTCGATGGCATAGGCCTTCTCGTCCAGCCGGCCGGGGAACTCCACCTCGTCCCAGCCGGTGCCGGCGGGGAAGCCGCCGTCGTCGAAGAAGCCGCCGCGGCCGGCCTGGGCGAAGCCGATCAGCGGCATGATCCGCCGGGCCGGAGCCTTCATCCGCCCGCCGGCCTGGCCGATCAGCTCGATGAAGGCGTCGATCGTGTCGTTCGTCGCCTCCAGGACCTTGGCGATCGATTCGGTCGACGGCCAGCGTTGCCGCCCGTCCGGGCCGACGCGCTTGGACCGGTTGAACGTCGTCGGGTCGAGCCCGGCCTTCTTGGCAAGGCCCGATGGTGAGAGGCCGTGGCGTTCCGCCAGCCCGTCCAGCGCCGCCCAGACCTGTTGATGCGTGAGCATGGTGATTCCCTTGACCGCGCCTGACCATCGGCGGAGGATCGGTGTAGGAATAAAACCAGTTTATACGAAATGCAATCCTATCTTGTGGGCGATTGCAGCCGCCGCTTGAAACGCTCTTCGCCGCCACGTAACCAAGCCGGCGGAGGCGCCATGGCTCTCATCTACAAGGTCTGCCCGCGCGGCATGTGGGACCGCGCCGCCGCCGACGGCGTCTTTACCGGCGCTCCGGTCGACCTCGCCGACGGCTTCATCCATTTCTCGACCCGCGGCCAGCTGGCCGAAACCGTGGCGAAGCATTTTGCCGGACAGGACGACCTCGTCGTGGTCGGCGTGGACGATGCCGCGCTCGGCCCGGCGCTGGTCTACGAGCCTTCGCGCGGCGGCGCGCTCTTCCCCCATCTCTACGGCCCGCTACCCGTATCGGCCGCGCGCTTCGTGCGCCCCATGCCGCGCGGCGACGATGGCCGCCACCGCCTTCCGGAGCTGGACTGATGCTCGACACGATCGCCCGGCTGGCGACGCCGTTCTTCCACGCCTTCGATCCCGAGACGGCCCATGGCATGGCGATCGCCGCCCTGCGCATGAAGCCGCCCGGCCGGCCCGCACCGGACGATCCGCGTCTTGCCGTCCGCGCCTTCGGGCTCGACTTCCCCAATCCGGTCGGCCTCGCCGCCGGTTTCGACAAGAACGCCGAGGTGCCGGACGCCATCCTGTCTCTCGGCTTCGGCTTCGCCGAGGTCGGCACGCTCACGCCGCTCCCGCAATCGGGCAATCCTCGCCCGCGCATCTTCCGCCTGCCGGCGGACGAGGGCGTGATCAACCGCCTCGGCTTCAACAACGAGGGCCATGAGGCCGGCCTCAGGCGCCTGATGGCACGGACAGGGCGGCCCGGCCTCGTCGGCGTCAATATCGGCGCCAATAAGGATGCGGCGGACCGTGCGGCCGATTACGTCGCCGGAATCCGCGCCTTCGCCGCGGTCGCCTCCTACTTCACGGTCAACGTCTCGTCCCCCAACACGCCCGGCCTGCGGGATCTGCAGCACGAGGCGGCGCTGGACGATCTCCTGGCGCGCGTCATCGCCGCCCGCGACGCGGCTGCCGATACAGCCGGTCGCAAGCCGGTCCTTCTCAAGATCGCGCCGGACGTGTCCGAGGACGAATTGGACGGCATCATCGCCGTCGTGCGCCGCCGCGGCGTCGACGGACTCATCGTCTCCAACACGACGATCTCGCGCCCCGCCGACCTGAAGGAAGCGGCCACAGCCCGCGAGACGGGAGGCCTGTCCGGCCGCCCGGTCTTCTGCCTTTCCACCCGCGTCCTCGCCCGGGCCTGGCTGCGGCTGGAAGGGGCGTGCCCGCTCATCGGCGTCGGCGGCGTCGATTCCGCTGAAGCTGCCTGGGCCAAGCTGGAGGCGGGCGCGACCCTGGTCCAACTCTACAGCGCCATGGTCTATCGCGGCCCCGGCATCGCTTGCCGCATCAAGGAGGGCCTGCTCGACAAGCTCGCCTCCGAAGGACTGGCCAGCATTGCGCCCGTCATCGGCCGGCAGGCGCTAAGCTTAGCGGCAGACTGAGCTTTTCGGCCGCGCAAGGAACGATGGCGCCGGGCCGCCGTTGCCGTCGTAGCCATGTGGCGCAAGCGGGACGGAGAGACGCATGAAGGCGATCAACATCATCACCCTCGTTCTGGTGATCATCGGCGGCATCAATTGGGGCCTGGTCGGCCTCCTGCAATTTGATCTCGTGGCGGCCCTTTTCGGCGGCCAGAACTCCGGCTTCGCCCGGATCATCTACACGCTGGTCGGCCTGTCGGCGGTTTGGCAGATCGTGCCGCTGATGAAGGCGGCATCCCACGGCGAGGTCGCGGCCCAGCGCCACTAAAATCCGGTATCGTCGAAGGCCGGCGGCCGGGGCGTGGCACGCGTCCCGGTCCTTCAGCCGAACGTCCGGCGCGCCAGCACCGGGTAGGCGACCGCGTGCCCGATGCCGCGCGCCGCCAGGAAGGCGAGCAGCGCCGTCCACAGGCCGGCATTGCCCCAGGGCAGTGTCAGCCACCAGACGGCGAAATAGACCCCCAGGGCAGCCAGCATCAGATTGCGCATGGCCCGCGACCACGTGGCGCCGATGAAGACGCCGTCGAAGGTGAAGGGCAGGGCGCCTACCAGCGGCGTCAGCGCGGCGAAGATCAGGAAGTCGCGCGCGGCCTGCCGCACGCCCTCATGGGTGGAGACCACGTCGACGAACAGCCCGCCGCCTGCCAGCGCGAGGCCCGTCGCGGCAAGGCCCAGTCCGGTACACCAGCCCAGGCACAGCAGGACCGCCCGTCGAAAACCGCGTTCGTCGCGGGCGCCGATGGCCTGGCCGCACATCTGCTCGGCAGCGGTCGCGAACCCGTCCAGCACGTAGCCGGTGATGAGGAAGAGGTTCATCAGCACGGCATTGGCCGCCAGCGTGACGTCGCCGCTGCGCGCGCCCTGGGAGGCGAAGAAGGTGAAGGCGGTGAGCAGCGCCACCGTCCGGATCGCGATGTCGCCGTTGAGCTTCATCATCCGGACGAGCGCGGCCTGGTCGAGGAGATCACGGGCGCCGACGCGCCAGGGCTTGGCGCCGAGGCGCGCCACGACCGCGAGGCCGGCCGCCGCGCCGCAGATCTCGGCGATGAGCGTGCCGATGGCCGTGCCGGCAACGCCCAGGCCCGCACCCGTGACCAGCGCCACGGACAGGACGATATTGGCGACGTTGATGCCGATCTGGAGCATCAGGCCCAGATCGGTCCGGCCCCGTCCGATAACGAAGCCGAGGACGGCGTAGTTGACGAAGGCGAAGGGCGCGGACCAGATCCGGATCTCGAAATAGACCTGGGCGGGCGGCAGAACCCGCTCGCCAGGCCCCAGGAGCGGCCAGGCCAGGGCCGCGATCGGCTTCTGCAGGACGACCAGGGCGACCCCGCATGCCAGCGCCAATAGCAGCGCCCGGGCCAGGATGGCGTCGAGCGCCGAATCCTGGCCGGCGCCCCAAGCCTGGGCGGTCAGCCCGGCCGTGCCCATGCGCAGGGCGGAGAAGGCCCAGAACAGGAAGTCGAACAGCACCGCCGCGATGGCGACGGCGCCCAGCAGATGCGCCTCGCCCAGCCGGCCGATGACCGTAGCGTCGACGAAACCGAGCAGCGGCGTCGTGACATGCGACACCATCATCGGGATAGCGATGACGAGAACGCGCCGGTGCGTCGCCTCGATGGGGCGGGCGGTCTCCGGCCTCGAGCCGGCGGTCACGAGCGGGACTTCATCAACCGCATCAGGAGGAAGACCGGCACGACGATCAGCGCGCCGCTGACGAGCCACCAGCCGACCTCGCCGATGGCGGCGAAGCCGGTATCAACCAGGCGCCGCACGAGGTCGACGAGCCCCTGTACCAAGCCCGTCGGGCTGATGCCGAGCATCGCCATGACGGCGCCGACCAGCACGGAGACGAAGATCAGCTTCACCGCGACCGATGCCGCCGAGCCGCCGAGGAAGCGTTCCAGACCGTTGCTCATGGCTGACCTTACGATGCCGCGCCGATGTCGTTCCATTGCCCGGCGGCGATCTTGGCGGCGGTGATGACGGCCTGGGTGCGGCTCTCCACGCCGAGCTTCTGCAGGATGGCCGACACGTGCGCCTTCACCGTCGCCTCCGACACCGAGAGCTCGTAGGCGATCTGCTTGTTGAGCAGGCCCTCGGACAGCATCATCAGCACCCGGACCTGCTGCGGCGTCAGGCTGGAGAGGCGCTTCACGAGGTCGTCGATCTCCTTGTCGGCGGGCGTCGACAGGTCGACCTCCGGCGGCGTCCATGATCCGCCGCCCAGCACGACCTTGAGCACGTCGCCCATTCGGGCCGGGTCCAGCGTCTTGGGCATGAAGCCGGACGCGCCGAACTCCATGCAGCGCCGGATCACGGACGGGTCGTCATTGGCCGAAACCACGAGGACGGGCGCGCCGGGATATTGCGCGCGCAGATACATGAGGCCGGAAAAGCCCTGGGCGCCGGGCATCTTCAGGTCGAGCAGGACGAGGTCCGGATCGTGCTGGCGGCCCAGCGCCGCCACAGTGTCCTCGAAGGAACCCGCCTCTACGATGGACGCCTCCGGAAGGATCGTCTCGATGGCCTGGCGCAGGGCGCCCCTGAACAGCGGATGGTCGTCCGCGATGATGATGGTTCCCGCCCCGGCAGTCACGGACATGCAAGCCTTTGCTTTCGCCGGCCGAACGATGGCCAGCCTTGGATTTGAAGCGCGTTTTCCCGCGGAAGGAAAGCCCCAGGGCTACCCTTGCTGCGGTGCAAAATACTTGGTGCGGCGCAATAAGTAAAACGAAAGTCTAGTGGGCAACATTATCGCCTTAAGTCGGTATCCTTAAGTCGTCGTTTGCGATCCCGACGGCCTGCCGTAATTTCGCCACCGTCCGACGAGTCTCCCCGGCGAAGGGGCGTTTGCGTCCGGGCAACCTGGCGTCCGTCAGATGACGCCTGCAGTCGGGGAGAAACGGCCGTGCAACAATCGCAAGACGAACTTTACTGGTCCAAGACCAGTAAGCTCATGATCACGATGATGGTCCTGTGGGTATTCTTCGGATACCTGGTCCATATGTTCGTGGTCCCGCTGAACAACATCAAGATCCTGGGCTTCCCGCTTGGCTTCTACATGGCCTCGCAGGGGTCCCTGATTGCATTCGTGGTGATGCTCTTCTGGTTCGCGCGCAAGCAGGACCAGATCGACCGCGAATGCGGCGTCGCCGAAGACGAATAAGGGAGGGCGACACATGGCAACGCAAACGCAGGCCGGCGGCAGCGACTTCACGTCGAACCTCGGCAAGGTCTACAGCATCTACACGGGCGGCTTCGTCGCCTTCATCATTCTCGTCGCGCTGCTGGAGCAGCTCGGCGTGCCCAACCGCGTCCTGGGCTACCTGTTCGTCGGCTTCACGATCCTCGTCTACGCCTTCATCGGCATCGTGTCCCGCACCATGCAGGTGTCGGAATATTACGTGGCCGGCCGGCGCGTCCCTGCCATCTATAACGGCATGGCGACCGGCGCCGACTGGATGTCGGCGGCTTCGTTCATCGGCATGGCCGGCTCGCTCTTCCTGCTCGGCTATGACGGCCTCGCCTTCGTGCTGGGCTGGACCGGTGGCTACGTGCTGGTGGCGGTGCTCGTCGCGCCGTTCCTGCGCAAGTTCGGCGCCTACACCGTTCCGGACTTCCTCGCGGCCCGCTACGGCGGCAACACCGCGCGCTTCCTGGGCGTCATCGTGCTCCTGGCCTGCTCCTTCACCTACGTGGTGGCGCAGATCTTCGGCACCGGCCTGATCGCGCAGCGCTTCCTGGGCCTCGACTTCACCGTCGCGGTCTATGTCGGCCTGCTCGGCATCCTGGTCTGCTCGATGCTCGGCGGCATGCGCGCCGTCACCTGGACGCAGGTCGCCCAGTACATCGTGCTCATCGTCGCCTACCTGGTCCCGGTGATCATCCTGTCGGCAAAGAAGTTCGGGCTGCCGCTGCCGCAGCTCACCTACGGCCAGGCGCTCTCGCAGATCGCCTCGCTGGAGCAGGGCTTCATCCAGAACAACCTGGCCCCGGCCACGGCGAAGCTGCACGCGGCTCCGTTCACCTCCTACAGCCCGGCCAACTACTTCGCGCTGATCCTCTGCCTGATGGTCGGCACGGCGTCGCTGCCCCACGTCCTCATGCGCTACTTCACCACGCCGTCCGTGCGTGAGGCGCGCGTGTCGGTGGCCTGGTCGCTGCTGTTCATCTTCCTGCTGTACTTCACCGCGCCGGCCTACGCGGCGTTCTCGAAGCTGGAGGTCTATTCGACCCTCATCGGCAAGAACATCGCGGACCTCCCGGCCTGGGTCTACACCTACGGCAAGCTCGGCCTTGTGCAGATCTGCGGCGGCAACGCCGTCGACCTGGCGACCGTTCAGGCCGCCTGCGCCAAGCTGGCCGGCCATGCCGGTCTGGTTCGTCTGCAGGACTTCGGCATCAACGCCGACGTGGTCGTGATCTCGACGCCCGAGATCGCGGGCATGCCTTACGTGATCGCCGGCCTGGTGGCCGCCGGTGGCCTCGCCGCCGCGCTCTCCACCGCCGACGGCCTGCTTCTGGCCATCGCCAACGCGCTCTCGCACGACATCTACTACCGGATGATCGACAAGGACGCGCCGACGGCCCGTCGTCTGATCGTCTCCCGCGTGCTGCTCGTCATCGTGGCCATCGCGGCCGCGTGGACGGCCTCGCAGCGCCCGGCGGACATCCTGGCCATGGTCTCGTGGGCCTTCTCGCTCGCGGCGGCCGGCCTCTTCCCGGCGCTGGTGCTCGGCGTCTGGTGGAAGCGTACGACGAAGGAAGGCGCCATCGCGGGCATCATCGCCGGCTTCGGCGTGACCATGCTCTACCTGGTCGTCACCCGGTACTTCCCCGGCTTCGGCGTCCAGTATCTGGGCATGAGCTCGCTGTACAACCCGGTGACCGGCGCCCCGCTGGTCAACCTGGCTCAGGCCATGGCCGCTCCGAACGCCATGGACGCCTGGGTGACGCTCGCCCATCCGATGGCGTCCAAGGTCGGCTGGTTCGACATGAACAACATCTCCTCCGCGATCTTCGGCCTGCCGGTCGGGTTCCTGGTGATGATTGTCGTGTCGCTGATGACGCCTGCTCCCTCCAAGGAGATGCAGGACTTCATTGACGCCTGCCGCCGTCCGCGCGGTCAGACGCTCATGGAAGAGAAGGCGGCCTGACGGCCAGCCTTCCCATCCACGGCTCAATGGGAGGGCGGGACTTGTGTCCCGCCCTTTCCTGTTTCAGACCGGTATCGTGAGCGGGAGTTGGTGGTGAACGACGAAATCGGCTTCTGGGCCTTCCACGTGCCCAACACATTGCTGGCGGCCCTGATCTACACATTGATCGGCCGCTACATCCTGTCCCTCTTTTTCCCGCCCGACAGCGACAAGGTCATCTGGAAGGTCTTCCGGCAGGTCACCGATCCGGTCCTGGCGGCGACGCGTGCGGTCACGCCCGCCATCGTGCCGATCCCGCTGCTCAATCTCTTCGCGGTCGTGTGGCTGTTCCTGCTGCGCGTCGCCCTGTTCTACGTGATCCGCATGCTCGGCGTCCTGCCGGCGCCGGGAGCCTGAAGATGACCAACGATACACCCGAACAGCGCAGCGCCACCCTCCAGCAGGACGGACTGATGATCGGCATCGCCGGCTCGTCCCTGCTCGCCGGCATGGCCAATTCGCCTTATTTCGACGCCGGCTTCATCCTGGTGAAATTCCTGCTCGCGCCGGCCTTCTTCATCTCCTCGCCGGTGCTGATCTACTACTTCACCTCGCTCCTCGTCTCGGTCTCATGCGTGATCCTGGCCGGTGTTCCGGCTGCGCTGTTTGAGCGCGCCACGGGACGGAACCGATCGGACACGGCCTCGTTACTTGTCTGGTTTGCAGGCGTGGTCATTCTGATCTTGCCGGTATTGTTCTCGTCGCGCTGAGCATGGCTCTCCGCGGGATGCGGAGGAGAGCGAAGGTGACGGACTGGAGCGAATCCGAAATCGCACGGCGGCTCGATGCGAGGGCGGAACTCTCTGTCGCCCGCGCCTGCGCGTTTGCCGGCCTGGCCACTTTATGCCTGATGATCGGCCTGTCCGCCGAGCCGGCCGCCTGCCTCCGGGCGGGGGGCTATGCCATCCTGCTCACGGCGGTGCTGCTGCTCCTGAAGGCGCAGCGCGCGCGTTCCAAGCCTTACCGGCAGACCGAAGTCTGGCTCATGCTGGATCCGCACGAGCGGCCGCACGAGGGCGCCGCGCAGCGGATGATTGGCACCGCCATGCGCCAGCAGCTGCACCGGTTCGCAGCCTATCACGCCATCGCGGCTGCTGCGCTGCTTGTCCTATCGCTTCTGGCCGAACTCGTCACCCGCGCCTGAGGAGGCGCGGCAGCCCACGCAGCGCCAGCCAGATCAGCGTCACCACATTGCCCAGGAAGGGCAGAGCCAGCGCGCTCGCCCAAGCGATGCGCCGGTCCGGCTCGACGATCAAGATGAGCGCCGCGGCTGCGAGCAGCCCGGCATAGAGATCGATGAGCATCACGGCGCCCCAAGGATCGGCGATCGTGGCCGCGAAACTCTGCGCCAGCGAGGCTGTCATCGACGCCCAGACGATCGCGGCGACGAGAACGAGCGCCGCCGCGATCAGTGCAACCGTCCAGCCCGCCTGCTTGCTCATCCTGATTCCCCTTCATTGGTGCCGTATTCGCGGATGAGCGCCTCCAGCGTCTCGATCCGGTCGGCTTCGCGCGGGGGTTTGTCCCAACGGATGCGCGAGACGCGGGGGAACCGCATAGCGATGCCGGAGCGGTGGCGCGTCGAGCGCTGCAGGCCCTCGAAGGCGACCTCCAGCACCAGCCCCGTATCGGCGCTGTGCGTCACCTCGCGGACGGGGCCGAACCGGTTAATCGTATGCTTGCGCACGAAACGGTCGAGCTGCGCGAGTTCCTCGTCCGTGAAGCCGAAATAGGCCTTGCCGACGGGGACCAGCTCCAGCCCGGCCTCGCCGTCCCGCCAGACGCCGAACGTGTAGTCCGAATAGAAGGACGAACGCTTGCCGTGGCCGCGCTGGGCATACATCAGCACCGCGTCCACCACGAACGGATCGCGCTTCCACTTGAACCAGAGCCCCTTGGGCCGGCCCGGCACATAGGGCGAATCGAGGCGCTTGATCATCACGCCCTCGACGGCTTCGGCATCGACGCCGGCACCGGCCTGCGCCGGGTCCGCCCGGGCGGCGGTCAGCGCGTCCCAATCCGCGAAGGGAACGATGGGCGAGACGTCGATCCGCTCGGGATCGAGCCCAGCGGCGAAAGCCTCGAGCCGCGCGCGCCGCTCCGCGAAGGGCAGGGTGCGCAGGTCCTGCGTGCCCTCTGCCAGGAGATCATAGGCGCGGATATGGGCCGGGAAGTCCTGGATCAGCTTGGGCGAGATGGTCTTCCGGTTCAGCCGCTGCTGCAGGACGTTGAAGCTCTGCACCCGGCGGTCGCGCAGGATCAGCAACTCGCCGTCCACCGCGCCGACGAAGCGCTGATCGCGGTCCAGCGCCTCGATCAGGTCCGGAAAGGCGCCGCTGATCTCCTCTCCCGTCCGGGAATAGAGCCGGGTCGTCTTGCGCCCCTCGTGGAAGCCCGCCACCGCCTGGACGCGGATGCCGTCCCATTTCCATTCGGCGGAGAAAGCCGCCGGGTCGAGCACGGCGCGGAAATCCGCCACGTCCTCCAGCGGATGGGACAACATCGGCGGCCGGAACGGAGCGGGGTCCACCGATTCCGGCCTTGCCCCGCGTCCCTCGACCCAGGCGAAGAGTTCCGCATAGGGCGGCTTCAACCCGTGCCAGACCTCCTCGATGGCGTTCGGCTCCATCCCGCCGATCTGGGCCAGCGCCGTCTTGGCGAGCCGGGCCGACAGGCCGATGCGCAGATTGCCGGTGATGAGTTTCAGCAGCGCCCAGCGCCCGGTCTCGTCGAGGCTGTCGAGCCAGCCGGCGATCACGCCCGGCAGGTCGGACCTGGATGCAGTCGCCAGCGTCTCCACGACCTCGGTCAGCGTCGGGGCAGGGGGCCGGTTATGGCCCGTACCGCCCGCCTGCGGTGCAGGCCACATCAGCGCGACCGTCTCGGAGAGATCCCCGACATAATCGTAGGACAGGCCGAACAGCACCGGATCGGTCCGTTCCGCGATCAGCCCGCGGATGAGGCCGGCCTTGGCGTTGCGGAAGGACAGGCCGCCCGTCATCGCTGCGAGCGCATAGCCGCGGTCGGGGTCGGGCGTCTCGCGCAGATAGGCGGCGGCGAGCCGGATCTTCGCGTTGCGGCGCGGCTCGTAGGCGAGGCGGTCGAGGAGGGCGGCGAACCGGTTCACGGCGCCGTCTCCGCGCTGGTAGCCCCGGGGTCCGCGGCCTCGGATTCCTCACCCTCGTCGCCATAGCCAATCATGTGGAGCGGGCGCGCCTCCAGACCGATCGTGCGGCACCAATGGACGAGGGCGTCCTCCTCGCCATGGGTCACCCAGATCTCGCCGGCGCCCGTCTCCCGGATCGTCGCGCACAGATCGTCCCAGTCGGAATGGTCGGACACGATCAGCGGTAGCTCGACGCCTTTCTGCCGCGCCCGGGCCCTGACCCGCATCCAGCCGGAGGCGAAGCTCGTGACCGGGTCGGGAAAACGGCGGGCCCACAGGTCCTGGATCGCGGACGGGGGGCAGATGACGATCTCCCCGCCGAGCCTGCCGCGCTCGGCCGCGACCACCTTGCGGATGTCGCCGAGCGGGATGCCCTCCGACTGGTAGAACTCGGTGAGCCGTTCCATGGCGCCGTGGACATGGATCGGCCTGTCGTAGCCGGCCTCCCGCAGGAGGGCCATGAGCCTCTGGGCCTTTCCCAGCGCATAGGCGCCGACGATGTGGGTCCGGTCCGGAAAGAGTGCGAGCGAATCGAGGAGTTTGCGCACCTCGCCTTTCATGTCCGGGTGGCGGAAGACGGGAAGGCCGAACGTCGCCTCGGTGATGAACACGTCGCAGGCGATCGGCTCGAAGGGCAGGCAGGTCGGATCCCGCGCCCTCTTGTAGTCGCCCGAGGCGACAATGCGTTGTCCGCCCGCCTCGATCAGGATCTGGGCCGATCCGAGCACGTGCCCGGCGGGCCGGAACGTCACGCGTGCGTCGCCAAGCCGGATAGGCTCGCCCAGTCGCGCCGCCTGCGCGCTCCCGCAGAAGCCCTCGCCGTAGCGCACGGCCATGATTCGCAGCGTCTCGGCGGTGGCGAGCACCGCTTCGTGGCCGGAGCGGGCATGGTCGGAATGTCCGTGGGTGATCAGGGCGCGGGAAACGGGCCGGACCGGGTCGATATGGAAGTCGCCGGGCGCGCAATACAGCCCTTGGGGCGTGATCTTCAGGATGTCGGTCGGCCGCATGGATTCAACAGATAGGCGCCGCGCTGCGGTTTGACAGCAGCCCCCAATGGACTAGGGCCCCGCTGTTCGGCGAGGCCCCGTCAAGCGACCATGGAGGCACCTGCTTAGTCGCAGACGCGCACCCGGCGGATATAGACGTCGCCGAACTCGTTCACGACGCGGCGGCGGACGGTGTAGCAGTCACCGGCATAAGCCGGGGCGGCGTAGGCCGAGGCGGCGATGGCGCCGAGCGCGAGACCCGCGCCGAGGCCGGCGGCACCCCAGCCGTAACCGTGGTGCTTGTGGGGATAGTGCTTGTGCGGATGGACATACTTGCCCTTCCAGTAGAGCGGCTTGGCCGAGGCGGCGGTGGGCGCCGCCATCATGCCGGCGCTCAGGACGGCCGCTGCCAGCGTGCCGAGGATCGTGGTCTTCTTCATCATCGCGTTCATGGCTCGTCTCCCTCGTTTCTGCTTCGCTCGCCGAACCGTTCGGCGATGGATTGGAGAATGAACCTGTCGCGTCCAGCCTGCGGTGCGGCCGCGCACGCGCCCTCCCGGCCTTGACGGAAGGGCTTCCGGCCCGTTCAAGGGCGGCCATGACGCTCACCGCGCGCGCCACGTCCGGAGACTCCAACGCCGACCGCCGCTACGCCTATGCGCAGGCGATCCTCGGTGAGGGCGATGCCGCGGGCGCAGCCGATCTCGCGCGCCAGACGCTCGAACTCGTGCCCGCCTGGGCGCCGGCCTGGCACCTTCTCGGCCGGGCGCTGGCGGAGGCGGGCGACGCGACCGCCGCCGCCGACGCCTTCCGGCAGGCCCTGGTCGCCGATCCGGACGATACGCTTGGCGCCGGGCTGGAGCTTGCCGCCCTCGGCGAGGCAGGCGCCATGAGCCGGGCCTATGTCGCCTCCCTGTTCGACGCCTATGCCCCCACCTTCGAGGCTCACCTCTCGGCTCTCGAATACCGCGCGCCGGCCCTCCTGGCGGACAGCCTGCGGAGCTTCGGCCCGTTCGCACGCGCGCTCGACCTCGGCTGCGGCACGGGGTTGATGGGCGCCGCCCTGCGCGGCCGGTGCGACTGGCTCGGGGGCTGCGACCTCTCGCCGGCCATGGTCGCGCAGGCCCGCGCGCGCAAGCTCTACGACCGGCTTGACGCGCGCTCTCTGGAGGACGCGCTGGAGGCCGAGGCGCCGGGCTCGCTCGACCTCGCGGTCGCAGCGGATGTATTCGTCTATGTCGGGGCGCTGGAACGAAGCGTCGAAGCCGCACACCGGGCCCTCGCTCCGGGCGGCATCCTGGCCTTCTCGGTGCAGGACAACAGC
Organism: Hyphomicrobiales bacterium; assembly: GCA_027483945.1. GTDB lineage: Bacteria > Pseudomonadota > Alphaproteobacteria > Rhizobiales > Beijerinckiaceae > JAIXTM01. The sequence continues at coordinate 326,849 of JAIXTM010000018.1, read as the reverse complement.
CTCGATCCTTCCGGCTGGCGCCTGGGCGAGGACCGCCGCTTCCACCACGGGCGGATTTATCTGGATAGGCTCGCGGAGAGCCGGTTCGCGCCCCTCGTCCGGCAGGACGCCGTGCTCAGACGCGACGGAGGCCGGGACGTACCCGGCCTCATCATGGTGCTTCGGAAAATCTGAAGCGGCTTATTCGGCGTCGACCGGCGGCGGCACCTGGCGCAGCGTATGGCGCCGCTCGACCGCCACCCGGGGCCGCTCCGCCGGGTCGCGGGCAGGCCGCTCCGACGGATCCCGGCCGATCCGCTGGGCCAGATGGGCCAGATCGATGAACTCGTCGACCTGCCGCCGCAACTCGTCGGCGATCATCGGTGGCTGAACGGCGATGGTCGAAACGACCGAAACGCGTACCCCCCGGCGTTGCATGGCCTCGACCAGCGAGCGGAAATCGCCATCGCCGGAGAACAGAACCATGTGGTCGATATGCGGGGCGAGCTCCAGCGCATCGATGGCGAGCTCGATGTCCATGTTGCCCTTCACCTTGCGGCGGCCCATGGAATCCACGAATTCCTTGGTCGGCTTGGTGACGACGCGGTAGCCATTATAATCGAGCCAGTCGATCAGCGGCCGGATGGACGAATATTCCTGATCCTCGACGAGCGCCGTGTAATAGAACGCGCGCATGACGTAGCCCTGCGACTGGAATTCTTTCAGCAGGCGCTTGTAATCGATGTCGATTCCAAGGGCTTTCGTCGTCGCGTAGAAATTGGCGCCGTCAATGAACAGAGCAATCTTGGGGGCGTTCTGCATCGTTTCTCTCAATGCGCGCCGGATGGCGCGTCGACAATGAAGCTACCGTGTCGCCACGGCGAATACGCCGACCGCCCCCGTGCAGTGACGCTGCGTGAACGATACCAAAATGCCGAACTGGGCACAAATGATCATCGTTGCCATTTTTCCCGTCGCGTGTGCGTCAAAGCGACCGGCTTCCGGGCTTGACCGGCGGCAGACTGGCCAGTTCCGTTGGGAGGCTGTCGGGCTTGTAGGTCGGGATATCCAGCGAGGCAAGCGAAACGAGAGGCAGGCCGACATCGGCCTTGCCGCCGGACCGGTCGATGAGGCAGGCGGCGCCCACCAGCCTGCCCGGATGCTGCGCGATCGCGGCAATGCATTCCCGGGACGACAGCCCCGTCGTGACGATGTCCTCCACCATGACGACCCGCGCGCCGGCAGGGATTTCGAACCCGCGGCGCAGCGCGAACTGCCCGTTCTCGCGCTCGACGAAGATCGCCTTGGCGCCCAGATGCCGGGCCGTCTCGTAGCCCGGGACGATGCCGCCGACCGCCGGGGACACGACGATGTCGATCTCGCCGAACGCCGCGCGCACCTTGTCGGCCAATGCCTTGCACAGACGCTCGGTCCGGGCTGGGTCCTGGAAGACGAACATCTTCTGCAGGAAGACCGGGCTGCGCAGGCCCGAGGACAGGATGAAATGCCCTTCCAGCAGGGCGCCCGCCGCCCTGAATTCCGCGATGACGTCGTCCTGGTTCACGTCTGGTCTCCCGCCTGATGCGGGAACCGGCAATGGCAGGAAGCGGCGCGCACGGCAAGCCGCAACGGACCTGAAACCTCAGGCGGAGGGCGACTTGCCGACAGCTTCCTGCGACGGTGCGCTGGCGTCACCGCAGCCCGGCGGCGAAGCTCGCGATCGCGCTGACGACCTGGCCCTCGCGGCCGATGAAGCCGTGATAGGCGCGTGCCTGGCAGACGGGTCCGGTGGACGTGCCGCCGTCGATCCAGACCACGCGGGCGCGCCTGCCCGCCCAGGCCGCGAAGGGTTCCACGTCCTCGGCCAGCGTCACGCGGCACGTGTCGCGACGATGGTGCACGATGAGCGTCGGCGGCAGGCGCGACGGATCGCCCACGGCGGACTTCACGTCCGACAGCATGGCTGAGGCGAGCACGATCCCGTCGGGCCGGTGCGCCAGGGAGGGCTCGACCTTGAGCGCGCCGCGACTCATGGCGACCACCACGACCTTGGGCGCGATCCCCCGCATATAGGCGATGGCCCGGCCCACATCGGCTCCGCCATCCACCGCCAAGCTGGCAATGCCGCGGCCGGCATAGGCGCCGCGCGTGCGGATGATCCAGTTGCCCTGCCTCTGGACCGAGCCGTCGGAACCGATCCCGACATAGCCGTCGCCTCCGGTGAGCAGGACGAGGCCGACCCGCGCCTTGCCGGCCGGCTTGTTGAGCAGGGCCCGACCGCTGAAGCCGCCCAGTTCGACGACCTCCTCGGCGCGCGCATCCGGGCCAAGACCCGCAGATACCGCCATGATCGCCAGAACGGCGATGATCCGAAACAGTCGCATCGTCCTGCCCCCTTTGCCCGGCCTTCAGCCGATGACGCGTTCGATCCGGCTGACCACGCTCTTGCCGCGCAGCTGCGCGATGATCGCGTTCAGGTGCTTCAGGTCCCAGACCGCGAGATCGATCGTCATGTCCGTGAAGTCCGGCGTGCGGCGGACCATCGAGATGTTGTCGATATTGCCGCTATGCTCCGCGATCACGTGGGTGATCTGCGCCAGCGTCCCCGGTTCGTTGATCGACTTGAGCTGGATGCGGGCCGGGAAGCGCTGCTGCCCGACCTCCTCCATGTCCCACCGCACGTCCAGCCACCGGTCTGGTTCGTTCTCGAAGGCGGCGAGCGCGGACGACTGGATCGGATAGATCGTGATTCCCTCGCCAGGATTGAGGATGCCGACGATGCGGTCGCCGGGCACGGCACCCCCGTCCGGCGCCAGCGTCACAGGAAGATCGCCGTTGAGCCCACGGATCGGGATCGCTTCCGGCCGCTCGCTGTCGGGCAGCCGGAACTTCATGTGGCTGCCTTTCTTCAGGCCGAACCACCCCTTGCCGGCGGGCGCCTGGATCGGCGCGGGCTTCTTCTCGTCCAGGTGATCGGGATAGACCGCGCGCACCACGTCGCCGGAGAACATTTCTCCGCGGCCGGTTGCCGCCAGGACGTCCTCCACGCTGGTTCGGGCCAGGCGGGGCAGGGCGGCCTTCAGCGCGTCCTCCGAGAAGGCGCGTCCGGCGCGCTCGAAGGCGCGCTCGACGATCTGCCGGCCGAGGCCCGCATATTGCCGCCGGACGGCCGCACGGGTGGCGCGCCGGATGGCGGCGCGGGCCTTGCCGGTGACGACGAGCGCTTCCCAGGCGGAGGGCGGGGTCTGCCCTTCGGAGCGGATGATCTCGACCTCGTCGCCGTTCTGCAGCTCCGAAAGGAGCGGCGCAATCCGCCCGTTCACCTTGCAGCCCACCGCCGTGTTGCCGACCTTGGTGTGCACCGCGTAGGCGAAGTCGATCGGCGTCGCACCGCGAGGCAGGGCGATCAGCAGGCCTTTAGGCGTGAAGCAGAACACCTGGTCATGGAAGAGTTCGAGCTTGGTGTGCTCCAGAAACTCGTCCGGGTTCTCGTTCTCGGCCAGGAGATCGACCGTGTGCCTTAGCCAGCGATAGGCGGCCGTATCGTCCAGCGGCCGCCGCTCGGGATCGACGCCGTCCTTATAGAGCGCGTGGGCCGCGATGCCGAACTCCGCGACGCGGTCCATGGCCCGGGTGCGGATCTGCAACTCGGCGCGCTGGTGGCCGGGGCCGATGACGGTGGTGTGGATCGACCGGTAATCGTTCTGCTTGGGCGTCGAGATATAGTCCTTGTACCGGCCCGGAACCATCGGCCAGGCCGTGTGGACGACGCCGAGCGCCCGGTAGCAATCGTCGACGTCGTCGACGATGACCCTGAATCCGAACACGTCCGACAATTGCTCGAAGGAGACGGACTTGCGCTCCATCTTCTTCCAGATGGAATAAGGCTGCTTGCGCCGCCCTTTCACCATCGCGCTGATGCCGCGCTCCACGAGGCGCGCCTGCAGCACGCTCTCGATCTCGGTGATGAGCCCCGTGCTGGCGGCCGTCAGCCGGTCGAGCCGCTCGCCGATCGTCTGATAGGCGTCCGGCTTGATGTGCTGGAAGGCCAGGTCCTCCAGCTCCTCGCGCATGTCCTGCATGCCCATGCGGCCGGCGAGCGGGGCATAGATGTCCAGCGTCTCCTCAGCGATGCGCACCCGCTTGGCGGGTGGCACGAAGTGGAGCGTGCGCATGTTGTGCAGCCGGTCGGCGAGCTTCACGAGAAGGACGCGCACATCCTCGGCAACGGCCAGGAGAAGCTTGCGGAAATTCTCGCCCTGCGTCGCTTTCTTCGAGACGAAGTCCAGCTTCTTGATCTTGGTCAGCCCGTCCACGAGGGCGGCGATCTCGGCGCCGAACAGGCGCTCGATGTCGGCGACGGTGGAATCGGTGTCCTCCACCGTGTCGTGCAGGACGGCCGCCACGATGGTCGCATCGTCCAGCCGCAGGTCCGTCAGAATCGCGGCGACTTCGAGCGGATGGGAGAAATAGGGAGCGCCGGAGGCCCGCTTCTGCGTGCCGTGGGCCTTCATCGCGTAGATATAGGCCTTGTCGAGCAAGGCCTCGTCGCAATTGGGGTTGTAGGCCTTGACCCGATCGACGAGCTCGTACTGGCGCATCATCGGCGATGGCGCGCGCATCGTCTTCGTCTCGGCTGCCTCGGCCAGGCTTATGTCACCCATAGGTGAGATATTGCGGTCAAACCCGGCTGCCGCAAGGACAATTGCGTCCAATCGCGTGCCGGAAACGACAAAACCCGGCGCAGGCGCCGGGTTCTGGATCGAGAATGCCGGATGGCGGGGCCGTCAGCCCTCGTCGTCGTCCTGGTCGGCCGGGCGGACGAGCTCGTTGAGGCCCGCGAGCAGGTCCTCCTCGCTCATCCGGTCGAAGGCGACGTTCGCGTCGTCCTCGCCGCCCGAAGCGGTGGCGGCGCCGGCGGCGGCCGTGTTGGCCAGCAGCGGCACCGTGTCGGCCTCCGGCTCGTCCGTGTCCACCTGCTTCTGCAGCGAGTGGATCAGGTCTTCCTTGAGATCCTCGGGATCGACCGTGGAATCGGCGATCTCGCGCAGCGCGACGACCGGGTTCTTGTCGCGGTCGCGGTCGACGGTGAGCGGCGCGCCCTGGGAGATCATGCGGGCGCGGTGGCTGGCAACCAGCACCAGCTCGAACCGGTTCTCGACCTTGTCGATGCAGTCTTCGACGGTGACGCGCGCCATGAGCGGGTCCTTCCCAAGTCTTCAGGCATGTGACGAAGTTGGAGGCTGCTACACGATGGGGGGCGGCATGGCAATGCGTTTGTGGGTCGCGGGCGGCCCCGGCGCTTGACTCGCAGGCCCCGGCGGTGCCACTGCGCGCCACCTTTCGAAAGCCGGACGAGGGATGGGCTCATGTCATTCGCGCTGATTTTCCCGGGGCAGGGCAGCCAGGCCGTCGGGATGGGCAAGGCGCTCGCCGAGGCCTTCCCGCAGGCCCGCGGCGTGTTCGACGAGGTCGATGCCGCGCTCGGTCAGAAACTGTCGGACATCATGTTCGAGGGCCCGGCCGAGACCCTGACGCTCACCGCCAACGCCCAGCCGGCCCTGATGGCCGTTAGCCTCGCCGTGGTCCGCGTGCTGGAGGCCGAGGCCGGGCTCGATGTCGCGAAGGCGCGGTTCGTCGCGGGCCATTCGCTCGGTGAATACGCCGCGCTCGCCGCCGCCGGCTCGCTGTCGGTCACCGATACGGCCCGGCTGCTGCGCATCCGGGGCGACGCCATGCAGGCCGCCGTGCCGGTCGGCGTCGGCGCGATGGCGGCGATCCTCGGCATGGAGATCGACGCCGTGCGCGACGTCGTTGCCGACGCCGCGAAGGGCGAGGTCTGCGACGCGGCCAACGACAATGGCGGCGGCCAGGTCGTGGTCTCCGGCCACAAGGCGGCGGTGGAGCGCGCCATCGCCATCGCCCAGGAGCGTGGCGCCAAGCGCGCGATCCTGCTGCCCGTCTCCGCGCCCTTCCATTGTTCCCTGATGCAGCCGGCCGCCGACGCCATGCGCGAGGCGCTGGCCAAGGTTGATATCAAGGCTCCAGCGGCGCCGCTCGTCGCCAATGTCCATGCCGTCGAGATCACCCATCCCGAGGCGATCCGCGAAGGACTCGTCGCCCAGGTGACGGGCTCCGTGCGCTGGCGCGAGAGCGTCGCCTACATGGCGGGCGAGGGCGTGAGCGCCTTCTATGAGCTCGGCTCGGGCAAGGTCCTGTCCGGCCTCGTCAAGCGCATCGCACCCGAGGCGACCGGCACCGCCGTCGGCACGCCTTCCGACATCGCCGCGCTCGGCGGCACGTTCTCAGCCTGAGGGAGGCTTCTCCGATGTTCGACCTGACCGGCCGCAAGGCCCTCGTGACCGGCGCCACCGGCGGCATCGGCGGTGCCATCGCCCGCGCGCTCCATGCCCGGGGGGCGGTCGTCGCCCTCTCCGGAACCCGCAGGGAAGCGCTCGAGGCGCTCGCTTCGGAACTCGGCGGCAACGCCCATGTCGTCCCGGCGAACCTCTCCGATGCCGAGGCCGTGGAGGCTCTCGTTCCGGCTGCCGAGGCGGCGATGGGCGGGCTCGACATCCTGGTCAACAATGCTGGCCTGACGCGGGATAACCTTGCGCTGCGGCTCAAGGACGAGGACTGGGACACCGTCATCGCGGTGAACCTCACCGCCTCGTTCCGCCTGTCGCGCGCCGCGATCAAGACCATGATGCGCCGCCGGCACGGCCGCATCATCGGCATCGGGTCGGTTGTAGGCACGACCGGCAATCCCGGCCAGGCCAATTACGCCGCGTCCAAGGCGGGCCTGATCGGCATGACCAAGTCGCTGGCCGCCGAGGTCGCCAGCCGCAACGTCACCGTGAATTGCATCGCGCCGGGCTTCATCGAATCCCCGATGACGGACGCGCTCGACGAGAAGCAGCGCGCCGGCATCCTGTCGCGCGTGCCGGCCGGCCGGCTCGGTACGGGAGCGGACATCGCGTCGGCCGTCGTCTACCTGGCCTCCGACGAGGCGGGCTACGTGACGGGCGCCACGCTTCATGTCAACGGCGGAATGGCAATGATCTGAATGGGTTGGGCGGGAACGGACGGGCCTTGTAAGGGTGCGCCCGGCCCCCTCGCCAGACCTGAATGAGTATGTTAACAAGCCTCCCGAGGGGCCGCGGGGGCTTGACCGGCGGGCTGTCGTCGCGTTTTGAGCGCGGGGAAGACCCCGGGGCGGCGGCCATGCCGCGGCCCTCCGGGATCGACTGAACCAGATGCGGTGGAACCTCGCGTTCCGGGGCCGCGACACACAAGAGAACTGCAAGGACCTGAACGATGAGCGACATCGCCGAACGCGTTAAGAAGATCGTGGTGGAGCACCTGGGCGTGGAAGCCGAGAAGGTGACCGACAACGCCAACTTCATCGACGATCTGGGCGCGGACAGCCTCGACACCGTCGAGCTCGTGATGGCCTTCGAGGAAGAGTTCGGCGTCGAGATCCCGGACGATGCGGCCGAGACGATCGTCACGGTCGGCGACGCCATCAAGTTCCTTCAGAAGAACGCCGGCTGATCCCGGCGGCCGGGCGGGCCTCCGGCCCGCCCGCCACCTTTCCGGACATCGTGCTATGCGTCGCGTCGTCATCACCGGGATGGGGATGGTCACGCCGCTCGGCTGCGGCGTGGAGACCACGTGGTCCCGCATCGTCGAGGGGCGGAGCGGCGCGAGCCGCATCACCAGCTTCGACGTTTCCGACATACCCTGCCAGATCGCCTGCTCGATTCCGCGCGGCGACGGCAGCGACGGCACGTTCAACGCCGACGACTGGATGGACGCCAAGGACCAGCGCAAGGTCGATCCGTTCATCGTCTACGGCGTCGCCGCAGCCAAGCAGGCACTGGACGATGCCGGCTGGCATCCTTCGACACCCGACGAGCAAAACGCGACCGGCGTCCTGATCGGCTCCGGCATCGGCGGCGCTGGCGGCATCTTCGAGGCCTCGGTCACGCTCATGGAGCGTGGACCCCGGCGCATCTCGCCCTTCTTCATCCCCGGACGCCTGATCAATCTCGTCTCCGGCTACGTCTCGATCCAGCACGGGCTCAAGGGCCCGAACCATGCCGTTGTCACGGCCTGCTCCACCGGCGCCCATGCCATCGGCGACGCGGCGCGGCTGATCGCCCTCGGCGACGCGGACGTGATGGTCGCCGGCGGCAGCGAATCGCCGCTGAACCGGCTGTCGCTGGCGGGCTTCGCCGCCTGCCGCGCCCTGTCGACCGGCTTCAACGACACGCCCGAAAAGGCCTCGCGCCCCTACGACAAGGACCGCGACGGCTTCGTCATGGGCGAGGGCGCCGGCATCGTCGTCCTCGAGGAATACGAGCACGCCAAGGCCCGCGGCGCGAGAATCTACGCCGAAGTCGTCGGTTACGGCCTTTCGGGCGATGCCTATCACATCACGTCTCCGTCCGAGGACGGAGACGGTGCGTTCCGCTGCATGACCGCGGCGCTGAAGCGTGCCGGCATCGCACCGGGCGAGATCGACTACGTGAACGCCCACGGCACCTCCACGCCGCTCGGCGACGAGATCGAGCTGAAGGCGGTGGAACGGCTCGTGGGCGACAAGGCGTCCAGTCTGACCATGTCCTCGACAAAGTCCGCCATCGGCCATCTGCTCGGTGCCGCCGGCGCGGTCGAGGCGATCTTCGCGACGCTGGCCATCCGCGACGGGATCGCGCCGCCGACCCTCAACCTCGACAATCCGTCGGTTGAGACCGCGGTCGACCTTGTTCCGCACAAGGCGAAGCGCAAGACGATCGACGTCGCCCTGTCGAATTCCTTCGGATTCGGGGGCACCAACGCGTCGCTGGTCCTGCGGCGCGTCGCGGGCTAGCGTTTCCGGCACGGCCGGCAGACCCGCTTTCGCCACATTGGGCGTTAGGTTGCTGTCGCTGAGAGGGCTTGATGGCGAACGACGGTTCCGACAACGGTGAAACCCGGTCCGGCTTCGGACGGCTGATCCCACGGGTTGCGCCCCGCAGTCCGGGCGAGGCCATCAAGGCTGTGCCGGCCCCGCCGCCGCCCGCGCCCGAGCGCCGCCCACGGGGCGGACTGCTTGCCAGCCTGAGCGCCGCTTTTACCGTGCTGCTCTTCGCCGGCCTCGTCCTCGTCGGGCTCATTGCCTTCTTCAAGCGCGAATATGCCGAGCCCGGCCCGCTGGCCGCGGACAAGGTCCTCATCATCCGCAGCGGCGCCGGCGTCGACCAGATCGCCGAGCAGCTTAGGCGCGAGGGCGTGATCGACCACCCGATCGTGTTCCAGGCGGCGATCTATGCCCAGAACCTCAAGGTCAATGCCGGCGAATACCTGTTCAAGGCCAATGTCAGCATGCAGGCGGCGATCCAGACGCTGGTTGAAGGCAAGTCCGTCCTTCACTCGCTCACGATCCCGGAGGGCCTGACCAGCGAGCAGATCGTTCAGCGCCTGATGGAAAACGACATCCTCACCGGGCAGGTGAGGGAGACGCCGCGCGAAGGCACCCTCCTTCCCGAGACCTATAAGTTTGCTCGCGGCATGACCCGCGAGCGCCTGCTCCAGCACATGGCCTCCGAGCAGAAGCGCGTCCTCGGCGAGATCTGGACGCGCCGCTCGAACGACCTGCCGATCAAGTCGCAGCAGGACCTCGTGATCCTCGCCTCCGTCGTCGAGAAGGAGACGGGCCGGGCCGACGAGCGCACCCGCGTCGCCGGCGTCTTCATCAACCGCCTCCAGCGCAAGATGAAGCTCCAGTCCGATCCCACGATCGTCTACGGTCTCGTGGGCGGCAAGGGCACGCTCGGCCGCGGCATCATGCGCGCGGAGATCCAGCAGGCGACGCCCTACAACACATACGTCATCGAGGGCCTGCCGCCGACGCCCATCGCCAATCCCGGACGGGCGGCGATGGAAGCCGTCGCCAATCCTTCGCGCACCCGCGACCTGTACTTCGTCGCCGACGGCTCCGGCGGTCACGCCTTTGCCGAGACGCTGGAGCAGCATAACCGCAACGTCTCGCGCTGGCGCCAGATCGAGACCCAACGCCGCGACGCGGCCCCCGCTGCAACGCCCGTCGACCGGGTGGAGCCTGAGGCGCTGCCCGCCGGTCAGCGCAGCGACCTACCGGCACCGCCGACGACAGCGGCGGTGGAGGGAGGCGTGGAAAGCTACCCCGTGCCGGCGGCCCGTCTGTCCGCCGCGGCCGCCCGCGGGCCGCGTGCCGGACGGGCCTTCGATGCATCGGAGGGCACGCCGCGCGATCCGCTGCTGAATCAGACCTACGATCTGAATTCGCCGCACACGGTTCCGACGCTCCGTCCCTGAGCGGCTCATCCACCGTCTGCGTGCCGTTGGCGCTTGAGCGGGCCTGCCGGTGCCCTTAGAAGTGCCGGCACCATGACACGCTTGACCCGCGCCCTCGCATGCCTCTGACCAGCATGACCGGCTTCGCCCGTGAGGCGGGTGCCATCGCCCCGTTCCGTTGGGCGTGGGAGCTGAAATCGGTCAATGGCCGCACGCTCGACGTCCGGCTGCGCACGCCGCCCGGCTATGACGCCGTGGGCGAGGCCGCGCGGCGCAAGGTCGGCTCCGCGCTCAAGCGCGGCTCGGTCCAGATCGGCTTGACCGTGACCCGCGACGAAGCTGCGCCGCGCGTCAGGATCAACGAGGATGCGCTCCGTTCGCTGTTGGATGCGCTCGCCCGCATTCCTGCGGCTTCTGCGTTGCCTCCACCGACCCTCGACGGCTTGCTGGCGGTGCGAGGCATCGTCGAGACCGCAGATGACAGCGACGATCAGGAACTGCAGGCGCGGCTCGAGGCCGACATGCTCGCGGGCTTCGACCGGGCGCTGGCCGCGCTCGCGACCGTGCGCGAATCCGAGGGCCAGGCGCTGCAGACGGTTCTGTCCGCGCAGGTCGACCGCATCGCCGAACTGACCGGCCAGGCCGACGCCCATCCGTCCCGTACCGCCGACGCCGTCCGCCAGCGCCTCGCGGCGCAGGTGGCCGCCCTGCTGGATACCGGCCATTCGCTCGATCCGGCGCGCCTTCACCAGGAGGCCGTCCTCATGGCCGCCAAGGCCGATATCCGCGAGGAGCTGGACCGGCTGCGCGCCCACGTGGCGGCGGCCCGCGCCCTTGTGGCGGAACCGGGGCCGAACGGCCGCAAGCTCGATTTCCTGGCGCAGGAATTCGGCCGGGAGTCGAACACGCTCTGCGCCAAGGCCAATGACGTCGCCCTCAGCGCCATTGGCCTGGAGCTCAAGGCGGTGGTGGAACAGTTCCGCGAACAGGTTCAGAACGTCGAATGACCCGCGCCCAGACCCCCAAGCCGCAACCCGAGGCACCCCGCCGCCGCGGGCTCATGCTCATCCTGTCCTCGCCCTCCGGCGCCGGCAAATCCACGCTGACCCGCGCGCTGAAGGAGGACAACAGGCAGGATCTGCTGCTCTCGATATCGGTCACGACCCGGGAGAAGCGGCCTTCGGAGGTCAACAACGTCCATTACACCTTCATCAGCGAGGCCGATTTCGGCGTCATGCGCGATCGCGGCGAACTGATCGAATGGGCTGAGGTCCACGGCAATTTCTATGGGACCCCCCTGAAACCGATCGAGGCGGCCCTGGCTGCCGGCCAGGACGTGCTCTTCGACATCGATTACCAGGGCACCCGCCAGATCGTGCAGCGCATGCGGGCGGACACGGTCACAGTCTTCATCCTTCCGCCCTCTATGGCTGAGCTGAAGAACCGCCTGGACCGCCGGGCCGAGGACAGCGATGCGGTGATCGCCAAGCGCCTGACGAATGCCCGGACCGAGATCGCCCGCTGGGTCGATTATGATTATGTGCTCATCAACGACAATCTGGACCGCACCTATGACGAACTGCGGTCGATCCTGGCTGCCGAACGGCTGAAGCGCGAGCGCCAGACCGGTCTTGGTGCCTTCGTGGACGCCTTGCTGGCGGAAGGTTGACGCTCAGGTTTCCCGCGCGGCGTCGAATGCGTTCGCGAGCGCGACGAAGCCTTCCACCGGGATTTCTTCCGCCCGCGCGGTCGCCGGCAGGCCGGCATCGGACAGGATCCGCATCGGGTCCACGCCCAAGCCCTTCAGGCTCTGCCGCAGCATCTTGCGCCTCTGGCCGAAGGCCGCCTGCGTCACCGCCTCCAGCGACGTGATGCGGCAGGGCAGGGGCGACGGCCGCGGCTCCAGCCGGACGACCGACGACGTGACCTTGGGCGGCGGGGTGAACGCCGCTGGAGGCACGTCGAACAGGATGCGCGCGGTCGTGCGCCAGCCGCACAGAACGCCGAGGCGGCCATAATCGGCGCGACGCGACGGGCCAGCGACGATCCGCTCCGCCACCTCGCGCTGGAACATCAGGGTCAGCGAATCCCAGAAGGGCGGCCATTCGGAACCCGACAGCCACTGGACCAGCAGCGCCGTGCCGACATTGTAAGGCAGGTTGGCGACGATGCGGGCCGGGCCGTTTCCCGCCAACGCAGCGAGGTCGACTTGCAGCGCGTCCGCCTCGACCACGTCCAGCCGGCCGGGATAGGCAGCCGCGATCTCGGCGAGGGCGGGAAGGCAACGCGGGTCGCGCTCCACGGCGATCACCTTGGCCGCGCCCTCGGCCAGGAGCGCGCGGGTCAGCCCGCCGGGACCGGGACCGACCTCGATGACGGTGACTCCAGGCAGCGATCCGGAGGCGCGAGCGATGCGGCCGGTGAGGTTGAGGTCGAAGAGGAAGTTCTGGCCGAGCGACTTGCGCGCGTCGAGCCCATGGGCGCGCACGACCTCTCGCAACGGCGGCAGGCCGTCGCTCACGCCCTGCTCCCCGCCATTCTCGCCGCCAGCCGCAACGCCGCCATGAGGCTGTCGGGGCGCGCCCGGCCGGTACCGGCGATGTCGAAGGCCGTGCCATGGTCCGGCGAGGTCCGGATGAACGGAAGGCCGAGGGTCACGTTGACCGCGTCATCGAAGGCGATCGTCTTGATCGGGATGAGCGCCTGGTCGTGATACATGCACAAGGCCGCGTCGTACCGGCCGCGCGCCGCCGCACGGAACAGCGTGTCCGCGGGATGGGGACCGGTCGCGGCTATGCCCTCCGCCTGCAGCATCTCGACGGCCGGCCGTACGACCGCATCGTCCTCGACGCCCATCGCGCCGTTCTCGCCCGCATGGGGATTGAGGCCCGCCAAGGCCAGGCGCGGCGACGCGATGCCGAAGCGCGCGCGCAGGTCCCGCGCGACGATCCTGGCGGTGCGGACGATGAGATCTGTGCTCAACAGGTCCGGGACCCGTCGCAGGGCGACGTGGATCGTCACGGGAACGACCGCAAGGTCAGGTGACCAGAGCATCATCACCGGCAGCGGGACGTCCGCGCCGTCCGCCACCAGCGCGGCCAGGAACTCGGTGTGGCCGGGATGGGCGAAGCCGGCATCGTGCAGGACGTGCTTGGCGATGGGATTGGTCACGACGGCCGCGGCCTGACCGTCCCGCACCATCGCCACGGCCCGCTCGATGGCCTCGATCGTGGCTGGTGCATTCGCCGGATCCGGGGCACCCGCGCGCACGGTCAGGGCAGCGCCGGTGTCGATGACGGGCAGCGCATCGCCGAAGGCCCGCAATCCTGCCGCCGGCGTATCGACCACGTGCACCGGAACGTCCAGCTTGAGGAGGCGCGCGCGTTCCTGCAGCACGCCAGCCCTCCCTACGAAGACGAAGGGAGGTAGCGGCGCCTCGCGGCGGCGACCATAGGCCATGAGGGCGATATCGGGGCCGATGCCTGCCGGATCGCCCATCGTCAGGACGAGCGGCAGGATCTCCGGGCCGGTCACTGGCCGATGCCGTCCTGCGAGGACGAACCCGACAGGTTCTGCGTCACGGTGGTCTGCCCGAGCGTGGTCAGTTCCAAACGGAGCATGACCGTCTGGTCGCGCTGCCGGGTACCGGTCACGGCGTTCTTGAAGCTCGCCGTGTAGACGACCTGCAGCGTCGTGCACTCGTCGCCATAGCCGAAGCCGAGGCCCATGGACGAGACCGTGAACCGGTCCTGCTTGCCCGCGGGCTGTCCGGCGGCGATCAGCTGCGCCCGGTCGGTCAGGTATTGGTCGAGATCGAGCAGCACGTTGCCGTTCACGTACCAGTTCTCGTTGATGTTCAGCCGTCCGGAAGCGAGGATGCCCTCGCGGCGTTGACCGATGCCGAGGGACGGCTGCGCGCTGTAGCGGGCATAGACGAGGCTCGTCTGCACCGGGCCGACATTGCCGTTGACCGCCAGTTCCAGCCGCCGCAGGTCGAGATCTTCCTCGTCGAAGCGGCCGCGGGCCGTGAAGGACAGGTTCTTGTTCGGCGCGATGTGGAACCGGCCGACATAATCGGACCGGCGCGTTTCAAGACCGGATTCAAGGCCCGTATTGGCGAGATCACCCCTCGAGAACGAGTTGCGCCCACTCAGGTGATAGGACTGCCCAAACAACAGGTTTGCATAGGCCCCATGGTCGGTGGAGATCGTATACTGCGCGCCGTAATTGGCCCGCACGCCGCCTTCTACGCGGTCATAGCCCGAGAACTTGTCCCATTCGAAGATATTGGTGTCCTCGAAGACGAGGCTCTGCGCGTCCTCGTTGGGCAGGCGTCCGATCCGTGTCTCGTTGGGCCGGGCGATGATCTGCGCGACCGGCTCGAAGATATGCGTACCCCAGTTCGCGGTACGCGCAACGAACGGAAACTTGTAGGTCAGGCCGACACCGGGCATCGCCCGCCCGAAGAAGTCGGCATCGGTATCGATGAAATTGGCAACGTTGGCGTTCTGATAGCGGCTCGTGTTTGGCGACTGCCAGATGCCATCGACCCGCATGAAGGCAAAAGGCTGCCAGACTTGGCCGAGCGGGTCGATGAAGTCCCGGCGCCAGCTCGCCTGGGCTGTCGCCCGCGAGACCGAGCCGCCGACGCCGCGCACGATGCACTGGCCGCGCTGGAACACGGCGCACGTGTCGAAGATGTTGTAGTTGCGGCTGCCAGGCAGCGAGAAATTGAAGAGCGTGACCTGCTGCGACGGGATCTGCTGGAAATGGGCCGCATCCCGCGACAGGCTGGTGAAATTGAAGTCGAACGACACCTCGCCGCCGATGCCGCCGAGATGCCGGAACCGCTTATTGTAGTCCAGCACCGGGTGGACGACCGGCTGGTGCTTCTGCCAGTCCTGGTAGCTCAGCGGCTTGAAATAATAGCTGCGCAGGTCGAAGAAGCCGTTGTCGCCGCGGCCCGTCAGGTAGATCTGGGAGATGGACTCCTTGGCATAGGTAGAACTGAAGCTCTCTGACCGAATCCGATAATTGTTCAGGAACCACTTGTCGGTGACGGTGGCGATATCCCAGCCGAAATTCCACTTCTCGTTGATGGCGAAACGGCCGGCGGTCTCGATCGAGCCGCGGAATTCCTTCTCACGGGGACCGTAGGGCGCCGGCAGGAACGCCGCCTTGTCCTGCTGGAAGATGCCGGCGGCGCGGATGTTGTAGGAGCCGTTCGACAGCCGATGCCGCCACTCCACCTGGCCGAGCACGCCCTGGCGGCTCAGGAAGGCCGGTGAGATCGTCAGGTCATAGTTCGGCGCGAGATTCCAGAAGAACGGCGTCGCGACGCCGTAGCCGAGCGCGGTGTTCGCGATGTAGCGCGGCGTCAGGAACCCCGTCTTGCGCTTCACCGTCGGGTCGGGCGTCGAGAAATACGGCACGTAGGCGATCGGCACGCCCGCGAATTCCAGCCGCGCGTTCTCGTAATAGATCGTCCGCTCGGTGTTGTTGTGGATGATCCTGGCGGCCTTGACCTGCCAGAGCGGCGGGCGTTCAGGGTTCTTCGCGCAGGGTTCGCAGGCCGTATACGTGCCGCTTTCGAAGACCGTGACCTCGCCGTCGGTACGCTCGGCCCGGGGCGCGGTGAAGCGGGTCGTGACGGTCTTCCCATCCTGCGGGCCGGTCTGGCGCAGGCGCAGGGAATCGATGAAGCCGCTCTTGAAGTCTTCGGTCAGTTCGAACCGGTCGCCCGTGACCACCGTGCCGTCGGCTTCGGTCAGTCGCGCGTTGCCCGTCGCGGTCACGCGTTGGGTCTTGCGGTCGTAGATGACGCGGTCGGCCTGCAGCACGCGGCCCTGGTAGTAGAGCTCGACATTGCCGACGGCGGAGACGGTGTTCTTGTCGTTGTCGTAGACGATGTCCCGCGCCTCGACGAGCAGGCGCGAATCGCTGTTGCGGGCACGGTTGTTGAGAGCGTCGTTGAGCGTCTGCGCCGGCGCATTCGCGGAAGCCAAGGCTCCCGCGGCCGCGATCGCAAGCGGTGCGATCGTGCGCTTAAACCGTCCCATACGCACTCCCAGCCGGCCGGACCCCGCCATCAACCGTCCTCCTGGTACAGAAGGGCGAGGGTGCCGAGCAAACTACCAACGACAGCGGGAAACCAGGCGGCCACAGACGGGCCGATCAGCCCGGAGCTTCCCAGATCCCCCATCAGTTTCGTGGCGACATAAAGCACGAACCCGGCCGCCACGCCACCGAGAACCATCTTGGCTACACCACCAAAACGGAAAAATCTTAAGGAAACCGAAGCAGCTACGAGGACCATCGCAACCAGCAGAAGCGGCTTGGCGAACAGCGATGCCTGGTGCAGCCGGTAGCGGGTCGCATCCAGCCCCGACTTCTCCGTCCGCTCGATCACGTCGGACAATTGCCAGAAGGGCACCGATTCCGGTGGCATGAACGATTGCCGCACCTGCGCGGCGTCGAGATTGGTGGCGACGAGATAGGTATCGTAGCTCTGCGGCTCCTCCGAAGCCGAGATGACGCGGACCTTGCTCAGCCGCCAATGGCCCGTTTCCAGCATCGCGCTCTCGGCCTCGATCCGCTCGCGGAAGCTGCCGCTGGGCTCGAAGGTGAAGATGGAGACGTTGGACAGCCGGCCCGACAGGCCGGAGGCCGCGTCGGCGCGGACAATGGCCTGGCCGTCGATGCTGCGTTGGCGGATCCAGAGGTCCTGGCCGCTTGCCCGCGCCCGCGTGAAGATCTGCGATTCCAGCTCCGAGGCCCGCTGCTTCAGCGAGGCCGAGACGGGATTGTAGAGCGTGACGGCGACGATGCCGACGCCCGCGGCGATGAGAATGCCGGGTTGCAGGAACTGCCAGGCGGAAATGCCGGCGGCGCGCGCCACCACCAGTTCCAGCTTCCTGCTGAGATTGAGCAGCGCCGCCATCGCGCCGAACAGGACCGCGAAGGGCAGAACCTGTTCAGCCACGGCCGGCGTTCGCAGCAGGGCGAGTTGAGCCATCAGGCCGCTCGTCGCGCCTTGCGCATCACCCGCGCGGCGCATCAGCTCTACGAAATCGATCGTATAAACCAGCGCGAACACGGTCGCGAAGATCGTCACGATCATCTTGAGGAAGCGGCCGGACAGATAGCGGCCGAGTGTGAATCCGACCAGCATCAGGCGCGTCCGGCCGCGATCCGGGGCCCGCCGGCGGCCCGCCGGCGCAGCATCGAGGACAGTCCGGCCAGCGCTTTCCGCACCGCCGCACCTTGGAAGATGACGAGCAGCGCGAGGATGCAGGCCATGAGGGGCACGCCGTAGACGGCGATGGCCGCGGTCGGCGTGCGGACCGTCGCGCTGGAGGCCGCGAAGCCGGCGATGCGTAGCGCGACGACCGCGACGACCGCCATGCCGATCGCCGCACCGCGTCCCTGGCGCGTCGTGCGCGCCTCGCCCAGGGCTGCGAAGGCGATGAGCATGAGCGCTACGGGATAGAGAAGCGAGGAGAACCGCTCGTGCAGCTCTGCGCGGAACCGGCCGCGCTGGATCTGGTAGAAGCCCTCGGCCTTGTCCGGGAACATCAGGGCCGCCGTGGTGCGCTCGCGCGGCTTGTAGACCACCTGTTCGCCGTCCTGGCCAAAGACCGAGAGATCGAGGGCATAACGTTCGAATGCGACGACCGAGGAATCGCGGCTGTTGGACTGCTGGCGCTGGATCGTGCCCTTCTCGAGCACCAGGTAGGACGAGCCGCCCGAATCCACCGTCTGACCGCGCTCGGCGATATAGACCGTCGTTTTGTCGGCCTCCCGCTTGTCCTGCATGAAGATGCCGAGCAGGGCTCCGGACGCACGCTCCCGGTAGTGGAACGTGATTCCCGTATCCAGCGAGATGAACTGGCCTTCCTTGACCACGTTGGCGACGAAGTCGGCCCTGATCTTGGTGACCAGATCGCGCAGCTCCCGGAAGCTCGCCGGCATCAGATAGACGGTCATCGTCCCCAGAAGGATCGTGACGATGAGCGTCAGCACCGCGAAGGGGCGCAGGAGGCGGGCCGGTGGCATACCGGCGGCGCTCATCACGATCAGCTCGGAATCGCTGTTGAGCTTGTTGAGCGCATAGATCGTCGCGATGAACAACGCGACCGGCGCGATCACAGTGATGAGAGCCGGCAGCGAGAGCAGCGTCACGATGAGGAAGACGATGATCGTCTGGCCCTTGCCGGTCAGCAGATCGAGCTCGCGCAGCGCCTGGGTGATCCAGATCACGGTCGTGAGGGCAACGAGGCAGGCCACGAAGGCGCCTGCGGCGATCCGAAGAATATATCGTTCAGTCAAGGACATGGACGACTTCTTTGAAGCTCCGTGAGCCGCCCCCGGCCCGTTCGTGCCCGTCATGGCTAGACGCAGCGCGCCCCCCCGGCAAGCGCGAAACCGCCCGCCCGCGCGCCATCGTCGCACTTCTTCATGCAGTCGATGCAGTGGCGCCACGCCGCCGTGACCGGTGACGGGCCCATGCTGTATCAAGGGAAATCAGGCGGATTCGCGATCCCGCGATCCGCAAGTCCCAGCCATTCTTCGGAGTTCGCATGGCCGACCGTGTCGCAATCGACGTCAAGCCGCTTTCGGCCGCTGTGGCCGCGGATGTGGTGGTGCCCGTCGGAGCCGATGGATCGCCTCCGGAGGCCGTGGCCAAGACCATCGGCGACCCGGCCGTCGCCGCCCTGGCGAAGGCGGTCGCCGTCGAGCGCTTCAAGGGCAAGTTCAAGAAGACCGTCGCCGCTATTGTCGCCGATGGTCCCGTCGAGCGTGTCGTCGGGATCGGCATGACCGCAGGTGACGGCGACAAGGCCGACTGGGCCGCCATCGGCGGCGTCATCTTCGGCGCGCTCGCCAAGGGCCGGCCCGCCAGCGTCGTCCTGGCCGGCATCCCGGTGGAGGCCGCTGCGGACATCGCACTCGGGATGCGCCTTCGCGCCTATACGTTCGACACGTACAAGACCAAGACCGACGACGAGGACAAGGGCGGCCCGGCCGCGGTCATGCTCCATGTCGACGACCCGGCCGCATTGAAGAAGGCGCTCAAGGCGCGCGACGGCCTCGCGGCTGGAATGTGCCTTGCCCGCGACCTCGTCAACGAGCCGCCGAACGTCCTCTTCCCCAAGGAATTCGCCCGGCGGGCGGAGGCGCTGACCAAGCTCGGCGTCGAGGTCGAGGTGCTCGACGGCAAGGCGCTCGCCAAGATCGGCATGCGCGCGCTGCTGGCGGTGGGGCAGGGCTCCGCCCATGACAGCCGCGTCGTCATCATGCGCTGGAACGGGGGCAAGGCGGGCGACAAGCCGCTCGCCTTCATCGGCAAGGGCGTGACCTTCGATACGGGCGGCATCTCGATCAAGCCGGCCGCCGGCATGGAGGACATGAAGGGCGACATGGCGGGTGCGGCCTGCGTCGTCGGCCTCATGCATGCGCTTGCCGCCCGCAAGGCCAAGGCGAACGTCATCGGCGCCATCGGTCTCGTCGAGAACATGCCCGACGGCGCCGCTCAGCGCCCCGGCGACATCGTCACCTCGCTGTCAGGCCAGACCATCGAGATCATCAACACAGATGCGGAAGGGCGCCTCGTCCTGGCCGACGTGCTCTGGTACGTGCAGGACCGGTACAAGCCCGCCTCTATGGTGAACCTGGCCACGCTCACCGGCGCCATTCTGGTGGCGCTCGGCAAGGAGCATGCCGGCCTCTTCTCCAACGACGACGATCTTGCCGGGCGCCTGTTCAGGGCCGGCGAGGAGACGGGCGAGACCGTGTGGCGCATGCCGCTCGGCAAGGCCTACGACAATATGATCGACAGCAAGTTCGCCGACATGAAGAATACCGGCGGCCGCTTCGCCGGCTCGATCACGGCCGCCCAGTTCCTGCAGCGCTTCGTCAACGGCGTGCCATGGGCGCATCTCGATATCGCCGGCACGGGAATGGATTCTTCCGCCAGCGACATCAGCAAGACCTGGGCGTCCGGCTGGGGCGTGCGTCTGCTCGACCGGGTGGTTGCCGAGGCCGAGCGCGGCGGGAAATGACGGAGGTCCGCTTCTACCAGCTCCAGCGCCAGACACTCGAACAGGTCCTTCCGGTCCTGCTGACGCGGACGCTGGAGCGGGGATGGAAGGCGGTGGTGGAGACGACCGGGCCGGAGCGCCTCTCGGCGCTCGACGATGCGCTGTGGACCTTTTCCGACGACAGTTTCCTGCCTCACGCGCCGGTGTCGGAAGCCGATGCAGCCGACCCGGTCGTGCTGGTGGACGGGCCGGCCAATCCGGGCGAGGCCCCGGTCCGCTTCCTGGTCGATGGCGCGCCTCTCCCCGAGGCCGTTGAGGGCTACCACCTGCTCGTCGTCGTCTTCGACGGCAACGACGAGGAGGCTCTCGCGCTCGCCCGCGAACAATGGCGGCAGGTGAAGGCGGGCGGGCACGAGGCGACCTACTGGCAGCAGGACAGCGACGGCCGCTGGAACAAGAAAGCGTGAAGGCCCGTCATTGAGGCCGCACCGGCGGCCATAGCGGGCATAATCTCGACGCTTTCGCCTGCGAGGGAGCGCCCATGCATCTCAAGCCGATCCTGCTCGCCGCCCTCCTGGCCGTCACGCCGGCTCTTGCCTTTGCTCAGGAACAGGGCGAGGCGGAGACCCGCGACCGGCCGGCGCGCCAGGCGCCGGCCGAGCGCCGCGACGGCGTGCAATTGCCGCCTCCGGCCTCCACGGCCGGCGCGGTGGATATCGGCGGGTCGAAACTCTCGTACCGGGTGACCGCCGGCTCCATCGACATCCGCGACGGGGAAGGGCGCCTCACTGCCGAGGTGGCCTATACGGCCTATGTCCTTGACGGCCAGGACGGCGCCCGGCGTCCGGTGACCTTCGCCTTCAATGGCGGTCCTGGCGCCTCGTCCGCCTATCTGCATCTCGCCGCCATCGGCCCCAAGCGCGTCCTGACCGGCAACGAGGGCGACGTGCCCTCGCGTCCGCCTGTCCTCCAGGACAACCCGGAGACCTGGCTCGGGCTCACAGACCTCGTCTTCATCGATCCGCCGGGTACGGGCTACAGCCGCGCGGCCGGCACAGGCGATGCCGCCCGGCAGCATTTCTCGGTCGATGGCGACATCGCTGTCCTCGCCCGCGTCGTCCAGCGCTGGCTGGCGGAGAGCGGCCGCCTCGGCGCGCCGACTTATCTCGTCGGCGAAAGCTATGGCGGTTTTCGCGTGCCCAAGCTCGCAGCGCGGCTCCAGACCGGCGAAGGCGTTGGCGTCTCCGGTCTGATGCTCCTGTCGCCGGTCGTGGATTTCGGTACCCGTACACGGGGCGGGGACGGTGTCCTGGCCGTCGCCGCCCGCCTGCCGTCCTTCGTCGCCGTGGTGCGCGAGCGCAAGGGCCCGCTGTCCCGCGATGCGGTGAAGGATGCGGAGGCCTACGCCTTCGGCGAATACCTCGTCGATCTGGCGCGCGGCGATGCGGACCCCGAGGCCGTGCGCCGGCGCTCCGCGCGCGTGGCGGAGCTGACGGGCCTTCCGGAGGATTTCGTCCGCCGCTCTGGCGGGCGGATCGAGACCGGTCCCTATCTGCGCGAGCTCTTCCGAGACCGCGAGCGTGTCGCGAGCGCCTATGACGGTTCGGTCACGTCGCCCGATCCCTATCCGACGAGCCTGCGCAGCAGCTACGAGGACCCGGTTCTCGATGGGATGGTGGCGCCGCTGACCAGCGCGGCCATCGCCTATACGCGCGACGTCATCGGCTGGAAGCCGTCGGGCCGCTACGAATTGCTGTCACGGGACGTCAACCGGCGCTGGAACTGGGGCAGCGGCCTCAACCCGCCCGAGGCGGTCGGCGAGCTGCGCTCCGTGCTGGGTCTCGACCCGACGGTGCGCGTCGTGGTCGCCCATGGGCTGACCGATCTCGTCACGACCTATATGGAAACCAAGGCGGCGCTCGACCGCATCCCGGCCTCGCTGGCCGGCGAGCGGCTGCGTTTCGCCGTCTATCCCGGCGGGCATATGTTCTACAGCCGGGACGAATCGCGCAAAGCGCTCCGTGCCGATATCGGCTGGCTCTACGGCGCCCGCTGACTGGACCGAAAGGACCTCGACTTGACCTACCGCACCGCGACCGTGCTCGCCCTGGCCGTTCTCCTCGGAGGCTGCAGCGTCGACATTGGCGGCTTCTCGTTCACGCGCGAGACGCGCGTCGCTGCGCCGGCGCCCGTCGCCACCGCTTCGCTGCCCGGCGGCGATGCGCCGAGGCTGCAGGCAGACGGCACCTGCGACCGGCCCGTGGCGGCCGGCGGACCGGACGCGGTGGCCCTCGGCATCGGCGAATGCGATCTGGTGCGCATCAAGGGCGAGCCCACCGATGTGCTGATCGGCGAGAGCGGCAAGGGCCAGCGCGAGGTGCAGGTGCTTTATTCGATCCCGGGCGCCAAGGAAGTCTATCTCTTCACGGACACCAGGCTGACCAAGATCGTGCAATAGCGTCAGGCGGGCTTGCCGAACCGGGCCATGGCGGCAAAGCCGAGATAGGCCCCCGCGACGGTGACGAACAGGAAGACCCAGCCGGCCAGGGCGCCCGCATGGATGCCTGACAGCAATACGCCCACCGTGCAGCCGAGCGCGATCATCGCGCCCCAGCCCATCAGGATACCGCCGAGGAAGATCTCCGCCGTGCGCCGCAGGTTCGGCCGCACCGGCTTGAACTGCCCCGCGATCAGCGCCGATGCCAGCGATCCCGCCACCAGCGCGCCGACGAAGACCCCGTTGGGCGACAGGAGCGCGGTCTTCACCAACGCGATGCAGCCCCTGAGGCCATCGAGGCCGTAGAGGGTCTGCGGCAGGATGCCGGCATCGCTGGCGGCGGTTCGCGCCAGGCTGCCGAGTTCGGCGGTCACCCCGAGCGGCGAGACCCTGAAATAAGCGAGCGTCGCGATGATGCCGACCAGCGCGCCGGCGACGGCCGGCGGCCAGCGCCGCACCAGGAGGGCCTCCAGCGGCGGAGCCGGCTCGGCGGGCGCGGGCGCCTTCGCCCGGCCGAGCACGAACCACGCGATGAGCCCGAGGCCCGCCGCCGTCAGCGCCGCGAATCCGGCATAGCCCACATGGTGGGGGAGCCAGATGGACGGGCCGCGCGCGAGGTCGGCGAGATACAGCGCGTTCCAGGTGTAGAAGCCGGCGCCGAAGCCGAGGAACGCGCCGACAAGGGCGGCGATCGACATCGTGGACCCTTCGCCCAGCCGGTAGAGATGCCCCGACAGGCACGATCCCGACACGCTCATGCCAAAGCCGAAGGCGAGGGCGCCGATGACGAGCGCGGGGCTGACCGGCCCGACATGGGCGGTCGGCGGCAGCCTGTCCGCGGCGACGACCGGCATCCAGGCGCCGAACACCGCGAGATAGCCCGCGGCCCCGACGGCGAGCGCGACGAGGATCGCGATGAGGCCCGACGCGTCCCGCCGCAGGTGGAAGTCGCGCAGGTTGCACAGGAAGCAGAAGCGCGAGCGCTGCATGACGAAACCCAGGGCCGCGCCGAGGACCAGGGACGTCGCCAGCGTGCGGGACGGCGCGTCGTAGACGTCGAAGGACAGGACCGCGCCTGCGAGCAGCGCGAGGATGAGAAGGCCGGCCGCGGGGCCGATAATGCGCGTCATGGGTCGGTCACCGGAAAAAGGCCCGCCTCGGCGGAGGCGGGCCCGTTCGTTTCAGCGGTCGCGGACGATCACTTGCCCTGCCAGACGGTGCCGGCGAGGTTGATGACCGGCACGCCGACCGAGTTCCCGTACTCCGTCCACGAGCCGTCATAGTTGCGGACATCGTAGCCGAGGATCTTCGAGATCGCGAACCAGGTGTGGCTGGAGCGCTCGCCGATGCGGCAATAGACGATGACGGGCTTCGAACCGTCGATTCCGAGCGCCGCGAAGACCTTCTTCAGCTCGTCCTTCGACTTGAACGTGCCGTCGGCGTTGACCGCCTGGCCCCAGGGGAAGTTCACGGCGCCCGGAACGTGGCCGGCGCGGACCGCGAGTTCCTTGACGTTCTCCGGCGCGATGATCTTGCCCTCGTACTCGGCGGGCGAGCGGATATCGACCAGCTTGGCATCGGCCTTCTTCTCCGCGACGGCGAGCACGTCGGTCAGGCGCGCCCGGGTCTTCGGATTGGCGTCGGCCAGCGTCAGGTCCGTCGGGCGATAGGCCGGAACCTGCGTATCCAGCGGCAGGCCCTTGGCTTCCCAGACCTTGCGGCCGCCGTCGAGCAGCTTGGTGCGGTTGCCGAGGCCGTAGGTCTCGAAGATCCAGGCGCCCCAGGCGGCGAACCAGTTGTTGTTGTCGCCGTAGAGCACGATCGTCGTGTCCGGGCCGATCCCGGCTTCGCGGAGGAACTTCTGGAACTGGTCCTTGCCGACGATGTCGCGCTTCACCGTGTCGACGAGGTCGGAATGCCAGCGGATGTTCACTGCGCCCGGCACGTGGCCGCGCTCATAGACGCCGGGGTCGACGCTGACCTCGAGCAGGCGGACCTTCGGATTGTTGAGGTTGTCCTTCACCCACTCGGCGGTCACGAGCGGACCGTCCTGGGCGAGGACCGGGGAGGCGATAAGGGCGATGGCGCCCGCAACGGCCAGCAACGTCTTACGGAACATGATGCGTCTCCAGAATTGGACGGACGGATCGTTCGATAAAACGAACACGCTGTCAATAGGATTTAACATCGAAATTGGTATGTATATTTAAATCACACGTGAAAGCGTTAATTATCGAGCCGTCCGCTGATCTCGAGCCACTCGTCCTCCGCTTTCGCCAGAGCGTCCGCCGCATCGCCGCGCATGCGCGCCAGCTCCGCCGCCTTGGCCGGCTCGCGGGCAAAGGTCTGGGGATCGGCGAGGGCGGCATCCACCTTGCCGATCACGCCGCTCAGCTTGGCGATCAGGCGATCGAGCTCGTCCTGCCGCTTGCGCAACTGCGCCTTGCTTTCCCGGCGCGGTGCCTCCTCGACCGGGACCGTTCGCTTGGGGGCAGGGCGGGCGGCCTCCTGCGCCGGCTGGCCGGACAGGACCAGGCGGCGGTAATCGTCCAGGTCGCCGTCGAACGGCTTCACCGTGCCGCCGCCGACCAGCCAGAGCCGCTCGGCGCAGGCCTCGATCAGGAACCGGTCGTGGCTGACCAGGATGACCGCGCCCGGGAAGTCGTTGATCGCCTCCATCAGCGCGGCGCGGCTGTCGATGTCCAGGTGGTTCGTCGGCTCGTCGAGGATCAGGAGATGCGGGCCCTCGAAGGTCGCAAGTCCCAGCATCAGCCTGGCCTTCTCGCCGCCCGAAAGACTGGAGACCGGCGTGTCGCCCTTCTGGCCGGGAAAGCCGATCCGCGCCGCCCGCGCCCGCACCTTGGCCTCCGGCGCCTCCGGCATCAGCCGCGCGATGTGGGCGACCGGGCTCTGCGAGGGCACGAGTTCGTCGAGCTGATGCTGGGCGAAATAGGCGACAGTCAGCTTGGACGAGCGCGTCATGGACCCCGCCATGGGCTCCAGGCGCTGGGCGACGAGCTTGCAGAAGGTCGACTTGCCCTGGCCGTTGGGCCCGAGCAACGCAATGCGGTCATCCGGCAGGATGGACAGGTTGAGCCGCTGCAGGATGGCGGCATCGCCATAGCCGGCCGCCGCCGATTCCAGTGCGATCAGCGGCGGTGACAGCGGCCGTTCCGCGCCCGGCAGGTCGAAGGGGAGGACCTCGCTGTCCACGATCGCCTGCACCGGCTGCATCTTCTCCAGGCGCTTGAGGCGCGACTGGGCCTGACGCGCCTTCGACGCCTTGGCCCGGAACCGGTCCACAAAGGCCTGGAGGTGCTTGCGCTCGGCGTCCTGCTTCTGCCGCGCCTTGGCGGCCACCGCCTGCTTCTCCGCGCGCTGGCGCTCGAAGGAGGAATAGCCGCCGCGATAGAGGGCGAGCTTGCCCTGATCCAGATGCAGGATGTGATCGCAGCACGTGTCGAGGAGGTCGCGGTCGTGGCTGATGATGACGGCCATGCGCGGGTACCGCTCGAGGTAGTCGTAGAGCCAGAGCGTGCCTTCGAGGTCGAGATAGTTCGTCGGCTCGTCCAGCAGGAGGAGGTCCGGCTCCGTGAACAGGACGGCGGCAAGCGCGACGCGCATCCGCCAGCCACCGGAAAAGGACGAGCAGGGCCGTGCCTGCGCCGCGGCGTCGAAGCCGAGACCGTGGAGGATCGCCGCCGCCCGGGCCGGCGCGGCATGGGCTCCGATATCGGCCAGACGGGTTTCGATCTCCGCCCGCCGCAGACCCTCGGCACCCTCGGCCTCGGCGAGGAGAGCGGCGCGCTCCCGGTCGGCGGCCAGGACGACGTTCAGCAGCGATTCCGGTCCCGATGGCGCTTCCTGCGCCACCGCGCCGATGCGCAGACCTTTCGGCATGGTCACGCTGCCGGTCTCGGTCGCCGCATCGCCCAGCAGCACCCGGAAGAGCGTCGTCTTGCCCGCGCCGTTACGCCCGACCAGCCCGACCTTGGCGTTGTCGGGCAGGGCTGCCGACGCGCGGTTCAGGATCAGGCGGTCGCCGATGCGATAGGTGAGGTCGGTCAGGACGAGCATGGCCGCCTTGTGACGGGTCGCCGTCGGATTGCCAAGTCGGGCCACATCCGGCCTCGACCTCGACCGCCCAAGCGAGGCGCTGCCCCTTTTCCGCCGCCTTTGCGCCCGGACTTGGCCGTCGAATCGCGGCAGGCAGGCTGTGGATAAGCTGTGGACAAGCCCGTGCTGCGCATCTCCCACGCCTCCCACGCTCTCGCCCTGGCGGCCCTGGCCGCCGGGATCGCCGCGGCCTTCGGTGCCCTGGCGGGCCATCCGGGCAGCCAGGCCGTTCGGGTCGGGCGGGACCAGGTCCGTCTCGATATCGTCCTGCAGGGCGGCTGCGGCCGCATCGTATCGGTCGCGCCCGGCGGGGTCGCCGATCCCGCATCCGTCGCCGTGGTCGTGGACCGTCCGGAGATCTGCGTGCCGCAGGGGGACGCCGCATCCCGGGCCCGGCTAATCGGCCTTCCCGCCCATGTGAAGACCCTGAAGGTCACCACGCTCGCGGCGGATGGCACGCGGCTCGGCACGCAGGATATCGCCGTCGATTGACGGCCTCGCATCGCGGTCGTGCGCGGTTCAACCTTGGTTAACGGATTGCGACCATTGTCGTCCCCGGCGGATCAGGGATTGTCCGCAACGGGGAACATTGCTTGCGGATGGGTAAGGCGCGGATCAGCCTCAAGCTCAAGCTGCCGATCCTGTTGGTCGGCCTTGCGCTCGTCGCCTGCGCGACGGTGGGAACCGTCGCCTACCAGACCGTGCGCGAAGGGCTGGCCAGCACCGCCGGCGAGCGCCTTGACCTGCTGGTGGCCGCCAAATCCAACGCGTTGTCCTACCGCTTCCGCGTCATGGAGAACGACGTCGCGGTCCAGGCTTCCAGCGCCTATGCCGTTTCGGCGCTGGCCGAGCTCGCCCGCTGGTACGATGTCAGCCCGGAAGACCAAGAGTTGATCCGGCAATATTATCGGGCAGACGATACGATTCCCCTGAAGGACCGGCTGCAGCGCGACGGCGCGAATCACGGCCTCGGCTATTCCTGGCGCCACCGGGCTGTGCACGAGACCTTCCGCCAGGTCGCGGAGAAGTCGGGCTTCAGCGACATCCTTCTCCTCAATGCCCAGGGCGACGTCGTCTATTCCGTCGCCAAGCACGCCGATTTCGCAGAGAATGTGAACGCGGCCACGCTGAAGAACACCACGCTCCATACGCTCGTGAACGAGCTTGCCAACGCGCCGCGGGGCGCGCAGGCCTTCGTGGGGCTGCATCCCTACCGCCATGCCGGCTTCGAGATGCGGGCCATGGTGGCCAGGCCGCTCTTCTCCTCGTCAGGCGCCGATTCGCAGCCTGACCAGCGCGTCGGCACCATGGTCTTCGCCTTCTCCGAAACGATCCTGACCGACCTGCTGAAGGACCGCCGCATCGGCGCTGCCGGCGGCGGCACCATCGTGGTCGGTCCGGCCGGACGCATCTATGCCTATGACGAGAACGTGCCGCCGGAGCTCAGGCGCTCGGGCAGCCTGATGCTGAGCTCGACGGCGGACCTGCGCACAGAAGTCCAGCTGCTCGATGGCCTTTCGGAGCGCTTCCTGCATCGCCATCGCGACATCAACGTCTTCGACCGGACCTGGACCGTCGTCGTCACCGAACCCGCTGAAGTCGCCTTCAAGCTCGTGGACGCCATGCGTCGTACGATGATGACCTCGTCGGCGCTGACCGCGATCCCGCTCATCGTGGCCGGCTTCATCGCGGCCTGGTCGCTGGTCCGTCCGATCAACGGTCTGACCAACGCCCTGTCGGCCATCGCCGCCGGGAAGCCGGTGACCGCGATCCCCGGGCGCGAGCGCGGCGACGAGATCGGCGCCATCGCCGAGGCGGTCATGCGCATCCGCTCTAACGCCGAGGCCGAAATGGCCAGGCGGCGGGAGGACGACCGGCTCAGGCACGAGATGATCGAGGCCGAACGGCGCCAGATGCTGGCGACCCTGGCATCCGATCTGGAGAAATCGGTCGCGGGCATCGCCGCGGCGGTCTCCGCCGCCTCCGAGCAGCTTTCCGCCACCGCCGACGGCATGAAATCGTCGGTGCAGCACACCGAGGCGGGCAGCGCCACGGTGGGTCGCTCCACCCGCAGCGCGCTCGATTCGATCCAGTCCATCGAGCACGCGACGCTGAGCCTGAAAGCCGCCGTCGATCAGCTGGAACATGCCGCCGGCCGTTCCGACGTCATCGCCCACGATGCCCGCGGCTGGACCGAGGAAGCGAGCCGCGTCGTCGAGACGCTGAGCGAAGGCGCCGAAACGATCGGCGCCGTCGTCGGGCTGATCTCGGCGATCGCCGACCAGACCAACCTCTTGGCGCTCAACGCCACAATCGAGGCCGCCCGCGCCGGCGAGGCGGGCCGCGGCTTCGCGGTCGTGGCGTCCGAGGTCAAGACGCTCGCGGGGCAGACCACCCGCGCCACCGGCGACATCGCCCGCCAGATCGAGACCATGCGCTCGGCGACCCGCACCACCGTCGAGGCGATCGACCGCATCCGCGCCACGATGGTCGAATTGTCCACCGCGACCCGCGAGACGGTGGAGACCATGGCCGAACAGCGCGGCGCGACCCATGCGATCGTGACCGACGTCGCCGCCGCGTCGGCCGAAATCGCCCGGATCGTCGAGGCCATGACGACGATGTCCGGTGCCGCCCGCCAGTCCTCGGCCTCTGCCACGTCGCTCCACGACGCCGCCCAGGAGCTCAACGGCCAGGCCGGAGACCTCAAGAAAGAGGTGTTTGGCTTCATTCAGCGCATCCGGAGCGCTTGACCTGGCAGGCGGCTTTCCCGACCATCTGATCCGTTGGGGGAGACGAGAAGATGCTGTCGCGGGTGCCATTCTTCCGGGATGCCGGGGTCGATCTCAGCGCCTATGAGCGCCGCTGCCTCGTCCGGAAATTCGACACCGACGAGATTCTCGTCGATTTCGAGGACGAGAGCTCGGACGTCTTCTTCCTCATATCGGGCGAGGTCCGCATCCTCATCCGCACGCAGGCCGGCAAGGAGGTCATCCTCGGCGAGATGCGCGGCGGCGAGTTCTTCGGAGAGCTGGCCGCGATCGACAACGTCAAGCGCTCGGCCAACGTCACGGCCCTGACCAAGGGCGAGGTCCTGATCCTCCCCGCCGCCGTCTTCCGCGATCTGCTCTTCGCCATGCCCTCCCTCATGGACCGGCTTCTGCGCCTGCTGGCCGGCCGCGTCCGCGAGCTCAACGCGCGGCTGATGGAATATGCGGTGCTGGACGTGCGCCACCGCCTCTATGCCGAGCTGCTGCGCCTGTCGGTGCGCCGTGCGGGGCAGGATTCGCAGCGCGTCGTCACGCCGCCGCCCTATCACCACGTCCTTGCCGCCCGCATCGGTTGCCGCCGCGAGCAGGTGACCCGCGAATTCACCGCCATGTCGCAGGAAGGGCTGATCGAGCGCGCCCGCGGCGCGCTGGTGATCCTCAAGCCGGCCGTGCTGGAACAGCGGGTCGCGACCGCCCTGCGCGACGAAGGCTGATCGCTCTCAGTCGAACTTGACGGGCGAGGCGCGCAGCGTCCGATCCAGCAGCGTGCGCACGTCAAGCGCGATCTGGGGCGAGGCGACCGGGCCGGTCATGGCGAAGACCAGCGGGCCCCGCGCCGGACCCGTGGCGGGCGCCAGGCCCGCGCTCAGATCGAGCGTCATGCCCTGGAGGTCGATCGTTCCCGCGACCGTCGCCTTGAACGCCGATCCGGCAAGCGTGCCGTCGGCGATCTCGATCGTGCCCCGCCGCAGCACAAAGGGAAACGAGGCCGCTTCGAAGGCCGACCGGCCGCCGCGCCATTCCAGGGCGACGGGGGGAGGGGAGCGGTCTGCCAGCTTCAGGACATCGGCGGCGCTGATGCCTGCAAGCTCCCCGCGTCGGACCGACAGCCCGCCGCGCCCGGACGAGGCGGCGACGAGCGTCGCCATCGAATGGCCCGCCGCTTCCAGCTGGACCTGGCCGGTGGCCCGGCCCGATAGCGGCCTGGCCGGCAGAAGCGGGGCGAGCAGGGCTGCGGCGTCGGCCTGCTCCACATTCGCCTGCAGCCTGAGGTCGAGGCCCGCCGGGCCCGGCCCGAGGGCGACGCGCCCGCGCAGCGTGCCGGATCCGACATCCGAGCGGCCGAGCGACACTTCGAGCTTGCCCGCCTTGAGGATGACGCCGAACGCGGCCTGGCCCAGGACGAGAGAGCCGATCCGGGCCTGCGTCGCCGAGACGCGCAGATCGAGGTCCGCGCGCGTCATGGCCGTCCAGTCGAAGGGCTGCGCCGTCCAGCCCTGGGCGGATTTGAGACGCCGTCCGTCCGGCAGGAAGGCGCCGACATCCAGCACCTGCGCCGCAAGCGTGCCGGAGAGGACCGGACGCATCTGGTCGGTGCGGAGCATGAGGGCGCCGTCCAGCCGGTTCTCGCCCATCGTGATGGCGGCGGACGGCATGGATACGGACCGGGAATTGATGGTCACCGGACCGTTCAGGGAAACGTCGCTGAGCCGGTCGAGGAGCGGACCCTCGATCCCCGTCCATTCCGCGACCTTGGCCCCGGACGCCATGGCCAAAGACAGGGAGCCCTGGAAGGACGGCGTCTCGGCGCCGGTCGCTGAGCCGGCGAGATCGACGCGCCCGCGGCTGCTGCGCAGGCTGGCGCTCGCCTTGGCGCCGCCCGCGGCCCGCAGGGCCGAGCCCGGCCAGGTGGCGCGCAGGTCCACGGCCTCGTCGCGCCAGCGCCCGGTCAGGACCAGCCCCAGCGCCTCGCGCTCGGTCGGCAGGGTGAGCACGGCGCTGGCATCGTCGATGCGTCCGGCAAGGCCGTAGCGGGCGTCGGAATAGATGATGTCGGTCTGCGAAAGGCGGATCGCGCCCGCAACTCCGACGCCCGTCCCGCCCCCGTCGAGGCGCCCGATCAGGGTGTCCATGCCCGACCGGCCGCCGCCGTCCACGGCCAGCATGACCTCGCCGCCGACGATGCGCAGGTCATCGATCCGTGCGCGGCCGGAGAGCAGCGAGCCGATGTCGAGATTGGCCTGGATCAGCTCGGCGCGCACGATGGTCCGCCCGGCCGCGTCCGTCAGCACGGCGTCGGCAAGCTTCAGGCGTGGATGCGGCAGCAGCGAGACGGTCGCGCCACCCTGGGCGCGAACGGTCAGGCCGGCCAGCCTGCCCACCTCGCGGGACAGGGTGTCCGCGGGCAGGGCGGCGGCGTTCCACCACAGGAACCCGCCCAGTCCCGCTGCCGCGATCGCGGCGGCTCCGATGAGATAGCGACGCTTCATGCGGTCCGGTTTCTGCCGCGCCGTCCGAGGGAACGGCCGATGACACCCCGATGACAACCCGATGAGACTGCGCCGCTCTTAAGGCAAACACCATGGCTTGTCGCGTGGAAATGCACAGGCAAGCTGGCCGAGGGTCGAACTTGCCGCGCTTGGCCGTGCGCGATACGCGGTTTGGGCCGCAGAGGAAAAGCCGCCATGACCCGTCCGCTCTGGACCCCGTCGCCCGATCGCATCGCCGCCTCGAACCTCGCCGCCTTCGCCCGCGCCGCCGGCCTCGGAGATGCCGGTTATGCCGAGATCCATGCGTGGTCGGTCCGCGAGCGCGAGGCGTTCTGGAGTGCCGTGTGGGATTTCGGCGGCGTGATCGGCGACAAGGGCGGGCGGGTCCTCGGCCGCGACGTGATGCCCGGCGCGGAGTTCTTCCCCGACGCCCGGCTGAACTTCGCCGAGAACCTGCTGCGCCGGCACGACGACACGGATGCCATCATCTTCCGCGGCGAGGACAAGGCGTCCGGCCGCATGACATGGGCCGAGCTCAACGCGCTCGTCTCGCGCATCCAGCAGATGCTGCAGGCGAACGGCGTCGGCGCCGGCGACCGCGTGGCGGCGATGATGCCGAACCTGCCGGAGACCATCGCCTGCATGCTGGCGGTCACCGCGCTTGGCGCGATCTGGTCGTCCTGCTCGCCGGATTTCGGCGAGCGCGGCGTGCTCGACCGGTTCGGCCAGATCGAGCCGAAGGTCTTCATCGCCTGCGACGGTTATTGGTATGCCGGCAAGCGCCTGCCGATCGCCGACAAGCTCGCCGCCATCGTCCCGCATCTTCCGAGCGCGGCGAAGATCGTGATCGTCGATTATCTGGGCGAGGCGGCCGCGACCGCGGCGGGCCTGCCGCGGGCCGAAAGCCTCGCCGACGCTATCGCGCCCTATGCGGCCAAGCCCGTTCAGTTCGTGCGGATGCCGTTCAACCATCCGCTCTACATCCTGTTCTCGTCGGGCACGACCGGCGTGCCCAAATGCATCGTCCATGGCGCCGGCGGGACGCTGCTGCAGCACATCAAGGAGCACAGGCTCCAGTGCGACATCCGCCCCGGCGACCGGTTCTTCTACTTCACCACCTGCGGCTGGATGATGTGGAACTGGCTGGCGTCGGGCCTTGCCGCCGAGGCGACGCTCATCCTGTTCGACGGCTCCCCGATGCATCCGCGCAACGAGGTGCTGTTCGATTATGCGCAGGACGAGAAGGTCACGCTGTTCGGCACCTCGGCCAAGTATATCGATTCCTGCCGCAAGGCCGGGCTGACGCCGCGCACGACGCATGACCTGTCGAGCGTCCGGCTCATCACCTCCACCGGCTCGCCGCTGGCGCCGGAGAGCTTCGACTACGTCTACGAGGCCATCAAGCCGGACATTCACCTAGCGTCGATCTCGGGCGGCACCGACATCGTGTCCTGCTTCGTCGGCGGTGCGCCCTCGCTGCCCGTCCACAAGGGCGAGATCCAGGCGGCCGGCCTAGGCATGGCGGTCGAGGTCTGGGACGACGAGGGCCGCCCGGTCGCGGGCGAGAAAGGCGAACTGGTCTGCGTGAAGGCTTTCCCCTCGATGCCCGTCATGTTCTGGGGAGATCCCGGCGGGGCCAAGTACAACGCCGCCTATTTCGAGCGCTTCCCCGGCATCTGGTGCCACGGCGATTTCGCCGAGGTGACCGGGCACGGTGGCTTCGTCATCCACGGCCGATCGGACGCGACGCTCAATCCCGGCGGCGTTCGCATCGGGACGGCCGAGCTCTACGCCCAGGTCGAACAGATTCCCGAGGTGCTGGAAGCCCTCGCCATCGGCCAGGACTGGGACAACGATTGCCGGGTCGTGCTCTTCGTGCGGCTGCGCCCGGGCGTCGCGCTCGACGCCGCGCTGGAGGACCGCATCCGCCGGCAGATCCGCACGGGTGCCTCGCCGCGCCACGTCCCGGCGCGGATCGTCGCGGTGGCGGACATCCCGCGCACCAAGTCCGGCAAGATCGTCGAGCTCGCGGTGCGCGAGGTCGTCCATGGCCGCCCGGTCAAGAACAAGGAGGCGCTGGCCAACCCGGAGGCGCTGGACCTGTTCGCCGACCTTCCGCAGCTCAGGTCCTGACGGGATCGGGGAGGGCGGCTGCGAGCACGGGCTCCGGCTCGCCGCGGCTGACGCGGGACAGGAGCACGACCGGCACCAGCCCCGCCGCCACGATGAGCAGGGCGGCGAGGGCGCCGTCCTCGTAGGTGCCGCGCGAGGCCTGGGCATAGACCTGCGTCGCCAGCGTCTCGACATTGAGCGGACGCAGGAGGAGTGTCGCCGGCAGTTCCTTCATGCAGTCGACGAAGACGAGCAGGGCTGCCGAAACCAGGGCCGGCCGCAGGAGCGGCATATGGATGTGCCGCGCGACGCCGGCGCGGCTCTCGCCCAGCGCCCGGGCCGCATGGTCGAGGGAGGCCGGGATGCGCTGGAAACCCGCCTCGATCCCGCCGATGCCGATCGCAAGAAACCGGGCCGCATAGGCATAGACGAGCGCGATGCCGGTGCCGGACAGGATCAGGCCCGGCGTCAGGCCGAGTGTCGCCTGCGTCAGCGCGTTGAGCGCGTTATCGACCATGGCGAGAGGCGTGAGGAGCCCGATGGCAAGGACCGTGCCCGGAACCGCGTAACCGACCGACGCGACGCGGGCCGGCAGGGCGGCAAAACCCGTGGTCGTGCCGCGATGGGCATAGGCCGTCATGCCCGCGAGCACGACGATGACGATGGTCGCCACGAGGCTGAGCGACAAAGTCGTCAGCAGCGCGGGGCCGAGTCCAGGCGGCCAGCCGGTCGAGCCGAGGCGCCGCGCCGCGACGACGGCGAGGTGAAGCGCGGGCAGGCCGAAGCCGAACAGGACCGGGAGGAAACAGGCGAGCGCGGCGCCGCCCGCCCGCCAGCCGGAGAGACGGTGTGGCGCCAGCCGACGCGCGCGCTGGGCCGAGGCGGCATAGGCCTGGCGCCGGCGGGCATGGCGCTCGATGGCGACCATCGCGGTCACCACGGCGAGCATGAGCAGGGCGATCTGCGCGGCGCCGGCGAGGCTCGAGCGGTTGATCCAGGTGGAATAGACCGAGACCGTCAGCGTGCGCACGCCCAGGAACTCGGCGGCCCCGACATCGTTCAGCGCCTCCATCAGCGCCAGGCTCGCGCCGATGGCGACCGCCGGGCGCGCCATGGGCAGGGCGACCCGCCAGAACGCGCCGGTCCGGCCCTGGCCGAGCGTGCGTGACACGTCGATGAGGCACGCCGACTGCATGAGGAACAGCGCCCGCACCGACAGGTAGACGTAAGGGTAGAGGACGAGGCCGAGGACGAGGATGCAGCCGAGCGTCGAGCGGATGTCCGGCAGGCGGAGGTCCCGCGGGCTCGACAGGCCCAGCATCGCCCGGATGGCGCCCTGCACCGGTCCCAGCGGGTGCAGCATGTCCAGATAAGCGAAGGCGATGATGTAGGTGGGGATCGCCAGCGGCAGGAGCAGCAGCCAGTCCAGCGCTCGCCGACCGGGAAAGTCGAAGGCGGTGACCAGCCAGGCCGTGCCCGTGCCGACCACGATGACGATGATCCCGACGCCCAGGAGCAGCAGCGCGGTGTCGAGGAACGCCTGGGGCATCACGTAGCGCGCCAGGTGCGGCCACAGATCGCCCGAGCCCTGGGCCGCGATCGCCGCGAGCGCCAGCACCGGCATGGCGACGAGCGCCGCCACGAGGATCGCGGCGACGCGCCACGCGGCTGCGCCGCCGGGGGTTCCGGCGGCGCGCGCGATGCGATGCTGTCGGCCGTTGCCGGCCGGGACGGCGGCCTGGCTCAATTGTCGAAGCCGACCTTGTCCACCAGGAGGCTCGCGGCCTTGCGGTGCTTGGCGACCTCAAGCAGCGAGACCGTGTCGGGCTTCAAGGTGCCGAGGCCCATGATGATCGGATCGGTCTTCGCGCCGGCCTTCACCGGGAACTCGAAGTTCTGGCGGGCATAGAGCTCCTGGCCCTCGTCGGAGACGAGGAATTCCAGGAACTTCACCGCCGCGTCCTTGTTCGGGGCGTTCTTGGCGAGCGCCGCGCCGGACACGTTCACATGCGTGCCGCCGTCCTTGAAGGTCGGGAGCACGACGTCGATCGCCTCGCCCCACTTCTTCTGGTCCGGGCCGCCGGCGCCGCTGCGCATCAGGCCGACATAATAGGAATTGGCGAAGCCCACCTCGCAGATGCCGCCCAGGATGTCGCGCGCCACTTCGCGGTCACCGCCGCCAGCCTTGCGGGCGAGATTGGCCTTGACGCCCTTCAGCCAGGCCTCGGCCTTCTCCTCGCCGTTGCGGGCGATGTAATGGGCGATCAAGGCCGTGTTGTAGGGATGCTGGCCGGAACGGATGCAGACCTTGCCCTTCCATTTGGGGTCGGCGAGGTCGTCATAGGTGAAGCCCGTCAGCTTCTGGTCCTTGCCGGCATAGAGCACGCGGGCGCGCAGCGACAGCGAGACCCAGCGGTTCTGCGGATCGCGCAGCGCGGCCGGCACGGCCGCCTCGATCGCCGGGGAGGTGATCGGCTGCGTCACACCCTTGTCGACTACGTCGACGAGGTTGCCGATATCCACCGCCATCAGGAGGTCCGCCGGCGAGTTCGCGCCCTCGGCGGCCACGCGCTCGGCCAGGCCGTCCTTCAGGAAAACGGTGTTGATCTTGATGCCGCTCTTCTTCTCGAACGCCTCGGCCAGCGGCTGGATCAGCGCGGCTTCGCGGGTCGTGTAGAGGTTGACGGACTGGGCGAGGGCTCCGGATGCCGGCAGGCCGGTCAAGGCGGCTGCGACGGCAAGCCCGAGATGCGCGGGGCTGAAACGAGAGTGCATGAAACGGTCCTCATTGGCAGCGGGTTCAAGGCCCGCCCGCGATGGAAGCGGGTGCCTGTTACGCCTCCGGAAGCCGGCCGGTCAACGAAAAAGTGTTTGAAATCAATTGTTTAGAGACTTTCTAAACTGCGCTCCGCTTTCAAACTGGGCCGTTCTTGCCGCTCCATCCGGGACTTGAGACCGATGCACCGCCCGCGCGGGTGACGCGCCGCCATGCACGCGCTATGCAGAACGCGACCAACGCCGGTGCTTCTCCTTGACCGCTCCCGCCTCCGATGCGCCTGTCACGGCGCGCGACCTGTTTCGCAACCGGACCTTCCTGGCCTATTGGCTCGCGCGCTTCGCGGCATCCTTCGCCGTGCAGATCGTCAGCGTGGCCGTGGGCTGGCAGGTCTACGACCTGACGCGCGATCCGTTCGACCTCGGCATGGTGGGGCTCGTCCAGTTCCTGCCTTCCCTGGTCCTCGTGCTGGTCACGGGCGCGGTCGCGGACCGGTTCGATCGACGGACGATCTTCGCCCTGTGCCTGGCCGCGGAACTGGCCTGCGTCGCCGCGCTGCTGGCGCTGACCATCGGGCGCGTGCCCTCCGTCTGGCCGATCTTCGTCGTCCTGACCCTGTTCGGCGTCGCCCGCGCCTTCATCGGCCCTGCGGTGCAGGCGCTGCTGCCCAACATCGTCTCCGCCCGCGAATTGTCGACCGCCATCGCCTGGAACTCGTCCGCCTGGCAGATCGCCACCGTGCTCGGTCCCGTCGCCGGCGGCCTGCTCTACGGCCTGTCGGCCAATGTCGCCTTCGCCGCCGCC
Organism: Hyphomicrobiales bacterium; assembly: GCA_027483945.1. Lineage (GTDB taxonomy): Bacteria > Pseudomonadota > Alphaproteobacteria > Rhizobiales > Beijerinckiaceae > JAIXTM01. Next base: position 288,945 of record JAIXTM010000018.1, on the reverse strand, counting down.
GCGATCATCCTCCTGGCGGCGGTGATCCTGACGCTGCGCCTCCCGAAACGGGAGCCCATGCCGCAGGAGCCGCGCACCTGGCGCACCGTCGTCGCCGGCTTCGACTATGTCTGGCACAACAAGATCGTGCTCGGAGCGATCTCGCTCGACCTCTTCGCTGTCCTGCTCGGCGGGGCGGTGGCGCTGATGCCGGTCTATGCCCGCGACATCCTGGATGTGGGGCCGTGGGGCCTTGGCCTCCTGCGCGCCGCGCCGGGCATCGGCGCGGTGCTCGTCGCCGCCTGGCTCGGCATGCGTCCGCTCAACGACCGTGCCGGCATCATCATGTTCGTCGGCGTCGGTGCCTTTGGTCTGTTCACCATCGGCTTCGGCTTCTCCACTGTGCCGTGGTTCTCGATCCTGATGCTCGTCCTCCTAGGGGGCGCGGACATGATCAGCGTCTATGTCCGCGAGACGCTGATCCAGCTCGCCACGCCCGACGACAAGCGCGGGCGGGTCAGCGCCGTGAACATGGTCTTCATCGGCGCCTCCAACGAGCTCGGCGAGTTCCGCGCCGGCGTCTCCGCCGCGCTCGTCGGAGCCGTGCCGGCGGTCGTCCTCGGCGGCTTCGCGACGATCGGCGTCACCGTCTTGTGGGCCTGGTGGTTCCCGCAGCTGCGCCGCGCGCGCCGGCTGCATGGAGACGATTTCCTCAAGCTCTGAAATGCGCCGCCGCGCGGTTGACCGCGCCGGAAAAAGCACCTATCTCCCCGCGCACCAAAGGCGTCAGCGCCAGCAGGCCCCAAGGCCCGCCGCCTGCCGTCCGTTGGGGGATAGTTTAACGGTAGAACAGCGGACTCTGACTCCGTTAGTCTAGGTTCGAATCCTAGTCCCCCAGCCAAAGCCTGTCAGTCGCGGAAAATCGACGGAAATCGCGGCTTTCGGCACGATCTGTTCGCTTGGCGTCTTGCCGCCGCGTTCGGAACCGGCGATAGAAATTCTCTTGAGGCCTACTTTAGTCGAATCGGGTTCCGCGGCTGTCTCCCCCGAGACCATAGCCCGCCGCCGGACGCCCGGTCGTTGCATGTCCGCCGGGAGGATCGTTTGCACCGTAACCGCCACGCCAAGATCGTCGCCACCGTCGGTCCGGCCAGTTCGTCTCCTGAAGGCCTCAAGGCCCTGTTCATGGCCGGCGTCGATACGTTTCGCCTGAATTTCAGCCACGGCACCCACGACGACCACGCCGCCGTCTTCCGTCACATCCGCGCGCTGGAGGCTGAAGTCGGCCGCCCCATCGGCATCCTGCAGGATCTGCAGGGCCCCAAGATCCGCATCGGCAAGCTGGCCGGCGACCGGTTCGACGTCCAGGCCGGAGACCGGCTGACCTTCGTGCTGGGCATGGACGAGGGTGGTCCCGACGCGATCCCGCTGCCGCATCCGGAAATCTTCGAGGCGGTCCTGCCGGGGCAGAACCTCCTCATCGACGACGGGCGCGTCAGGGTCGAGGTGACCGGCTGCGACCGCGAGCGCATCGAGGCCGTGGTGCTCGTCGGCGGCACGCTCAGCAACCGAAAGGGCGTCAACCTCCCGGGCACGCTGCTCGACATGTCGCCGCTGACCAAGAAGGACCGCGTCGACCTCGCCTTCGGGCTGGAACTCGGCGTGGACTGGGTTGCCCTGTCCTTCGTGCAGAAGCCCTCCGACATCATCGAGGCGCGGGGCCTCATCGGCGACAAGGCCGGCCTGATCGCCAAGATCGAGAAGCCGCAGGCCCTGGAGACGATCGAGGATATCGTCCGGCTGTCCGACGGCATCATGGTCGCCCGCGGCGACATGGGCGTGGAACTGCCGCAGGAGGACGTGCCCGGCCGCCAGAAGGAGCTGGTGCGCCTGTGCCGCCGGCTCGTGAAGCCGGTCATCATCGCCACCCAGATGCTCGATTCCATGGTCGCCGCCCCGACGCCGACCCGTGCCGAGGCCTCCGACGTCGCGACCGCCATCTATGACGGCGCCGACGCCGTCATGCTCTCGGCCGAGAGCGCCTCCGGCAAGTATCCGATCGAGGCGGTGGCGATGATGGACCGGATCATCACGAAGACCGAGCAGCACAAGCTCTACCGCTCCATCGTCTCGGCGGCGGAGCCGGACATCGAGATGACCGCCTCCCACGCGGTGGCGGGCGCGGCGGCCGACATCGCGGACCAGCTCCATGCCGCCGCCATCGTCGCCTTCACCGCCCGCGGCACCACCGCCGCCCGCATCGCGCGCCGGCGTCCCGAAGTGCCGATCCTGGCGGTGACGCCCGATGCCCGCGCCTCCCGCCAGATGTGCCTGCTCTGGGGCGCCCACAGCGTCCAGTCCCCGGACATCCATTCCTACGAGGAGATGGTCGAGCACGCCCAGCAGCAGGTCCTGACCGAGGGCTTCGCCAAGGACCGCGACCTCATCGTGGTCGTCGCGGGCGTGCCCTTCGGCACGGCCGGCAGCACCAACAATCTGCGGGTCCTGCGCGTCAACGCCTGACGCCGCGAACCTTCACCATGGAAGCCGCCGGGCATGGCGCCCCGGCGGCTTCCTGCGTTATGGCTTCAGCGATCGGCCTGGAGCGAACCCGCAAGGGCTTCCGTGCGTTAGGCGAGGGATGACACAGGACAGCCACCGGGAATCGCCCGAGCCGCCCCCCGCTTCGGCCACGCCGTCGCCCGCGCGCGGGCGCGGCCACACCGTCCGGATCGTCACCTACAACGTCCGGCGCTGCCTCGGCGTGGACGGCCAATTGTCGCCCCAGCGCATCGGCGAGGTTCTGGCGGCCTTCGAGCCCGACATCGTCGCGCTCCAGGAGCTGGACATCAGGCGTCCGCGCACCCGCAGCGTCGACCAGGCGCAGGCCATCGCCGACCACCTGAGCATGAGCCTGCACTTTCACCCCGTCCTGCACGTGATGGAGGAGCGCTACGGCGACGCCGTCCTCACCCATCTGCCCTCGCGCCTTGTCCACACTGCCGCGCTCCCCGCGCCCGAGCGGCTGAAGCGGATCGAGCCGCGCGGCGCGCTCTGGGTGGAGATCGACGTCGCGGGGATCAAGCTGCAGGTCGTGAACACGCATCTGGGCCTCGTCGGCCGCGAGCGCGTGATGCAGGCGCGCGAGCTGCTGGGGCCGGACTGGCTCGGCCATCCCGATTGCCGCGATCCGGCTGTCCTCGTCGGCGACCTCAACGCGCCGCCGCGCTCCGCCGCCTACCGGCTGCTGACGCGCCACCTCGTCGATTCGCAATTGTCGCCGCCGGGTCGGCGGCCCAAGCGGACCTTCCCCGTGCGCTGGCCCGTCCTGCGGCTGGACCATGTGATGTTCCGCGGCGCCATTCAGGTCGAGCACGTGGAAGTGCCGCGCCACGGCCTCGTCGCGCTGGCCTCCGATCACCTGCCGCTCGTGGTCGACCTGCGGCTGGAGGACAAGCCCACGAAGGGCTGACCCGTCAGAGCTCGCGCTCGATCCGCGCGGTCCTGCGCCGCCAGGGGCGCCAGGCATCGGCCGCGCCCATCGGATCGAACAGGTGCAGCCGCGCCGCCAGCCGGTGCAGCAGCGTCGGATGGCCCGGGTCGATGGGCGCCAGCCGCCGCGCGGCGCGCGCGTCCAGCTTTGTGATCGCGTGAGCCAGCGAACCCTCGCGGCAGGCCGCGACGACTTCGTCCGCCTTGCGGTGCAGGTAATGCGCGACCAGCTCGGCCCGGAAGCGCGCGATCATCGCGCGGGCCGCCGCGCCCGCAGGGCCGGACGGAGCTTCGATGGTCACGTCGCACTCGGTGTCGTAGCCCATCGAGCGGTTGTTCAGGTTGGAGGACCCGATCCGCAGCAGCCGGTCGTCGATGATCATCACCTTGGAATGGACGATCACGTTCCGGCCCTTCTCCGTGCGCGGCGCCACGGGCGTGAAGCGGCCATGCTCGTCCGCATCCCGCAGCCGCGCGATCAGCATGTCCCGCGGGCTGTCCATGGTCAGGGCGTCCATCGTTCCGGGACTGTTGCCCGAGCAGATGACCACGATTTCCGGCCCGTCCGGCTCCTTCAGGCGCCGCACCAGCGCGTCCGCCATGGGTCCCGAGGCGAAGTACTGGTTCTCCAGCACGATAAGGTGACGGGCCGCTGCGATGGCGTCCTCGTAAAGGGCCTCGTTCTCGCGGATCTCGCCGCCGCCATACCATTCCGGCTGCGTACGGCTGATGCCGATCGAAGCCCCCGTGAGGTGGACCTCCGCCTCTGCCGGCCAGGGGCTCTCGCCGATGGCCGGGACGGGGTCGGGCATCGTCTCGCCCGTGGCGCGGTGCCAGCGCTGCCGAACGAGTTCGGCCAGCGCGCTCGCGGCGTCGCCCTCCATCAGCAGCATGAGGTCGTGCCGCGGCGGACAGATCGTGCCCGACGGCACCCGCCGACGCGGGTCCCGGTCGATATGGTCCCGGCTGTCCCAGCGGTTGGGCGCGAAATCCATGCCGCCGCAGAAGGCGATCCGGTCGTCCACGACGAGGATCTTCTGGTGATGGCACGCGCTGCCCGGCAGCTTGCCGTCGACCTGGAAATGGATGCGCTTGTCGAGCCAGCCATAGCGCGCCCGGTGCGGGAACCAGTTATGCGCCGCGGCGATGAAAAGCGGCACGTCCCAGACCAGGACGCGGATGTCGAGTTCCGGATTGGCGGCGACGGCATGGTTCAGCACCGCGCCGATCGCGTCCGGCACGCCGGGCCTGGCATCGCCGGGCTCCATCCGCGTCCGGGCATCGAACTGCCAGCCCGCCAGGAACACAGAGCGACGGGCATTGAGGATCGCGCTTTTCGCGGCTGCGAAATAGGCCTCGCCGTCCATCAGGACGGACGCCCGGTCCGCGGTCTCGATGCGCCAGCAATTGCGGCCGGGAACGAGCAGCGCGGGAGCGTCATCGGGAACCGGCTGCTCTTCCAGACGTATGGCGAGGGCCCCGTGCATCAGCCGATACCCTTCTCCGACAGCTTGGCCTTGGCGCGCTTGGAGACCAGGACCGTGACCGCGATCGTCGCGGCGAGGCCCACACCGAGCGAAGCCCATTCCACGGGCCCGGCCTCGCCCTGCGTCACGGCGCGGCCGACGACCCCGAGATAGACGTTCAGCGTGGCGCCCGGGACGATGCCGGCAAGGGTGGAGATCAGATAGGTCCGCGTCGAGACCTCGGTGATGCCGAGCAGGTAGTTCTGGACGTTGAACGGCACCAGCGGGCTGAGCCGGAGAAGGGCAAGCGTCGTCCAGTGCTCCTCCGCCACCGCTTCGGTCGCCGCCTTCATTGTCGGCCGGCGGCGGATGATGCGATTGACCTTGTCACCGGCCGCGTAGCGCCCGATCAGGAAGGCGATGAAGGCCCCCGCCGTGGCGACGAGCGTCACCAGCGGCAGCGCCGACCAGCCATAGGCTACGCCCGCCGCGATGGAGATCGGCGAGGCGGGAACCAGCAGCAGCATCATGACGATATAAGCCAGGCAGAATGCCACGATGCCGAGGGCGCCGAGCCCCGTCAGCCAGTCGCTGAAATCGGTCACCCATTCGCCCAGCGGCAGGAAGGCCAGCGCGAAGGCGATCAGCAGGACGAAGCCGACGACCGCCGTCCAGAACAGGACCGCGGCGCGGTCGTCGCCTTCATGGTCCTCGTCTCGCGTCATCGCGGACATGCCGGATCCGCCGGGCTTTGATTCGAGCTGGCCATCACGCCTCCTTCGCGCAGGGCGAACGCGCGGGCAGGGGCGGGGGTTCCCGCCTCGTTTGACCTCGGGGATGCCTTTTGTCTGGCGGGCGGGCGCCGCCCTTGATAGGCTTTCCGGCAAGTGACAATCGATGAGCGCTCCAGGTCCGCCGGAGAGCGCCGAAGGATATGCCTTGCCGATGAGCGAGGAACGCCATGCCGCCGGGGCTGCCTCGGCGGGCGGCTCGTCGCCCGTGCCGCAAGCCGGCCCGGAGGCGCGACAGGGCCCGCGTGCCGCGACCTACGCGGCGCTCGACCTCGGCACGAATAATTGCCGTCTCCTCATCGCTCAGCCCTCGCCGCACGGCTTCCGCGTGGTCGACGCCTTCTCGCGGATCGTCCGTCTCGGGGAGGGGATCGTCTCCACCAACCGGCTCGGCGACGACGCGATCCGCCGCTCCGTCGACGCACTGAAGGTCTGCGCCGCCAAGATCGCGACGCGCCGGGCGACGCGCACGCGCCTGGTCGCCACCGAGGCCTGTCGCCTGGCGGCGAACGGCGCCGAATTCGTGTCGCTCGTCGAGGCCGAGACCGGCCTGAGGCTGGAGATCGTCGACCGCGAGACCGAGGCCCTGCTTGCCGCCTCCGGCTGCGCCAGCCTGGCCGATCCCGAGGCGGAAGGCATCCTGCTCTTCGATATCGGCGGCGGGTCCACAGAGATCGTCTGGCTCGCCGGGCGCCAGCAGCGCGGCTCCGTGGCCGACAGGGTGCGCGCCTGGACCTCGCTGCCCGCCGGCGTCGTCACGCTGGCCGAGCGCCATGGCGGGCGCCACGTCACGCCCGAGATCTTCGAGGCCATGGTCCACGAGGTCACCGGGCTTCTCGGCAGTTTCGCCAGCCGGGCCGCCGGGGCGCGGAAGATGCGAGGCTTCCACCTCCTGGGCACGTCCGGCACGGTCACGACCATCGCCGGCGTCCATCTAGGCCTCCCGCGCTACGACCGGCGGCTCGTTGACGGGCTCTGGATGCAGGCGGGCGAAGTGGACGCCGTGCTGCAGCGGCTAGTCGCCATGAGCTTCGAGGAGCGGGCGGCCAATGCCTGCATCGGCCAGGACCGGGCCGACCTCGTCATCGCGGGCTGCGCGATCCTGGAGGCGATCCGCCGGACCTTCCCGGCCCCGCGCATTCGCATCGCGGATCGCGGGCTGCGCGAGGGCATGCTGATGAAGATGATGCGCGAAGACGGCGTCTGGCGCCGCAGGGGCCGGCGATGACCGAGAAGAAGGGCTCCGGCCCGCGCAACCTCAAGGTCCGGGTGAAGACCGCGGGAAAGCGCACTCTGTCCTCCAAGCTCTGGCTGGAGCGGCAGCTCAACGACCCTTACGTCGCCAAGGCGAAGGCTGAAGGGTGGCGCTCGCGGGCCGCCTTCAAGCTCATCGAGATGGACAAGCGGTTCCACTTGCTGAAGTCCGGCGCGCGGGTCGTCGACCTGGGCGCGGCGCCCGGAGGATGGGCGCAGGTGGCCGCCCGCAAGATCGGGCTGGACAAGGGCAAGGGCCGCATCGTCGGGATCGATCTGCTGGAGGTCGAGCCGATGGCGGGCGCCACCTTCATCGTCCTCGACTTCATGGACGAGACGGCGCCCGATCGCCTCAAGGCACTGCTCGGCGGCGAGGCGGACCTCGTCATGTCCGACATGGCCGCCAACGCCACCGGGCACCGCAAGACCGATCATCTGAAGATCATGGGTCTTGCCGAGGCGGCCGCCGAATTCGCCCGCGAAGTGCTGGCGCCCGGCGGCGCCTTTCTCGCCAAGGTGCTCCAGGGCGGCACGGAGAACGCGCTCCTCGCCGACCTGAAGCGCGACTTTGCGGTGGTGCGCCACGTCAAGCCGGCGGCCAGCCGCGCCGACTCCTCCGAGCTCTACGTGCTCGCCACCGGCTTCCGCGGTCGTCAGGACGACTGATCAGGTCGGCGTGCCGCCATTGGGATGGATCACCTGCCCGGTGATGTAGGACGCGTCCTCGCTCGCCAGGAAGATGAAGGCCGGTGCCACCTCGTTGGGCTGGCCCGGCCGCCCGAGCGGCGCGTCCTTGCCGTGTTCGGCCGTGTGCTTCTCGTCGAACGAGGCCGGGATCAGCGGGGTCCAGATCGGGCCCGGCGCGACGGCGTTCACGCGGATGCCCTCGGAGGCGAGCCGCTGCGAAAGCGAGCGCGTATAGGTCAGGATCGCGCCCTTGGTGGCGGAATAGTCGAGCAGCTGCTCGTGGCCCTGGAAGGCGGTGATCGAGGTCGTGTTGATGATCGAGGCGCCGCGCTTCAGATGCGGCATCGCGGCCTTCACCATGAAGAAGAAGCTGAAGATGTTCGTGCGGAAGGTCCGCTCCAGGCTCTCTTCGGTGAAGTCCGCCGGGTCCTCCCGCGTATGCTGCTCGGCCGCGTTGTTGATCAGGACGTCGAGCCGGCCGAACCGTTCCATCGTCTGGCGCACCGCGTCCTGGCAGAACGCCTCCGACCCCACGTCGCCGGCGATGGCGAGCGAGGCGCCGCCCTCGCGGGCGATGGCGTCCACCGTCTCGCGGGCGTCCTCGTTCTCCTCCAGATAGACGATGACGACGTCGGCGCCCTCGCGCGCCGCCGCGACCGCGACGGCGCGGCCGATGCCGCTGTCGCCGCCGGTGATGAGGACGACCTTGTCCTCCAGACGGCCCGAGCCGGGGAAGCGGGGCTCGTATTCCGGCCGCGGATTCATGACGGCCTCGCGGCCGGGTTGGTGCTGCTGCGACTGGGCGGGCATGGACATGGGCGGAACTCCTCGGGGGTTATCCCGCCAACGGCCCCCGCATCGGTCTGTTCCCCGCCTCAGTGCTCGTGCGGCTTGGTGTCCTGCACCGCTTCGGCGGTGGCGCGCCTCGCGCTGAACCGATGGCCGGAGACCTCGGCGCCCGCATCGGGCCTCAGCGTCATCATGGCGAAGACCGACAGCATCGAGACGGCCGACACGGCCACGAAGGCCGGGCCGAAATCGGTGAAGTCCGGGGTCGCATGGCCCTTCACGGCCGCCGAAGCCTCCAGCACGAAGGCACCGAAGGCGACACCCATGGAGAGCGCGAGCTGCTGGGCGACGTTGGCGAGGCTCGTCGCGTAGCTCATCTCCCGGTTCGACACGTCGGCATAGCCGAGCGCGTTGACCGCCGTGAACTGGAGCGAGCGCAGGCAGCCGCCGAGGAACAGCACCGCCAGGATCACGAGATGCGGCGTCTGCGGGGTGAAGAACGCGCTCGCGCCGATGAAGGCGGCCGCGATCACCGAATTGACGACCAGCACGCGCCGGAAGCCGAAGCGCCGCAGGATGCGCGTCGCCAGAGTCTTGACGAAGAGCGCGCCCGCCGCGGCCGCGAAGGTCAGGAGGCCCGATTGCAGCGGGCTCATGCCGAAGCCGAGCTGCAGCATCAGCGGGAGCAGGAAGGGCACGGCCCCGACGCCGACCCGGAACAGCGAGCCGCCGATCACCGACGCCCGGAAGGTCGGGATGCGCAGGAGGCCGAGGTTCAGAACCGGCGCCTCGACCTTGCGGGCATGGCGCAGGTAGAGCGCAAGGCACGCGATCCCCGCCAGCGCCATGACCGCCGAGGCCCAGCCGGGGATCAGATGCCGCCCGCCGGTCGCAAGGCCCAGCATCAGGGCCGCGAACCCCGTTCCCGCCAGGAGGAAGCCGCGCACGTCTAGCGGCGGCACGTCCTCCTCGCGCACGTTCTCGATGAAGATCGAGGCGAGCGCGACGCCGATGATCCCGATCGGGATGTTGATGAAGAAGATCCAGCGCCAGTCGAAATAGGTCGTGATGAAGCCCCCGAGCGGCGGGCCGACGACCGGGCCGACGAGGGCGGGCACCGTGAGGTAGGCCAGCGCCGACACCATCTCCGATTTCGGCACGCTGCGCAGGAGGACCAGACGCCCGACCGGCACCATCATGGCGCCCCCCAGACCCTGAACGAACCGCGCCGCCACGAAATGCGGGAGCGATTGCGACATGGCACAGAGGATCGAGCCGAGCATGAACACGCCGAGCGCGCCGCGGAACACGGTCCGCGCGCCGAACCGGTCCGCCATCCAGCCGCTGATCGGGATGAAGATCGCGAGGCTGACGAGGTAGGAGGTCAGCGCCAGCTTGAGGGAGATCGGGTCTTCGCCGAGATCCGCCGCGATCGCCGGAAGCGAGGTCGCGATCACGGTGGAATCGGTGTTCTCCATGAACAGCGCGCAGGCGACGATCAGGGGAACGAGCGGGATCCGCTTCATCCGGAGCCTTGCTGCGAGGGAGCGACCGGGCCGTCATAGCACCGTCATCCCGGCGCAGGAATGCAAAGCGGGCCTGAAGCCCTGCATCTTGTGCAGGCATGGCGGGCCACACACGAGATACGCTTTGCCTTGGCGCAGGCGCCGTGATATCCGCCGGCGTCAACTCCATTCGGGCGAAGCGGCGACCAGGCCCTTCGCGGACCCTCCAGACCGGGCGTTGACGATGACCCAATCCGTGCAAGACGTGCTGTTCCGTGAAGGCCTGACCTTCGACGACGTGTTGCTGCAGCCCGGCGCGTCCGAAGTCCTGCCCGGCGAGGTGGACATCTCCACCCGCCTGACCCGCGACATCACGCTGAACATCCCGATCGTCGCCTCCGCCATGGATACGGTCACCGAGGCGCGCATGGCCATCGCCATGGCGCAGAATGGCGGCCTTGGCGTCATCCACCGCAACCTCGACGCCCAGGCTCAGGCCGACGAGGTGAGGGCGGTCAAGAAGTTCGAATCCGGCATGGTCGTGAACCCGGTCACGATCCACCCGGACGAGACCCTGGCCGACGCGCTGGCGCTGATGAAGCGCCACAACATTTCCGGCATCCCGGTCGTCGAGCGCGGCGCCCATGGCCACAAGGGCCGGCTGGTCGGCATCCTCACCAACCGCGACGTCCGCTTCGCCAACAACCCGTCCCAGCCGGTTTCCGAGCTGATGACGAAGGAGCGGCTCATCACGGTCCGCGAGGGCGTGTCCTCCGACGAGGCCAAGCGGCTCCTCCACCAGTACCGGATCGAGAAGCTCCTGGTCGTCGACGAGGAGTACCGCTGCATCGGCCTCGTCACCGTCAAGGACATGGAGAAGCAGGTCGCCTATCCCAACGCGGCCAAGGACGCCCAGGGTCGCCTGCGCGTCGCGGCGGCGACCACGACGGGCGAGGACGGGTTCCTGCGCTCCGAACTGCTCATGGACGCCGGCTGCGACATCATCGTGGTCGACACTGCCCACGGACATTCCGCGGGCGTGCTCAAGGCCGTGACCCGCGTGAAGAAACTGTCCAACGCCGTGCAGGTCATCGCCGGCAACGTCGCCACCGCCGAGGGCGCCAAGGCGCTGATCGACGCGGGCGCCGACGCGGTGAAGGTCGGCATCGGCCCGGGCTCGATCTGCACCACGCGTATCGTCGCCGGCGTCGGCGTGCCCCAGCTCACCGCGATCATGGACGCGGTCTCCACCGCCTCCCGCGAGCACGTCCCGGTCATCGCCGACGGCGGAATCAAGTTCTCAGGAGATCTCGCCAAGGCCTTGGCGGCAGGGGCTTCCTGCGCGATGGTCGGCTCGCTCCTGGCGGGCACGGACGAGACGCCGGGCGAGACCTTCCTGTGGCAGGGCCGGTCCTACAAGTCCTATCGCGGCATGGGCTCCGTGGGCGCCATGTCCCGCGGCTCCGCCGACCGCTATTTCCAGCAGGACATCAAGGACACGATGAAGCTCGTGCCCGAAGGCATCGAGGGTCAGGTCGCCTACAAGGGACCGGTCTCCGGCGTCCTGCACCAGCTCGCCGGCGGCCTGCGCGCCGCCATGGGTTATGTCGGCGGCCGGACGCTGGCGGACTTCCAGCAGCGCGCCCGCTTCGTGCGCATCACCTCCGCCGGCCTGCGCGAGAGCCACGTCCACGACGTGACGATCACCCGCGAGAGCCCGAACTATCCCACGCGCTCCTGAGCGCGGAAAGGACCGACCCCATGACCATCCAGTCCGTGCTCCTGCCGGTCTTCGTCCTGGTCGGCCTCACCTTCGCGCTGCTGGTCTGGATGGGCCGCTCGCGTCTGGGGGCGATCCGCCGCGGCGAGGTCAAGATCGGGCAGATCGCCCTCGGCGAGCCGGCCTGGCCCGAGGGGCCGACCAAGGTCGCCAACAATTACCACAACCAGTTCCAGCTCCCGGTCCTGTTCTACGTCGCGGTCGTGATCGCCATCATCACGCAGAAGGCGGATCTCATCTTCGTCGTGCTGGAATGGTTGTTCGTGGCGCTCAGGCTCCTGCACACCTATGTCCATACCGGCAGCAACCGGCTGCAGCACCGCTTCAAGGTCTTTCTCGCCGGCGTCCTCGTCCTTGCCGTCATGTGGCTGATGCTCGCCCTTCGCATCCTCGCCGGCATCTGACGTGACGCCTGCCGCCCGCCTGTCCGCCGCCATCGAGGTTCTGGCCGACATCGCCGCCCGGCGGCGCCCCGCGCCGGACGCGCTGAAGGACTGGGGCCTGTCCCACCGCTTTGCCGGCTCCAAGGACCGGGCGGCGATCGCCAGCCTCGTCTACGACGCGCTGCGCCGCCGGGCCTCCGCCGCCTGGCTGATGGGCAGCGAGGAGCCGCGCGCCGTGCTGCTCGGCAGCCTGCCGCTCCAGCGCGGCCTGAGCGCCGACGAGGTCGCGGCCCTGTGTAGCGGCGAGGGCCATGCGCCGGCGCCGCTCTCGCAAGCCGAAGCCGATGCGCTTGCCGACCCGCGCCGCCTGGACGCCGCGCCGGACGAGGTCCGCTGCGACTGCCCCGACTGGCTGGTCCCGTCGCTGCGCACCGCCTTCGGGCCGGCGCTGGTGGCCGAAATGCAGGCCCTGTCGGCCCGCGCGCCCATCGACATCCGGGTCAATGCCCTGAAGGCGACGCGCGAGCAGGCCGAATGGGAGCTGCGGCACATCAATCCCCAGCGCACGTCCTGGTCGCCGGACGGGCTGCGCTTCACGGTCGGCGACGACGGCCGCGGCCCCTCCCTTCAGGCCGAGAAGCCGTTCTATGACGGCTGGTTCGAGATCCAGGACGAGGGCTCGCAGATCGTCTCGCGCCTCGCCGACGCTCGGCCCGGCATGGAGGTCGTGGACCTCTGCGCCGGCGGAGGCGGAAAGACGCTCGCGCTCGCGGCCCTCATGGAGAACAAGGGCCGCATCGTGGCGACCGACGCCGATCCGCGGCGCCTTGCGCCCATCTACGACCGGCTGACCCGCGCCGGCATCCACAACGTGGAGACGAGGCCGCCCAAGGGCAGGGGGCACGACCCGCTCGCCGATCTCGACGGGACCGCCGACCTCGTCCTCGTGGACGCGCCCTGCACGGGCACCGGCACCTGGCGCCGCAACCCGGACGCCAAATGGCGCCTGCGCCCCAACGCGCTGGCGCTGCGCGTCTCCGAGCAGGCCTCGGTGCTGGACCGCGCCGCGCGGCTCGTCCGCCCGGGCGGGCGGATCCTCTACATCACCTGCTCGGTCCTGCCGGAGGAGAACGACGAAGCGGTCGCCTCCTTCCTCGCCCGCCACAAGGGCTTCGGGGCGCTGGCGGCGGCGGACGGGTTCCGCGACGCGCCCTTCGATCCGCTGCCCTGGTCGACCACCGCCGGGGGCCTGCAGCTGACCCCGCTGCGCAGCGGCACGGACGGGTTCTACGCCCGGCTTCTCGTCAGGCGTTGATGGCGCGGCGGACCCCGCCTTCGCGCGGTTGCGCTGGTCTCCTGAATGCCTTAACCGGCGGGTGATCCCGCCGCCGGACCGCCCATGACCGAGACCCATCACGACAAGATCCTCATCGTCGATTTTGGCAGCCAGGTGACGCAGCTGATCGCGCGCCGCATCCGCGAGGCGGGGGTCTATTGCGAGATCGTGCCGTTCCAGAGGGCGGAAGCCGTCTTCCCGGAATTCCGGCCCAAGGGCGTCATCCTGTCGGGCGGGCCATGCTCGGTGCTGGACGAGGGCTCTCCGCGGGCCCCGCAGGCGGTCTTCGAGGCAGGCATCCCCGTGCTGGGCATCTGCTACGGGCAGCAGACCACCTGCGTTCAACTGGGCGGCGTGGTGGAGGGCGGCCATGCCGCCGAGTTCGGCCGGGCCGAGATCGACGTGAAGGCGCCAAGCGCGCTGTTCGACGGCCTCTGGGAGGTCGGCGGGCGCTATCCGGTCTGGATGAGCCACGGCGATCGCGTCACGCAATTGCCGGAAGGCTTCACCGTCAAGGCGACGTCGGAGAATGCGCCCTTCGCCATCGCTTCCGACGAGGGCCGGCGCATCTACACGACGATGTTCCACCCGGAGGTCTACCACACGCCGGACGGCGCGCGGCTCCTCGCCAATTTCGTCACCCGCATCGCCGGCTGCCGGGCGGACTGGACCATGGCCGCCTATCGCGACGAGGCCATTGGCAAGATCCGCGAGCAGGTCGGCACCGGCCGCGTCATCTGCGGCCTGTCCGGCGGCGTCGATTCCGCCGTGGCGGCGGTCCTGATCCACGAGGCCATCGGCGACCAGCTCACCTGCGTCTTCGTCGATCACGGCCTGATGCGCCAGGCGGAGGCCGAGCAGGTCGTCACCCTGTTCCGCGACCATTACAACATCCCGCTGGTCCACGTGGAGGCCGAGGACCTGTTCCTCGGCGCGCTGCAAGGCGTCAGCGACCCGGAGGTCAAGCGCAAGACGATCGGCCGGCTCTTCGTCGAGGTCTTCGAGGCCGAGGCGAAAAAAATCGGGGGCGCCGAATTCCTGGCGCAGGGCACGCTCTATCCCGACGTGATCGAAAGCGTCTCCTTCACCGGCGGCCCGTCGGTGACGATCAAGAGCCACCACAATGTGGGCGGCCTGCCGGAGCGCATGAACATGAAGCTCGTCGAGCCGCTGCGCGAGCTCTTCAAGGACGAGGTGAGGGCGCTCGGCCGGGAGCTCGGCCTGCCCGACGCCTTCGTCGGCCGCCACCCATTCCCCGGGCCCGGCCTCGCCATCCGCTGCCCCGGCGAGATCACCCGCGAGAAGCTCGACATCCTGCGCAAGGCCGACGCGATCTATCTCGACGAGATTCGCAAGGCCGGCCTCTACGACATCATCTGGCAGGCTTTCGCAGTGCTCCTCCCCGTGCGCACCGTCGGCGTCATGGGCGACGGGCGCACCTACGACCATGTCTGCGCCCTGCGCGCCGTGACCTCCGTCGACGGCATGACCGCCGATTTCTATCCCTTCGACATGGCCTTCCTCGGCCGCGTCGCGACGCGGATCATCAACGAGGTCAAGGGCATCAACCGCGTGACCTACGATATCACCTCGAAGCCCCCCGGCACGATCGAGTGGGAATAAACGACACGCAGGCCGGGCCGCTGACAGGACGTCACGGCTGTCCGGGGACGCCCTGGCTTCTGCGGGCTTGCCACCGCACGCCGCGAGGTATGAGGTTTGGGTCGAGGCCTGCTGGAGCGGTTCGACCATGAATGACGATCCACCGATTGCGCCAAAGCGCAGGGCAGGGCGTCGCCGGGGCGCGTCGACCCTCTACCACGAGGTCTTCGTCCACCTGCGCCACCTGTTGACCGAGGGCGCGGTCGATCCCGCAAAACCGCTGCCTTCGGAGCCCGCGCTCGCGGCCCAGTTCGGCGTGAGCCGGGTGACCGTCCGAAAGACGCTGCAGCAACTCGAGGCGGAAGGGCTCATCGAACGCCGCCGCGGGATCGGCACCTTCCCGGCAGTCGCGCTGAACCAGGACAGCAAGCGCAACATTTCGGGCCTGCTGGAGAACCTGATCTCCTACGAGCAGAGTACGACGGCCGTGAACCTCGTCTGGGAGCGGCGCGAAATGGCCGGGGACGTCGCCCGGTTCATGGGCCCGGGGCCCCATCTCTACATCGTCCGCGTCCGCAGCTATCTCGGCCAGCCGATCTCGCTGACGACGCTGTGCGTGCCGGAGCGGCTGGCGTCCCTGCTCGACCCGTCCCGGGTGGCCGACGAACCGATCATCGTCGGGCTGGAACGCGCCGGCGTGATCGCCGAGCGCGCCGAGCAGGTCATCACGGCCGTTCCCGCGGACGGGCTGGCGGCCGAGACGCTGGGTGTCGGCCTCTCGACGCCGCTCATCGCCATGCGGCGGCGCATGACGGATGCGGCGCGCGAACCCGTCCTGCATCAGGAGAGCCTCTACGCGCCGGATCGGTTCGAGTACCGCATGTCCCTGACCCGTACGAGCCTAGGGCCCGCGGCGCGCTGGACGCCGACGGGCTGAGCGGCGCCAACCGGCCGGCTGTCAGGTGCGGATCACCGCGTCGACGAAGCGGTTGGTGTAGAGGCTTTCCGCGTTCTTGACGTCGGCAACGCCGCCCGAACGCAGGGCCTCGACGCCGGCGGTCCAGAGCTTGGGCACGTTGCGCAGGAGGTTTTCCGGTCCTTCGGACAGCCAGAGCTCCTTGCGCGATGTCTCGTTGACGGCGATCAGCGTGTCCATGTCCTTCAGGCCCGGAATGTCGAAATCCTTGGCGGCCCGCTCGATGATGGGCTTGAGCGGCTGGGTCATGATCTCGTCGACGGAGTTCTTCATGGCGCGCATGAAGCGCGTCATCATCTCCGGCTTCTGGTCGATAATGGCCTGGGTCGTGACGTAACCTTGGCTCGGCATCGGGGCGTAGCGATCCGTCGACCACACCTCGATGGCTTCGTTCATGCGCCGCAGGGTGACGACGACTTGGATCGACGCGATGAAGCAGTCGACGCGGCCCTGCTCGACGAGTTGGAGGGCGCCGGGGCTGTTGCCGGTCACTTCGCGCTTCACGTCCTCCTTTTTGAGGCCGACCTTGTTGAGCATGAGGTCAAGGAAGATCTCCGTCGTGCCGCCTACGGAGACGACGCCGACCGTCTTGCCCTTCAGGTCTTCAGCGCTGCGGATAGGTTTGTCCTTGAGGCTGACCATGTTGAAGGTCGAAGCCTGATACAGGGTCGAGAAGCAGACGAGCGGCGCGCTGGACGCCGCCACCGCGCGGATCTGGTCGATCGATGCGGAACGGATGAACTGCACCTGGCCTGCGATGAGCTGCTGCGTCGCCTGCGCCGTGCCCTGGCCTCCGAGCAGCTTGGCGTCGAAGCCTTCCTTCGCCAGATGTCCGCCGGACACGCAGTTCATCATCTCGATGAAATCCGAGATGAAGCCGAAGGGGGTCATGATCGTCAGCGGCTCGCGCGCCTGCGCGGTGACGATGGCCGGAAAGCCGGTGACGGCTGCACCAAGGGCGATGCCGCCTTTGAGGAAGTCGCGACGGTTGGTCATGGTGTGTCCTCTCGCTGTCTGCCGTTCCCTTATGGGCATCGCCGCGCCGGCATACGGCCTGCGGCGGAGATGCATTCGTCAGTTTCTGCAGGCGCACGGCCTGCACGCATTGCCCGCTTGCCGCGAGTCTTCCACCGGCCGACGTCATCCAAGCCCAAGTCGCCGCACGGCGACGGGTCCGGTCGGTACGGTGATCGTCTTCACCTCGGTGTAGAAGTGCTGGCAGGCTTCGCCGCCCTCCCGGCCGACGCCTGAATCCTTGTAGCCGCCGAAGGGCGCGCGCAGCTCGCGCACCATCGGGGTGTTCACCCAGACGACCCCCGACCGCAGATCGCGCCCGGCCCGCTCCACCGTTGGAAGGTGGTCGGACCAGACATAGGAGACGAGGCCGAATGTCGTGTCGTTCGCGATCTCGATGGCCTGCTCGTAGCTGTCGAAGGTCAGGAAGGTCGCGAAGGGCCCGAAGATCTCGTCCTGGCAGACGCGGCTGCGGCTGCTTTGCGCCACGACCGCCGTCGGCTCGACAAAGAAGCCTTCTGCCAGATCGCCTGTCATCCTGGCCGGAGCGCCACCCGCTATGAGGCGCCCGCCTTCGGTCCTCGCGGTTTCCGCGAAATCGAGGACGCGCTTGCGATGCGCGGCGGACGCGAGCGGCCCCAGCTCCGTCGCATCGTCCATCGGGTCGCCGATGCGAATGCGCCTGGCGCGTTCGGCGAAGCGGCCGATGAAGTCGTCCGCGATACGACGCTCGACCAGAATACGTGATCCGGCAAGGCATTGCTGGCCGTTATTCGAGTAGATGCCGACAAGCGCCGCATCCAGTGCCCGCTCGATGTCGGCCGAGGCGAAGATGATGTTGGCGCTCTTGCCGCCGAGTTCCATCGTGCAGGGCTTCAGCCGTCGTCCGGCGGACGCCATGATGTGCCGCCCGGTCTCGGTGCCGCCGGTGAAACTGATCAGGTCCACGTCGCGGTGCGCCACCAGCGCTTCCCCGGTGATGCCGCCATGGCCGTTCACCAGGTTGACCACGCCCGGCGGCAACCCGGCCTCGTGCAGCAGTGCGACGAAGCGATGGATCGCAAGCGGCGTTTGCTCGGAGGGCTTCAGGACGCAGGTATTGCCGAAGGCGATGGCCGCCGCGACCTTCATCGAGGCGAGGGCGGTCGGCGCGTTCCATGGGGCGATCAGGGCCGCAACGCCAACCGGTTCGCGCACCACGATGCTGCGGTAGCCGGCCATCTGGTCGTAGACGTCGCCTTTCGCCTGGCCGATGAACTCGGCGAAGAACCGGAAATTGTAGGCGGCGCGGCGGATCTGCCGTTCCCGCAATTCGCGCATCACGACGCCGAGATTGAGGCATTCGAGGAAGGCCAGCTCGTCGGCATGGGCCAGGATCGTGTCATGGATCGCGAGAAGTTGCTGCTGGCGCTTCTCGGTGGAAAGCTGCGCCCACCCGGAGGATTGGAAGGCGCGGCGCGCGCTCGCAACGGCGGCGTCGACTTCCGCCGCATCGGCCTCGATCAGCGTCGAGACGGGGCGTCCCGTCGCCGGATAGAACACCGGGATCCGTTTGCCGCGGGCCGGCACGGGCTGCCCGTCGATGATTGACGTCACGGTCTCGGGCACCGGGAAGCCCTGGCCGGGCTGCGGGACGGGAATGCGAGGATCATCCATGGCGGATCGTCGCCTCCGGTCGGCTTTCGGACGCGCTCATCATGGCATCAACAGCCCCCCGTTCACATGGAGCGTCTGCCCGGTGACATAGGCCGATGCCGGCCCCAGCAGGAACAGGATCGGCCCTACAACGTCGCGCGGCTCGGCCAGGCGGCCGAGCGGGACGGAGCGCAGGTAGGCCTCAATGTCGAGCCGTTGCGCGGCGCTGGCGTCGTCGCCGCCGCGGCCGGTCCCGCCGCGCAGGAATGCGGTATCCACGGCCGCCGGCGCCACGGCATTGACCCGGATGGCCGGCGCGTTCTCCTGAGCGAGCAGGCGCGTGAGCGCCAGAATACCGGCCTTCGCGACCGAATAGGGGCCGTAGCCTGGCGTCGGCTTCAAGGCGAGGCCGGAGGACACGAGGACGATGGCTGCGTCGTTGCCGCCGCGCAGGAGCGGCACCGCTGCACGACAGGTGAGGAACGCCGTATCGAGGTTCCCGCCAAGCACCTCGTCCCAGACATCCATCGGTGTTTCGGCAACAGCGTATTTTTCGCGCGTGAATCCGGCGAGCGCGACGAAGCCGTCCAGGCTGCCGAACTGCGCTTCGACCTCGGCCATGGCCGCGCCGACGCTGGCCTCGTCAGTCGCATCAACCGGAAACGACAGCACGCCGTCCGGCACGCCGTGCCGCTCGAGGGAGGCCGGCAAGTCGAGAACCGCGACCCTGCAGCCGGCCTCTGCCAACGCGGCCACCAGCACGCGGCCGATGCCGCCAGCGCCACCGGACACCGCGATCCGCCGCGATTCCGGGGGTATCAGGCGCAGGCTCGCGGCGTGTGGCATGCAGCTTCTCTTTGACGGCGCATCCAACGTTGTCTTATAAATCATACAACGTCAATGGCAGCAGGACGCACGTGATCATGGTCGATATCGAGGTCCTGATCGCCGGAGGCGGACCTGTCGGTCTGGTGCTCGCGCTTCTCCTGGCGCGAGAGGGCGTGACGGTCCGGGTCATCGAGGAGAGCGAGGCCCTTTCACAGGACCTGCGGGCGTCCACCTTCCATCCGCCGACGCTCGACATGCTGGAGCGCGTCGGTATCGCCGCCGTACTGCTGGATCAGGGGCTGATCTGTCCGGACTGGCAGGTCCGGCTCCACCCCGAAGGCGACCGGGCGGTCTTCGACCTGTCGGTTCTGGCCGGGGAGACCGGTCATCCCTATCGTCTGCAATGCGAGCAATGGAAGCTGTCGCGCGCCCTGCTCGCGGCGCTCGCCGGGGAAGAGCGGGCGACCGTCTCCTTCGGAACCGCCCTGACCGCTTTCGTCCAGGACGACGAAGGCGTCACGGCGACGTTTCGCTCAGGCGGGCGGGACGAGCGCCTGCGGGCGAGCGTGCTCGTCGGCGCGGATGGCGCCCGCAGCCTCGTCCGGAAGGCGCTGGGTCTGGCCTTCGATGGAGAGACCTATCCGGAGACCACCATTCTCGCGACGACCACCTTTCCCTTCGAGAAGCATCTCGAGGGCCTGTCGAATGTCAGCTATTGCTGGAAGACAGGCGGGAATTTCAGCCTGCTGAAGGTGCCGGGCCGCTGGCGCGTCTCGATCTATCCTCGGGAGGATCTGGACATCGAAACGCAGATGCGGCCTGAGGCTCTGCAGGCGAGCCTGCAGGAGATCGTCCCCCAATCCGCGCCCTACGAGGTGATGGAGGTTCGGTCCTACCGGGTCCACCAGCGGATCGTACCGACCTACCGCGTGGGCCGCGTGGCGCTCGCCGGCGACGCCGCGCATCTCAACAGCCCCTCGGGCGGCATGGGCCTGAACGGCGGCATCCACGATGCCTTCGCGCTCGCCGAGGCGCTCGTTGACATCCTTCGCGGCGGCGCGTCCGTCGCCCGGCTCGACGCCTATGACCGCAGCCGCCGGCCGGTGGCGCGGGACCAGATCCTCGCCCAGGCCGATCGCAATCGCGCGCGCATGCGGGAGCGCGATCCGGAGCGCCGGCGCGAAATCCTTGCCGGCCTGAAAGCCATCACCGCCGACAGGGAGGCGTTGCGCGCCTATCTGATGAAGAGCTCGATGATCGAGGGTCTGCGCCTTGCTCAAGCGGCTTGAGCCGCGGGGGAACTGAAATCAGGGGCGCCGCACCACGCTCCCGCCCGGGCCGACCTGATGGGCGAGTTCGGCGCCGTCGTTCAGATCGATCCATATCGCCTTCTGGCGCGTGAACCCCTCGACGCCCGGGCGTCCCGATTCCTTGCCGAATCCGGATCGACCATAGCCGCCAAAGGGGCTGGTCATCATCTCGGCCGTGCGGCCCCAGCGATTGACCCAGACCGTCCCGGCGGCGAGCGCCTTGGCGGCTTTCAGCGCCTTCGACCCGTCGCGGGTGAAGACCGAGGCCGTCAGGCCATAGGTCGGATGCTGGGCGAGGCGCACGCCCTCGTCGGCATCATCGAAGATCTGGACCCCGAGAACCGGCCCGAAAATCTCCTCCTCGAAGCCCGCCATGCCAGGCCGCAGACCGGATATGATGGTCGGCTCGAAGAAGCGGCCACCGGTGCGGTCGAAGGCCCGGCCTCCAAGCTCGATCTCGGCGCCCTGCGCCACGCTGGCCTCGACGATCGCGGTCATGCGGTCGCGCTGGCGTTCCGAGATGATCGGCGCCAGCGTCGTACCGGCATCCCAGGTCGCGCCCGCGACCAGAGCGTTCATGCGCGTCGAGACGCGCTCGACGAGCGGGCGGGCGACGGACCGCTCCACCACGAGGCGTGCGCCGGCATAGCACAGCTGGCCCGCGTTGCGGGTGATGCCCCAGGTGACATGATCCGCCACGACGTCCAGATCCCCGCAATCGGCGAAGACCAGTTGCGGGCTCTTGCCGCCCAGTTCGAGCGAGACCGGCTTGACCCCTGTGGCGCCGACATCGGCCATGATCCGGCCGCCGGTCATCGTCGAGCCGGTGAACGAAACGATCGCCACGTCGGGATGGGTGACGAGCCGGCGTCCGACATCGCCGCCCCCGCCGTGGACGATATTGACGAGGCCGTCGGGCAGGCCCGCTTCCGCCGCCAGTTCAACGACCCGCGTCATCGCGAAGGGCGTCAGTTCGGACGCCTTCAATACGACCGCGTTGCCGGCGGCGATGGCCGGAGCGATCTTCCACGTCGACAGGATGACCGGAAAGTTCCACGGCGTGACGATGGCCACCACGCCATAGGGCTCGCGCACGACCAGCGAGACCGCCTCGTCACTGGATGCGGTGATGGACCCTTCCAGCTTGTCGCAATACTCGCCGTAGAACCGCAGATATTCGGCGGCCGTGGGCACGTCGATCGCCAGGCACTCGTCGTAAGGCCGGGACGAGACGACCGCCTCCAGCTGCGCCAGCTCCTCCCGATGGGCGAGGATGAGTTCGGCCCAGGCGGCCATGAGGCGGCCGCGCTGGCGCGGCTTCATCGCCCGCCAATGAAGCTGCGCGGCCTGCGCGGCAGAAACGGCCCGGTCGATCAGGTCATCATCGGCGACGGGCAGCTGCGCATGCACGATCCCGTCCGAGGGCCGGCTGACGGCAAGCGTCGTTCGTCCGTCGCCCACGCGTTTCCCGGCGACGATATGGCAGGCCGGCGCATTGACCGCCGCGGGATCGAAAAGCGCGCCCATCAGCGGTTCACCGACTGGTGCCAGGGGATCAGGATGCGGCGCAGGGCGCCGATGCCGAAATAGAAGATGAAGCCCAGGAGGGTCATGTGGATGATGACGGCGAACAGGGCGTCCGTCTCATACGCGTTCATCTTGGCGATGAGCATGGCGCCGAGCCCGAGATTGCCGCCGAGATATTCGCCGACGATCGCGCCGATGATGGCGAGGACGATGCCGACCTCCATGCCGGTCAGAATGTACGGCAGGGCCGCGGGCAGCTCGAGCCGGCGGAAAATCTGCCAGCGCGTAGCGTTGAGGCTCGTCATCACGTCCCGATGGCCGGCATCGATCGACTTCACCCCCAGCACGGTGTTGGTGAGGATCGGGAAGAAGGCGATCACCGCGGCGATGATGACTTTCGACGTGATGCCGAAGCCGAACCAGACGACGAAAAGCGGCACGAGGGCGACCTTAGGCACAACCTGCGTGGCGACGATGAACGGGTTGAGCGTCAGTTCGAGCCAGCGCAGCCGGCCGATGAGGATGCCGAGGGTCACGCCGACGATCAGCGCCCAGGCGAACCCGTACAGCGTCGCGTAGACCGTCATGGCCGTATGCGCCCAGGCCCGGCGATCCCACAGCATGTCGATCCAGGACGCCCCCACCGAACCGGGTGACGGGAGGATGAAGGCCGATATGCCTGACGCCGTCACGTAGCTCTGCCAGACGAGCACGAGAGCGCCCAGCAGGACCGGCGTCGTGATCCAGGGCAGGAGGCTGTCGCGCAGCGCGCTCGGCCTCCGAGCGATCACGGGTGGTGGGCTGCCGGCATCGGTTGCGGTCCGGGACGACGTCGCGCTCATCAGGACACCTCCGCGAGCCGATCTCGCATCTGTTTGGCGATCGACTGGAAGTCGCTTCGGGCCTGCACGTCGATCGAGCGCGGGCGCGGGATCGGGACGTCCACCACGGTGTCGATCCGGCCGGGCCGCGGGGACAGCAATACGATCCGGTCGGCCAGGAAGACCGCCTCGGAGATGGAATGAGTGACGAGCACGATGGTCTTGCCCGTCTCCATCCAGATGCGTTGCAGCTCCAGGTTCATGGCATCGCGCGTCATCGCGTCCAGCGCGCCGAACGGCTCGTCCATCAGAAGGATCTGGGGATTGTAGGAGAGGGCCCGGGCAATGGCGGCCCGCTGGCGCATGCCGCCCGACAATTCCTTGGGCCAGCGCCGCTCGAAGCCCGCGATCCCGACCAGTTCCGCGAGTTGTCTCGCCCGATCCAGCCGCTCCGCCTTCGGCATGCCCTTGAGCTCGAGCGGCAGCGCAATGTTCTCCTCGATCGTCAGCCAGGGGAACAGGTTGGCCTCCTGGAAGACCATGCCGAGATCGGCCAACGCCTCGTCCTGACGATGACCCGAGGCCCACAGATCACGGCCCTCGATCAGGATCGTGCCGCCGGTGGGCGGGATCAGCCCGCCGATCATCCGCAGCAGCGTGGTCTTTCCGCAGCCCGAGGGACCGAGCAGGACGACGAGCTCGCCCTCGCGGATCGCGAGGTCCGTCGAGGCGAGGGCGTGGACCGGCGCGTCGCGCGTGCCGTACCATTTTTCCAGCCCCGTCATGCCGATGGCGACCGGGCGTTCGGAACTCAGGCTCCGGGGCGCCTCGGGCGCTCCGTCAGGCGCCACGGACAACATCGGCGACCTCCGTCGGGTGGGAGGGAAGGGTATCGCCGCGCCAGGCCACATGGCCATCCGGACGGACGAGGACGTGCCTGCGCTCGAACAACGTGGCAAGGCTCGGATCGGCGATCGGGGTCATCTTGGCCGGCAGGCCGCGTTCGACAAGCGCCGCCTGAAGCGGGCCGGCCTCCTGCGGCGCGCTGCTGACCAGCGTGAAGCCATGGCCGAACCAGTCCAGGGTCGATGCCCCCCGCACGGACCGGTCGCGGCCCGTGAACGCGTGGGGTGCGCGCGAGCCGGGCCACGTCGAGGGCACGACCTGCGTCGGGTCGTCCGGCGGTTCGGGGCTTCCGTCTCCGACGATGATAGGGCTGTCGGCGTAGCGGTAGCCCAGATGCGTGCCGGCCGAATTGAACTGCCGTGCCATCCAGCGGATCCGTTCGCGGACGCGCTCCCGGATCGCCTGTCCGCGCGCGCCGTCGTCCTCCACCTCCGGCGGGGTCTCGTCCATGACCATGTCGATCTTGTCCGAGTTGTTGGCCGAAATGACGCTGTTGCGGATGGCGATGGGTTTGCGTTCAGCCTCATAGCTGGCGAGCAGCATCTCGCCGCCCCAGCCGCTCAGCACGGCATCGAGCTTCCAGCCAAGATCGACGGCGTCGCCGATGCCCGTGTTCATCCCGACGCCGCCGGTCGGCGCGAAAAGATGTGCGGCGTCACCCGCCAGGAAGACCCGTCCTTGCGCGCCGTCATCCGACATGGGCAGGCGCGAGCGCCAGGACTTCGCGACCGACTGGTGGTGGTGCCAGTGCTGTGTCCCCTTGAGGGTGAAGGCGAACGGGCGGCCGACGGCACGGGCCAGCACATCCGCGGCATCAAGATCGCGCGTCTCCCGCGAGGAATCCAGGAAGTAGAACTGGTAGCTCCACCGCCTTCGCCCGTCGATGGCGGTGAAGAGCCCGAAGCAGTCCGGAGCGAAGACGAAATAGAGGTTCCCGATCCCGCGGTCGTGCACCTCCAGAAACTCGTCCGACTCGAAATAGAAGCTGACATTGGGCCGCATGCGTCCACGGCCGTTCATGCGGATCCCGAGCTGGCGGCGGATGCGCGAAGCTCCGCCGTCGCAGGCGCAGAGATAGGCAGAGCGCACCGCAACGATCTCTCCCGTCGCCACGTCCTGGATGCGGGAAGTGACCCCCGTCTCGTCCTCGCGAAAATCGAGGAAGCGCCAGCCGGAGCGGATCGTCACCGTCGCCTGGCTGCGCGCGAAGTCCAGCAGCACGGGCTCGAGCGCCGGCTGGCCGATCTGGGTCTTGTAGTAGGGGGACCAGGCCAGTTCGCGGTACCGGGCGAGCGTCTCCGGCCTGCGCTCGATGGTTTCGCGGATGGACGGCGACGTGATCCGGTGCAGTTCGTGCCCCGTCAGCCGCGTCGAGAACGTGATGTAATAGTTGATGTCCGCGGGGAGGGCAGCGGAATAGATCGCGTCGGTAATGCCCCAGCGGCGGAAATATTCCATGGATCGTGCGCCGAGCAGGGTTGCTTTCGGGTGCTCGACGGGGCCGGTCCGTTCCTCGACCAACAGGCATTCCGTCCCGCGCCACCCGAGCTCCCCCGCGAGCGTCAGGCCGACAGGCCCTCCGCCCACGATGAGGACGGGTGTCTCGATGACCCTTGTCGCGCTGTCTGGACATTCAGTCATGCTTGTATGCTAGATAATACAAGTCGTGTGTCAATCGGGGTCGGCAGATGCCTGTCCAGTATGCTCCCAACGGGCTCGTCGGCGTGTTCACGCCGCAGGCCAACACGACTGTCGAGCCGGAACTGGCCTTGCTGGTTCCCCCGGGCTTCGCCTGGATCAACGCACGCCTGATCAGCGGAGCGGACCGGATCGAGGACAGGCTGAAGGACTATTTCGCCTCCTACGAGGCCAATCTCATCCAGTTCGCCAATGCCCCGATCGATGCGATCGCATTCGCGTGCACCGGCGCCTCGTACTTTGCCGGGCCAGCCACGGAGGACGCGCTGATCGCGAGGCTGGAGGACATGAGCGGCCGTCCCGTCTGCACTGCGGCGAGCGCCGTGGTGGACGCGTTGCGCCTCATGAACGCCGAACGCATCGGCCTCGTCTCGCCCTATGGCGGTGCCATCGATGAGGCCAGTACAGGCTATTGGCAGGCCCGCGGCTTCCAGGTGGTGCGCAAGGCGAGCGCCTACCGCGATAGCGCCGAATTCCATCCGATCTACAGCCTGAAGGCCGACGCGGCCTCCCGGGCCCTTGATACCCTCCCGGGCGAGGATCTCGACGCCGTCGTCATGCTTGGAACCGGCATGCCGACGCTCGATGCCATGCTGGCCCGGCCGATGATCGGCGAGGCACCCGTCCTGTCCTGCATGTTCGCGCTGGCCTGGCGCGCGACGATCGCCAGCAGGCCCGCGCAGCTCAACCGGGACAGTCTCGATATGATGCTGACGAACGGCGCCTGGCGCCGGCGCATGGCCAGCCGCGTCGACTAGCGAGCGGACCGGTGTCCTCGCCGTCCCGGTGGCCGCCTGTGCCCGGCGCGGCAGCTTCGGCCGAAGACAAGAAAAAAGCCCGGCACCGCCGGGCTTTTTCGTTGGTGCTCTGCCGCTCGATCAGATCGAGACGGTGTGCTGCTGGTTCTCGAAGAGCAGCTTCACCTGGTCGGCGCCGTTCGTGCCGTAGCCCTGGAGGACCGCGACGTCCTGCCAGTTGGCGCCGCCCGCCAGGCCGTTCACGTCGACCTGCAGGGTCACGTCCGAGCCGGACTGGATCAGCTTGGCGAAATCCGCCACGCTTGATGTCGGCCCGAAAGCCGCGTCCAGCAGCGCCGAGATGTCGATCTGGTCGTCGGCATACGTGTAGTCGAGGATCGTGTCGCGGTTGGCCCCGCCAACTTCCGCGAAGACGAACGTGTCGCTGCCAGTTCCGCCGGTCAGGGTGTCGTTTCCGGTGCCGCCGATGAGCCGGTCGTTCCCCGAGCCGCCGTCCAGCGTGTCGTTGCCGCCATAGGCGATGAGCGTGTCGTTGTCCGCTCCGCCGCTCATGGCGTCGAAGGCGAGGGTGCCGACGAGCAGGTCGTTGCCGCCATCCCCGTTCATCGTGTTCACCGTGACGTTGGTGCCGCCGCGGAGCTCGTCGTCTCCTGCGCCGCCATTCAACCGGTTCTCGGCTAGCTGGTTGCCACCGATGAGCAGGTCGTTGCCGGCGTCGCCGAAGAGCTCGTTCAGGGCAAGGTTGGAGCCGCCGATCAGCAGGTCCCGTCCCTCGCCGCCGCGCAGGATGTTCTGCGAGGTGGAGTTCGAGCCGACGATGATGTCGTTGCCCAGGCCGCCGTCGACCGTGGGGTTTTGGCTGGTGAAGACCAGGAAATCGTCGCCGCCCGACGGCGCCATGCTGGAGGGCGGGCTCCTGTTGACGGAGATCGTGGCCGTGTCCGACGAGGAGCCGTCGGACAGGGTGTAGGTGTAGTCCCTGCTGTTGCCCTGAACCTGCAAGGTCACCATGCCGGCGGCGACGCTTGCGGACGCGCCGGGGCTCGTGGTGATGCCGGTGATGTTCAGCGGCGCCGTGCCGGTATTCACGTCGTTCCAGAGGAACGCGATCTGCGGCAGGGAGAGGTTCGTGCCGTTGGCGGCATCGCTGATCAGCCGGTCGTTGACCGCATCGAGCGGCTCGGGAACGTCGTTGATCGTGATCCCGAACGTCGCCGTCTTGACGTTGACGCCGCCATTGGCGACGCCGCCATTGTCCAGGAGCTGGACCGTCACGGTCGCGGCACCGAAGGCGTTTGGCGCCGCCGTGTACCGCAAGGTCCCGTTGCCGTCGATCCACGGCTGCTCGGAGAACAGCGCATTGTTGTTGTTCGTGACGGTCAGCGTCGTGGTCTGGGAAGCCTCGTCCGCCCCGCCGCCGGCGCCGCGGCCGGTGAGGAAGTTCGCAACCACCTGCTGACCGGCATCCTCGTTCGAGGTCTGCGCGCCCGCAAGGGTGAACACAGGCGCGTCGTTCACGCCGGTGACACTGATCGCGATCGTGCCGATCGTCGTCGCGGTGTCGGACACGGTACCGGTCGTGAGGCTGGCCGTGTCGGTCGAGATCGCGTTGACGCTCAGGGTGAACGAGCCGGCATAGTCCTGCGGCGGCGTCAGGACCAGGGTCGCGAGGTTGAAGCCCGTCACGTCCCAGACGCCGTTGACGCCGATGACGAGGCCGGAGACGCCGTCGCTGATGACCGAGCCCGTGGGCGCGCCGGTCAGCGTCACCTGCAGGGTCTCAGAGCCGTCGGTGTCGGTCACCATGGCTGCGATGGCGGGCAGTGCGATGGCCGTGTCCTCGTTGCCGGCCGCGTTGGGCGAGGCCCCTCCCGCGATGGTCAGCGTGGGCGCGTCGGCGTCCGGCGTCACGTTGATGGAGGCGGAGACGACGTTGGAATCCGCCAGCCCGTCATTGACCTTGTAGGTGAAGGTCGCAACGCCCGAGAAATTCTGCGCGGGCGTGAAGGTGAAGGTGCCGTTGCCGTTGTCGACGAGCGCGCCGGCGGAAGCTAGCGGACCCGAAACGAGCACCGGTCGCAACGTCTGCCCCGCATCCGGATCGACGTCGTTGCCGGTGAGCTGCGCCGCCAGGATGGTGAAGCTGCCGTCCTCGCTGGCCGTCAGCACCTCGCCGCCCGTGGCGGCCGGAGCGGTGTTGAACAGCTCCTGCAACGTCCGCGTGCCGTCGGTGAAGGCAAACGCCTCGTAATTGAGGAACTGATGCGTCACGCCGCCGATCGTCATGTCGGTGCCGATCAGCGTGCTACCGTCGGTCCCGAACACCTTGGCGAACGCTGCCGCGCCGTAGGCGACGCCGATGCTGAGCGTGTCATTGCCATCGCCGCCGTTGGAGACGACGCGGTGGGCGGACTGGAGGCCCGAGAGGTCGAGCGTGTCGTCGCCGGTGCCGGCGTCGAACCGGATCGTGCTCTGGGACAGGCCCGTGCCGCCAAGGTCGCCCGCGACGGTGAGGGTGTCGACCCCGCCGCTGCCTTCGATCTCGATCTCCTCGACGCCGGTCACCAGTGAGGTGGCGCCGTCGACGCCGACCTCGAGGGAAGCCGGGTTCCCGTCAGTGTTGGTGACCGAGAACGTATTGTTCCCGGCCGTGCCGCGCACGATCAGCGTGTCCGTGTCGGCGCCGCCGTCCACGGTATCGCTGCCATTGTCCGACACGTAGAGGATCGTGTCGTCGCCGGCCCCGCCATTGATCGTGTCGTTGCCCGCGCCGCCCCAGATCTCGTCGTTGCCGCCGCCGCCATTCAGCGTGTCGGCGCCGCCAAGACCGGACAGGAGGTCGTTGCCCTCGCCGCCATTGAGGATGTCGCCTGCATTGCTGCCCGCGAGCGCGTCGTCGCCGTCGCCGCCATTCAGCGTGACGGTGCCGCCGTCGGCCGTGTAGCCGGCCGCCAGCATGATGATGTCGTTGCCGTCGGTGCCGTTGATGGTCTCGACGCCGGATAGGTAGCCAGGCGCCGCCACGTAATCGGCGACGAAGCCCGGACGGCCTTCGCGGTAGAGGTTGATGACGTCGTTGCCCGAGCCGCCGACCACGGTGTCGCCGGTGCCCGCGAGCCCGGCGATGCTGAGGGAGCGGAACGAGCCGTCGCCGAGCGCGATGTTGCGCGACCCGCCGGCGCCGCCGGGAATGTCGTTGCCCAGCGCGAACGTGTCGTTGCCGATGCCGCCGTTCAGCGTGTCGATGCCGGCGCCGCCGATCAGCGTGTCGTTTCCGTCACCGCCATTGAGGACGTCGTCGCCGTCCATGCCGGCAAGGGTGTCGTTGCCGTCATTGCCGTTCAGGACGTTGTTGACGTTGCTGCCGTAGATCTCGTCGTTGCCGACGGAGCCCGTGGCGTTCTCGAAGGCGGTCACGAGGTCCGTGGCAACCAGGGCGCCGCCGAGCGTGTAACGCGTGGCCGTGCCGCCGCCCAGGTTGATCGAGAAGCGCTGGGTGATCTGGCTGTAATCCAGCGTGTCGACGCCGGTGCCGCCATCGACGACCGAGCCCACCGTCACGCCGCTGCCGACGAAGTAATCGTCGCCGCCGCCGAGCGTGGCCTCGAGCGCCGTCGCCGAGGAGACGTTGGCGAACCACAGGGCGGTGCCGGTGCCGTCGCCGGTGACCTTGACGTTCGTGACCCCGGTTGCCGCGAGGTTGCCGCCGCCCTGGCCGAAGACCAGCCAATTGCCGTTCTTCAGGTCGAAGTCGAGCAGCTCGACGTTCCGCACCGTGAGCGTGACGTCGTAGGGCGTGACCAGTCCGTAATCGAACGGCGTCATCTGCAGGTCGGAGCCGACCGCCTTGACGTACTGGATCAGGTTCGCCGCGCCGCCGGGCGTTGTCACCACCAGCGTGTCGATGTCGGCGCCGCCGTCCACCACGTCGGCGCCGTCGCCGAGCGCGTAGAGCACGCGGTCGTTGCCTTGGCCGCCATTGATGTTGTCGTCCCCGAGGCCGCCGACGAACGTGTCGTTGCCGTCCTCGCCCCGCAGGCTGTTGACGCCCGCGGTGCCGACGAACACGTCGTTGCCGCCGCCGCCTTCCGCGTTCTCGAAATTGTAGAGCCGATCCGTATAGGTCGGGCCGGCGGCCGCGAGCTTGAACTGCGCGGTATTGGCCGCGATGGCGTAGGTGCCGTCGTTATAGTCGGTCGTGGACAGGTTGATCTGCACGCCGAGGCCGCCCGTCGCGTTGGACGCGGGCGTGTAGATGGCGAAGTCGTTGCCGTCGCGGGCGTCGATCTCGTCGGTGACGAGCGAGGCGCCGGCGAAGAACCGGTCCTGCCCGTTGCCGAGGCCGAGCGTGGCGCCGTCGATGGCGGACGTGCCGTAGGCGAGAAGCTTGGGCGCGTCGGCGGAGCCGGAGCCGAAGACCTCGTTGGAGACGTTCGTCCCGAGCGCGAACTCGATGGTCTCCACCGATGTCGCGGAGACGAAGAGCGGCGCCGCGCCGGTGCCGCGCACCTCGAACGTGCCGGTCGTGCCGCCGATCTGCAGCGCCACGCTGCGGCTGCCGTCGGAAACGACGCGCAGCGTGTCGCTGCCGGTGCCGCCCGAGACGCTGTCGACGCCGTCGACCACCGGGCCCGGATTGCCCAGGAGTCCGGCATTGAAGACGACGAGGTCGTCGCCGTCGCCGGCGATGATCGTGTCGTTTCCGCCGCGGCCCTCGAACACGTCGTTGCCGTTGCCGCCTTCGAGCCGGTTGGCCTCGCCGTCGCCGCGATACACGACCGCCGAGTTCGGCGACTTGTTGGTGACGTTCTCGACGTTGAAGACGCCCGAACCGTTGTAATGGCCGCCGGTGATCGTGTTGGCCTGAAGGTCGACCGTCGTCAGTCCGCCCGGGGACTTGGTCTCCAGCGTGTCGATGTCGGCGCCGCCGTCGAAGCGGGTCACCTGCGCCTTGCTGTCGCCGCCGAGGATGTCGTTGCCGGCGAGGCCGTAGAGCTCGTTCGTCCCCGGGCCGCCGACGAGGCGGTCGGCGCCGGCCGTGCCGGTCACGATGTCGTTGCCGTCCCAGCCGTCCTCGACCTTGACGAGCAGCGTCGCCGTCGCGGCGTCGCCCTCATTGTCCTGGAAGCCGATCTGGAAGCCGAGATCGAGCAGGCTCTGCTGCGTGTCGGTGCCGTGGTCGAGCGTCTTCAGCAGCGTGAACAGGAACGCGCCGGACACCAGGTCGAGCGAGAGCGTGAAGACCTGGTTGTTGGCGGCCGGCGTGACGCCGGCGGCGAGCGGGGCGCCGGTATAGCCGTAGAGCACGTTGCCGACCCGCTGGTACTGGACCGGCGTCCCGCCATTCGTCGTCAGCGACGGCTGGGTGGCGCCGAAGGTCAGCGTCCCGGCCTTATAGCCGTCTGCGCCGAACTGGATCGCACCGGTGAGCGTCTGTCCGCCCGTCGTCGTGCCGGCATTGGAATAGCCGACCGCGCCCGCGAAGGCCTCGCCCGCGATGCCGTCTTCCGTCACGGTCCCTGCATCGACGACCTGGCCGGCGGCGGGGACGTCGTCGGTGATCGTGACGAGGAGGTTGCCGGAGAGAGCGAGGCTGTCGCCGTCCGCATCCGTCACGGTGACGGCCGAGGACAGGTCGAGGGTCAGGCTCTCGCGGCCGTCCACATAGACCACGCCATCGGTATGGCCGGGATTCACCGTGGTGCGGCCGTTCGGAGCGCCCGAACCCGTCAGCTGGAACTGCACGGTCCCGCTGATTTGACCGACATTGATATAGGCGGTCTGGTTGGCACCGAGGCCGACGGCGAAGTCCGTGCCGCCATCCATGTTGTCGAGCTGCCAGGCGACCGGCACACCGCTCTTGTTCGTGACGCGGATGATGGCGTCGCCGTCCGGCAGCCGCCCGATGAAAGCGAGCTGGTTGCCGGACTGCTCGGCCAGCACGATGCGCTCGCCGGGATCGTCGATATCCGCGATGGCGACGCGGATGCCGTCGACGAGCAGCTTCTCCTCGTTGTCGATCCGGTCCTTCAGCTCGAACGTGTAGGCGCCGGTCGCGGTGTTGACCGCGAAGGTGAAGACCTCGCGTCCGTCGGCGGAGGTCGCGACGAGCGTGTTGCCGGAGCGGGTGTAGACCAGCGCCTGGCCGTCCGATGTCAGGGCCTGGAGCGAGGCCGACAGGTTCGTCGTCTCGACGCCGAACGTGGCCGGCACGTCGGCGCCCGCAGTGACGGCCGCCTCGAGGTTGCCGGTGACGATGGCGCCGTTCGCGGTGTCGGCGTCCACGGCGCCGGCCGAGCCGAGCGCCAGGGCCGTCTCCAGGTCCGCCTCGCTGACGCTCAGCGTCACGGGGCCCGCCGCGGTCGGGGCGTCGTCGTTGATCGTCACGGTGATGGCCTGCGCCGCCGTCGTGTCGAGGTCGCCGTCGGTGAGCGTGTAGGCGAAGTTGAGCTGCAGCGCCCCGTCGGTCGCGCCGCCTTCCTCGTGGCGCAGGGCCATGAACTGGCGGTACTCGACGGTCCCGTCGTTGCGGATCTCCAGCTCGAACACGCGCTGCGGGCCGGAGCCGAAATCGACATCGTGGAACAGCGTGATCGACGTCGCCGTGCGGATCACGTTGTTGCCGTTGACGTTGAGGCCGACCGGCACGCCCGTCGCCGGATTGACCACGTAGATCAGGTCCGTGGGGATTGTCGTGAAGGTCACGGCGCTGCCGAACGAGCCGTCCTTCCAGCCATCCGTGCCGGAGATCGGCGCGGCGACGGTCGTGGAAAGGACCAGCGTCTGATCATCGCCGTTGCCGCCGATATGGTCCGGCCCCGCCAGGACGGATTCCGAGCCCGTGAAGGCGATCGCGCCCGTCGCGATGGTCGGCTCGTCGTCGCCGACCGTGACGTTGGTCAGCTTGGACGCGGTGACGTCGCCGTCCGCATCCGTCAGCGTGAAGCCGAAGGGCAGGGTGAGCGCGCCGTCCTCGGCCGTGTTCTCGGCATGGCGCAGCGGCACATACTGGACATAGGTGACGCTGCCGGCCGCATCGACGGTGAACTCGAACACCGTGCGCGGGCCGAAGCCGTCACCGAAGTCGACGGTCGCGAACAGCTTTGCCGACGTCGCGGTGCGCACGACGTTGTTGCCGTTGACCTGCACCTCGACGAAGGCGCCCGTCGCGGTGTTGACCACGTAGAACAGGCCCGGCTTGTCGGTGAAGGTCACCGCCTGGCCGAAATTGCCGCCGCGCCAGCCGTCGGCGCCGGGAACCGGAGCCGCGAAGGTCTGCTGCATCACGAGCGTCGCGTCGTCGCCGGTGCGCGGCGCGCGGTCGAGGCCGGCGAGCGCCGCCTCGCCGTCGGACAGCGACACGGTGCTGGCGTCCAGCGTCGGCGCCACGTCGTTGACGGTGATGGTGATCGCCTGCGCGGCGGTCGTGTCGTCGTCCGCGTCCGTCAGCCGGTAGTTGAAGACAAGGTCGGACGCCGTCACGGCGTTGCCGCCGGTATGATAGAGCGCCTCGGTCTGCACATAGGTGAAGGTGCCGTTGGCGCTGAGCGTCAGGACGATGACCGGCGCGCCGAAGCCCGCCGCGTTGCCCTCGAAGCGCACGCTGCCGCCGGGGCCGGCGGTCTTGGTGAAGACCACGTCCACGGCGGAGCCGTCGGCCGGGTTGACGACATGGATGATGCCGCCGCCCGCGAGCTGGGGCTGGCCGTCCATCGTCACCGCGTCGAAGAAGCTCGCGTTCTTCCAGCCGTCTGCGCCGGGCGAGATCGCGCCCGAGAGGGCCGTGCCCGGCAGGCTGATCTGGCCGGCGCCCGCCGTGTCGGAATCCGTCACGGTCGCCGCGCCCGTCCGCGCCGTCGGCGCGTCGTCGTTGATCGTGACCGAGACCGTCTGCTGCGCGCTGACGTCGCCGTCGCCGTCGGTGACGGTGTAGACGAAGTCGAGGTCACGGGCGTCCTGCAGCAGCGAGCCGTCCTTGTGGAACAGCGGCTGCGACTGGCGGTAGGCGAAGGTGCCGTTCTGGTCCAGCGTCAGCCGGATGACCTCGCCGAGCGGTCCCGCGCTGCCGACGAAGATCGCCTGGCCGCTGGGGGAATTGATCTTGGAGAAGGTCACGGCGACGGCCTGGCCGTCCGCCGGGTTGATGACCGAGACCGGGCTGACGGACACGAGGTCCACCGCGTTCTCGAACGTGTCGCCGCGCCAGCCGTCGGCGCCCGCGCCGAAGGGCGAGGACAGGGCCTGGCCGGACGCGGTCGCCTCGTAGATGCCGCTGGACGGAATCCGCTCGTTGAGCGTGACGTCGGCGCTGCCGGCGACCGGGACGTCGTCCTGCACCTGAACGGTGAAGTACTGGTCGACGCTGTCGCCGTCGGAATCGGTCGCCCGCACGCCGAAGCGCAGGTTCAGCACGTCTTCCAGCGTGCCGTTGACCGGGTGGTCCAGCTCGCGGATCAGCGTGAACGTGTACTGCCCGTTGGGCGCATTCGGGTTCAGGCTGACCGTGAAGACCTGGTTGAAGATCGGGCCGAGGATGTCGTTGCCCGTATAGGCGACGAGCGTCTCGGCGTCGGTGCCGGTGTTGAGCACCACGAACTTGACGTTCGCGCCGCCGGAGGTGAGCGCCGCCGGCGTCACGCCGTCCTCGCGCGTCACCGAGACGGACGGATTGCCGCCGAGCTGGATGAAGTCGAGCTGCCGCTCGCCGGGCCAGGCCGTGTCGTCGTCCCCGCCCCAGGCGATCTGGAGATTCTCGGTGACGCTGCGCGGATCGGTGCCCGCCGGGTTCGGCGAGCCCGTCGGCTGGGTGTCGTTGACGCCCGGCACGCCGGCGAGGTTGTCCTCGAACAGGCGCGTCGTCGTGACGGCGCCGGCCAGTTCCGGCTTGTCGTCGACGAGGCGCACCGTGAAGTTGCCGTCGACGGCGTCGCCGTCCCCGTCGGTCGCGCGGAAGTTCACGCGGATGTCGAGGACGTTCTCGCCGTTGCCCGCCGGATGGTCGAGATTGTCGAGCAGCGTGAAGGTGTAGGCGCCGTTGGCCGCGCTCTTGTCGAGCGTGATCGTGAAGACCGGCCGCTCCGCGAAGCCGTCGAGCACGCGATAGGCATAGGCCGTCAGCGTCGGCACGCCGTTCTCGACCGTGACGCGGAAGACCAGCGGATCGCCGTTCGAGGTCGGGACGACCACCGGATTTCCGGCGCCGTCAAGGATCTGGACCTGGCCCTGCTGGCCGACAAGCGTGCCCTGCGTGAGGAACGCGAGTGAGCGCTCGCTCACGGCGTTGTCCGAACCCCAGTTCACAGCGAGGCCCGCGGTCTGGACTGTCAGGTCCGGACCCGTGGCGTCGGTGGCCGGGAAGGCGGAGAGGTCGTCCTCGGAGAAGGTGAGGCCGGCGGCCGCGCCCAGCACCGGCGCGTCGTCGTCGATCGTGACCGTGAACGTGCCGGTCGCAGTGTCGTCGTCCGTGTCCTTGGCGACGAAGGCGAGCGCGACCGCCAGGTCGTCTTCGGCGTTCGGGCCGGCATGGTCGAGATTGCCCAGCAGCGTGAACGTGTAGCTGCCGTTGCCGCTGTCGCTCAACGTCGCGGTGAAGACCCGGTTGGCCGGATCCGTCGCGTCGTTGGCATTGCCGTTGATCTTGTAGGCCGTGATCGTGCGGCCGCTATTGGAATAGGCGTAGCCGAGCGAGGCGCCGTCCGAGGTCAGGCCGGCGGGCGGGTTGCCCTGGTCGAAGGTCAGCGTGCGGTCGCGGCCATTGGCGGCCGGGTTGCCGTTGTCGGCACCCCAGGCGATGCCCAGCGTGCCCCCGACCGTGAGGGCCGTGTTGCCGGCCATGTCGGCCGCGTCGCCGGTCGCGCCGGCATAGGTCTCGCCCGCATTGCCGCCGGCGAGGGCTTCCTCGTCGATCGCGCGGTTCTGGATGGCGGCGGTATCGATCGCCGGCATGTCGTCTTCGATGACGATCGACAGCGTCGTGACGACGGAATCCCCATCCGAATCCGTCGCGCGGACCTGGAAGGCGAGGGTGAGCTTGTCCTGCGCGGTGCCGCTCGCCACCGGATGGTCGAGATTGCCGAGCAGCGTGAACGTGTACTGGCCGCCGGCCAGCGCGTCCGCATCGAGGCTGATCGTGAAGACGTGGTTCGACGGGTTCAGGACGCCGCCGAAATTCGCGTTGGTGTAGCCGACGAGCAGAGCGCCGTCGCCGCTGTTCACCACCGTGTACAGCACGGTGCGGCCGTCCGCCGTCAGCGTCGGCACGACGCCGTTCTCGCCGGTGACGGCCACGACCGGGTTGCCGCCCGCGGTCACGAAGTCGAGGTCGCGCTGGTTGCCGGTGACGTCGGCGACCGTGTCGTCGTCCGCTCCCCACAGGATGTTGAGCGAGCCGGTCACGGCCCGCACGTCCACGTCCGGGCTGTCCGGGTCGGCCGGCGCCGTGACGTAGGCGAGGGCCTCTTCCTTCAGGTTCGCCACGTCCGGCGGCGTCGTCGCCAGCGGCACGTCGTCGGTGACGCGCACGTTGAACGTGCCGGCCACGCGGTCGCCGTCGCCGTCCGTCGCGCGGAAGCCGACGCGGATGTCGATGAAGTTCTCGCCGTTCCCCGGCCGGTGGTCGAGGTTGTCCAGCAGCGTGAACGTGTAGGCGCCGTTGGCGGCGGCCTTGTCCAGCGCGATGGTGAAGACCGGCGTGCCGCCGAGCGTCGTCGCCGTCAGGGTCGGCACGCCGCCCACCGTCGCGACGGAATAGAGCAGGAGATTGCCGTTCGAGGTCGGCACGAACTCGTTGCCGGCTCCGTCGAGGAAGCGCACGTCCGGCACCTGGATGCCGAGAACCGAGCGGGTGTCGAAGGCGAGGCTGCGCGCGGCGCCGTCGTCCGACCCCCACGCCACGCCGAGGCTGGCCGTGGAGGAGAGCGCCTCCTTGGGCAGCGTGTCGTTGCCGGTGGCGAGGTCGTCCTCGTCCAGCGTGCTGCCGACGGCGCCCAGCAGAACCGGCGCGTCGTCGTCCACCGAGACGGTGAACGTGCCCTTGGCCGTGTCGCCGTCGGCGTCCTTGGCGATGAAGTTGAGCGCGATCGCGAGGTTGTCCTCGGCATTCACGCCCGCATGGTCGAGATTGCCCAGGATCGTGAACGTGTAGGAACCCGAGGCCGCGTCGCTCAGCGTCGCCACGAAGACGCGGTCGGCATCCGTGCGTCCCGCGCCCTGGTAGGCGGTGAGCACCGAACCGTTGCCCGACAGGACATATTCCAGCGGGACCTGGTCCGAGGTCAGGCCGGAGGGCAGGGCGGCCGGGTCGAAGGTCAGCGTCCGGTCGACGCCGTTCGTGCCCGGATTGGCGTTGTCCGCGCCCCAATACACGCCGAGCGTGCCGCTGACGGTGGCGCCAGGATTGGGGGCGAGGTCCGCATCGTCGCCGGTGCGGCCGGTATAGGTGTCGCCGACATTGCCGGCGGCGAGGACCTCTTCGTCGATCGAGGCGGTCTGGTTCAGCGCCGGGTCGATCTCGGGCTTGTCGTCGACGATGCTGACGACGATCGTCGTCGGCAGGGTGCGGTCGCCGTCGGAATCCACGCCGCGCACGTCGAAGGCGAGGCGCAACGTGTCCTGGTCGACGCCCGGATGGTCGAGGTTCTGCAGCAGGCGGAACGTGTACTGGCCGTTCGCCGTCGCATCCGGATCGAGCGTCAGCGTGAAGACGTGGTTCGCCGGGTTGAGCGCGGCGAGGGGGCTGTTGCCCACATAGCCGACCAGCACGGCGCCGTCGCCGAGATTGGTCAGCGCGAAGCGCACGGTCCGGCCGTCTGCGGTCAGCGCGACGGAGACCGGGTCGCCATTGGCGTTGGTCCCGGTCACGTTGACGACCGGCGCGCCGCCGGAGGTCACGAATTCCAGCGAGCGCTGGCCCGGGAAGGCGGTGTCGTCATCGGCGCCCCACAGGATGCCGACCGAGCCCGTCGCAACCGTCACGTCCGCGATGGTCTGGTCCGGCAGGCCGGCGACATAGGGAAGATCCTCCTCGATCAGCGAGGACGCGTCCGGCGTCGTCGCGACCGGCACGTCGTCGGTGAGCCGCACCTCGAACGTGCTTTCGACCGTGTCGCCGTCGCTGTCCGTCGCCTGGAAGCGGACGCGGATGTCGGTGATGTTCTCGCCGTTGCCGGAGCGGTGGTCGATATTGTCGAGGAGCGTGAACGTGTACTCGCCGTTCGGCGCCGAAGCGTCGAGTTCGATGGTGAACACGGTGCGCGGAGCGCCGCCGATCGGATAGGCGGTCGCGGTCAGGACCGGGTTGCCGTTCACGATGGCGACCGAATAGGCGATGACGTCGCCGCTCGAGGTCGGCAGGTATTCGTTGCCGTTGCCGTCGATGAAGCGCACGTCCGGCACCTGGAAGCCGAGCACGCTGCGGGTGTCGAACGCGACGGAGCGCGCGGCGCCGTCGTCGGAGCCCCAGGAGATGCCGAGGCTCGCCGTGGCGGTGAGGGCCTCCTTGTCGCCGTCATTGCCCGCCGGCAGGTCGTCCTCGTCCAGCGCGCTGTTCGTGGCGCCGGTGATCACGGGGACGTCGTCCTCGACCCGGAAGCGGAACGAGCCGTCCGACTGGTCGCCGTCGGCGTCGGTCGCGCGGTAGAAGACCTGGAAGTCGAGGATGTTCTGCTCGGAGGCCGTGCCGCCCGCATTGGCGGGATGGTCCAGCGTCTCGAACAGCGTGAAGGCGAAGCCGCCATTGGGCTGCGACGGGTCGAGCGCGATCTGGAAGACGACCTTGATCTCGCCCTCGATGGCGGTCGGCACGAAGCCGGTCAGCCGCGGCTGGCCGTCGATCGTGTCATAGCGGTACTGGACCAGCTGGCCTTCGGAGCGCAACTCGGAGACCGGGTTGCCGGTCGCCGCATCCACGAGCGCGAAGGGCAGGCCCTCGCCGGCGCGGAACTGCAGCAGGCGGCCGACACCGTCGCCGCCGGCGAGATTGTATTGGTCGCGGTCCGAGCCCCAGCGCACGCCGAGCGTATCGGTGATCTGCGTGCCGGACAGGGGCTTGCCGTCGCCCAGGGCATCGACGAGCACGGTGCCGTCCTCGGCATCGACGTCGTTCGCATCCGGCACGCCGGTGCGGTCTTCCTCCTGGATCGTCTTCGACTCGGCGCTGTCGAAATCGTACGCGACGGGCTTGTCGTCCCGGATCAGGATCGTGAACGTCGTCTCGACGGGATCTCCGTCGGCGTCATAGCCGCGCACGCCGAAGGTCAGCGCGTAATCCTCGAGATTGACCTGCGCCTCGCCTTCCGCCGTCGGGTCGAGGGACAGGACGCCCGTCTCGCCGTCGAGGGAGATTCCGGGCGTGGTATGGCTCGGATTGGCCGCGTCGAGGCTGCCGAGATGGTCGAGCGTGCCGAGCAGCGTGAAATTGTAGGTGCCGTTGAAGCCGGCGGCGTCGAGCGTCACGACGAAGACGGGGTTCAGCGGGAAGCCGCCCTGGCCTTCGCCCTCACCCTCGCCGCTGCCGATCAGCGGGCCGGTATAGCCCACGAGCCGCGCCTGCTGGACACCGCCGACGCCCGCATTCGGGGACGGATCGATCCAGATCTTGATCGGCTGGCCGTTGGAATAGAGACCGGAGATCGCCTCCGGCGCGCCGCCGCCCGCGGGAATGCGCGAGACCTGCAGGAAAGCGGCTGCCGCCGCGTCGAGGACCGGCGCCGAGCCCGCCGGCGCGCCGGCCGGGCCGCCGATCTCGGCGACCGGCGCGAATTCGATGCTGCGCG
Source organism: Hyphomicrobiales bacterium (assembly GCA_027483945.1). Taxonomy (GTDB): domain Bacteria; phylum Pseudomonadota; class Alphaproteobacteria; order Rhizobiales; family Beijerinckiaceae; genus JAIXTM01. The sequence goes on along the minus strand of JAIXTM010000018.1, from coordinate 248,636 downwards.
CGATCGTGTCGCCCGGCGCGTCGTCGTACCCGGTGTCGTCGTCCGCGCCCCATTCGATCAGCAGCGATCCGCTGACGGTCGCCTCGTCCGGGATGCCGTCGCCGAAGCCGAAGGGCGGCAGCGGCAGGCCGTCGGGGCCCGGGCGGCCGATCGAGGCGTTGAGGACGTCGTCGAGCTTGTCCGGCGAGGGGAAGGCGGGATCGGTCGGACGGCCGCTCACGGCGACGCCGTTGCCGTCCTCGTTGCCGAGCGCATTGTCGCCCTCGCGGATCGCGTTGGCCACCGGCACGGCGCCCAGCAGTTCGGGCACGTCGTCGCCGATGTTGAAGATGAGGCGGACGGGGGAGAACGACGCGTCGCCGTCGCGGTCGCGCGCCTCCAGGTAGAACACGAAGGCCTGCGCGAGGTCGCGCACCGAGCCGATATTGTCGATCTCCTCGAACAGCGTCAGCGTGTAGGTGTTGCCGGTCAGGCCGCCGACCTGGGCGGTGAAGATCGTCTTCTGGACGCCGTCGACCGTGGCGAGCGCCTCGATCAGCGTGCCTTCCGCATTGAGGCGGATCGTGATCGGCGAGCCGCCGGATGTCAGGCCCGTGGCGACCGGCGCGCCGCCGGCGACGAGCGACAGGGACGGGCCGCCGATCGCGTCGAGCTCGATGGCGCCGTTGAAGAAGACGGAGCCGAAACCGTCGCGGCCGAAATTGATGTTGAGGATGCCGGACACCGAGACGGGGTTGTTCGTCCGGTCGAGCGTCGCCTCGTCGGTCGAGGTCTCGGTCAGGTTGACGATCGTGTCCAACGCCGTCGGGCGGTCGTCGGACAGCAGTTCCTGGGTGCCGAAGCCGCCCCCGAAATCGGTGTCGCCGAGCAGGCCCTGCGGGCCGCCGCGGCCGTCCGCGAGGTTGCGCAGGTCGGCGTTGGGATCGACGTTGGCGCCGCTCTCCGCGCCGCCGCCGGGGCCGGCCGCCGGCAGGACGCTCGGATCGGTGGTGATCGGGAAGGCCTGGGCGAATTGCTGGGGCGTCAGGATCGACTGGCCTTCGCCCACCTGGACGTTCGGCTGCGTCCCGTCGGGGCCGCCGAAGAAGTCGGTGATCGTGACGACGCCGTTGTCGCTGAAGATGATCCGCAGCGAGCGTCCGTCGCGCAGGAGCACGATCTGCTCGTTGGCGATGGTGCGCAGGTCGATGGTCGAGAAGGCGTTGCCGTCGAAGGTCGGCAAGCCGCCTGCCGGGGGCTTCTGGACGACGAGCGTTGGCTTGCCCGAGCGGTCTGCCGGAGGCGGCGGGCCCGGAGGCGTCGTGCCGCCGGCCTGCGCCACGATGAAGGATCCGTCGGTCTGATTACGCCCAGCCATAGCCTGTTCCAATTCGGCTAAAATACCCCGGCTGGTTAGTTACCTTTCGTTAAGCATTACCGCAACGGTAAGTACGCCACACAGTTAAATTAACTTTTTGGAAAAATGCGCGGATTGCTTGGTGCGCGGCGCAAAAAGAAGGGGGCCGCGAGGCCCCCTTATGGAACGACGACCGTCAAGTCGTTGTCATTGAAGCGAAGCGGTGTTCGCATCGCGCGCGACGACAGGCGCCGCATAGATGATGCCGCCCGTTTCCTGCACCGCGACGACCGGCGCGTAATGGCCGATCTCGGCGTCGCTGCGGACCTCGTCGGTGAGGTTGTCGAGGATGTAGCGGCGCCCGTCGAGCGCCACCGACAGGACGGCGTGGTCCTCGCCGCGCAGCAGGTGCCGCACCAGGACAATGCGCATCTGGGATGCCGGCAGGCCGGCGCGCTTCAGCGTCTCGAACTTGGCGATGGCGAAGTCCTCGCAATCGCCGCCGAGCGCCAATGTCTCGGTCAGCGTCGCCCAGCGGTCGGCGACGCCGTAGGTCGCGACGTCCGCCCGGTAGGGCACGAGCCGGTTGATCGACCGGTTGACATGCTCGATCCGGGCCCGCCCGTCGAGCGCGCCCGCGCGGCGGGCCGTCTCGCTCCAGCGGCGCTCCCGCTCGGTGACGCAGGCCCCGCCGTCGGCCGCGCAATCGTCGAGCCGGCTGCGCTCCAGGCCCATCCGCGCGCGAACCTCGTTCCAGCGGCGCATCGTGGAGGGCGCCCCGAACGGGATGGCGACCTGGCCGAACTCGGCCGTCGCAGCCGGTGCCGGCGGCTCCGGGTCTAGGCCGCGCAGCCCCAGCGGCCCCTCGTCGCCGAACAGGCTCGGCGCGGCGGCGGGCCTCGGCTGCGCGCCGTCGCGGGCGGCGAGCACGGCGTTGATGCTGAAGACCTTGAAGGCGGCGGCGCGCGCCACGGCCGGGTTCACGGGCGCCGGCCGGGCAGGGGGCCGGACGAGCGCGGCCGGTTCCGGCGACAGCGTGCCGCGCAGGCCGAGCGCGGGGGCAAGGCCCGGCTCATCGGGTCCGAACGCGGCCGCGGGGAACGCGGTGGCGAGAAGGCCTCCCGTCGCGAGGACGCAGGCCATGGCACGCACGCGCCGGGGCGCGCGCGACTGCGCGGCTAGAGCCGTCATGAAGTACCGTCCCTGTTATCTCGCCGTTAGCGCTCGCGGAGCGCTTCGGACCGCGCTTTTGTCAGCGGCTTCATGAGATAAGCGAGGACGGTTTTCTCACCGGTTAAGATGTCGACCGAGGCGACCATTCCCGGAATAATTGGTAAAGGCTTGTTTGCCGAACCCAGGAAATTCTTATCGGTCCGGACGATGACCCGATAGAACGCTTCACCTTTGTCGTTGGTGATCGCGTCGGCGCTGATACGCTCCACGACGCCCGGCAACGTACCGTAGATCGAGTAATCGTAGGCCGTGATCTTCACGTTGGCACGCTGGTTCGGATGCAGGAACGCCACGTCCTGCGGCCGGACGCGGGTTTCGATCAGGAGCGTGTCCTCAAGCGGCACGATCTCCACGATGTTCTGGCCCGGCTGGACCACGGCGCCGATCGTCGTGACATTGAGCTTGTTGATGATGCCGCGCACCGGCGATTTCAGCGTCGTGCGCGTCACGCGGTCGGAGGCGGCCTTGATCGTCTCGTCGAGCACCGAAAGGTCGGCCTGCGCCTTGGTCAGTTCCTCCCGCGCCTGGGAGCGGAAGGCGGACTCGGCGTTCTTCAGCCGCTCCTCCACCTCGACGATCGCCGATTGCGAGCGCGGGATCTGACGCTGGACGACATCCAGCTCGCCCTTGGTCGTCGCGAGCTGGCGCTCGATGCGCACCATGTCGATCTCCGACACGACGCCCTGCCGGCGCAGGTTCTTGTTGATCTCGAACTCGCGCTCCGAGAACGTCACGGTCTGCTGCAGCTTGCGCTCGTTGGCGAGGAGCTCCTGCAGCTCCTGTTTGCGCTGAACCAGCTGCTGGTCGAGGATCGCCAGGTCCTGCGCCTGCTTCTCCAGCCGCGCCTTGAAGAGGTTCTGCTCGGCGTCGAGCACCGCCTGGGCCCGCCCGGCAATGTCGGGGGATGCCTCGATCCGCGTCCGGCCGTTGGCCTCCGCCTCCAGCCGCGCGATGCGCAGGATCAGCGAGAAGCGCCGCTGGCGGATCTCGCCGAGCTGCGAGGAGAAGCCGGTATCGTCGATGCGCATCAGCACCTGGCCGTCGGCGACGATGTCGCCCTCGCGCGCCATGATGCGCTCCACCAGCCCCGCCTCCAGCACCTGCACGACCTGCACCTGCTGGGAGGGGATGACGCGGCCGTCGCCGCGCGTCACCTCCTCGACATGGGCAAGGGCCGCCCAGACGAGCCCGAAGAACAGCAGCGCGCCGATGATGACGACGAGCAGCCACGAGGCCCGCGATATGTCGAGGTCGTGGGCCCCGTCGGCATGGTTCAGGAATTTCAGGTTCAGGCGCGAGGTCACGGCTTGCGCGCCTCCGGCGTGGGGCCTTCGCGGCGCCCGCGCCGCGCCAGTTCCTTGAGCACGTCGTCCCGCGGCCCGTCGGCGACGAGCTCGCCGCGCTCGAAGACGAGCAGCCGGTCCACCACCTGCAGCAGCGAATGGCGGTGCGTGGAGATCATCACGGTGATGCCGCTGCCGCCGATCTCCAGCAGCCGCTCGATGAGCTGCGTCTCGCTCCCCGTGTCCATGGCGCTCGACGGTTCGTCGAGGAAGAGGATGCGCGGCTTGCGGATGATGCAGCGGGCGATCGCCACCGTCTGGCGCTGGCCGCCCGACAGCGTCCGGCCGCGCTCGCCGACCACCATGTCGTAGCCGCGCGGATGGCGCGCCGCGAATTCGTCGACGCCGGTCAGCTTGGCGGCATCCACGATCTCGGCGTCGGTCGCCTCGGGCCGGCCGAACGCGATGTTGTCGCGCAGGGTGCCGACGAACAGCTCCGGATCCTGGCCGACCAGCCCGACGCCGCCGCGGATGTCGGCCGGATCCATCTGCCGCGCGTCCACGCCGTCGAGGAAGACCGTGCCGTTCTCCGGCCCATAGAGCCCCGCGACCAGCCGGCCCACGGTCGACTTGCCCGAGCCCATCCGGCCGATGATGCCGATGCGCTCGCCGGGCGCGACGGCGAAGGACACGTCCTTGATCGCCGGCAGCGCCGCGCCGGGATAGGTGAAGGTGACGTTCTCGAAACGCACCGCCCCGTCGGTGATCGGCCTGGCGACGAACGGCTTGCCGAGCGGGCGCTCGCTCTCGATCGCCATCACGCCCTCGATGGAGCGCAGCGCCACGATGGTCTGCTGGAGCCGCGACAGCGTCGCGGAGATGCCGGCCAGCGGCGCCAGCATCCGCCCGCCGAGGATCGTCGAGGCCACGAGGGCGCCCGTGGTGATCGAGCCGTCCTGGATCAGGTAGACGCCCCAGATCAAGGTCACGATCGTCACCGCCTGCTGCACGAAGGCGGTGGAATGGGTGGCGACCGTCGCCCAGAAGCGGCTGTCGTGGCTCGAGCGCGCGGTCGCGGCCACGGCGCGCTCCCAGGCGCGCTGCATCCGGCCTTCGCCGCCCACGGACTTGATCGTCTCCAGCCCGTTCACCGCCTCGATCAGGATGGCGTGGCGCAGCGCGCCCTCCCGCTGCGCCTTGGCGATGGCGCGGCCGAGCGGGATCTGGATCAGGAGCGTGATGGCGACGACGATCGGCACCGCCAGGACCGATACCCAGGCGAGGGCGCCGACGAGCGCGAACATCACCGCCGCGAAGATCACGATGAAGACGACGTCGGTCAGCGCGATCAGCGTCGCCGAGGTGAAGAAGTCGCGCACCGTCTCGAATTCGCGCACCTGGTTGGCGAAGGCGCCGGCAAGGCCCGGCCGGCGCTCCAGCCGGATCGACATGACATGCTCGAACACCCGCGAGGCGAGGAGCAGGTCGGCCTTCTTGCCGGCGACGTCGACGATCTCGGAGCGCACGGTGCGCAGCAGCATGTCGAAGATGAGCGCAATGAGCACGCCGATCGCGAGCGCCCACAGCGTCGCCACCGCCGCGTTCGGCACCACCCGGTCATAGACGTTCATCGAGAACAGCGGCAGGGCGAGGCCCAGGAGGTTCAGGACCAGGGCCGCGAAGGCCACCTGCGCATAGTTCGGCCAGAACTTGAGGATGACGCTCCAGAACCAGTGCGGCGGAGCGGGCTCGCGCCCCGAGATCAGCTCGCTCTGCACCGGGGCGGCGTTCAGCGGCGCGGTGAGCACGGTCGTGCCGTCGCACGCGGCCGAGAGCGTGGGCAGCGAGACGCGCGTGCCGTTGCGCGTGCGCGGATCGACGACGTCGGCCCATTGGCCCTCGTGGTCGAGGGCCGTGACGACCAGGCATCCGCCCTGTTTCAGGAAGACGATGACCGGCACCACCGCCGCGGAGACAGCCGTCAGCGGCTGCCGCACGATCTCGCAGGCGAGCCCGCCGCGGGCGGCTGCGCGGGGCAGGGCCTCGCGGTCGAGGAAGCCGCTCTCCAGCGGCAGGCCCGCCAGCAGGGCCGGGGCCGAGACCGGCCGGCCATGATGGGCCGCGACGAAGGTCAGCGCTTCGATGAGTCCGGGATCGGACGGAACCCGTGCATTCGCCTCCAGCGCCGCCATGTCGGCGGAATCGGGCGTGTCGGGCTCGTTGACAGCCGTTTGCTCGGCCGTGGTCTTCGGGGCGGTCAGAACCATGACGTCCAGACGTGGCGTTGATCCAACCGTCCTTCTGGACGCCGGACGTTACTGCCGCAGCGGCTCCACCGTGAAGCCGGACGGCCCGGAGCGCACCTGGCCCCACCGCTCCTGCGTGCCGACGGAGCTTTCCGCAAGCGTTTGAATGTTCAGTTTCCGCAGCAGCGCGCCGGTGCTCGCGGCGAGCTGGTACTCGGAGAAGACGCGGATGAACCGCGACGTCACGAGCTGCGTGCGGGCGTTGAACAGCGTGTTCTCGGCGTCGAGCAGGTCGAGCAGGCTGCGACGGCTCAGGTCGTATTCCTGGCGGTAGGATCCGACGACCTTCTCGGCGGCCGTGACCTGCTGCTGCAGGGCCGCGACGCGGCTGCCGGTCGCCACGCGGTTGATGAAGGCGCGCTCGGCGGCCTCGTCGACCTGGCGGCGCAGCGTGTCCTGGCGGATGCGCGCCTCGCCGAGGCGCTCGATGGCCTCGCCGCGGCGGGCCTCGCGGATGCCGCCGTCGAACACGTTCATCGACATGACGATGCGTCCGGTCGCTTCCTGGCGCGGTCCGCGGATCTGCTGCAGTTCCTCGCCGCTGCCGATCACGCCTTCCGCGTAGACGCGGGGCATGTAGCCGGAGAGGGTGCGGTCGGCGTTGAAACGCGCGGCGTCGGTATCGGCCGCGGCGACGGCCAGCGTCGGGTGGCTGGCGCGCGCGACGGCGACGGCCGCCTCCCGGGTCGCCGGAAGGCCGGCAATGCCCCGCGGGGAGGTGAGGCCGGTCGGGTTGGCGCCGACGATGCGGCGGAACTTGGCCTTGGTGTCCTCGAGGGACTTGATGACGTCGCTCTCCACCGCGCGCGAGGCGGCGAGGCGCTCCTCGACCTGCTGCACTTCGCTGATGCTGCCGGAGCCGCCATCGAACTTGCGGCGCACCAAGCCAAAGATTTCCTGGTGCTTGGCGATGTTGCGGCGGGCGACCCCGAGGATCTGCTCGTGGCGCAGGATATCGATATAGGCTTCGGCCGCGTCGAGCGCGAGGAGCTCGGAGCGCTCCACCACGCGCAATGCCGCCGCGTCGACGCGGGCGGCCTGGCGGTAGATGTCGTTGGACGTGGCGAAACCGTCGAAGATCAGCTGCCGGACGACGAGCTGCCCCTGGGCGGGATTGAACCACTTGTCCGAGCGCAGCGGCGGCAGCACGCCGACCTGGTCGGTGCGCACGCGGCTGGAGCCGAAGCTGCCGTCGAGGCTCACCTGCGGCAGGTACTGGCCGAAAGCCTGCTTGAGCTCGTAATCGACGGCGCGCCGGTTCGCGGCCGCTTCGCCGATGCTGGGATTGGTCTGGACCGTGAGGCGGATCGCCTCTTCGATCGACATGGCGCTAGCGCCGGTTGCCGCCAGCGTGATCGCCAGCGCCGACATCGCACCCCATTTGAACCGCATACTGGGCCCCCACCCGCGTAATTAATCTTGCGTTAACGCATCTATGGCGTGCCGCAAAGCTGATTCGCTCGGAATAGTTACCCAAGGTTGACGAAGCGGCAGGACTGGTGCGTCCCAGCCACAGAAAACGTAGCCTTTCGGCGCTCCCCGCGGCGTTCGGCATGCCGATGGCTTTGCCGGCCCGGGCCAAGCGTTTCCCATCGCCTCGCCGGACCGGTTTCGCGGCCGGTCCGGGCCCTGAAAGCGGCAAGCCGGCACAAAGGCACCGACAGCCACGTTGGCCGGAGGGGTTTCAGAACGAGGATTTGCCGATGTTCATTATCCTGGGCGCGACCGGCCATGTGGGATCCGCGACCGCCGAGGCCCTGCTGAAGCAAGGCCGCGCGGTCACGGCCGTCACGCGGACGGCCGAGAAGGCCACAAGGCTGGAGCGGATGGGAGCGACCGTCGCCGTCGCCGACCTTCACGATGTCGAGGCGATGCGCGCGGTCTTCCGCGGCGGCAGGCGCCTGTTCCTGCTCAATCCGCCCGCGGCGCCCGATACCGATACCGACCGGACCGAGAAGGAGACGATCCGCCTGCTGCTGGATGCGCTCGACGGATCGGGCCTGGAGAAGATCGTCGCCGAGTCCACCTATGGCGCGCAGCCCGGCGAGATGATCGGCGATTTGAACACGCTACACGAGCTGGAGGAGGGGCTGGGCCAGCAGCCCATTCCCGCAACCGTGCTCCGCGCGGCCTATTACATGAGCAACTGGGACATGATGCTCGAGCCGGCCAGCCGGGACGGCATCCTGCCAACGATGTATCCGGCCGAGCTAAAGCTGCCGATGGTCGATCCGGACGATCTCGGCGAGGTCGCCGCCGGCCTGCTGACCGAGCCGGCCGATCGGACGGGCATCCGCTATGTCGAGGGACCCGAGCGCTATTCGTCCGAGGACGTCGCGGCCGCGTTCGGACAGGCGCTCGGCAGGCCGGTCACGCCGCAGGTGACGCCGCGCGACCAATGGGAGGCTGCCTACCGCGCCCTGGGCTTTTCCGAGCCCGCCGCCCTGTCCTATGCCCGGATGACGGCCATCGGCGTCGATGGCGACTACGACATGCCGGACGACCCCATCCGCGGCGGCCGGACGCTTCAGGCCTATACCGACGCTCTCGTCGCGAAAGGGCGGCAGGGCAGCGGCGCATAATGCTGCGCAATCGCGGCCGGCAGCACGTCGCTCGAATATTCTCAACACGTCGTGCCAGCAGTCTCATGAAATACCACCGAAGATCGGTGGCCCTTCCTCGAACTATACGATCAAATACGATGCGCGGCGCGTCGATAGCTGGAGCATGAGCTCCCGGGACTCGCCGATTGACGTGAGGTCATGCCTTCGTCGCGGCCGCCAAGTCGGTCCATGTTGCGGCGCGGCATAGAACTTCCTGCCACACGCTTTCCGTCGCCGCGCTGATCTCGGTGCTTCGACGGAGGCGACGTATATTGACAAGACATATCCCATCGAATCGACGCGGAAGACGCTGTGACGCATATGTGGCAATGTTGAACCGACGATATCGGTATAAAATTGATGTCATATGGAATTGATAAAGGTGCATGATACGATGGATTATCGATTTTTACGCATATTGCGTGAATCGACCATCCCGAAAATTGTCCCGAATGTGGCATTTGCTATTTTTTTTGCCAGTGACGATGAAATTTTGCGGTTGCGAGATCATAGCGCCCTATCTAGCCTTCCTGCATTCGGCAGCCGAAGCGAGGATGGACCCGTGCCTGATCGCGTCATCGACCGTACCATCGTGCGCCACCCGCGCCCGGTGGCCCTCCGTCCCGAGCTGATCGCCGTCCTGGCGGCGTTGGTGGATTTCGCCGCGGTCCTGACCGTGGGCATCGTCTGCGGCCTGGTCTTCAGCACGCAGTGGGAAGGTGCGGCCTCGGCCACGGAATATGCGGGGCTCGGCGCCGTGGAGGGCGGGCTGTTCGTCATGCTCGCCCGCGCCCAGGGCGCCTACGAGCTGCCCCAGCTCCTGCAGAGCCGCTGGCAGACGCGCATCGCGTTCCGCGCCTGGGTCTCGGCGCTGGCCATCACGCTCGCCGTCGCCTTCCTGCTGAAGGCGGGCGGCGGCATCTCCCGGTCCGGGGCCATCACCTTCGGCGCCCTCGGCCTCGCCGTGCTCATGCCGCACCGGCTCCTCATCGCGCGGTCCATCCAGCGGGCGATCCGCGAGGGGCGCTTCGTCTCCCGGCGCGTCGCCATGATCACCGACGGCGCCGCCGGCGATCTCGGGCATCGCCAGGCCTTCGCCCAGCGGCAGGGCATGCGCATCGTCACCCATGTCCATGTCGATCTCGACGGCGTCGGCGATCTCGACGAGGTCACCGCCAGCCTCACCGCCTCCCTGCGCGGCGCCGATATCGACGAGGTGCTGATCGCCTTCGCGCCCGAGCGGTTCGACCTCGCCCGCCAGGTCATCCACGCCCTGCGTGTCGTGCCCCTGCCGATCCGGCTCCTGCTCGATCCGCACCTGTCGGATCTCGCCCGCCGTCCCAGCGTCGCCTTCGGCTCGCGCGTGGCGGTGGAGATGCAGCGCGAGCCGCTGACGCTGCCCGAGCGGGCGCTGAAGCGCACGCTGGACGTCACCGTCGCCGGCGCGGCCCTGTTCGCCGCCGCGCCGGTGCTGGTGCTGGCCGCCATCGCCATCAAGCTCGACAGTCCCGGCCCGGTCCTGTTCCAGCAGACACGGCACGGCTTCAACGACCGCCCGTTCCGCATCCTGAAGCTGCGCAGCATGCGCGTGATGGAGGACGGCGCCGTCGTCCGCCAGGCGCAGCGCAACGACGACCGCGTCACGCGGGTGGGGCGCTTCATCCGGCGCACCAGCATCGATGAATTGCCCCAGCTCCTGAACGTGCTGCGCGGCGAGATGTCCATTGTCGGCCCGCGGCCCCACGCCGTGGCACACGACAATTATTACGAGTCGCTCATCGCCGATTACGCCTTCCGCCATCACATGAAGCCGGGCCTCACGGGCTGGGCGCAGGTGAACGGCAGCCGCGGCGAGACGCCGACCGTCGACAGCATGGCCGAGCGCGTGCGCTACGACATCTGGTACGTCGACAATTGGTCGATCTGGCTCGACGTCCGGATCATCTTCAAGACGGCCTTCCTCGTCTTCGATACGCGGAAGGCCTATTGACGATGTGCGCCCCATCCACAGCGGGACGCGGGCCATGAGGAGCCTCAACAGCCTGCAATGGCTGCGAAAATCCCTCGTGCGGGCGAAATGGCTCGTCTACACGCGCGTCTGGGGCATGGATATCGACCCGACCGCGTCCTTCTCCCTGAGCGCCAAGTTCGATCGCACCTATCCGCGCGGCATCCATGTCGGCGCGGAAAGCTACGTCGCCTTCGACGTCGCGATCCTCGCCCACGACATGACCCGCGGGCTCTATCTCCACACCCGGATCGGCCGGCGCTGCTTCATCGGCGCCCGCAGCATCGTGCTGCCGGGCATCAATATCGGCGACGGCTCCGTCGTCGCCGCCGGCAGCGTCGTCACGCGCGACGTGCCGCCGGGCTCTGTCGTCGCGGGCAATCCGGCCCGCATCATCCGCTCCGGCATCGAGGTCGGTCCCTATGGCCGCTTCGCCAATGCCGAGGAGACCAAGCAGCGTCTCGTCGCGGCGGGGGCCTTCCGATGAATGCCCATCCTGCCCGCGCCGCGCTCGGCGCCCTCGGCCTCGTGCTCCTTGCCGCTCCCGCCATGGCCGCCTGCAACGAGCCCGGCGCGCTCGGCACCGCGCGGGTCGTGCGGGCGGAGAGGCCGCGGCCTGACGCGCCTTCGCCGCGCTTCGATGCGCGCCTCGGCCCCAGGGAGGTGGCGCTGACCTTCGACGACGGCCCGGCGCCGGGCCGCACCGAGGCGGTGCTCGACCTGCTCCGGAAGGAATGCATCCAGGCGACGTTCTTCGTCGTCGGCCGCCGCGCCGCCGCCCGGCCAGACCTCCTGCGCCGGATGCGGGACGAGGGCCACGCCGTCGGCACCCACACCTTCACCCATGGCGATCTGAGCAAGGCGGAGCCGCAGGCTGCCATCCGGGACGCGGAGCAGGGCATCGCGGCGGCGACCACCGCGCTCGGCCGGCGACCGGGCCTGTTCCGCTATCCGTCCTGGAAGCGGACCGACGCGGTGGATGCCTGGCTCGCCGGCAACGGCCAGCGCGCGGTCTATGCCGATATCAGCCCGGCCGACTGGCGCGGCGATCCGGCGCCGGAGAGCTTCGAGCGCCTGCGGACCCGGCTGGAGAAGCGGGGCCGCGGCGTCATCGTCCTGCACGATGTCCAGGAGCCCACCGCCGAACTCGTGCGGCTCCTCATCGATTACCTCAAGCGGCACGACTTCAAGGTCGTCCAGATCGCGGATGGCTGATGGCGCGGCACGGAACGGAGACGGCAATCATGTCCGGGGACAAGGCCTCCCACGCGCTCGTCATGGGCGACCTCAAGGCGAAGCTTTCCGGCATCGCGGAGCGGATCGACCGGTCCTGCCCGGTCGTCTACCTGGACTATCCGGTCCACGACAATGTCGGCGACCTCCTGATCCACCAGGGCGCCGATGCCTTCCTCGATGCCCATGGCTACCGGGTCCTGGGGCGCTTCAGCTTCCAGGACCTATGCCGGGTCGAAGGGCCCGGCGCGCCGAGCGTGTCGCTGAAGCCGTCGGTCGGCGACCTCGACCGCCTCGCTGCGGACCGCTCGGCGACGCTCGTCCTCCATGGCGGCGGCAACCTCGGCGACATCTGGCCGACCTTCCAGCGCTTCCGCGAACTCGTCATCGAGCGCTACCCCGACAACCGCATCGTCATCCTCCCGCAATCGATCCATTTCGGCAGCGCCGAGGCCCGCAGGCGCTCCGCTGCGATCTTCGCCGGCCATCCCAAGCTCTTCACCTACGTGCGCGACGTGGAATCCCTCGACTTCGTCACCCGCGATTGCAGCGGGGAAGGGGCGATCATGCCGGACATGGCGCACCAGCTCTGGGGCACGTTCGATACGGCCTCCACCGGCTCCGGCACGCTGGTCCAGCGCCGCCGCGACAAGGAAAGCCGCACCGGCGCCGCCGAGGACGGTTTCGACTGGGTCGACATCCTGGGCCCGCTCGATCCGTACATGCTGCGTGCCCTGCGCAAGTGGCAGACGATCGACAACCCGCTGCGCCATGTCGTGCCCAATCACGTCCTCTGGCGGCCCTATCGGGACCGCATCGTGCGCAAGGCGGTGGAGCGCTTCGCAGCCCATGACACGATCGACACCGACCGCCTTCACGGGATGATCCTCGGCGCGCTCCTCGGCAAGCATGTGCGCTACGGGGATGGCACCTATGGCAAGCTGCACCGCTACGCCCAGTCGTGGCTCGCGCGCTCCGACCGGATCGAGAGCGCGCTGACGCCTCTGGCGGCGGAATGAGCGGCCCGTGCAGCCGCGCCTGAAACGCCAGGTCGTCAGGGCGGTGCCCTGGAGCCTCGCCGAGAGCGTCGTGAACGGCCTCGTCGGTGTCGGCACCGTCCTGGCCTATGCCTGGCTGCTCCTTCCCGAGGAGGTCGGGCGCGCCACGATCGCGCTTGCGACCGTCGGCTTCCTGGAACTCGCCGCGGCCCTGGGGATGGCGGAAGCGGTGGTCGGCGCGCGATCCGGCGACACCCGCGTCACCGACACCGCCTTCACCGCGTCCCTGACCGCCGCCATCGTCGCCGCGGGCCTCGCCTTCGCGCTCGCCGAGCCCGTGGCCGCCCTTTACGGCGATCCCGATCTCGCCGCCCTCATGCGGCTCGCGATCGTCCTCCTGGTCGCCAACACGCTGCTCGTCGTCCCCACCGGGATGCTGACCCGCAAGATGCGCGCCGGCGCGGTGACGATGCGCATGACCCTGTCGCGGGTCGTCGGCCTTGTCCTCACCGTCGGCCTCGCGGCCGCGGGCTTCGGCGCCGCCGCCATCGTCGCCGGCATGGGGCTCGGCGCGCTGGCGAGCCTCGTCGCGGTCTTCGCAACGATGCGCCGCTGGCCGCGCCTGCGTTTCGCGCCGCGCGAATTCCGCCGCCTCATCGCCTTCGGGAGCGCACTCAGCGCCGAGCGGCTCGTCTGGGGTGCCCTGCCGCGCCTGTTCTGGCTGCTGGTCGGCTATATCCACGGCCCGACCGTGCTCGGCTATTTCCAGTTCGCCCAGCGGCTCATCGACGAGACCGCGACACTGGCCCAGACCTTCTCGGTCCGCTTCGGCCTGTCCTTCTTCGCGTCCCTGGAACGGCTTGGCCAGGACGCGACGGAGGCGTTCCTGAAGGCGACGCGGATGATCCTCGTCGTCGCCGCGCCCGTGTTCGCCGGCATCGCGCTCACCCTGCCGCTGCTCGTCGGCACGGTGTTCAGCGAGGCCTGGGCCCCGGCCACCATCATCGGCCAGGTTGCCGCCATCGGCTGGATCTTCGCGCTGCCGCGCACCCTGGTCGGGCCTGTCCTGCGGGCCAAGGGGCATCAGGGCGGCCTCGTCGCCTACGCGCTGGCGGCTCTGGCCGTTTCGATCGGCGGCGTCCTGCTTACCGGCGGCCTCGGCCTCACGGCCATCGCTGCCGCCTGGGTTGCCCGCCATCTCATCGGGCTTCCCTGGGGGCTCTACGCCACCAGGCGTTATCTCGCCTTGCCGCTGCGGCGCCAGGCGGCGGCATTCGCCCGGCCGATCCTCGCGACCCTGCTCATGGCCCTGGCGGTCACGGCGACAGCCTCTGCCGCCGGGGCGCTGGCGCCGGTCCCGCGCCTCGCTCTGATGGTCGTGGTCGGAATCGTCAGCTACGCCGCCGCCATCGCCGTCGTCGACCGCCCGTCGCTGCGCATCGCGCTCAGTATCGGGCGCCAGCTCCGGGTGGCCCATGCGCGCTGAGCGGTCAGGACAGGGCGCGCGCGTCCAGCATGTCAAGGAACCCGGCCTGGCCGTCGGGCTCGATCTTGCGGGCGAAGACGTGGTCGCCTGCGCTGAAGGCCGCCACGTCCTCAGGACCGAGCGATTTCGGGTGGCCGCGCCGGGAGGCGCTCATGTCGAAATAGCGCCGGTTGCGCGGGACGAATTGCAGGTTCGGGTCGTTGACGAGCACCGTCTGGACGAAGCTCTCGTCCGGGATCAGGACGCGGCGGAAATAGGAGACCACGTCCGGCCGCTCGTCGCAGAAGGCGAGGAGGCGCCTGACCGCGCGGCGGCTGATCGTGTGCCAGTAGCTGCCGGCATGACAGCGGAACCCCGCGCCGAACGGCGCGTTCAGGGCGCGATGCCCGATCATGATCCCGTAGGCCGTATTGACGCGGAAGGGCAGGCCCAGGCGCTCGGCCAGCACCCGCGGCGCATAGAGCGCCAGCCGGCCCGCCAGTCCCGCATCCTCGGCGAGCTTCGCATACTGGAACCAGTAGCGGCCAAAGCCGTGGCCGGGCGGCCAGCGCATCGGCGCCATCTCGGCCGGATCGTCCCGCAGCACGTCGAAATGATGAAGATAGCCGTCGCCCGAGAGCGCGGCGAGGTCGGCCTCGAAGGCCCGCAGGGACGCGACCGGGTAGTCCTGCCCGCTGAGATTGGTCACCCAATCATAGGCGAGGCCGGTCTCCTCCAGCCGCTTCAGGGCCGCGAGATAGCCGTCGAGGATCAGGAAGTCGCCGCGCCCGCCGCTGCCGGTCGTGACGATGATCCGCTCGTCCCCGTCGAACAGGCCCGGATCGAGCGCGGGGCTGCGCCGGTCATGGCTGACGACCACGACGCTGCCGGGGCAGGCGCGGCGCAGCACCATCGCCAGCCGGCGGATCTGCGCGGGGTTCTTGTGCGTCTGGAGGACGAAGGCCGAGACCATGGGGCGTCTGGTTACCATCGATGCTGCACTGCGAAAAGCGGTGCCGGCGAGGCGGGAGGGCGGCGGCCATGACCGACGACGCCGTCCGCAGGGCCCATCTCACCAGCCTGCATTTCTGGGCGACGGTCGCGATCGTGTTCTTCGTCGTGGCGGTGTTCCGCCATCGCGACTACGCCGACAAGTCGCTCGACTTTCAGACCATTTTGCGGCTCTTCGCCTGGGGGCTGGCGCTGGCCTATTGCGTCCTGCTGCCGCGCACCTCCCTGTCGGTGCTGCTGTCCTACACGCTGCTGCCCTGGACGATCTTCCACGCCTATGCGGTGCTGAACATCGCCGATGCCGAGAACTGGACGTTCGGGCTCACGGCCGCGATCTCGCTCTTCATCTTCTACGTCCACACCGCCGTCATCGGCCGCGCCTTCGGCCTCTCGTTCCTGATCGAGGCGATCCTGGCGGCGATGACGGTCGTCGCAGGCGTGTCGCTGGTCCTCTACTTCGTCGCGCCCGAATTCGCGCGGATGCATGAATGGGTCGGCGACGTCCGCCTGCCCAGCAACCGGCTGTCCGGGATCGGCGGCTCGGCGAACGGCCTTGGCATGACCTGCGCCATGTCGCTGACGCTGCTCGTCCTCTACTGGCGCGAGATCGGCTTCCCGCGCTTCGCCAAGGTCCTGATCGGCCTTCTCCTGATCGCGAACCTCGTGCTCAGCATCAACCGCATCTCGATCCTCGCCGCGCTCGTCTGCATCGGCCTCTACCTCGTCGTGGTGAAGCGCAGCCTCCTCGTGCTGGTCGGCGCCGTCTTCGTCGCCGGCACCGCGGCGATCCTCTATCTCGGCCTCGGCGACGATTTCCTCGTCCTGTTGTCCCGCAGCGGCGACGTCTCGGAGATCAAGACCGGCACCGGCCGCGCCGAAATCTGGCTCGCCGTCATCGACCTGTGGAAGGAGCGCGCGGTCTGGGGGTGGGGGCAGGGGGCCGCCATCTCGATCCTCCCCTATCACAGCAACCTCTTCACCGCGGCGGCCCATCCCCACAACCTCTTCCTCGAGGTGCTCTTCAGCCGCGGCCTCGTCGGGCTGGCGATCTTCATAACCGGCATCGCCGTCGCCCTGACCCTCGCGCTGCGGTCGCGCAATCACCGGGCGATCATCCTGTTCGTCTTCTTCCTCGTGGCGGGCTTCACCGAGTCCATCGCCATCAGCGGACGGGCGGGCCTCGCCATCATCGTCCTCTCCATCGCCGTCCTGGAAATGAGCGGCGTGCTGGGACCCGTGAACAGGTCTGTCCGTGGAACGTTCCAGACCCGTTCCGGTCCCCCCGTTCCAGCCGGCGTCCAGCCGGCCTGAGGAGGTCCCATGCCAGGCCAAGTCATTGATCGGAGGCAGGTTCTGGGCGGCGCAGCCGCGTTGGCAGGCGCCGTCGCCCTGGGCCCTCCCGCCGCCGCGTCCGACACGCTGAAGGACCGCGCTGCCCGCCGGGGCCTGTTCTACGGTGCCGCGGTCCAGGTCGGCCGCCTGTCGAGCGATCCAGCCTATCGTGCTGCGATCATTCGCGAATCTGCCGTCGTCGTCCCCGAGTGGGAGATGAAATGGGGAGCGCTCGAACCGTCCCGCGGCAAGCCCGATTTCGCCCGCGCCGACGCCCTGATGGACTTCGCCGCCGAGAACGGCCTCGAGGTCCGCGGTCATGCCCTGGTCTGGTTCCGGCACATTCCGCCCTTTCTGACCAAGGACTTGGCGCCGGAGGAATGGCGCCGTGCCATGCTGTCCCATATCGAGCGCACCGCCGGACGCTATCGCGGACGGATGCTCCACTGGGACGTCGTCAACGAAGCGCTGGAGCCGAAGGACGGCCGTCCCGGCGGTTTCCGAAAAGCCGTTTTCGGCGAGATACTTGGCGACATTTATGTCGACGAGGCCTTCCACGCCGCCCAGGCCGCCGACCCCGCGGCGAAGCTCTATTACAACGATTACGGGCTCGATTATACCGACGCCGAAAGCGAAGCCCGCCGCCGCGCGACGCTCGCTTTCGTCGAGGACCGGGTGGCCCGCAAGGTTCCGGTCCACGGCCTTGGCATCCAGGCACACCTGCAGGCCGGCCGGCCCTTCGATGCCGAGCGATATCGTCGTTTTCTCAAGGACATCGCCGCGACCGGCGTCGAGATCGCGCTGACCGAACTCGACGTGAAGGACCGCCGCCTGCCGCCGGACATCGCACAGCGCGATCGTGCCGTGGCCGACCACGCCAGGGCTTTCCTCGACGCGGCACTCGACGAGCGGGCGGTCAAGGGCGTCGTCACCTGGGGCATCACCGACCGCTATTCCTGGCTGAGCGCGACCAAGGGCAGCATGCGCGACGACGGGCTGACCGTGCGCGGTTTGCCGCTGGACGACGACATGCAGCGCAAGCCGCTCTGGCACGCCATCGCGGAGGCGTTCGACCATGCGCCAAGCCGCTGAACTGACGCCCGACGGGCCCGATCTGGCTCCGGCGGCGGACGCTACGCGCATCCTCATGCTGTCGACAACCGACATCGCCGGCGGCAGGCGTGACCTCCTCGAGCGCATGCTCGCCTCCGTCGCGGCCTTCGCCGCCGAGCGGCCGGATGTGCCGCTGACGATGATCCTCCTGGCTCAGAACGCGGGCGCGAACGAGCCTGCCTGGCCGCCCTTCGCAGTTGTCCAGCGCGTCCCGGGGCGCCTCAGCCTTTCGGCGGCGCGCAATTACATGCTTGCGGAGGCCCGGCGCCGGGGCCTGCTGGATGCGCGGACGGTGGTGCTCTTCCCGGACGACGATTGCTGGTATCCGCCCGGCGCGCTGAGTGCGATTCATGCGGCTTTCGCGTCCCGGCCGGACCTTGATCTGTGGTTCTGTCGGTATGCATCAACGCCGGTCGAGGCGTCGACGGCTTCGGACAGGCCTGCAAGCGCAGCCGAAACGGCGCGCCGTGCTTCATCCAACACCATTGCCGTCCGTGGTCACCTGCTCGCCGCCGGCCTCGCCTTCGACGAGAGCCTCGGCGTCGGCACGCCGAATGGCGGCGGCGAGGACACGGATTTCGCCTTGGCTGCGCTCGGGCGCGCCCGCGTCGCGCTGTTCCGCGACGCGGCTTGCATCGGCCATCGCGATAGCGACCCGTCCTTCGTCGCCCGCTATTATCGCGGCGCGCTTTTGGCGCTCGCTGCCAATGCCGACATCTCGGGCGTCGCCCGCGAATATCACCGCAAGCTGCTGGTCGGGCTATATTTTCTGCTGAGAGGACGGCTTGGTCCCGGCCCCTATGTCCGTGCCGTGACGGCAAGTTTCGGCCGCCTGAGGCGTCGTCGATGAGGGCGGCGTGTTCAGGTCGACAGGAAGCCCATCCGATCGCCTTCGAGCACAAGGCAGGTGAGCCTTCCGCTCGCATAGGCGCCCGTGTCGATGCCGATCCGGTTTGTGAGCAGCTCGGGTTCCGCGACCGGCGTGTGGCCGTGGACGATGACGCGCTCCATCGGCCGGGCATGGGACAGGAACGGCTCGCGGATCCAGAGGATGTCGTCCATCACCTGTCTGTCGAGCGGCCTGTCCGGGCGGATTCCGGCATGGACGAACGCATAGCCGCCTGCGACCGACATGAGGTCGAGATCGGCGAGGAAAGCCAGGTGCTCCTGCGGGATGGCTGCCCGCGCGTCCCGGGCCAGCTCGGCGAGGTCCGCCGGCCGCACGGGGGCTGCGACACCGTAGGATACAAGCGTCTCGCGCCCGCCTGCCGCCGCCCAGGCGGGCCATGTCTCCGGTTTGTTCAGGAATTCCAGAAACATCGCCTCGTGGTTGCCTGCAAGCGCGGTCACGGCCGTTTTCCGCCGCCGCCCCAGCACCAGATCGATGACCGCCCGGGACGCCGGGCCCCGGTCAACATAATCGCCGAGCAGGATTTCATGCCTCGCCGCGGGGCGGTCGGCGCCGTCATGCGTGTCGATGGCCTCGAACATCCGCCCGAGCAGGTCGGCGCGGCCATGCACGTCTCCGATCACGTAGAGGCGAAGCCCTTCCGGCAGCGTCGCGGGCGCGGCTCGCCACGAAAACCGACTCGCACTCATCGGCACGCCCCGATCCGGCAGCGGAACCGCCAAAGCACGTTCGTGTTCCTGTTCTTCCTGCGTCGCAGCACCGTCCGTAGCGACGCCGCGCGGCTCAAACCGCCGGTATTCGTCCGTTTTTGAGGAGTCTGTCCTGATGCCGTCATGCGTGATCGTCGTCGAGAACCTTCCGGTTCCGCTGGACCGCCGCGTCTGGCAGGAAGCCTGCGCGCTGCGGGATGCCGGCTGGACCGTGTCGGTCATCTGCCCGATGAACGAGCAGCATCCGGCCGCCTACGAGACGATCGACGATATAGCGATCTTCCGACATCCGCTCCCCCTGGAGGCCCGCGGCAAGCTGGCCTTCCTGGCCGAATACGCCGCCGCGCTCTATCACGAGCTGCGGCTGCTCATCAAAGTCCATCGCCGTCGCGGCTTCGACGTCATCCAGGCCTGCAACCCGCCGGATCTGATCTTTCTGGTCGCGCTGCCGTTCAAGCTGATGGGGCGCAAGTTCGTTTTCGATCACCACGATCTCTGCCCGGAGCTGTTCGACGCCAAGTTCGGCCGCGAGGGTTTCCTGCCCCGTCTGCTGCATCGCGCGCTCCTGCTGGCCGAGCGGCTCACCTTCATGAGCGCGAACCTCGTCGTCTCGGCCAACGAGACCTACCGGCAGATCGCCCTGGAGCGCGGCGGGAAGACGCCGGATTCGGTCGTTACCGTCTATTCGGTGCCCGACAAGGCGCGAATCCGTCGCGTCGAGCCGAATCCCGCCTTGCGGGCCGAGGCGGCGGTCATCCTCGGTTATGTCGGGATCATCGCCGACCAGGACGGCGTCGACCATCTGGTCCGCAGCGTCCACCATCTGGTGCAGGATCATGGCCGCACCGATGTCGCGGCGGTTGTCGTCGGTGACGGCCCGGCTCTGGCGAGCGTGAAGCAACTCGCCGCCGAACTGGGCGTTGCCGACCGCATCACGTTTACCGGCTATCTGCGCGGAGAGGCGCTGCTGGCGGCGCTCAGCACGTTCGATATCGGGATCATCCCGGACCCCTACAACGCCTATAACGACAAGATCAGCATGAACAAGGTCTTCGAATATTCGGCCTTGGGCATCCCGTCGGTCTCCTACGATCTGTCCGAAACCCGGCGCCTTCTCGGCGATGCCGGGCGCTATGCCACATCCCGAGATCCTGCGGGCCTTGCGGCCGCCTGTCTACCGCTCGTCGACGACGAGGCCCTGCGTCTGGCAGCCGGGAGGAAGGCCAAGGCTTTGGCGGACGAGCGCTTCGACTGGTCGATGGAGGCGGCGAAATACGTCGCCGCCTATGCCCGGCTGCACGCGGGCCGGCGGTGAGCCCAGCCTCCGCCCACCGCTCAGCGCACCGGCCCGACAGGCCGGACGCCGCTGCTTCCGGTCGCCGGCCGGATGCCCGGCATGAGCATGCTGTCTCCCGGATCGGCGGCGCGCCTTGGCGGAAGCTTGGGTACGGCCGGCGGCGGGGTGCCGGCGCTGCGATATTGCCCGCTGAACGCGCGGATCAGCGCCGCGTCGCCGGAAGCGCGCACCGTCTGCTCGATGTGGCGGCTCGATGCCCGGCGCGTGCGCTCGCAGTTCCGTGCCGCTCCGGCAAGGCCCGCCGCGATCGCATCGCGCTGGCGTGGATTGGCCTGCCTGAGGACGCTCAGGAGCGGTCGCAGAGCCGCGCGGCTGGAACTGGCCACCAGCGTGACCCTGTTCTCCATGGCTTCGCCGCCGTCCCGGAAGTCCTGCAGCAATGTCGGTGGCCGCATCACGAACCGCTCGACGATCGGCTGCGAAATGGCGAAGGGAACCGTCCCGCAATCGGCTTTGGCCTCGTCGGCAACTCCAAGCAGGCTGAACGCCAGCGCCGCAAGCGTTATCGCCCCGTGGCTGCGCCGAAGAAAGCGGCCGTCCATGTTGGTCCCCATCTGCGCTCCCCGCGGCCGCTGCGAATGGCGGGTCATAGGATGGCCGCTTTCTTGCAGTGCAACAACGGCGGGCTTGCGGCGTTGATCCCACCGGGCGGAACCGGCCGGAACAGCCGTAAAATCGCGGGAAGCACGACGGAGTATTCATGCTGAAAGCTGTCGAAGCGCGGCCGCGGAACGAAGCCCCTGTTTTGTTCGATCCGTTGGCCAGCCTGCTTCATCCCGCCGAGATCGCAGGGATCCTGCGTCGGCAATGGCCTCTGGTGGTCGCGTGCCTTGCCGCGGCGCTTCTGGGCGCGGTGGTCTATATCGCCGTCACGCCGCCGAAATTCACGGCCACCGCGACCCTGATGATCGATTCCCGGCGGGATCAGATGTTCCAGGGGCAACCGGTCCAGGGTGAGCCGCGCGTCGATACCGCGGCTGTCGAGAGCCAGACGGCGATCTTGCGGTCGGAAGCGGTGGCGCTCGCCGTCATTCGATCCCTGAAGCTGACCCAGGACGAGGAATTCGTCGGCAGCGGGCCCGGAATCCTGAGCCGCGTCCTGGGATGGTTCCGCGGGGGAGGTGATGAGGCCCAGTCCGATTACCGGCTGGAACGCCGCGCGCTTGCGATATTCCAGGATAACCTGCAGGTCCGCCGGGTCGGCACAACCTATGCCATCGACGTCACCTACACTTCGCTCGATCCGGCCCGCGCCGCCGAGATCGCGAACAAGGTCACGGATGCCTACATCGTGGGCGAGCTGGACGCGAGGTATGAGGCGACCAAGCGGGCAGGGCGCTGGCTCCAGGAACGTCTGGCGGAACTCAGAGACCAGGCCGCCGCTGCCGATCGCGCGGTGCAGCAGTTCAAGACCGAGAACAACATCGTCGATACGGGGCGCGGTCTGATCGGCGACCAGCAGCTCGCCGACGTGAACGGCCAGATCGCGGCGGCGCGCGCCACGACGGCGGAGGCCAAGGCGCGGCTCGATCGCGTTGAAGCGATCACTCGGGACCGCATCCCGGACGCCACCGTCGCCGATGCCTTGCGCAGCGACGTCATCAGCCGGTTGCGCGCCCAGTTTCTCGACCTGTCGGCGCGCGAAGCCGATTTCTCGTCCCGGTTCGGCACCAACCACGGCGCTGCCGTGAACCTCCGCAACCAGATGCGCGAGATTCAGCGCTCCATTTCGGACGAACTGTCCCGCATCGCCCAAACCTATCGCAGCGATTACGAGATCGCGCAAAGTCGCCAGGCGTCGCTGGAGCGCAGCCTGCAGCAGCTCGTCGGCGAGGCCGCCGTCACCGGACAGGCCCAGATCAAGCTGCGCGACCTGGAAAGCGCGTCGCAGACCTATCGGAACCTCTACGACACGTTCCTGCAGCGTTTCACGGAATCGACGCAGCAGCAGACCTTTCCGATCAGCGAGGCACGCGTCATCACGCAGGCATCGCCGCCCTTGTCCAAGAGTGCGCCGAAATCCACCATGATCCTGGCCCTCGCGGCCTTTGGCGGGCTGTTCCTGGGAGCCGCCGCGGCCGTCGCCAGGGAATTGATGGACAATGTCTTCCGCGCGCCGGCCCAGATCGAGGCGGCCACCGGCCTCGAATGCCTGGGCATCGTGCCCGATGTCGCCCCGACCTCGCCGATGATGCCGCGCTCCGCCGATCCGGAACGACGCATCCTGTCCGGTGCCATCGGTCTCCATCGGTTCGTCGTGGATGCACCGTTCTCGCGCTTCACGGAAACGTTCCGCGGGGTGAAGGTCGCCGCCGACATTGCTGGCCTTGCGCGGGAATTGCGGGTCATCGGTATCGCTTCGGCCTTGCCGCATGAGGGCAAGAGCACGGTGGCGTCCAACTTTGCGCAGCTCGTTGCGCATTCCGGTCAGCGGGCCTTGCTGATCGACGGCGACCTCCGAAATCCTTCGCTCACCCGCTCTTTGGCGCCCCAGGCTGCGAACGGCCTGGTCGAGGTCCTGTCAGGGGCCCTGCACGAAGACCAGGTGGTATGGACCGACCCGGTCACCGGCCTGCATTTCCTGCCGAGCGTGGTGAAGGGGCGGATGAGCCAAACGGCCGACCTGCTCGCCTCCGCCGCCTTCGCACATCTCCTCGCCCGACTGCGGCCGAGCTACGATTACATCGTTCTCGACCTGCCTCCGGTCGTGCCGGTCGTGGACGTGCGCGCGGCCGGCCATCTGGTGGACGGCTTCGTCTTCGTCGTGGAATGGGGGCGCACCAGCCACGGTGCAGTGAGCGAGGCTCTCGCCACCACCGACATCCTCCGCGATCGCGGCGTGGGCGTGATCCTGAACAAGGCCGATCCGGCCATGCTCAAGCGCATCGAGCACTACAAGGGCCGCTATTACACGAACTACTACGTCGAGAACGGCTCGCGCAGCGAGCGGCCCCGGCTCACCGCCTGACTGTCACCGCAGTGCGGAGGGCTAACGCCCTCCGACCGCGATGCGGGCCACCTCGGTGTCGGTGACCGTGTTCGCGCCGAGCTGGATCAGGCTGAGGAACTTGGCGAGTTCGTTGGCGGCCGAGTTCGACACGAAGAGCACGTCCTTGTCGCGCATTGGAAACTGTGTCGCGAGGAACATCCCTTGCGGCTCGCGGAGGTTGGCTCGGTAGATGACGGGTACCCGCGGACCCTGGAAGCCCTTGGTGTCGAGACCCATGGCCTCGACGAGCGCCCGGTCTTCCATGCGGTACACGAATGTCTGGGCCGGATCGCCGCGCGAATCCAGGATGCCGCCGGACCGGCCGACCGCTTCCGCCAGGTTGATGTTCTCGGAGTCGAAATTGATCCGGCCGTTCTGCCCCGACGCACCCAGGGCCATGAAGGCGCGCTGCTCGCGTGAGACCACGATCGTGTCGCCCGGACGGACATAGACGTTGTTGCTCGGCTCGGAGACCAGCCGGTTGAAATAGACCATGCCCGTGCGCTTGCCGCGCTGGAGGGTCACGTAGGTCTCGTAGGGCGGCCATTTCGAACCGCCGGCGCGGGTGACCGCATCCAGGATGCGGTCGCCCGACCGCGTGGCGGCGAACCGGATCGGCTGGTTCACTTCGCCGGTGACTGAGACGAGGTTGGCCCGCGCCTCCTGCAGGCTGACGACGGCTTGCGGCTCGATCGCCCGGTTGCGCAGCCGCTCCTCGATCGTGCGCTGGACCTGAAGCGGCGTCCGGCCGGCAGCCGGCACGGCTCCGGCATAAGGCACCGAGATCGTGCCGTCCCGTGCCACTTCCTGTGCGGGCAGCGACACGAAATTGCCGGCGCGGGAGCCGGCCTCTTGCGGGATGAAAAGGCCGCCTGCCGAGGCTTCGAAAATCGTGACGCCGACCAGGTCGCCGACCCCGAGCGTCAACCCCGGCGCCGCGCCCGGACCGGCAAAACTGCCTCCGAGGGTCTGGACCTTGCGGGTCGCTGCAACGGCGGTGACGGACGGACTGAGATCGACCAGCACGTAGGGAAGGGTCGTCGCCGATCCATTCTGCTCGGCATTGACGGCGAGCGGACTGGGGCCTTGCGCCGGGAACGCAGCGCATCCGGCGGCGGACAGCGCGATGGCTAGGGTGCGACAGAGCGCGATGTAGCTCGGCTTGGCATGCAGGTGCATTCGGTACCCGTACTGATCATGCAGCCCCACCAGCCGAAGCCTAGAACTTTGGTCGAGCAGCCGAAACCCAAAACAACGCGCTGACGGCACCGGCGTCGCTGCTGTTGTTGCGCTGCAACAATCACGCCGGGCCGGACGGAGCGGATGCGAGGATGATCAGCCGGGGTGGCGCTACCGGTGCGTAAGCGTGACGTTGACCGCTTTAACGCCGATCGAGCGCGATCGTTCCGTCGGCGAGCTCAAGGAAGATCGCCAGGCAGGCCAGATGGACGAAAACGATCGATGTCAGCATGGCCTTCGCCTCACGCTCCCGATGCCAGGCCAAGCGGGCTGACCGCCGGACGGTTCAGCGCGTTTGCGGGCAGGGCAGGCCAAGGGTCGGCTTCGGCGCGGTCATCCAGGACGATCGGGCCGGAGCGGCCGACCATCGTCGTCACGGTGTCCAGATAGCGGGCGACCATCGAAGGCGGCAGCCTGACATGCGTGACGCCGCTGCGATCCTTGAGGCGCGACCAGTTGTTGGCGATGGAGCCGGCCCGCGCTTCGGCGGCCGTTCCGCCGAAAATATCGGCCATTTCCTGGTAGGTCAGCCAAAACTGGGCCATCGTGGTCCGAAATCCCGAGCGGTTTCCGCCCTTATCGCAATGTCGCGTTATCACCGGGTTGAAAAGCAGCCTTAATGATGGAGAAACAGGATTTCAGAATGTTCGGGCCAGGCAAAGTCCGACCTTAAGGGGAGAAGCGTAACGTCACCGTTCGCCGCTTCGCGACATCCCCGCAGCGAAGCCGGTCGAGGACTTTCGTCGGCAGACCCGAGACCACGTCCTGACCGGCGGTGCGGGACATCAGGCCCGGTCAAGCGCGGCCATCGCCATCCGCGTCGCCTCCGCCATCGCCGCGTCGCGTGCTTCGGGCTTCGCTGTCACCGCGCCGGTCAGGAAGACGGCGAGGAGGATGGGCCGTCCAGCAGGCGGCCAGACGATACCGATATCGTTGTGCGTTCCGCGAGCGCCGGTGCCGGTCTTGTGGCCGACCCGGTAGCCGGCCGGCACGCCGGCCTTGATGCGCCCGGCGCCCGTGGGCGTGTCGACGATCCAGCGCTCCAGCAGGGCCAGGTGGCCGGGCGACAGGCGCCCGCCCAGCAGCACTGCGCGCAGATTGGCCGCGTATTGCTCCGGCGTCGTGGTATCCCGATGGTCGTTGGGATCGGCGCTGTTCAGCGCCACCTCGTAGCGGTCGACGCGGGTCACTTGGTCGCCGATGGACCGGTACCAGTCCCGCCAGGCATCGAGCCCGCCCATCTCGCGGACGAGGATATTGGCGGCCGGGTTGTCGCTGATCTCGACGGTGGCCTTGCACAAGGCCTCGATCGGCAAGGTGCCGCCGACCGCGGGCTTTGTCACCGGGGCATGGGGGACCATGTCGGCGGTTTTGATCGGGATTTGCCGGTCGAGCCTTTCCTCGCCCCGCTGAACCCGCTCCAGCGTGGCGGCGGCGAGGAAAAGCTTGAAGGTCGAGCAGAAGGCGAAGCGCTCGGACGGACGCCACGCCACGCGGTTTCCGCCGTCGATGGCGCAGAGCCCGATCCGCCCGCCGGCCCTTGATTCCAAAGCGGAAAGATCGAGTTTCGCCGGCGCTGCCATCGCTGTGCCGGGCCGCAGGATCGCCGCGAGCGGAACGGCGCCGATGCCGCCGAGGAGCGTGCGTCGGTCGAGATCGGAGGAGGGGGCGAAGGGAGGCTGCATGGTCATGGGACGTTCCGTGGACAGGGTCGTGGACAGGACTGTCCGCTGCGCGGGATGCACAGGGACCGAGGGTGAGAAGCGAGACCGTTCAGGACGCCGGAGAGGCGAGGCAGGGATCGAGCAGGATGCGGCGCGGTCCGAACCGGGCATAGCCTCCGGCGAACTGCACCTTTTCGCCGACCGACCGGCCCTCCCGGCTATAGGTCACGCACATGACCTGCACGCCGGCCTCCTCGCACATGACGAGATAGGCGAGGGCGCCGTCGGAGCCGGTCGCGACGATGGGACCTTCGATGGCGAAGCTCACGCGGCCGTCGACCTGCGGGGCGAGGTCGATCCAGCGTTGGACCGTCTCGCAGGTGGCGGGGACCTCCGGGTGGTCCTCGCCGATGACGAAGGGGCTGTCGGGGGCCTGCCACGGTTCCGCGGACGTCGCCGGCAGGGTGATAACGAGGAGCGCGGCGGCGAGCATCGACCGCTTGTCAGCCATTCCCGTTTCCTCCGCTTCGCTCCGCCGAACGATCGGCATGGTCGAACGGTACGGGACACCCGAGCCCTAGCCAAATGATCATTCGTCAGCTTAGACATGAGCTCAGTTTGGGCTTGGGTCACGCTCCATGGACATTGCGCGCCTTCCCCTCAACGCCCTGCGCGCCTTCGAGGCGTCGGCCCGGCTCGGCAGCTTCACCAAGGCGGGCATGGAGCTGCGCGTCAGCCAGACCGCGATCAGCCATCAGGTGAAGGCGCTGGAGCGGGAACTTAGCGTCACGCTCTTCAAGCGCCTGCCGCGCGGCATCGCGCTCACCGAGGAGGCGCAGGCGCTGCTCCCGGTCCTCACCGATGCGTTCCTGCGCATGAGCGACAAGCTGGGCCAGCTGCGCACCGGCAATGTCCGCGAAATCCTCACGCTCGGCGTCGTCGGCACCTTTGCCACGGGCTGGCTGCTGCCGCGGGCTGCCGGCTTCGCCGCCGCACACCCGCAGGTGGACCTGCGCATCAAGACCAACAACAACACGGCCGACACGCTGCTGGACGGGCTCGATGCCTTCATCCGCTTCGGCGATGGCGCGTGGCACGGGACGCAAGCCGTGCACCTCGTGGACGCGCCGCTGGCGCCGGTCTGCGCCCCGGCGCTCGCCGGCGCCATCCAAGAACCGGCGGACCTTGCCGGGCAGCACCTGCTGCGGTCCTACCGGCGGGACGACTGGGCCATCTGGTTCCGTCACGCCGGCCTGAGCCCGCCGCCGGTCCGGGGCTGGATGTTCGATTCCTCGCTGGCCCTGGTCGAGGCCGCGAGCCTCGGCGCCGGCATTGCCCTGGTCCCCGTCTCGATGTTCGCCCGCGACATCGCCGCCGGCCGCATCGTCCAGCCGCTCGCCATCGCCGCGCCGGCGGGAAGCTACTGGCTGACCTGGCTCAAATCCCGGCCCGAGACGCCCGCCATGGCGGCCTTCCGAGGCTGGATCACGGCGGAGGTCGGGGACGGCGGAGATCAGCCGTCCGTGCGCACCGCCGCCGCGTAGCGGCTGACGGCGTCGGAGAAGATGATCTTGTCCGTGCCGACGACGAAATGGGCGGCGCCGCGCGCCAGCCAGGCGTTCCGCTGGGCGATGGCGCGGGCGGCGTCGGGATCGAAGATCGGCGCGATGACCGGAAGGCCCTTGCGCCGGGCCGCCGCCATCATCCGGCCGATGGCCTCCTGCACCTCGTCGTGCAGGTAGTCCCCGGCACGGCCGAGCGACACCGAGAGGTCGAACGGCCCGACCAGGAGCGCCAGCAGCCCCTCGACCGCGCAGATCTCCTCGATGGCCTCCAGCCCCCCGCGGGTCTCCACCAGCGCGATGATGCCGACGCTCTCGCGCTGGCGGCCGACATAGCCCTTCCAGTCGCGGATGAAATGATCGCCGGAGCGCACGCAGGGGCAGGCTCCGCGCGTGCCCTCCGGCGCGAAGCGGCTCGCGGCGACCAGCGCTTTCGCCTGCGCCGCCGAGGAGACGCCCGGCACGACGATCGCTGCCGCGCCGGCATCGAGCGCCTGTCCGACGAAGCTCGTCTCGGCATTGGGAGCCCGGACGATAGGCACGATCCCGCTGGCGTCGCAGGCGCGGATGAGCCTCTCCGCCGTCTCGATGCCGAACGCGCCGTGCTCGCAATCGATGATCGTGAAGTCGAGCCCGGCGGCGCCGAGCATGTCGATGCATTCCTCGGACGCGATCTGCGACCAGGTGCCGAGGGCGGAGCGCCCCAGGGTCGCGAGGTCCGGCCAGCCGCGCCTCATCGGTAGAGAACCTTCTTCACCGCCGCGACGATGTCGGCGGCGCCGGGAATGACCGCGCGTTCCAGGTTGTCGTTGTAGGGCATGGGCACGTCGCGCATCCCGACCCGGGCCACCGGGGCATCCAGGTCGTCGAACGCCTCCTCCGTCACCAGGGCCGCGAGTTCCGCCCCGAAACCCCACTTGATCCAGCCCTCATGGGCCACGACCAGCCGGTTGGTCTTGCGGACGGAGGCGATGATCGTCCCGGCGTCGAGGGGGCGCAAGGTGCGCGGATCGATGACCTCGATCTCGATGCCTTCGCGGGCGAGCTCCCGCGCGGCGGCGAGGGCTTGGGGCACCATCGCCATCGTGGCGACCACCGTGGCGTGCCGACCTTCGCGCTTGATGTCCGCCTTGCCGATGGGGATGGCGTAGGGCGCCTCGGGCACCGGGCCCTTGGCCTGCACGTAGAGCAGCTTGTGCTCCAGGAACACGACCGGGTTGTCGTCCCGGATCGCGGCCGTCAGCAAGCCCTTGGCGTCGTAGGCGGTGGAAGGCGCCATCACGACGAGGCCGGGAATATGCGTGAACCACGTCTCCAGCGACTGGGAATGCTGCGCGGCGAGGCGGATGCCGCCGCCCTGCGGGCCCCGGATCACCAGCGGCACGGTCGGCTTGCCGCCCAGCATGTAGCGGAACTTCGCCGCCTGGTTGACGATGGCGTCCATCATGTGGGTGACGAAGTCGAAGATCTGCACCTCGGCGATGGGGCGCATGCCGGTGATGGCCGCGCCGACCGCCGCATTGGCGATGGCATTCTCGGAGATCGGCGTGTCGCGCAGGCGCGCGGCGCCGTACTTCTCGATAAGGCCACGCGTGCAGCCGAAGATGCCGCCGGTCTTGCCCACATCCTCGCCCATGACGAAGACGCGCCCGTCCCGGGCCATCTCCTGGTCGATGGCTTCCCGGATCGCCTCGACATAGGAGATTTCGCGCCCACCGGCGGCATCGGCGCCGGGCTCGGGCGGAAAGTCCGGATGCGGCGCCGTCACCGCGCCTTCGAGGTCGGCCAGGGTCGGCTCGGGCGCCTGCCTTGCCTCCTCGATGGCATTCTCCACCGCGGCGAAGGCTTCGTCCCTGAGGCTGTCCGCGCCGGCCTCCCGCACCTGCCGGTCGAGCAGGAGCCGCCGGGCGCGGGCGATCGGGTCGCTCTCGTCGCGCCAGCGCGCCTCCTCCTGCTCTGTCCGATAGCGGGGGAGGTTGGCGCGCATGGAATGGTCGCCCCAGCGATAGGTCAGGGCTTCGATGAAGCTCGGGCCCTCGCCGGCGCGCGCGCGGGTGACGGCCTTGGCGACGCTGGCCTGCACCGCCAGAACGTCGTTCCCGTCGATGGTCTCTCCGGGCATCGAATAGCCCGCGGCCCGCTTGGACAGGCGGTCGATCGCGGTGGATTCGTGCATCGCCGTCGTCAGGCCGTACTGGTTGTTCTCGCAAAAGAAGATCACCGGCAGTTTCCAGAGCGAGGCCATGTTGAAGGCCTCGTGGAAGATGCCTTCGTTGGCCGCGCCGTCGCCGAAGAAGACGAGGCATACCTGGTCGGTGCCGCGCAGGCGTGCGGAGAGGGCGGCGCCGGTGCCGAGCCCCGCGCCCGCGCCGACGATGCCGTTGGCGCCGAGGATGCCGCGATCGAGCGCCGCGATATGCATCGAGCCGCCGAGCCCGCTGCAATAGCCGGTCTTGCGGCCCATCAGCTCCGCCATCATGCGCGTCAGGTCCGCGCCCTTGGCGATGCAGTGGCCGTGGCCGCGATGATGGGAGACGACGTAATCGTCGTCGCGCAACGCCGCGCAGGCGCCGACCGCGATGGCCTCCTGCCCGACGCAGGAATGGGCGGTGCCCTTCACCAGCCCCTGCAGGAAGAGTTCGATCACGCGCTCGTCGAAGCGCCGCACGAGGCAGAGGTCGCGGTAGAGGCGCGAGAGCTCGTCCGTGCCCAGCGGCGCCGCGTCCGCCGGCGCGGCGCTCGCATTCACGGCGAGCCTCCGCGGACGGCCTTGACCTTCACCTCGCAGACGATGCCGGGCATCGAGAACGATGCGACGCCGAACCCCGTCCAGGTCGGATAGACGGGACCTTTGATGAACCGGTCCTTGACCTGCATGAAGAGCGGCAGGTCGGCGGGAAAATCGAGGAACCAGGTTTCCAGCTCCACGATGTCGGCGAAGGAAAATCCCGCCGCATCCAGCACCTTGCCGACATTGCGGAAGCATTGCTCGAACTGCGCCTCGCGGTCGGCGATCACGGTGAGGGTCTCGTCGCGGCCGACCTGGCCCGAGACGTACAGCGTGTCTCCGACCAGCACGCCGGGCGCGTAGTGGAAGCGCTCGACGATGGCTTCCATGCCGGGCGGGACGATCATGCGGCGGTCGGGGGCGGTCTTCATGTCGTCCTCACAGAACGCTGGGCAGCCACAGAGCGAGCTTGGGGAAGGCCAGGACGAGCCCGAGCGCGATCAGCTGCAGGCCGATGAACGGCCACATGGCGGAGAAGATCTCCTCGATGCGGATGTCCTTGGGCGCGACGCCCTTCAGGTAGAAGCAGGCCGGCGCGAAGGGCGGCGATAGATAGGCGATCTGCATGCACAGGTTGAACAGGATGCCGAACCAGATCGGGTCGTAGCCGAAGGCCTGCACCGCCGGGAGGAAGACCGGGACGGTCAGGAGCAGGATGCCGATCCAGTCGATGAAGAAGCCGAGGAAGATCCAGATCGCCATCATCATGAGGAGGACGACGAAGGGCGGGAAGGGCAGGTTGGTCAGGAGGCTCCGGGCGAAGTCGATGCCGCCCATCACGTTGTAGACGCCGATCAGCGCGTTGGTGCCGAGCACCAGCCAGAGCACGACGCCGCAGGTCAGCATGGTCTGGAGCAGGGCGGTCCGCAGCAGCGTCCAGGTCAGCTCCCGGCGCACCCAGACCGCCAGCAGCGTGCCGACGACGCCGATCGCGGCGGATTCGGTCACCGAGGCGAGGCCCAGATAGATCGAGCCCAGCGTCGCGAACAGCACGGCGAGCGGCAGGACCACGCCTTTCAGCCCGCGCAGCTTGTCCATGAACGGCATGGACAATTCGTGTTCGGGCGGCGGCGGCCCGAGGCTCGGGTTCAGCCAGCAGCGGATGAGCACATAGGCGACGAACAACCCGCCGAGCACGAGGCCGGGGACAAAGGAGGCGACGAAGAGGTCGCCGATGGACACTCCCGCCGCCAGCCCGAAGAAGATGAGCGTGACGGCCGGCGGGATCATCGAGCCGAGCGCGCCGGTGGCGCAGACGAGCCCGATGGAGAGCTTGCGGTCGTAGCCGAGGCGCAGGAGCTGCGGCAGAGCGACAAGGCCCATGAGGATGATCTCGCCGCCGGCGACGCCGATGATGGCGCCGATGATGACGCCGACGATCATGGTGATGATCGCGGCGCCGCCGGGCAGGCGGCCGGTGAACACCTTCACGGCGTCGTAGAGGTCCCGCGCCAGGCCCGACCGCTCGAGGATCGAGGCCATGAGGATGAAGAACGGCACCGAGACGAGGACGTAGCTGTCGATGAACTCGTAGGAACGGCTCGCCACGAGATACAGGCTCTGCGGGCCGAAGATCACGAGGCACAGGGCCACCGCGATGGCGCCCGTGGTGAAGGCGAGCGGGATGCCGAGCGTCAGGAGACCCGTCATCGCGACGAGGATGAGGATCGACCAGGTGGCGATGTCGAGGCCGCCCGGCATGTCAGTCCCGCCCGCGCAGCACGGCCAGCGCCCGCTCGGCCACGAGGGCGAGGAAGGCCAGCGTCATGAGGAGGAGCAGCGCCTTGGCGAGCGCGGGCAGCGGCCAGTTGGGCGGGCCGGGCGTGAGTTCGGGGCGCCAGTCCCCGGCATCGCCGAAGCGCCATACGGATTCGCTGGCGAGCAGCCACAGGCCCCAGCCGAGCCCGGCCAGATAGAGGGCCCCGACCGCGAGACCCAGCAGCGTGCAGGCCCGCTGCGCGCCGGGCCGGAACCGGTCCGACAGGACCGAGATCCGGATATGCTCGCCCCGGGCCATGGCATAGGCGCCGCCGACCGCGAAGCCGACGGCGCACAGCGTCGTCACCGTCACATGCGCCCAGCTCGAGGGCCGGGCGAACAGGTAGCGCATGGCGACCTCGTAGGCCGAGATCGCCACCGCGAGCATGAAGAGCCACGAGGCCGCCGAACCCAGCCGGTCGGCCAGCCGGCCGAGGCCGGTCTTCGGCGGATGGCCGAACTGGTCGAGATCGGGGATGGGTCCGTCGGCCATCGCGTCAGCCGATCTTCTTCTGGAAGGCGCGGTGGCTCTCGACGATCTTCTTGGCGATGGCGCCCTTGCCGGCCAGTTCGTCCTGCTTCTGCGAGGTGAAGGCGCGCAGCTTGGCGATCTCCGCCTTGTCCCAGGTGACGATCTCGACGCCGTCCGCCTTCATCTTGGCGAGCGCCGCGTCGTCGTCGGCCTTGATCTGGGTCTTGAGCGCCGCGCTCATGGCCCGGGCCTCGTCCTCGATCAGCTTGCGCAGCTCCGCCGGGATCCTGTCCCAGCTGCGCTTGCCGAAGGCGATCTCGGTGGCGGGCATGGAATGGGCCGCGTTGATGGAGAACTTGGCGGCGCGGTAGAGCCCGACCTCCATGTTCTGGCCGGGGCTCGCCCAGTCGGTGGCGTCGATGACGCCCGATTGCAGCGCGTTGAACACCTCGCCCGCGGGCAGGTTCACCACCGCCGATCCGGCGAGGCCGAACACCTCGGAGATCATGCCCGGAGGCACCCGGATCTTGAGGCCCTTCAGGTCCTCGGTGGACTTGAGCGCCTTGCGCGCCGGGATGTGCTCGGACGGCCAGAAGACGTTGGCGACATAGACCATGTTGGACGCCGCATAGAGCTCCCTGCCGAGGTCCTCGCCGCCGCCCTCGCGGTACCAGCGGTCGCGGGTGTCGACGTCGTCGTAGGACGCGCCGGTATCGCCGAAGACGGTGAAGCCCGGATCCCGCGCAGCGAAGAAGGACGAGGACGAGTAATGCCCGTCCAGGATGCCGGCCTGCACGGCGTTGATCGTCTCGGCCGGACCGACGGCCCCGCCCGCCGGCAGGACCTGGATCGACAGGGCGCCGTTGGACTTGGTCTTCAGGTCCGCGGCGTATTTCTCGAGCGCCCGGTGCGTCGGCGATGCGGCGGGCAGGAAGCCCTGCATCTTGAGCGTCGTCGCCTGCGCCCGGGAGGGCGTGATCACGAAGGGGGCGGCGATGGTGCCGGTCAGCGCGAACGCGCCGACCTTCAGGAAGTCGCGACGGGTGGTCATGGTGGGCTCCTCCTCTGGAAGACGACGGGCATGCTTGGCCTCTATGCGTCGGTTGCCGGCTTGCGGCGTTCAGGTCATGCCAAGGATCCCCTTGGCTTCCTCCGGGGTCGCGACCTCTCGGCCGAGCTCGCGCGCGATGGCGGCGATGCGGCGGACGAGGTCGGCGTTGGTCGGCTGTCCGAGCTCCGGATAGGTATAGTCCCCAAGCCCGATGGAGATATGCCCGCCCTGCGCGATCACGGCGGCGGCCAGCGAGAACAGGTTCCCGCCGAAATTGACGACGGTCCATTCCACGCGCTTGTCCGCGGGCAGGAAGTCCAGATGCGCCTGCAGGCCTTTCAGCGTGCCGGGATGGCCGCCCAGGAACGTGTTGTCCGTAAGGCAGAAGCAGATGAAGGCTGGCTCGTCGAGAAGGCCCATATCCATGAAGGCATCGGCGTAGCGCGTGAAGCCGATGGTCCAGGAGACCAGATACGGCTTCAGGCCTGCCTTGCGGATGTTCTGCGCAAAATAGACCAGCGTCTCGGTGGAGTTCTTGTAGACGAGGTTCTGCGTCTCGAACCGCCGCGCCTGCGCGTTGTAGCGGTCCACATTGACCGACCCCATGTCCATGGGCGCGAAATGCGGCGCCCGCGCCGGATCG
Source organism: Hyphomicrobiales bacterium (assembly GCA_027483945.1). Taxonomy (GTDB): domain Bacteria; phylum Pseudomonadota; class Alphaproteobacteria; order Rhizobiales; family Beijerinckiaceae; genus JAIXTM01. Next base: position 213,572 of record JAIXTM010000018.1, on the reverse strand, counting down.
TCCGCCATGGCGAGGATATGGTCCAGCCGCTCCTCGCCGGACGCGTCGAGGGTGACATAGCCCAGCGTCGGATGGACGAGGATATCGGACGCCTCGCGCACGAGGCGCACCGTCTCTCCGTAGGAGGACGCCGCGTGATCCGGCGAACCGTCGTCCTTGCGGGCATGGAAATGCATGATCGCGGCGCCCGCCTCGCGGCATGCGGCGGCATCGGCGGCGATCTCCTGCGGCGAGTAGGGCACGTGCGGGTTGCCCTGCTCGCGCATCATGTACTCGTTGACCCGCGCCTCGATGATGAGCTTGCGCAAGCGAACCTCCCGGCAGGCTCTGTCGGCCTTGTCCGGTTGAGCTTATGGGCATATACCTGACCGTCAATAGGCATATGCCATCGGGGGAGAGCGATGCGGGACGGAGCTCAGGGCGCAGCGCGCGAGCCGACGCTGGAATCGTTCATCCAGAACCTGCCCGGCAACGTCTATCGCCGGGTGCGCCTGCCGGACGGCACCTACCGGTTCGAATACCTGTCGAGCGGGCTGTTCCGGCAATTCGCCATCGACAACGAGCGCCTGCTCGCCCAACGGCCTGTCACCTTCGACTGGATCCATCCCGACGACCGGAAAAGGTTCGTCGCCGATCTCGAGGTCAGCGCCGCCACCCTGGGCCTTCTCGATCACCGCATCCGCGTGGTCGGCGCGACCGGAGAGGTCTACTGGGCCCGCGGCATCGCCCGCCCGAGCCGCCGCCCGGACGGCAGCGTGGTCTGGGACGGCATCGTCATCGACGTGACCCGCGAGGTGGAGGCGGAGGCCGCCTTGCGCATCGCCATGGCGGATGCCGACCGCGCGCAGGCCAATGCCGCCCGGCTCGTATCGGACGCGGTCAGGCGGCTCGAAGGGCCCGTCGCCGCGCTGCACGCCTTCGTCGACGAGGCGCGCGGCACGCTCGCGGCGCCCGCCCTGGCGCGCCTGGAACAATTGCTCGGAACGATCGAGGTGGCGCTCAGCGAGATCAAGCCCGACATGGCGCGGCCCGATCCGTCTCAGCGCGCGGCCGGGCATGGCTCCAGGCCCTCGCCGCTGACGGCGCGCCAGCTTCAGGTCCTCGCGCTGATCCGCCAGGGCCTCAGCAACAAGCAGATCGCGCTGAAGCTCGGCATCACGCCGGGCACGACGAAGCTGCACGTCGCCGCGATCCTGAAGGCGCTGAACGCCGACAACCGCCGGCAACTCCAGGGAGCCTGAAGCACCGGCGGCGATCTCGATCAGGCAGGGTCAGCGCAGGGCGACCTTCGCGACCTTGTCGCGATAATCTTCCTTGGGGTCGATGCCGAGCATCATCTTCACGCCCGCCATCAGGGTCGTCTCGTTCAGCCAGATCTCGGCCGAATCCGGGTCGAGCCGCAGCAGGACGAGCTTGGGATCATCCTTGCCGCCCTCGTACCAGGCCGCGACATAGGGGTTCCACAGCCGGTCGATCGTCGCGCGGTCATTGTCGATGCGCAGCGAACCGTGCACCGTCGCGAACAGCTTGTGGTTCTTGGCGGCGAAGGTCGCGATAGCCCGGTCGTTGGTGCCGAGCTTCTCCACGATGCCGTTGTCCCGGGCCGTGAAGAACCAGATCGGGCCGTGCTCGCCCTCGATCTGGGCCGTCATCGGCCGCGCATGACCGTCCTCGACGCCGTCGAGGCCGAGCATCATGGTCATGTCGTCCTTCAGATGCTCCCAGAACCTGGCCTTGAGTTCCTGCGGGGTCGCCATCCCGGTCTCCTCATGATGAAGGGGTGTGACCGGGAAATGCGGGGAAGCGGGGCGGTGTTCCCCCTCAGGGCGCGATCCTGACCTTCTGCCGCACCAGCCTGCGGTCCGAGGTGATCGCGCAGCCATCAACCTTGAGTACCGCGTAATAAAGCTCCGCTTCGTCGCCGGTATCGTCGAAATTCCGCCCCTGCGCGTTGCGGTCGATGAGCGCCGGATAGGAGACCAGCGTGCCGGCGCCGCACGGATCGTCGTAAAGCGTCTTGCCCGTCAGGATGAGCCGCGGCGCGCTCCAGGCGAGGAGGTCGCGGGAGGTGGCGGCATAGAAACCCGAGACGGGGAAGGTGCCGCCATTCTCCCTCGCCTGAAATACCGCGACCCAGGCCCCGCTCGGCCGGTGGCGCGTGACGCTGCCGACCGGGGCGGGGAAGGGTGCGATGGTGCGGCAGGTCTTCAGCGGGTCGGGCGGCGGCTTGCCGTAGGGGTCGGTGAAACGGATCGTGAAGTCCGTGCCGTCATGGGCGCGCCAGCCGGCCGGGTCGGCGGCGTCCGCCGTGCGGAACAGGCAGGCCCCGCCATCCTGGCCCGACCAGCCGGTCGTGGACGCCAGCATGTACTGGAAGCGGCCGTCTCCGACGATGTTGGACGGGTTGAAGAACCCTCGGTGCCGGCCCTGGCCGGTCTCCTGGCCGAAGGGGAAGGCGGCGACGATCGGTTCACGCGCCTTCACGAAGCTTCGTCCCGCATCGTCCGACGACGCGGCCAGGACCACGTTCCACCAGCAGGCCATGTAGTCCTTCAGGGCGCAGCGGCCCGCATGGGTGTTGCCCTGGTATTCGTGGTGCAGGAGCGCGGCCACCGTCCGTCCGTCCCGCGTCCAGGTCGCGGCGATCCAGGCCTTGTCGTCGTAGGCGGCGGGCTCCGCGCTGCCCGAGCCGCGGAACACCACCTTGCAATCGACCTTGAGCCTGTCGAAATCCGGGCCGCGCAGGGCCCGGTTCTCGTAATGCAGCGCGAACATCACGATGCCGCCATCGGCGTCCCGGAAGGCCCGCGCCGGCACGTCCGGCACGTCGTGCCCGTCGCAAGCGTCCCGGGCCGGATCGAATACGACCTGCGCCGGCCCGGCGAGCGTCACCGGGGCGGACGGCTGCGCCTGGGCGGGAGCGGGCAGGAGCGCGAAAAGGCAGGCGAACGCCACGGCGGCGCCCCTTCCATCGGATCGGCTTGCGTATAAGGTCATTCCCCAAGTCTGGAGCGAGGGGGCGCCGAAGTCATGCTGATCCTGATCCTTGGGTTGATCCTTTTCCTCGGCACCCACGCGCTGAGCATGGCGCGCGAGACCCGCGCGGGGCTGATCGCGCGGCTGGGCGAGGGGCCGTTCAAGGGACTCTACTCCGCCGTGTCGCTGATCGGTCTCGTCCTGATCGTCTACGGTTTCGGCGTCTACCGCGCGTCGGGATACGTGCAGGTGTGGAATCCGCCGGTCTGGACCCAGCATCTGGCGCTCGCGCTGATGCCGGTCGCCTTCGTGCTGCTGGCGGCCGCCTATACGCGCGGCCGCATCCGCCGGGCGGCGAAGCATCCGATGCTCGCGGCGGTGAAGGTCTGGGCCCTGGCCCATCTCCTCGCCAATGGCGACCTCGGCTCCATGCTGCTCTTCGGCCTGTTCCTGGCCTATGCGGTCGTCGACCGGATCGCGGTCAAGCGCCGGGCGCCGGAAGCCCATGCGCACGAGGAGGTTGTGGTTTCCGGCTGGGGTGCCGATATTGCCGCCGTCGCCATCGGGCTCGGCCTCTATCTCGCCTTCGCCTTCTGGCTCCATCCGCTGCTCATCGGCGTCTCGGTGATGCCGGGCCGCTGACCTTCGAGGGACCGAACCATGTCCGCCCAGTCCGAGATCCGCCGGCTGACCGCGCCCGACATCCGCGCCCGCAAGGGCGGCGAGCCCATAGTGGCGCTGACCTCCTACCACGCGCACACGGCGCGGCTGGCGGACCGGTTCTGCGACGTGCTGCTCGTCGGCGATTCCCTCGGCATGGTCATGCACGGGCTGGAATCGACCGTGCCGGTCACGCTCGACATGATGATCCTGCAGGGCCAGGCGGTTGTGCGCGGCTCGCGCCGGGCGCTCGTCGTCGTCGACATGCCCTTCGGCTCCTACGAGGAGAGCCCCCAGGTCGCCTTCCGCAGCGCCGCCCGGATCATGAAGGAGACGGGCTGCGGTGCGGTGAAGCTCGAGGGCGGGGTGCGCATGGCCGAGACCGTGCGCTTCCTCACCGAGCGCGGCATCCCCGTCATGGGCCATGTCGGCCTGACGCCCCAGTCCATCAACACGCTCGGCTCGTTCAAGGCGCAGGGGCGGGACATGGCCGAATGGCCGCAGATCGAGGCGGACGCCAAGGCCGTCTCCGAGGCCGGCGCCTTTTCCGTCGTAGTGGAGGCCGTGGCCGAGCCCCTCGGCGCCAAGATCACGCAGGACATCGCGGCGCCGACCATCGGCATCGGCGCCTCGGCGCGTTGCGACGGTCAGATCCTCGTCCTGGAGGACATGCTCGGCCTCTCGGAGCGCACGCCGAAATTCGTCCGCCGCTATGCCGATCTCGGGCCGTTCATCGCCGCGGCGGTGGAGGCCTATGCCCGCGACGTCCGCGCCCGGGCCTTCCCGGCGCCGGAACAGACCTACGGCATGAAGCAGCACAAGGCCTGACGCGCTCGCCATCGGCGCCGTCCTGTGGTACCGGCCTGCCGACCGGCACCGCAGCCTTGAGGCCGCGCCGGCCTGGCCACAGACGGGAAGACCGCGACCGACGATGACCGACATCTTCAACGAGATCGACGAGGAACTCCGCCGCGACCGCGTCGCGCAGATCTGGAAGAACCACAGCGCCAAGCTGATCGTCCTCGCCGTGCTGCTCGTCGCCGCCGTCGCCGGCTGGCGCTACTACGAATATATGGAGCGCCGCGCGGCCGAGGCGGCCGGCGCCCGCTACGAGGCCGCCCTCCAGCTCTCCCGTGAGGGCAAGAATGCCGAGGCCGAGGCCGCCTTCGCCGCCATCGTGGACGACAAGTCCTCCTCCTATCGCCAGCTGGCGCGGCTGCGGGCCGCCGCCGAGGCGGGACGCGCCGACGCGGCCAAGGGCGCCGCGGCTTTCGAGGCCGTCGCGGCGGACCAGACCGTCCCGCAGGACCTGCGCCAGCTCGCGACGCTGCGCGCCGCCGCGCTGAAGATCGACGGCGGCGACCCCAAGGCCGCGGTCGCGAGCCTGGAGACCTTGGCCCGCGACGACGTGCCGTGGCGCAACAGCGCCCGCGAGCTGCTGGGCCTCGCCGCGCTGAAGAGCGGCGATTTCGACGGTGCCGGCCGCTGGTTCGACGCCATCGTCACCGATCCGTCCTCGCCGCAATCGCTGCGCTCGCGCGTGGAGGTCTATCTGGCGCTCGTCCGCAGCGGGCCCGTTGCCCCCGCGCCATGATCCTCCCGCCGGAGCTGGCCGCATGACCGGGCGCGTCGCCGTCATCGTCGGACGCCCGAATGTGGGCAAGTCGACCCTGTTCAACCGCCTGGTGGGCAAGAAGCTCGCCCTCGTCGACGACCGGCCGGGCGTGACCCGCGATCGCCGCGAGGGCGATGCGCGCCTCGGCGACCTCGACTTCACCATCACCGACACGGCCGGCCTGGAGGAGAGCGCGCGAGAGAGCCTCACCGGGCGGATGCGCGAGCAGACCGAGGCCGCCATCGCCGGCGCCGACGTCATCCTCTTCGTCGTGGACGCCCGCGCCGGCCTCCTGCCGGACGACCGGCCCTTCGCTGAGCTCTGCCGCCGCTCGGGCAAGCCCGTCGTCCTCGTCGCCAACAAGGCCGAGGGGCGGGTGTCGCAATCGGGCTTCCTGGAGGCCTACGAGCTCGGCCTCGGCGAGCCCGTCGCCATCTCCGCCGAGCACGGCGAGGGCATGGCCGACCTCTATGACGCACTCGCGCCCTATCTTCGCGTGGAAGATGAGGACGGCGAGCCAAGCGATTCCGACGACTCGGAAAAGCCGCTGCGCATCGCCGTGGTCGGGCGCCCCAATGCGGGCAAGTCGACGTTGCTCAACGCGATGGTCGGCGAGGACCGGCTGCTCGTCGGCCCCGAGGCCGGCATCACCCGCGATTCCATCTCGCTCGACTGGGAATGGCGCGGCCGCAAGGTCAAGCTGTTCGACACCGCCGGCATGCGCAAGCGCGCGCGGATCGAAGACAAGCTGGAGAAACTCTCGGTCGCCGACGGCCTGCGCGCGGTGAAGTTCGCCGAGGTGGTGATCGTGCTGCTCGACGCCACGATCCCGTTCGAGAAGCAGGACCTGACCATCGTCGACCTGATCGAGCGCGAGGGGCGGGCGCTCGTCATCGGCCTGAACAAGTGGGACCTGGTGGCGGATCGCTCCGGCCTGCTCCAGACCCTGCGCGAGGAGGCGGCGCGGCTCCTGCCTCAGGTGCGCGGCGTCCCCATCGTTCCGGTCTCCGGCCTTGCCGGCACGGGGCTCGACCGCCTGATGGAGGCCGTGATGGGCGCCGAGCACGTCTGGAGCCGGCGCGTGCCGACCGCGACGATCAACCGGTGGCTGGAGGAGACGCTGTCGTCCCACCCGCCGCCGGCGGTATCCGGTCGGCGCATCAAGATCCGCTACATGACGCAGGTGAAGGCGCGCCCGCCGCATTTCGCCCTGTTCGGCAACCAGCTCGACGAGCTGCCGCGCTCCTATACGCGCTATCTCGTCAACGGCCTGCGTGAGGCGTTCGACCTGCCGGGCGTGCCGATCCGCCTCTCGCTGCGCGGCGGCAAGAACCCGTTCGACAAGAAGAAATAGTCAGGCCGGGCGCTGCGGCGTCAGGATCGCGTCCTGCGGGAAGTCGTAGATCACGCCCGTGCGCGCAAAGTCCGGATCGGCGAGCGCGACGATCTTCGGCGCGATCTCCTCCGGCGTCCTCAGCGTCATCGGGTCCTCGCCCGGCATCGCCGCGGCGCGCATCCTGGTGCGTAGCGGGCCGGGATTGACGAGGAGCGCGCGGATCGGCGACGTCTCGGTCTCCGCGGCGTAGGTCCGCACCAGCGCTTCCAGGGCCGCCTTGGACACCGAATAGGGGCCCCAATAGGCCCGGCAATGATGCGCGGCGCCCGACGACAGGAAGATCGCGCGCCCGGCGTCCGAGGCGCGCAGCAGCGGGTCGAAGGAACGGATCAGGCGCCAGTTCGCGGTGACGTTGATCGCCATCACGTCGTCCCAGCTCTTCTGGTCGCAATGGCCGAGCGGCGTGATCGGCCCCAGGATGCCGGCATTGCCGATCAGGATGTCGAGGCGCTGCCAGCGCTCGTGGATCGCGGCGCCGAGCCGGTCGAGCGCGTCGAAATCCTTCAGGTCCACCGGCACGAGCGTCGCCTGGCCGCCGACCGCCCGGATCTCGTCGTCGAGTTCCTCGAGCCCGCCCACGGTGCGGGCGACGGCGATGACATGGGCGCCGGCGCGGGCCAGTTCCAGCGCGACGGCGCGGCCGATGCCGCGGGACGCGCCGGTGACGACCGCGACGCGGTCCTTGAGATCGGTCGGCATGGGATCGTTCCGGTCAGCCGGCCTCGGCCAGCAGGGAGAGTTGCTGCTTGGCGGACTCGCCGATCACGTCGGTGAGGTGCGTGGGGTAGTCGCCCGTGAAGCAATGGTCGGTGAATTGCGGACGCACCGGGTCGCGGCCCTCGAAGCCCATCGCCTTGTAGATGCCGTCGATGGACAGGAAGGCGAGACTGTCGGCGCCGATGAACCGGCGCATCCCTTCGAGGTCCATCGTGGCGGCGAGGAGCTTGTCCCGGTCCGGCGTGTCGATGCCGTAGAAGTCCGGATGCGTGATCGGCGGGCTGGAGACGCGGAAATGCACCTCCGTCGCGCCGGCATCGCGCATCATCTGCACGATCTTCACCGACGTGGTGCCGCGCACCAGGCTGTCGTCGACCAGGACGATGCGCTTGCCGGCGATGACCGCGCGGTTGGCCGAGTGCTTCATGCGCACGCCGAGCTCGCGCACCGCCTGCGTCGGCTGGATGAAGGTCCGGCCGACATAATGGTTGCGGATGATGCCGAGCTCGTAGGGCACGCCGCTCGTCTGCGCGAAGCCGATGGCCGCGGGGACGCCGGAATCCGGCACGGGGATGACCACGTCCGCCTCGACCTGCGACTCGCGCGCCAGCTGCGCGCCCATCTTCTTGCGGACCTCGTAGACGTTCCGGCCGTGGACCACGGAATCCGGCCGGGCGAAGTAGATATATTCGAAGATGCAGGGGCGGGCCTGGACCGGCGGGAAGGGGCGAAGCGATTCGACGCCCTCCTCGGAGATCACGACGACCTCGCCGTTCTCGATGTCGCGCACGAAGCGCGCGCCGATGATGTCGAGCGCGCAGGTCTCGGACGCCAGGATGTAATGGCCGTTCAGCTCGCCCAGGACGAGCGGGCGGATGCCCAGGGGATCGCGGGCGCCGATCAGCTTCTTGTTGGTCAGCGCGACGAGCGAATAGGCGCCCTCGATCTGGCGGATCGCCTCGACGAAGCGCTCCACGATCCGGGACTTCCGGCTCTTTGCGACGAGGTGCAGGATCACCTCGGTGTCCGACGTCGACTGATAGATGGCGCCCTCGCGGATGAGGTTGCGCCGCAGCGTCAGCCCGTTGGTGAGGTTGCCGTTATGGGCGACCGCGAACCCGCCCACTTCCAGCTCCGCGAAGAGCGGCTGGACGTTTCGCAGGATGGTCTCGCCCGTCGTGGAATAGCGGACATGGCCGATGGCGGCGTGGCCGGCCAGGCGGTCGATGGTCGAGCGCTTGGAGAAATGGTCGCCGACAAGGCCGAGCCGGCGCTCGGAATTGAAGCGGCGCCCATCATAGCAGACGATGCCCGCCGCCTCCTGGCCGCGATGCTGCAGGGCATGGAGCCCGAGCGCCGTGATGGCGGCCGCGTCCGGATGGCCGAAAATGCCGAAGACGCCGCATTCCTCGCGCAGCGTGTCGCCGTCGAAATCGAGGGGATCGAAGCAGTCCGACTGCGAGGCCTGCGGATGGTCCGAGGCGTTCGTGTCCGTCATGGTCGTCTCCTCACCGCGGAGGCGGTCGCCGGGATCGGTCTCAACGTCGTGCTGCGGTGCCACACGCATGTAATGAACGTGCGCCACAATGAAAAGGCGCCATCACGTCGCTGGGCGCGGACGCGCCATGCATCCGCGTCGGGTCTTCGGCCCGTCAGCTCCGGCGCTGGCCGCCCGGCTGCAGGGAGGGATCCTCGGACGGCGCTTCCGGCGCCGGCTGGTCCTGCGTCGGCGGCTTCAGCTTGCGCAGGGCGGCCTCCGGATCGTCCGGCAGCATGGCCAGGAGCTGGTCGCCGCCCTGCTGCAGGAAGGAGCGGGTCTTGGCGGTGCGGGCCCATTCCGGCTGCATTTCCGGCTTCACCAGCCAGTTGAACATCAGGAAGCCGACGATGCAGATCAGCACGCCGCGGGCCGCGCCGTAGAAGAAGCCGAGCGAGCGGTCCAGGGCGCCGATCCGCGAATCCAGCACGAAATCCGACAGCCGCACCGTCAGGAACGACACGACGACCAGCGTCACCAGGAAGATCGCGCCGATGGCGACGGCCAGGGCGATCTGCGGGTTCGTGATGTGCTGCTGCACATACGGCACCAAAGCCGGGTGGAAGGCGAGCGCCGCCGCGACCGCCGCCACCCATGAGGCGATGGACAGGATCTCGCGGGTGAACCCACGCACGGCCGCCAGCAGGGCGGAGATCAGGATGACGCCGAGGACGACGAGGTCGAAGATCGAAACGGGCATGGATCGCCGGACATGCTTTGCGGGCTGGGGATCGGACGCGAAGGCGCCGGTCGCCCCGCCGGCCGCCACGGGCTGTCTATAGACGGATCGCGCGGGCGCGTCACCCGTCCGCGCCCGCGACTCGCCGCGTTGTCCCGCCGGAAGCGGCGATCCGGGCCACGAGATCGGCGATATGGGTCACGGTTTCCACCCGCAGCGGTGCTCCGCCGGCGCTCTCGCGTCCCGCGGGCGGCGCCATGGCCGTGGTGAAGCCGAGCTTCGCGGCCTCCTTGATTCGCGCCTCCGCCTGCGTGACGGGGCGGATCGCGCCGGACAGCCCGATCTCGCCGAAATAGGCCGTGCCGGCGGGCAACGGCGCGCCGACGAGGGAGGAGATCAGCGCGGCCGCGGCGGCGAGGTCCGCCGCCGGCTCGGCGATGCGCAACCCGCCGGCCACGTTGAGATAGATGTCGTGCATGCCAAGCTTCACCCCGCCATGCGTTTCCAGCACGGCGACGATCATGGCGAGACGGCTGGTATCCCAGCCGACGACGGCGCGCCGGGGCGTGCCGAGCGAGGAGGGCGCCACCAGCGCCTGCATCTCGACGAGGAGCGGGCGCGTGCCCTCCATGCCGGCGAAGACGGCGGTTCCCGGCGCCGCCGCGTCCCGCCCGGCCAGGAACAGCGCCGAGGGGTTGGGCACCTCGGCAAGGCCCTTGCCGGTCATCTCGAAGACGCCGATCTCGTCGGTGGGGCCGAAGCGGTTCTTGGCCGCCCGCAGGATGCGGAAATGGTGCGCGCCGTCGCCCTCGAAGGAGACGACGGCGTCCACCATGTGCTCCACGACGCGGGGCCCCGCGATCTGGCCGTCCTTGGTCACGTGGCCGACGAGGATCACCGCCGTGCCGGTCGTCTTGGCGAAGCGGATCAGCGCCTGCGCCGAGCCGCGCACCTGGGTTACCGTGCCCGGCGCGCTCTCCACCGTCTCGGTCCACATCGTCTGGATGGAATCGATGATGGCGAGCCGCGGCGGATGTCCCTGCGAGAGCGTGGTGACGATGTCCTCCACGTTGGTCTCCGCGGCGAGTTCCACCGGCGCGCGGGCGAGGCCCAGGCGCTCGGCGCGCAGGCGCACCTGCGCCACCGCCTCCTCGCCGGAAATGTAGGCGACCCGGTGGCCCGCCTCGGCGAGTGCCGCGCAGGCCTGCATCAGGAGCGTGGACTTGCCGATGCCGGGATCGCCGCCGATCAGGATCACCGATCCCTTGACGAAGCCGCCGCCGGTGACCCGGTCGAGCTCGGCGATGCCGCTCGGCACGCGCGGGGCGTCCTCGGCCTGGCCCTCAAGCGATTCCATCTTGAAGACGCGGCCCTTGGCGCGGGCGGGTCGGGTCGCGGCGGGCCCGGCGATGGCGGGCGAATCCTCCAGCGCGATCGTGTTCCACTCGCCGCAGGCGTCGCACTTGCCCTGCCAGCGGCCATAGGTGGCGCCGCAATTCTGGCAGGCGAAGACGGGGCTGCGCTTGGCCATGGTCAAGGCCCGACATAGTGGCGGGCATACCGGGACCCGAGCCCGGTCAGCACCTCGTAGCCGATCGTCCCGGCCCGGGCGCCGACATCGTCGATGTCGAGGCCTTCGCCGATCAGCGTGACGAAGTGGCCGCGCTTGATCTCCGCCTCGGGCACCTCGGTGACGTCCACGGTGATCAGGTCCATGGAGACGCGGCCGGCGAAGGGGCAGAGGCGCCCGGCCACCAGGGCGGCACCCGCCGGCGCATCGGCCTGTCTCTTGACGTCGGAATTGCTGGCGGCGCGGGGATAGCCGTCGGCGTAGCCCGCGGAGATCGTGGCGATCCGGCGCGGACCGGCGGCGGTCCACTGGCCGTTATAGCCGACGCGCCCGCCATTCGGGACAGTGCGCAGCTGGATGATCCGGGATCGCAGCGTCACGACCGGGCGCATCGGGTTCGGCCGGCCCGGCACCGGGTTGCCGCCATAGAGCGCATAGCCCGGCCGGGCCAGATCGAGCCTTGGCACGGCATCGTGGAAGATGCCGGAGGAATTGGCGATGGAGGCGGGCACGCCGGGGAAGAGCCGGCGGACGCCCTCGAACGCCGTCACCTGCCGCGCGGTCGTGTCGTCGGCCAGGTCCTCCGCCGCGACGAGATGGGTCATGAGGAGATCGGGCCGGAAAACGCCGCCCTCGGCGGCGAGCTCGTGCGCCTCCTCGACGGTCAGGCCCAGCCGGTTCATGCCGGTATCCACATGGAGCGCGGCGCCGGGGGTCTCGCCCTCCAGCCCGCAGAAGGCCCGCCATTCCGCGACCTCCTCGAGCGAGCCGAGGACCGGCTTGAGGTTGAGCCCCGCCATCACGCCGCATGTCCCCGGAACGAGGCCGTTGAGCACGTAGATCTCGGCAAGCGGCGCCACCTCGCGGGCCTCGATCGCCTCGCCGATATGGGCGACGAAGAACGTCCTGCAGCCCGCGGCGGACAGGGCCTCGACGGCCTGGGCCAGGCCGGTGCCGTAGGCATCGGCCTTGACGACGGCGGCGCAGGACGCGGCCCCGGCCCTGGCCTTCAGGATGCGCCAATTGGCGACGAGCGCGCCGAGATCGACGGTCAGCAGCGCGCCGGCTTCCGCAGGCGGCGGTCCGGCGCGGTCGGGCGCGTCCTCCCTCAATTCCGCCACGTCACATCCGCTCGGGCAGCTTGTCCTCTTCGGCGAGATTGCCGAAGCGGGTGATGTCGGCCTGGAAGGCGAGCGGGACGGTGCCGGTGGGGCCGTGACGCTGCTTGCCGATGATGACCTCGGCCTTGCCGTGGGCCTGGTCCATCTCGGCCTGCCACTTGAAGTACTCCTCGGTGCCCATCTTGGGCTCCTTGTTCTTCAGGTAGTACTCCTCGCGGAAGACGAACATGACGACGTCGGCGTCCTGCTCGATCGAGCCGGATTCGCGCAGGTCCGAGAGCTGCGGCCGCTTGTCGTCGCGCTGCTCGACCTGGCGGGAGAGCTGGGAGAGGGCGACGACCGGCACGGTCAGCTCCTTGGCCAGCGCCTTCAGGCCGGTCGTGATCTCGGTGAGCTCCTGGACGCGGTTCTCGCCCTTCTTGGACGAGCCGGACAGGAGCTGGAGATAGTCCACGATCAGGAGGTCGAGGCCCTTCTGGCGCTTGAGCCGCCGTGCCCGCGCCACCAGCTGCGCGATCGAGATGCCGCCGGTCTGGTCGATATAGAGCGGCACGGTCTGCATCTCGCGGGCGGCGTCGGTGATCCGGTAGAACTCGTCCTCGCGGATGTCGCCGCGGCGGATCTTGTAGGACGGCACGCCGGACTGCTCGGCCACGATACGGGTCGCCAGCTGCTCGGCCGACATTTCCAGCGAGAAGAAGCCGACGATCCCGCCATTGAGCGTCTTGATCGTGCCGTCAGGCTGCTTCTCGCCCTGGTAGGCCTTGGCGACGTTGAAGGCGATGTTGGTCACCAGGGCCGTCTTGCCCATGCCCGGTCGGCCGGCGAGGATGACGAGGTCCGACGATTGCAGGCCGCCCATCATGCGGTCGAGATCGGCAAGGCCGGTGGCGATGCCCGAGAGCTTGCCGTCGCGGCTATAGGCGGCGGCGGCCATGTCGATGGCGGCGGTCAGCGCGTCGGAGAAGCGCTGGAAGCCGGCATCGTAGCGCCCGGTCTCGGCGAGGCCGAACAGCTTGCGCTCGGCCTCCTCGATCTGGTCGCGGGGCGAGACGTCCACGTCCGCCTCGTAGGCGGCGTTGACCATGTCCTCGCCGATGGCGATCAGGTCGCGCCGCACCGCGAGGTCGTGGATCGTCCGGCCGTAATCCTCGGCATTGATGACCGTCGTCGCCTCCGCGGCGAGGCGCGCGAGATATTGCGAGACCGTGACGCCGCCCCCGAGATCGGCGTCCGTGAGGAAGGTCTTCAGCGTGATCGGCGTCGCGATCTTGCCGGCGCGGATCAGGCTCGACGTGACCTCGTAGACGCGCCGGTGGATCTCCTCGGAGAAATGCCGCGGCTCCAGGAAGTCGGACACCCGGAAGAAGGCGTCGTTGTTGACGAGGATCGCGCCGAGCAGCGCCTGCTCCGCATCGATGTTGTGCGGGGCGATGCGGTATTCGGCCGGCTGGTCGAGCCTGGCAATGAGGGCGGTGGTGGTGGCCATGATGTCCGGTGCCGGGAAAGCGTGGAACTGATTACCAGAACCAGCGGCATTTGTTTCACGTCACACTGTATTCACAGGATCGAGTCGATCCCATGGCAGAGTGGCGGATTCAGCGCTTGACGGACGTCCTTGGCGGCCGGTGCCGAAACGAAAACGGGCGCCGTCGAGGCGCCCGTTCCCGCATGAGACCTGTAAGGCCGGATCAGAGCTCGACGTCGCCGGCATCGGCGAGGGCGGCGCCCACTTCCAGGCCCAGATCGTCGAGGTTCGTCTCCTCGCGGACGAAGACGTCCTCGCCGCGCGCCTGGCGCTCGGCTTCCTCGGGGCTGCGGGCCACGTTGACCGTGATGCTCACGTCCACTTCCGGATGCAGGTGCACCGGAACGGTGTGGATGCCCAGCGTCTTGATCGGCGTGTTGAGCACGACCTGCTGGCGCGAGACGGTGAAGCCGGCGGCGGTGAGCGCCTCGGCGACGTCGCGGCCCGCGACCGAACCGTAGAGCACGCCGCTCTCGCCGGCCTGGCGGATCATCGTGACGCTCTGGCCGTCGAGGGTCTCGGCGACCTTCTGGGCCTCGCTCTTCAGCTCCAGGTTACGGGCCTCGAGCTGCGAGCGCTGCTCGTCGAAGCGCTTCTTGTTGGCGTCGGTGGCGCGCAGGGCCTTGCCGCGGGGCAAGAGGAAATTGCGGGCGTAACCGTCCTTCACGCGGACGGTCTCGCCCATCTGGCCGAGCTTGGCGACGCGTTCGAGCAGGATGACTTCCATGATGTGGCTCCTTGTCTGTCGTTGGGGTTCAGGTCTGTGGGTCGGAAGCGGCCGGCGACCGTGAGGTGAACAGGTCGATGAGGCCGTAGATGGCGAGGAACGGGATGGGCCAGCCCGCCGTGATCACCAGGATGAGATAGAGAAGGCCCAGGAAGAACGGGCGGCCGGGCTTGCCGCGCGTGCGGTCGTGGACGGCCGCCATGGCCTGCAGCGCCAGCGCCGTGATGCCGGCCCCGACGATGCCCTTGCCGAGGACGCCGGGATAGCCGCCGATAGCGGTCAGGAACAGGGCGCCGGCGAACAGCCACAGCACGGTCCGGGGCATCCGCGTCAGCGGCAGCGGCGTCCAGGGGCGCGGCAGCCTTCCGGAGACGAGGACGGCCTTCGCGCCGAGCCAGAGATTGCCGACCAGCAGCGGCACGATCGACGCGCCGATCACGACGGGGAAGAACGAGACCAGGACGTCGATGGCTTCGCCCGTCTCCATGCCCTGGCCCAGCGACAGCGGCTGGTCCTGCGGCGTGCCGGTCTGCATCCGCAGGATGGCCTCGACCAGCTGGCGCATGGTCGTCGTGTAGGTCGTGAACTGCCCGCCGCCGATGGTCAGCGCGCTCGCCAGCGTCATCGCGCCGGCGATCACCGTGATGGCGAGCAGGAGGAGGCCGGGCGGCAGGAAGGCGCTGCGTTCCGCGCCGAAGCGCGCCGAGCCGAGCCAGGTCATCGCCCAGGCCGGCGCGGCGACGCCGAAGGTGAAGCCGAGCGCATAGGCCGGCCCCAGCAGGGCCGACAGGACGGCCCCGCCCACGGCAAGGGCGAGGAGCCCGGCCAGGTGCGACCAGCCGAGGCCGGCGATGACGATGGGAAGCGGCGAAATGTAGGACAGGAAGAGCGCGAGCGGCGACATCGTCGCGGTGACCGCGAAGAGCAGGGCGGCCGTGAGGCCGGCACCGATGCCGATGATGATGGCGTTGGCCATTCTCGCTGTCCCTCTGCCCCCGGCAGGGTTAGGAGCGGATCAGGCCCGCCCCAGCGTGTCCGGCGCGCGTCCGGACGGTTTCAGGTGATGATCGCGGCGCGGGACGGACCCGCGCCGCAAATGGGTGTCCGCTTAGCGGATGACGTAGGGCAGCAGGCCCAGGAAGCGGGCGCGCTTGATCGCCTGGGCGAGCTCGCGCTGCTTCTTGGCCGAAACGGCCGTGATGCGGGACGGGACGATCTTGCCGCGCTCGGAGATGTAGCGCGACAGGAGACGGACGTCCTTGAAGTCGATCTTCGGCGCGTTGGCGCCCGAGAACGGGCAGCTCTTGCGACGGCGGAAGAAGGGACGGCGGGCGGCTTGAGCGGCCATGGATCAGCCCTCCTGAGCAGGGGTTTCTTCGCGATCGCGGCGCGGGCCGCGATCCGGACGGTCGCCGCGGTCGCGGTCGCCGAAACGGCCGCCGCCGCCACCGAAGCCGCGTCCGCCGCCGGGGCGGTCGTCGCGCTCGTCGCGGTCACGCTTCTGGAGCATGGCGGACGGGCCTTCCTCCAGCTCGTCGACGCGGATGGTGAGGAAGCGCAGGACGTCCTCGCTCAGCCGCTGCTGGCGCTCGATCTCCGCGAGGGCGGAGGCCGGGGCGTCGATGTTCAGCAGGGTGAAATGGGCCTTGCGGTTCTTCGAGATGCGGTACGCGAGCGTCTTGACGCCCCAGTACTCGTTCTTCGCGATCGTGCCGCCGGCGGCCTCGACGATGCCCTTGTACTGCTCGACGAGGGCTTCGACCTGCTGCGACGTCACGTCCTGGCGAGCCAGGAAGACGTGTTCATACAATGCCATAACGGGCCTTTCTCATGTTCGGCGTTCTCCCGGCGCGGAGCCCTCCGAGCCCGAAGGCCCGATCGGCAGTTTCGAAGGCGGGAACACGGGACGCCGGCCCTATGCGGGCCTGGAAGGCCAAAGCCTCCCCGTCCGTTCAGCCCCCGGCCGGAGCGAACGCGGGGTCTGCTTAGTCGAGAACGCGTGGTTTCGCAAGCATTCCGGCTGCGGCGGCCTGTCCGCGCCGGGCGTCTGGCGCTGCCGGCCGCTTGGCCTTACCTAGGGCGGGCTCAACCTTCGGGTGCCTGCCGGAGCCAATGCGATGAAGTCCCTGCGCCTGGGCGTCAACGTCGATCACGTCGCCACCGTGCGGAACGCGCGGGGCGGGATCCATCCCGATCCCGTGCTCGCCGCCCATCTCTCCGTGCGCGGCGGGGCGGACGGGATCACCGCCCATCTGCGCGAGGATCGCCGCCACATCCGCGACGAGGACATCGCCCGGCTGAAGGCGGAACTCGCCGTGCCGCTCAATTTCGAGATGGCGGTGACCGAGGAGATGCTCGCCATCGCCGAGCGGACACGCCCCCATGCCGCCTGCCTCGTGCCCGAGAAGCGCGAGGAGCGCACCACGGAGGGCGGCCTCGACATTGTCGGCAACCGCGAGCGGCTGGTGGAGCCGATCGCGCGGCTGAAGGCGGCGGGCATCCGCGTCTCGCTCTTCGTCGAGCCGGAACTGGACGTGATGGATACGGCCATGGCCCTCGGCGCCCCGGTCGTCGAGTTGCATACCGGAACCTATTGCGAGGCCGTCGCCCATGGCGATCCGGCCGCCATCGCCCATGAACTCGCGCGCATCCGCCGCGCCGCGTCCCACGGCGCGCTGATCGGGCTGGAGATCCATGCCGGCCACGGGCTCAACCTGGAGAACGTCCGGCCCGTTGCCGCGCTGCCGGAGATCGCGGAGCTCAATATCGGCCATTTCCTGATCGGCGAGGCAATCTTCGTCGGGCTGGAGAACGCGGTGAAGGCGATGCGCGCCGCCATGGACGAGGCGAGGGCAGGCCGCCCGACCTGACGCCGAATCGCTTGGCGCCGGTCAGCCGGAATGCTTCAAAAGGCGTGCCGCTTCGCTGAGGCGGCATAGCAGGGGGCATTTCCAATGAATCTCACGACGAAATACGTCGCGGAGGCGGTCGGCACGGCCGTTCTCGTCCTTGTCGGCTGCGGGGCGGCGACGATCGGCGCCGGCGGCGCCACCGGCCTGACGGTGAACATCGTCGGCATCGCCTTCGCCTTCGGCCTCGCCGTCACGGCGGTGGCCTATGCCCTGGGCTCGATCTCCGGCGCCCATCTCAATCCGGCCGTCACGCTCGCCTTCGTCGCCTCCGGCCGGCAATCACCCTCCGAGGCCGTCGGCTACATCCTCGCGCAATGCGCCGGCGCCATCGTCGGCGCCGGCATCCTCCTCGTCATCCTGAAGGGCAAGGCGGGAGGCTACGACGTCGCCGCCGGCGGTCTGGGCCAGAACGGCTGGGGGCAGGGCTATCTCGGCAATTACGGGCTGCTGAGCGCCGTCCTCGTCGAGGCCTTGGCCACGTTCATCTTCGTGTCGGTCATCCTCGCGGCCACCCGCCCGACGCTGAACCTGCAGGTCGCCGGCCTCATCATCGGCCTGACGCTGTTCGCGCTGCATTTCCCGTTCGTGAACGTGACCGGGCTGTCGGTGAACCCGGCGCGCAGCCTCGGCCCGGCCGTCTTCGTCGGCGGCAACGCGCTCGCGCAGGTCTGGCTGTTCCTGCTGGTGCCGGCCCTGGCGGGCCTTGCCGCCGGCTGGGTCGACCGCGCGGTGCAGAAGGCCTGAGGACTGGACGTGCGGAGCCGATGGCGTATGTGACGGGCCATGATCATCGGCATCGGCTCCGACCTCTGCGATATCCGGCGCGTCGAGAAGGTGCTCGCCCGCCACGGCGAGCGCTTCCTCAATCGCGTCTTCACGCCCGGCGAGCGTGCCAGGGCGTTGCGGCGCTCGACGCCCGGCCCGACCCTGGCGCGCCGCTTCGCCGCCAAGGAGGCGTGCTCCAAGGCCCTGGGCACCGGCCTGTCGCGAGGCGTCTTCTGGCGCGACATGGAGGTCGTGAACCTGCCGGGGGGCAAGCCGACGATGCGGCTCACCGGCGGCGCGCTGGAACGCCTGCTTGCCCTTGTTCCCGAGGGCCATGAGCCCTTCGTGCACGTCTCGCTTACCGACGATCCGCCGCTCGCCCAGGCTTTCGTGGTCATCGAGGCGCGGCCGCTCGCCACGCCGGCCTGACCGCCGCGTCGCGTTGCGGCCGCTGGCCGGTTGCGATAGAGCGCAGGGTGCGCCGGCGGTTCGGCGCGGTTGAGCGGATAGGCCGGAATGGCGCGCTTGGATTCACATCGCTCCGAAGACGTGCGCCGCAAGCCCGCCGATGGCGGCGCCTGGGAGACCGTCAAGGTCATCATCCAGGCCCTGCTGATCGCGCTGGTGGTCCGCACGCTGCTGTTCCAGCCGTTCAACATCCCGACCGGCTCGCTGATTCCCACGCTGCTGATCGGCGATTATCTCTTCGTGTCGAAATACGCCTACGGCTATTCCCGCCATTCCATGCCGTTCAGCCCGCCGGTTTTCTCGGGGCGCATCTGGGCGGCGGAGCCCAAGCGCGGCGACATCGCCGTCTTCAAGCTGCCCAAGGACGGTTCGACCGATTACATCAAGCGCGTCATCGGCCTGCCGGGCGACCGCATCCAGATGATCGACGGCATCCTCCACATCAACGGCCGGGCGGTGAAGCGCGAGCAGGTCGGCACCTACCGCGTCACCGATTCCTGGGGCCGGGAGATCCCGGTGCCCATGTACCGGGAGACGCTGCCCGAGGGACAGACGCACCTCATCATCGAGCAGCAGGGCGACACCGGCTACAGCGACAACACGCAGGTCTACCAGGTGCCCGCCGGCCATTATTTCATGATGGGCGACAACCGGGACAATTCGGAAGACAGCCGCGCCCTCAATTCCGTCGGCTACGTGCCGTTCGAGAACTTCGTCGGCCGGGCCGAGATCATCTTCCTGTCCATCGACGGCCGGCAGGTGGTGGAGGGGCCGAACGGCCAGCGCTTCATCGAGGAGCAGCCTGCCGCGTGGCGCTTCTGGGAATGGCCGTGGACCATGCGCTGGAACCGTCTGTTCACGACTATCAAGTGATGGCGCGCCGCTCCAAGCCGGACGTCCAGGGGCTCGAGGCCGCCATCGGCCATTCCTTCGCCGATCGGGCGCTCCTGTCCTGCGCGCTGACCCATGTGAGCGCGCTGTCCTCCCAGGAAGGCCGCACCGGCAGCTACCAGCGGCTGGAATTCCTGGGCGACCGCGTGCTCGGCCTCGCCATCTGCGACCTCCTCGTCGCCCGATTCCCTGCGGCGGACGAGGGCGAACTCTCCCGGCGTCTGGCCGACCTCGTGCGCAAGGAATCCTGCGCCGACGTCGCCGAGGCCTGGGGCGTCGGGGCGCATCTGCGGCTGGGCGGCGGCTATGGCGCCCTCGGCGGCCGGCGCAACCGGGCCGTCCTCGCCGATGTCTGCGAGGCCATTGTCGGCGCGGTCTTCCTCGATTCCGATTTTCCCACGGCCAAGGCAGTCGTGGCCCGGGCCTTCGGCGTGCGAATGGAGAGCGCTTCGGGCCCCAAGCGCGACGCCAAGACGACGCTGCAGGAATGGGCCCAGGGGCAGGGCAGGCCGACGCCGGTCTACCGCGAGGTCGGCCGCACCGGGCCGGACCACGCCCCGTCCTTCCGCATCGCGGTCGAGGTGGAGGGCGTCGAGCCGGCGGATGCTGTCGGCACGTCCAAGCGCCTCGCCGAACAGGCGGCTGCGGAATCCATGTTGAAGCGGGAAGGGGTCTGGACCGATGACTGACGAGACCCGAATGGATGACGAGACGGGGCCCACGCGCTGCGGCTTCATCGCGCTCATCGGCGCACCCAATGCCGGCAAGTCGACGCTGATGAACGCCCTGGTGGGCGCCAAGGTGTCCATCGTGTCGCGCAAGGTGCAGACGACCCGCGCCCAGGTCCGCGGCATCGCCATGGCGGGTCCGGCGCAGATCATCTTCGTCGACACGCCCGGCATCTTCCAGCCCAAGCGCCGGCTCGACCGCGCCATGGTCACCTCCGCCTGGGGCGGGGCGGGGGACGCCGACGTCGTCTGCCTGCTGATCGACGTACGCAAGGGGATCGACGAGGAGAACGAGGCGATCCTGAGCAAGCTGCCGGATCTGCGCCAGCGCAAGGTCCTGGTGCTGAACAAGATCGACACCCTGCCGCGCGAGGCATTGCTGGCGCTGGCGGCGGACATCAACGCCCGCCACGCTTTCGCCGAGACCTTCATGATCTCGGCACTCAACGCCGACGGCACCCAGCGCATGCTGGAGAAGCTCGGCGCGATGATGCCGGAGGGGCCCTGGCTCTACCCGGAAGACCAGGTGTCGGACGCGCCCTTGCGGCTCCTGGCGTCGGAAATCACCCGCGAGAAGCTCTACGAGCGCCTGCACCAGGAATTGCCCTACCAGTCCACGGTGGAGACCGAGCTCTGGGAAGAGAAGCCCGATGGCTCGGTGCGCATCGAGCAGACGATCTATGTCGAGCGCGACACCCAGAAGAAGATCGTGCTCGGCAAGGGCGGCCAGACGATCAAGGCGATCGGCCAGGCGGCCCGCACCGAGATCGCCGAGATCGCCGAGGCCAAGGTCCACCTCTTCCTCTTCGTGAAAGTGCGCGAGGACTGGGAAAACGACCCGGAGCGCTACCGGATGATGGGACTGGACTTTCCGAGGCAGTAGCTGATCGACCCTCTCCCCTTGCGGGAGAGGGTGGTCCGTGACGAAGTCGCGGACCGGGTGAGGGGGATGACATCCGCAACTGAACTACGCAGACGCGCCCGATCGATGCGACGTGAGCCCACCGACGCTGAGCTCGCCCTCTGGAAGCTGCTGCGGGACCGTCGCTTCGCGACTCTGAAATTTCGACGCCAGGTGCCGCTGGGGCCTTACATCGTCGATTTCGTCTGTTTCGAGAGGCGCGTGATCGTCGAAGCCGACGGCAGCCAGCATGCCGGCTCTGACCGCGACGCGATCCGCGACCGCTGGCTCAAAGGCCAGGGCTTCGCCGTTGTCCGGTTCTGGAACGCCGATAGCCTGCTGCGCCCCCGTATCGTGACGGAGACCTTGCTGGCGAAGTTTGGCCTGCCCTGGTGACCCTCATCCGGCCCTTCGGGCCACCTTCTCCCGCAAGGGGAGAAGGGTAGTATCGCGCGCATGGAATGGCGCGACGACGGAATCATCCTCGGTATCCGCAGGCACGGCGAGACCAGCGTGCTGCTGGAGGCGATGACCCGTCAGCATGGCCGGCATCTGGGCCTCGTGCGCGGCGGGCGCTCGCGCAAGCAGCAGCCGGCGCTCCAGCCCGGCAACGGCGTCTCGCTGACCTGGCGCGCCCGGCTCGACGAGCATCTGGGCGTCTACACGGTGGAGCCGCTGGCGATGCGGGCGGCGCGGTTCATCGACAGCCCGGCCGCGCTCTACGCGCTGGCCAACGCCGCCGGCCTGCTGCGCTTCCTGCCCGAGCGCGACCCGCACGAGGGGGTGTTCGAGGCCCTTTCCGTGCTGGCCGATCATCTCCACGAGCCGGTCCTCGCGGCCGCGCTCACGGTGCGCTTCGAGGTGGCGATGCTGGCCGAGCTCGGCTTCGGCCTCGACCTCGACAGATGCGCCGCGACCGGCGTCACGGCTGGCCTCGCTTTCGTCTCGCCGAAGACCGGCCGGGCGGTGTCGGCGGAGGCTGGGGCGCCCTATGCGGAGCGGCTCCTGCCGCTGCCGGCCTTCCTGCGGCGTGCCAACGCGGCCGCGGAGCCCGGACCGGACGCTTTGCGCGATGGCTTCCGCCTCACCGGCTATTTCCTGGAGCGCGACGTCTACGGTCCGCGCGACCTGAAGCTCCCCGACGTGCGGGCACGGCTCATCGATGCGGCCCTGCGCGTGGCGCCGCCTGAAACCGGCGGTTGATGCGGCGCCGCCGCCGCTTGCGATGACGGCCTTGCTCCGTTAGCCCTCGGACACGGCCTTTCCGGCCGGAATCGGGGACAGGACTTGGGCAAGCCGGTCGATCCGCCCGCTGGCGATCACGTCGAAAACGTCGACCTGAAGGCGGCGCTCGAGGAGCGCTACCTCGCCTATGCGCTGTCGACCATCATGCACCGGGCGCTCCCCGATGCCCGCGACGGGCTCAAGCCCGTTCACCGCCGCATCCTCTACGGCATGCAGCAGCTGCGGCTGAATCCCGGAGCGCCGTTCAAGAAGTCCGCCAAGGTCGTCGGCGACGTGATGGGCCAGTTCCATCCCCACGGCGACCAGGCCATCTACGATGCGCTCGTCCGCCTCGCGCAGGATTTCGCCCAGCGTTATCCGCTAGTCGAGGGGCAGGGCAATTTCGGCAATATCGACGGCGATAGCGCCGCGGCCTATCGCTACACCGAGGCGCGCATGACCGAGGTCGCGCGCCTGCTCCTCGACGGCATCGACGAGGACGCCGTCGATTTCCGGCCGACCTACGACGATTCCAGCGAGGAGCCGGTCGTCCTTCCCGCCGCCTTCCCGAACCTCCTCGCCAACGGCGCGCAGGGCATCGCGGTCGGCATGGCGACCTCGATCCCGCCGCACAACGCCGCCGAGCTCTGCGACGCGGCGCTCTACCTCATCAAGGAGCCGTCGGCGACGACCGACCAGCTCCTGAACTTCGTGCCGGGCCCCGACTTCCCCACGGGCGGCGTGCTGGTGGAGCCCAAGGCCTCCATCGCGGAGGCCTACCGCACGGGGCGCGGCTCGTTCCGCCTGCGCGCGCGCTGGCACAAGGAGGATCTCGGCCGCGGCACCTGGAGCGTCGTCGTCACCGAAATCCCCTACGGCGTCGCCAAGAGCCGCCTCATCGAGAAGATCGCGGAGCTGCTGCAGGAGCGCAAACTGCCGCTGCTCGCCGACGTCCGCGACGAATCCGCCGAGGACGTGCGCGTCGTCTTCGAGCCGAAATCCCGCGCCGTCGACCCGGCCCTGCTGATGGAATCGCTGTTCCGGCTCACCGAGCTGGAGGCCCGCGTCCCTCTGAACCTCAACGTGCTCACCTCCGGCCAGGTGCCCAAGGTGCTGAGCCTCGCCGAGGCGCTGCGCGAATGGCTCGACCATCGCCGCGATGTGCTGATCCGCCGGTCGCGCTTCCGGCTCGGCGAGATCGAGCGGCGCCTGGAAATCCTGGGCGGCCTGCTCATCGTCTATCTCGACCTCGACAAGGTCATCCGCATCATCCGCGAGGAGGACGAGCCCAAGCCCGCGCTGATGCAGGCCTTCGGGCTGACGGACGTCCAGGCGGAGGCGATCCTCAACACGCGCCTGCGCTCCCTGCGCAAGCTGGAGGAGATGGAGCTGCGCCGGGAGCTCGACGCGCTCACGCAGGAGAAGGGCCAGATCGAGTCCCTGCTCGGCTCGCCTGAGACGCAGTGGAAGACGATCGCCTGGCAGGTCCGCGAGGTCCGCAAGGCGTTCAGCCCCGAGACCCCGATCGGCCGCCGCCGCACCACCTTCGCCGATGCGCCGGACACGTCGGGCATCGACCTGACCGAGGCGATGGTGGAGCGCGAGCCGATCACGGTCGTCGTCTCGAAGAAGAGCTGGATCCGCGCCATGAAGGGGCACGTGGCGGATGTATCCTCGCTGCAATTCAAGGGCGACGACGGGCTCAAGCTCGCCTTCCACACCGAGACGACGGCCAAGATCCTGATCCTGGCCTCCAACGGCAAGGTCTTCACCCTGGACGCGGCGAAGCTCCCCGGCGGGCGCGGCTTCGGCGACCCGGTGCGCCTCATGGTCGATCTCGACGACGGGGCGGAGATCGTCACCGCCTTCCCCTACCGCGCCGGCGTGAAGCTGCTTCTCGCCTCGGCCGATGGGCGCGGCTTCCTCGCGCCCGCCGACGATGTGGTGGCCAACACGCGCAAGGGCCGCCAGGTGCTCAACCTCGACGAGGGGCAGACCGCGCTCTTGTGCATCGAGGCGGCGGGAGACCATGTCGCCACGATCGGGCTCAACCGGAAACTGCTCGTCTTCGCCCTCGACCAGGTGCCCGAGATGGGCCGCGGCAAGGGCGTGCGCCTGCAGAAATTCAAGGAGGGCGGCCTGTCCGACGCCAAGGTCTTCGCCCTGGCCGACGGCCTGACCTGGCTCGACACGTCCGGCCGCACCTGGACCGTGGGCGAGGCCGAGCTGAAGGACTGGATCGGCAACCGCGCCGAGGCCGGCAAGCTCCCGCCCAAGGGCTTCCCGAAGAACAACCGGTTCGGCTGAAGCCGTCTCAGGCGCGCAGCCAGCCCTCGGGCATCAGCCGTTCCTGGGGCTGGAAGCGGGCCTTGTAGGCCATCTTGGGCGAGCCGTTCACCCAGTAGCCGAGATAGAGATAGGGAAGGCCGAGCGCGCGGCACCGCGCGATGTGGTCGAGGATCAGGAACGTGCCGAGGCTGCGGTCGGTCAGGTCCGGATCGTAGAAGGAATAGACCATCGACATGCCGTCGCCGAGCGTGTCGGTCAGCGCCACGGCGATCAGATCGCCTTCGCCCCGCCCGGTGAAGCGGCTGTCCGGCCCGCGTCGGCGATAGGCGATGATCTGGGTCTGGACGTGGCTGTCCTCCACCATCATCGCGTAATCGAGGACGGTCATGTCCACCATGCCGCCCTCCGCGTGCCGGGCGTCGATATAGCGGCGGAACAGCGAATATTGCTCCGAGGTCGGGCTGTTGGGCAGGACCTCGCCGATCAGGTCGTCGTTGCGCTTCATGACGCGCCTGAAGCTGCGGTTCGGCTGGAAGTCCGCCGCGATGACGCGGGTCGAGACGCAAGCCCGGCACCCGTCGCAGGCCGGCCGGTAGGCAATGGTCTGCGAGCGCCGGAACCCGCCATGGGTGAGCACGTCGTTGAGCTCGGGCGCCCGGCGGCCGATGAGATGGGTAAAGACCTTCCGCTCCTCGCGGCCCGGCAGATACGGGCACGGCGAAGGCGCCGTCAGGTAGAATTGCGGGGCGTCGCGCGGCTGGCTGGTCAAGCGGGCGCTCCTGCGGCCGCGCGTGCCGGTCGCGACCTTCTCCTGAAGGATAGCACCGGCAGGCCAGGCCTCAAGTCACCTTGCGTTGACGACGACGTAGTCGACGACGAGATCGTGTCCCAGCCGCCTGTCTTGCCGGGCGAGGCCGATCAGGATGTCGATTGCCAGGAGCAGCATCGTGGTGGCGGCGACGTAGAAGAGCAGCGAGTGGATCGCCGCGCCGATGAAGTCCGGCGCGCGGCCGGAGGAG
Organism: Hyphomicrobiales bacterium; assembly: GCA_027483945.1. GTDB lineage: Bacteria > Pseudomonadota > Alphaproteobacteria > Rhizobiales > Beijerinckiaceae > JAIXTM01. The sequence goes on along the minus strand of JAIXTM010000018.1, from coordinate 187,849 downwards.
GTGACGACCTTCAGGCCCATCATCCGCATGCCCAGCGTCGATTGCTTCCGGCCGCCGACCGTGATCGCGCTGTAGAGGACGCCCGACCCGGCAAGGAGCGGGAACAGGAACCAGCCGAGTCCCAGCGTCACGATGCCGACGATGAAGATCGCGAAGCCGAGGATGCCGGTGAAGATCAGGATCATCAAGAGGTCGATCGCATAGGCGATCAGCCGGGACCACAGGACGCCCGAATAGGCGCCGTCCTGGACCGGCGGCAGAACCTGTCCGCTTTGCTGCGTTCCCGTCGGTCCGGTTGAACTCATGATGCCGTGCTCCCGCCTTGCGTGAAGTCCCTGTGGTCGCGGGCGTCGATCCGGCGCGGATCCATGCCGTCTTCGGCCAGCGCCTTCATGATCGCCTGCGAATGATCGGCGCCGCGCGTCTCGATGGTCAGGTCGACGGAGACGCCCTTGGCCGGCACATCGAGGAACAGCCGCCCATGGCTGACCTCCAGGATGTTCGCGCCCAGCTCGCCCAGGCGCGAGGCGATGCGGCCGAGCAGGCCCGGCCGGTCGCTTGTGGTAATGCGGAACGACACGATCCGTTCCTCGCGCTCCAACTCGCGGATCATCACAGCGGACAGGAGGCGCGCATCGATATTGCCGCCGCACAGGACGAGGCCGACACGGCGGCCACGGAAGCGCTCCGGCTGCGCCAGCATGGCGGCGAGCCCCGCCGCGCCCGCGCCCTCGGCGAGGCTGCGGTGATGGGCGGCGAAGGAATAGACGGCGCGCTCCACCAGCGCCTCGGGCACGAGGACGATGTCGCTGACGAGCGATCTGACGATCGGCAGGGTCAGCTGCCCGACATCCTTCACCGCGATGCCTTCCGCCAGCGTCGGCCCGCCGATGGGTGCGTTGCCGCCGCCAAGGGCGTTGCTGAAGGACGGATAGAGCGCCGCTTCGACGCCGACGATCTCGATGTCGGGCCGCAGCGCCTTGGCGGCGACCGCGATCCCCGAGCACAGGCCGCCCCCGCCGATGGGCACGACCAGGACCTCGAGCGAGGGGTCGTCTGCCAGCATCTCCAGTGCGATCGTGCCCTGGCCGGCCATGACCGCCGGGTCGTCATAAGGGTGCACGAAGACGAGGCCCTCGGCGTCAGCGATCTCGCGCGCCCGCGCGGCCGCCTCGCCCAGCGTGTCGCCGTCGAGCACGACGCGGGCGCCGTGGCTGCGCGTGTTCTCCACCTTCACCAGCGGCGTGTCGCGCGGCATCACGATGGTTGCCGGGCAGCCGAACCGGCGGGCGTGATAGGCGACGGCCTGGGCATGGTTGCCGGCGGACATGGCGATGACGCCGCGCGCCCGGTCCTCCGCGGCGAGCGAGAGCAGCTTGTTGGCGGCGCCGCGCTCCTTGAACGAGGCCGTCGCCTGCATGGTCTCATGCTTCACGACGACGGCCGCGCCGGTGAGGTCGGATAGCCGCGGCGCGATGGTCTGCGGCGTGCGCAGGACATGGCCCGCGATGGTCGCGGCGGCAGCCTCGATCGCGGCGAGGTCGATGGCGAAGGTCTCGCCGGTCATCGCGCGGATTCCGGCGTGCCCAGCAGGCCCCAGGGCCGCCAGACCAGGAAGGCGATGAGAATGGCGTATAGCGCGATGTCGCGGTGTTCGATCGGCATGGTCGCCGACCATACGGTCTCGACCGTCGCCACGAAAAGCCCTCCCAGCAGCGCACCCCCGATGGAGCCGATCCCGCCGACGACGGCGGCGATCAGCGCCTTCATGCCGAGGGCGAACCCGCCGGCGAAGCCGACCGCCCCGTAGAGGATCGCCGTCATGGCTCCGGCAAGGCCCGACAGCGCGCAGGCGAGCGCGAAGGTCGTGTCCATGAGCCGGCGGCTGTCGATCCCAAACAGCGAGGCTGCCAGCGCATCGTCAGCATAGGCGCGCCAGCGGCGGCCGAAGGCGCTGCGGCGCATGAAGGCGACGAGGGCCAAGGCCGCGACGGCTCCGGTCGTCGCCACCGCGAGCGCGATCGGTGTCGCCATGGCGGTGAAGCCGGGCGAGCCGACGAGGGGGACCGGGTCGTTCCAGACCGGGGCGATCCATGGCGTCACGGCGCCTTGGGTGAGGCGGATATATTCCGACAGCGCCAGCGAGAGCCCGACGGTCGCGATGACGACCTGCTGGCCGGTGGCGCGTGCCAGCCGTCCGACCGCCAGCCGGGCCGCCACGACACCGTGCCAGCCGGCGGCGACGGCTCCCGCGACGGCGGCGACCGCCAGCGCGCTGCGGACATCCACCGCTCCGGCGGCGAAGGTGGCGGTGAGGAGCGTCGCGGCGCCGCCGAGCGCGGCGAACTCCCCGAAGCCGAGCATGACCCGGCCGACGAGGCCGAAGATGAGGGCATAGGCCGCGGCGACGAGGCCGTAGATCGCCGCCGAGGGGAGGGCGGACACGGCATGCTGTACGCCGTAGGCGACGGCGAAGGGCACTTCGGGGCCGGCCTTGGCCAGCGGGGGTGCCGGGTCGGCCGCCGCGGCCTGCGGGTCCGCCAGGTAGAAGCGCTTGAGGAAATAGAACTGTGCTTCGCCCAGCGGCCCGCGCTCCGTGGCGACGCCGCGCAGGTCCGCGCGCTGGGTCGAGACCGTCTCGGCGGCGAAGCGGCAGACGACGACGCGGTTGCGGCGGGGCACGCCGTCCGCCTCCGCGCGGTAGTCGATGGTGAGGTCGGAACGTCCCGGGCCCGGCACGGTGCGGACGATCTCGATCCGCGCATCGTCGGGATTGAGCGCCGGAATGACTGTCCGGCAGATGCGGGCCTGCTCGGCATCGACGGCCCGGGCGCAGCCGGCCGCGATCAGGGCGACGATCAGGAGGCAGCCGATCCGGACCGCCCGGCTCACCGCTTGGCCAGCAATTCCGCTGCGCGGGGCGCGAAATAGGTGAGGATGCCGTCCGCGCCCGCCCGCTTGAACGCGACGAGGCTCTCCATCATCGCCCGGTCCCCGTCGATCCAGCCGTTGCGCGCGGCGCCCTCGATCATCGCGTATTCGCCGGACACCTGGTAGGCGAAGGTCGGCACGCCGAAGGTCGACTTCACCCGGTGGACGATGTCGAGATAGGGCAGGCCGGGCTTGACCATGACCATGTCCGCGCCCTCGGCGAGATCGAGTTCCACCTCGCGGATGGCCTCGTCGGAATTGCCGTAATCCATCTGGTAGGTCTTCTTGTCGCCGGTCAGCACGGCGCCGGACCCGACCGCCTCGCGGAACGGGCCATAGAAGGCCGAGGCGTATTTCGCCGCATAGGCCATGATCTGGACCTGGTCGAGATCGGCATCATCGAGGGCCGTGCGGATCGCGCCGACCCGCCCGTCCATCATGTCCGACGGCGCCACGATATCGGCGCCCGAGGCCGCCTGGACCAGAGCCTGGCCGACAAGCAGCGCGACCGTCTCGTCGTTGACGATCTGCCCGTCGCGTAGCACCCCGTCATGGCCGTGGCTCGTATAGGGATCGAGGGCGACATCGGCCATGAGGCCGATATCGGGGACCGCGGCCTTGATCGCCCGAAGCGCCCGGCAGACGAGGTTGTCCGGGTTCAGCGCCTCGCTGCCGCGCTCGTCCTTGAGCGCCGGATCGGTGAACGGGAAGAGCGCCAGGGCGGGGAGGCCGAGCGAAGCCGCCCTTTCCGCCTCACGGACGGCCTCGTCCACGGACAGGCGTTCCACGCCCGGCATGGACGCGACCGGCTCCCGGCGCCCTTCGCCCTCCATGATGAAGAGGGGCCAGATCAGGTCGTCCGTGGTCAGCACCGCCTCGCGCACGAGCCGCCGCGCCCATTCGGACTTGCGGTTGCGACGGGGTCTCTGGAGCAGCGACAGGCGGTCGGAACGGGACTTCATGGCGGGAACCGGATGAGCACGTGAGGGCAGGGGTTATCACAGGGCTCCTCCCGTCGAAAGCGCACGCCGCGCCGCGCGCTGCTGCATGGTTGACGCTGGCGCGGCCTTCGGCAAACGCTTCGCCCGCCGAACGGAAGGACCCCGCCATGACGGATGCCGAGACCACAGCGCCGACGCCGGATATCGTCTGCGAGCGCCGCGGCGCCGCCGGCTTCGTCGTCCTCAACCGGCCAAAGGCGCTGAACGCGCTGAACCATCCCATGGTGAAGGGACTGGCGCAGGCGCTGGACGAATGGGAGAGCGACCCTGCCGTCACGCGCATCGTCGTCACCGGCGCCGGAGACCGCGCCTTCTGCGCCGGCGGCGATATCCGGCTGGTGACGGAGCAGTGCAAGGCGGGCAGGGCGGACGAGGCGCTCGCCTTCTGGGCCGACGAGTACCGCCTCAACATCCGCATCAAGCGCTACCCGAAGCCCTACATCTCGCTGATCGACGGGATCGTCATGGGCGGCGGGGTCGGCGTCTCCCTGCACGGGTCGCACGTCGTCGGCACGGACAAATACCTCTTCGCCATGCCGGAGGTCGGGATCGGCTTCTTCCCCGATGTCGGCGGCTCCTACGCCCTGCCGCGCCTGCCGGGCCGCACGGGGACCTGGCTCGCCCTGACCGGCGAGCGGATCGGCATCGCCGACGCTGCCGGGCTCGGGCTGGTCACCCATTGCGTCCGCTCGGACGGCCTCGGCAAGGTTCGCGACGCGCTTTGCGAAGGGATGGACGTGGACGAAGCTCTGGCTTTGGCTCCGCTCGACCCCGGCCCTTCGCCCGCGCTTGCCGAGCGGCCGGTCATCGACCGCTGCTTCGACGGCGGTTCGATCGCCGAGATCCTGGAGGCGCTTCGGATGGCCTCCGCCACCAGCCCGCTGGCCGCAAGGGCGCTCGGCTCCATGCTCGCCAAGTCGCCCACGTCCCAGGCCATCGCGCTGGAGCAGATGCGGCGCGGCGCGGCGATGGACTTCGAATCGGCCATGGCGATGGAGATGCGCATCGTGTCGCGCATCGTGGAGGGCCACGATTTCTTCGAAGGCGTGCGCGCCGTCATCGTGGACAAGGATCAGAAGCCCGTCTGGCGGCCGGACCGCATCGAGGCGGTCGACGCCGCCATGATCGCGCGCTATTTCGAGCCGCTGCCGCCGCACAAGGAGTTGCTGGCGGCGCGAGAGGGATGACGTGAGCCGCACCCAATCCGGACAGGCGCCCGTGGAAGCCCGGCCGCGCAGGCTGCGCTGGGGCGTCGTTCTCGTCTGGTTCCTGCGGACGCTGGCGGTCCTGTGGATCGCCAAGGGGCTGATGTCCTGGGCGCTGCTGCTCGGCGGCGGGCTGGAGGGCAAGGCCACCTCGTTCCAGGCGACCCTGGTCTACTTCGCCCTCATCGACATCATCGCCGGCGTCGGCCTGTGGCTGACCTCCACCTGGGGCGGGGTCCTGTGGATCCTCGCCGTGATGAGCCACATCATCCTGGGCGCCTTCTTCCCGCGCATCGTCACGCTCGGCCCTCCGGTCATGATCGCGCAGCTGGGTTTGGTCTTCGCTTACCTTACCGTTTCCTGGCTCGCCTCGCGGGAAGAAGGGTGACGGCCATCGAAGGCTCATCCTTACCCGGCGTTTAGGTAAAGATAGTTCGAATTCGTCTTTGATTAACGCCAAACAGGAAACCTTTGATTCATCGCGATATTTAAACTCGTTTTCATCGGTGGAACGCTACGGTCCTCCTCACATTCAGACCGGACTTGAATCCGGCGAGACAAATAAAACAGGTGAGGCGTACGATGAAGACTGCAGCGAAGACCATCGATACTCAGCCGGCTCCCGCCGTCGAGACCGAAATCAAGCCGCTCTACCTTGAGGCCCTGACGCTCGTCGAGCGGCTGCATCGCCGCCTGCTGGACGTGATCAAGGACGAGTTCGAGCGCCGCGGCCGCGATGACGTCAACAGCGTCCAGGCCCTGCTGCTCTACAATATCGGCGACAAGGAGCTGACCGCGAGCGAGCTGCGCACCCGCGGCTACTATCTGGGCTCGAACGTCTCCTACAACGTCAAGAAGCTGGTCGAGATGGGGTACCTGCATCACGCCCGCTCCCGCATCGACCGCCGCTCGGTCCGCATCAGCCTGACCGACAAGGGCCGGCAGGTGCACGAGATCGTGAACCGGCTCTACGAGAAGCATATCCGCACGGTCGAGCCGATCGGCGGCATCTCGATGGACGACTTCAAGCGGCTCAATCAGGCCCTCGTGCGCCTGGAGCGCTACTGGACCGATCAGATCCGCTACCGTCTCTGACGGTCCGGAAAAGGCAATCGGGTCAAGGCCCCGGCTCCGCAAGGCGCCGGGGCCTTGCCGTTCCGGCCCGCGGCTGATGCATCGGCGCCACGCAACGCCGCCATGCGGGGGCGGCGCTTCGCTTGCAGCCCGATCTGCCATAAATCGGCCCGACTGTTGGCCTTCCTCACGCTTGCTTAACGGTGTTCCTTCAGATTTGGGAAGGAACCCGGCTGGGGACGATGCGCCGTACCGGCGCGCCTGCTGATATGCTGGATACTGGATCGACGATGAATTCGCGCAACTTCGCCTCTGGTCTCACCCGCCGCAGCTTCGCGCTCGGCTCGCTCGCCGTGTCCGCCGCCGCCCTCATGGCCGGCCGCGCCGTGGCCGCTCCCGGAGATTTCGTCGGCGGGTCCGCCGAATGGGTCCAGTCCTACGATGCCTCGGCGGGCATGAAGGTGTCGCGGTCGTTCGTGCCGGTTCTCTCGCCCCAGACGCTGGCGGCGACCGAGCAGGCCATCGAGCAGTACCGGCAGCTGGTCGGGCAGGGCGGGTGGCGTCCGCTTTCGCTCAACGAGCGGCTCCGTGTGGGCGCCCGCAGCCCGGCGGTCGTTGCCCTCCGTCAGCGCCTCATCACCTCCGGCGACCTCGATCCGGCGGCCGGATCCTCGCAGGTCTACGATTCGTATGTCGAGGCGGCCGTCCGCCGCTTCCAGACGCGCCATGGCCTGAACGCCACCGGCGCCGTCAACAACACGACGCTCGCGGCGCTCAACGTCCCGGCGGAGACCCGCCTGCGCCAGCTTGAGATCAACATCGTCCGCCTGCGGTCCTATTCGGGCAATCTGGGCCAGCGCTACGTCGTCGCCAACATTCCGGCCGCGCTCGTGGAGACGGTGGAGAACGACGTCGTCGCGACGCGCCACGCCGCCGGCGTCGGCAAGATCGACCGGCAGTCGCCGATCCTCCAGACGCGCATTCCGGAGATCAATTTCAACCCGACCTGGACCGTGCCGGCCTCGATCATCAAGAAGGACCTCATCCCCAAGATGCGGGTCGAGCCGACCTACCTGACCGAGAACCGCATCCGCATCATCGCCAACGGCCAGGAGATCTCGCCGGCTTCCGTCAACTGGAACTCGGACGAGGCGACCCGCTACACGTTCCGCCAGGATCCGGGCGGCGAGTTCAACTCGCTCGGCTTCGTGCGCATCAACATCCCGAGCCCGCACGGCGTGTACATGCACGACACGCCGGCCAAGGGCATCTTCGGTGACGATTTCCGTTTCGTCTCCTCGGGCTGCATCCGCGTGCAGAACGTGCGCGACTACATCACCTGGCTGCTCAAGGACACGCCCGGCTGGGATCGCGAGCAGATCGACCGCGTGCTGCAATCCGGCGAACGCATCGATGCGCGCCTGTCCTCGCCGGTGCCGGTCTACTGGGTCTACGTCACCGCCTGGGCCGGCCCGGACGGGGTCATCCAGTTCCGCGACGACATCTACGGCAAGGACGGCCTCGGCCGCACGCCGGTGGCGCAGGCCGACATGGACTGACGCGGCCCGCTGTCGCAAGCTCTTCAAAAGCCCGCCATCCGGCGGGCTTTTCCGTTCAGGCCCATGCGTGCGGCGGTTGGCGGGCCGGGCGGCCCGTGATAAGCGGACCCCGCAACATCTAGGCGGGTCCGGGCCCTTGGCGCACTACGGATATCCGCCGGCGAGAGTTCCACGAACCACGAGGCCGTCATGACCGCGAGCGAAGCCAGCAAGCATCTCTCCAACAGCTTCTTCTCCGCGGGCCTGGCGGATGCCGATCCCGAGATCGCCCGTGCCATCGACCTGGAACTGAACCGCCAGCGCGACGAGATCGAGCTGATCGCCTCCGAGAACATCGTCTCCCGCGCCGTGCTGGAGGCGCAGGGCTCGGTGATGACGAACAAGTACGCCGAGGGCTATCCGGGCCGCCGCTATTACGGCGGCTGCCAGTTCGTGGATATCGCCGAGAAGCTGGCGATCGAGCGCGCCTGCCGGCTGTTCGACGCCAGGTTCGCCAACGTCCAGCCCAATTCCGGCAGCCAGGCGAACCAGGCCGTGTTCATGGCGCTGATGAAGCCGGGCGACACGTTCATGGGCCTCGACCTCGCCGCCGGCGGGCACCTGACCCACGGCGCCCCGCCCAACATGTCCGGCAAGTGGTTCAACGTCGTCAGCTACGGCGTCTGCGTCACCGACCAGAAGGTGGACATGGATGCGGTGGAGCGCCTGGCGCTGGAGCACAAGCCCAAGGTGATCATCGCCGGCGGCTCGGCTTACGCCCGCCACTGGGACTTCCCGCGCTTCCGTGAGATCGCCGACAAGGTTGGCGCCTATTTCATGGTGGACATGGCGCATTTCGCAGGGCTCGTCGCGGGCGGCTCCCATCCCTCGCCGTTCCCTCATGCCCATGTCGCGACGTCCACGACGCACAAGACCCTGCGCGGCCCGCGCGGCGGCCTGATCCTCACCAACGACGAGGATCTGGCCAAGAAGATCAACTCGGCGATCTTCCCCGGCCTGCAGGGCGGCCCGCTCATGCACGTGATCGCCGCCAAGGCCGTTGCCTTCGGCGAAGCCCTGCGGCCGGAATTCAAGGTCTATGCCCGCGCCGTCGTGGAAAACGCCAAGGCGCTCGCCGAGACGATCCGGGCCGGCGGCTACGACATCGTCACCGGCGGCACCGACAACCACCTCATGCTGGTGGACCTGCGGCCCAAGAAGCTGACCGGCAAGGCTGCCGAGGCCGCGCTCGGCCGCGCGCACATCACCTGCAACAAGAACGGCGTGCCGTTCGATCCCGAGAAGCCGATGGTCACGTCAGGCATCCGGCTCGGCACCCCGGCCGCCACCTCGCGCGGCTTTGGCGTCGCCGAGTTCAAGAAGGTCGGCGAACTCGTCGTCGAGGTGCTGGACGGGCTTGCCGCCAATGGCGAGGAGGGCAACGCCTCCGTCGAGGCGGCCGTGAAGGCGAAGGCGCAGGACCTGACGCGCCGCTTCCCCATCTACGCCTGACCGGCGGGGAGGGCGGGCCATGCGCTGTCCGTATTGCGGGTCGCTCGACACCCAGGTGAAGGATTCCCGTCCCTCCGACGATCATTCCACCATCCGCCGCCGCCGCATCTGCCCCGATTGCGGCGGGCGCTTCACGACCTTCGAGCGCGTCCAGCTGCGCGAACTGACGGTGGTCAAGCGCTCGGGACGGCGCACGCCCTTCGACCGGGACAAGCTCATGCGCTCGGTCGAGGTCGCCTTGCGCAAGCGGCCGGTTGAGGCGGAGCGCATCGAGCGCATGGTCAACGGCATCGTCCGGCAGCTGGAGAGCTCCGGCGAGAGCGAGGTGGCAAGCGAAGCCATCGGCGAGCTCATCATGGAAGGGCTGAAGAGCCTCGACGGCGTGGCCTATATCCGCTTCGCCTCGGTGTACCGGAATTTCCGCGAGACCAAGGATTTCGAGGCCCTGATCGGCGAACTGGCGGCCGACGAACCCGCCGCCGTACCGGAAGCCGCGGCGCGGGACCCCGGCGCCAAGGGATGACCAGCGCCGACGAGCGGTTCATGCGCCATGCCCTCGCGCTGGGCCGGCGCGGCGCGGGCTCGACCTGGCCCAACCCGTCCGTCGGCGCGGTCGTGGTGCGCGAAACGCCCGAAGGCCCACTCGTCGTCGGAACGGGATGGACGCAGCCCGGCGGCCGGCCCCATGCCGAGCCGGTGGCGCTGGAGGAGGCGGGGCTCGCCGCGGTCGGCGCGACCCTCTACGTGACGCTGGAGCCGTGCTCGCACCGCACGATCCGCGGCGGCACGCCCTGCGTCGAGCATACGATCCTGTCCGGCATTGCCCGCGTCGTCTCGGCGATGGACGATCCCAACCCGCAGATCGCCGGCCTCGGCCACGCGCTCCTGCGCTCGTCAGGCGTGCGCGTCTCGACCGGCGTCCTCGGCGCCGACGCGGCCCGTGATCTGCGCGGCCATGTCCTGCGTGTCACGCAGGGGCGCCCCGCCGTGACGCTGAAACTCGCCCGCACCGCCGACGGCTATGCCGGCGGGGCAGGGGGACGGCGTATCGCCGTGTCCTGCCCCGAGGCGAGCCGCTGGGTCCATCTGGAGCGCGCTAGACACGACGCCATCATGCTCGGCATCGGCTCGGTCCTTGCCGACGATCCCATGCTGAACGTGCGCCTGCCGGGCCTCAACCACCTCTCGCCCGTGCGGGTGGTACTCGACGGCCGGCTTCAGCTCGATGCCGGCCTCGCGCTGGTTCGCACGGCGGGCGAGATTCCGGTCTGGGTCATCGCCGCCGAGGATGCGCCGAAAGACGGCGAAACGGCCCTCGTCGCCGCCGGCGTCGAGGTGATGCGCGTCCCTCGCGACCGGGCCGGCCGGATCGATCTGACGGAGGCGCTGCGCCTCCTGGCGCTGCGCGGCATCACGCGCGTTTATGCCGAAGGCGGGCCGTCCGTCGCCGAGGCGCTGGCGGAGCAGGGGCTTGCCGACGAGATCGTGCTCTCGGTCGCGCCCCACATGCTTGGCGAGGAGGGTATCCCGGCCGTCCGGCCCGGCCTCGCAGCCGCCATCGCGGACGCGGCACGCTACCGCCTTGCCGAGGCCTTCGCCGTCGGGCAGGACCGTTTCGAACGCTACGAGAGGATCGCCTGATGTTCACCGGACTGGTCACGGATGTAGGCGAAATCGTCTCGGTGTCCGGCGCCGATCGCCTGCGCCGGGTGCGGATCCAGAGCGGCTACGATCCCGCGACGATCGACATGGGCGCCTCTATCGCCTGTTCCGGCGTGTGCCTCACGGTCGTCGGTTTCGGTCCGGGGGAGACCGGCGCCTGGTTCGACATAGACGCTGCGAACGAGACGCTGGAGAAGACCACCGCCAAGGACTGGCGGCCCGGCACGCGGATCAACCTGGAGCGCTCGCTCAAGGTCGGCGATGAGCTTGGCGGACATATCGTCTCGGGCCATGTCGATGGGATCGCCACCATCACCGACCGCAAGGAGATCACGGGCGAGGCCGGCCCCTGGGGGCCATCCACCCGCTTCGTCATCCGCGCGCCCCGGCAATTGGCGCGCTTCATCGCCCCAAAGGGCTCGGTCTCGCTCGACGGCACCTCCCTGACGATCAACGAGGTCGAGGGCGACCTGTTTTCCGTCCTGCTGATCCCGCACACGCTCGCCGTCACCACCTGGGGCGAGCGGCGCACCGGCGACCGCATCAACCTGGAGGTCGACCTGATGGCGCGTTACGCCGCACGCCTTGCCGAGGCCGCCGCAAGCGGCTACTGACGCGCGCTCCCGCTTCACCCGGACGAACATTCAGATGGCCGCACCCCGGCAATCCCAGACCAGCGCCGCCCGCACCCCCGAGGCCCTCGGGCCGGTCCGCGCCCTTGTCGTCGAGGCGCGATTCTACGACGATCTCGCCGACGAGCTGCTGGCCGGCGCGCGCGAGACGCTGGAGCGCTACAGCGCCGATGTCGACGTGCTCACGGTCGACGGCGCGCTCGAGATCCCGGCCACGGTCGCGATCGCGCTCGATGCCGCAGCCGGCCGCGGCAGGCCCTACGACATCGTCGTCACCCTCGGCTGCGTCGTGCGCGGCGAGACGGGCCATTACGACATCGTGGCCGGCGAGAGCGCCCGCGCGCTGATGGACCTGTCGGTCGCGCGGAAGCTCGCCCTCGGCAACGGAATCCTGACTGTCGAGAACGACGCGCAGGCCTGGGCCCGGGCGCGCCGCTCGGAGATGAACAAGGGCGCCGGCGCCGTCGAGGCCGCCATCGCCGTCCTAGCCATCCGCCGCGCGCTGGAGCAGGCCTGATGTCCCGCGGCGAGAAACGCAGCGCCGCGCGCCTCGCGGCCGTGCAGGCGCTCTACCAGATGGACCTGTCCGGCAAGGGCGTGATGGAATCCATCGGCGAGTTCGAGACGTTCTGGATCGGCCGAGAGGTGGATGGTGTCCCGGCGCGCCCGGCCGAGGAAGCCTATTTCCGTGACATATTGGGCGGTGTTGTCCGCGAACAGGTGCCCATTGACCGCAAGGTCGACGAGGCGCTCAAGACCGGCTGGCCGCTGACGCGCATCGACACGGTGCTGCGGGCCATCCTGCGCGCCGGCGTCTACGAACTCGGCTACCGGCGCGATGTGCCGGCCAAGGTCGTGATCTCCGAATATGTCGACGTCGCCAATGCCTTCTTCGACGGCGACGAGCCCAAGCTCGTCAACGGCGTCCTCGACGCGGTCGGCCGCGAAGCCCGGCCGGATGAACTCGACGCGCGGCGCTGAGCGTCCGATAGTGCGGGCATCGAAAGACCCGCGCCGGACGATTCATCCTTGCCTCTCAAGCCCTCCGCCGAGGACGACCTGATCGCCCGCACCTTCGCGTCCTGGGCCGGGGAGGGCGCGCACGGCCTCAAGGACGACGCGGCGCAGCTGAAGCCGAAATCCGGCTGGGACCTCGTCCTGACCGCCGATGCGCTGATCGCCGGCGTTCATTTCCGCCCCGAGGATCCGGCCGCCGCCATCGGCCATAAGGCGCTCGCGGTGAACCTGTCGGACCTGGCGGCCAAGGGCGCGGACCCGGTCGCGTTCCTGCTCACCATCGCGCTGCCGGCCGACCTCGCGGCCGGCTGGCTCAGCGAATTCGCGGGCGGTCTGCGCGCCTGTGCCGAGGCGGCCGGCTGCCGCCTGCTCGGCGGCGACACGACCCGGACATCCGGCCCCGTCGCCGTCTCGATCACCGCCATCGGCCAGGTGCCGCAGGACCGCATGGTCACGCGGTTGAACGCACGGCCCGGCGATATCGTCGCGGTGAGCGGCACGATCGGCGACGCCGCACTGGGGCTTCTCGTCCTGCAAGACGGCCAATCCGCTGCGGCGCTTGGCAGGGAGCATCGCGACGCCCTCGTGGAGTGCTATCTCCGGCCGCAGCCGCACCTTGCCCTCGCGCCGGCCATCCGCGACCACGCCAGCGCCGCGATGGACGTGTCCGACGGGCTCGTCGGCGATCTGGCGAAGCTCCTGCGCGCCTCCGGCGTCGCAGGCGAGCTCGATCTTGGCGCCGTGCCGCTCTCGGACGCAGCCGGTGCCCTGCTGGCGCTCGATCCAGCCCGTCTCGCTACCGCCGTGACCGGCGGCGACGATTACGAGGTTCTGGCGACCGTTCCCGCCGACCGCTTCGATGCGCTGCGCCTCGCCGCCGGCGCGGCGGGTGTGACGATGACGGCGATCGGCCGCGTCACCGCGGGCGAAGGTCTCGTGTGCCGGGACGGAGAGGGACGGGAGGTCGCGTTCGAGCGCGCCTCCTTCAGCCACTTCTGAGATCCTGCGGCGCGCCGCGGCGGGGTGCCTGTGCGGAAGTTCGGCCTCACCTCAAGTCGCGTTTGCGATTTGGCCGAAACTTTGGCAGGACTTTGCGCCACTTCCGACCCTCGGGAGCCCGCGATGACTGCCGGCCAACGGCGGCGACGCTTCCGGCATGTCGACTCGGGGAATTGAAAAGGGAACGTTCATGACGCCTATGACCCTCATCATCATCGGCGGGCTTCTGTCCGTCGCCTATGGCCTGTGGGCCATCAGCGACGTGATGAAGCGCGACGCCGGCAGCCAGAGGATGCAGGAGATCGCCGGAGCCGTCGCCGAAGGCGCTCAGGCCTATCTCAAGCGCCAGTACCTCACCATCTCTGTCGTGGGCGCGGTCCTCTTCGTGGCGCTGCTCTATCTCGGCTGGCCCGTCGCCATCGGCTTCGCCATCGGCGCGGTGCTCTCCGGCGCCGCCGGCTTCATCGGCATGAACGTATCCGTGCGCGCCAACGTGCGTACCGCCCAGGCTGCTTCGCAATCGCTGGCGCAGGGCCTCGACGTCGCCTTCAAGGCGGGCGCCGTGACGGGCCTCCTCGTCGCCGGCCTCGCGCTGCTCGGCGTCGCCGTCTATTACACGATCCTGACCGGCCCGATGGGCTTGTCGCCCTCCAGCCGCACGGTGATCGACGCGCTCGTCGCGCTCGGCTTCGGCGCGTCGCTGATCTCGATCTTCGCCCGCCTCGGCGGCGGCATCTTCACCAAGGGTGCGGACGTCGGCGCCGACCTCGTCGGCAAGGTCGAGGCCGGCATCCCCGAGGACGATCCGCGCAACCCGGCCACGATCGCCGACAATGTCGGCGACAACGTGGGCGACTGCGCCGGCATGGCCGCCGACCTTTTCGAGACCTATGCGGTGACGCTGGTCGCGACCATGGTCCTCGCGGCGATCTTCTTCGCGGGCCAGGCCACGCTCGGCTCTATGATGATCTACCCGATGGCGATCGGCGCGGCCTGCATCGTCACGTCGATCATCGGCACGTTCTTCGTGCGCCTCGGCGCCAACAACTCGATTATGGGCGCGCTCTACAAGGGCTTCATCGCCACGGGGGTGCTGTCGGTCGGTGCCATCGCGCTGGTCAACATGCTCGTCTTCGGCGGGTTCTCGACCACGTTCCGCACGGCGCAGGGCGTGACCTTCACCTCCGGCGGACTGTTCTGGTGCGCGGTGGTGGGCCTCGTCGTGACGGCGCTGATCGTCGTCATCACCGAGTACTATACCGGCACCGGCAAGCGCCCGGTCGTCTCCATCGCCCAGGCTTCGGTCACCGGTCACGGCACCAACGTCATTCAGGGCCTCGCGGTCTCGCTGGAATCGACGGCGCTTCCGACCATCGTGATCGTCGCCGGCATCATCGCCTCCTATTCGCTGGCGGGCCTGTTCGGCATCGCCATCGCCACCACGGCGATGCTCGCGGTGGCGGGCGTGGTCGTCGCGCTCGACGCGTTCGGCCCGGTGACGGACAATGCGGGCGGCATCGCCGAGATGGCGGGCCTGCCCAAGGAAGTCCGCCACTCCACCGATGCGCTCGACGCCGTCGGCAACACGACGAAGGCGGTCACCAAGGGCTATGCGATCGGCTCCGCGGGCCTCGGCGCCCTGGTGCTGTTCGCGGCCTATACGTCGGACCTGAACTACTTCATCGCCGAGGCCAACCGCGCCGGCTCCACCGCCTTCCAGTACTTCAAGGGCGTGACCGTCGACTTCTCGCTGGCCAACCCCTACGTGGTGGTCGGCCTGCTCTTCGGCGGTCTCATCCCGTACCTCTTCGGCGGCATGGGCATGACGGCGGTCGGTAAGGCCGCCG
This sequence comes from Hyphomicrobiales bacterium, assembly GCA_027483945.1. Lineage (GTDB taxonomy): Bacteria > Pseudomonadota > Alphaproteobacteria > Rhizobiales > Beijerinckiaceae > JAIXTM01. Next base: position 172,431 of record JAIXTM010000018.1, on the reverse strand, counting down.
GCTCGGTGGTGGAGGAAGTCCGCCGCCAGTTCCGGGAGAAGCCGGGCATCATGGCCGGCACCGAGCGGCCGGATTATGCCCGCGCCGTCGACCTCCTGACCAAGTCCGCGATCCGGGAAATGGTCATTCCCTCCCTGCTGCCGGTTCTCGCGCCCATCGTGACGTTCTTCGTCATCAACGCGGTGGCCGGCAAGAACCAGGCCTTCGCCGCGGTCGGCGCCATGCTGCTCGGCGTCATCGTCACCGGCCTTTTCGTCGCCATCTCGATGACCTCCGGCGGCGGTGCGTGGGACAACGCCAAGAAGTCCTTCGAGGACGGCTTCGTCGACAAGGACGGCGTGCGCCACCTCAAGGGCTCCGAGGCTCACAAGGCCTCGGTCACGGGCGACACTGTCGGCGACCCCTACAAGGACACCGCCGGCCCGGCCGTGAACCCGGCGATCAAGATCACCAACATCATCGCGTTGCTGCTCCTGGCCGTGCTCGCCCACGGCTGACGCGGCCCATTGCGACGCAAAACTGCAAACCCCGCGGCGATCCCGCGGGGTTTGTGCTTTCGGGCCCGGACTTGCTATGCCCGGCGCAGCCGCCGGAGGCGCCCATGTACCAGCCGCCCCATTTCCGCGAGGAGCGCCTCGCGGTCCTGCACGACCTGATCGAGGCGCATCCGCTCGGCCTCCTCGTCACCGCCGATGCGTCGGGCCCGGTCGCCGATCCGGTGCCGTTCCTGATCGACCGGGCGCGAGGGCCTCACGGCACGCTGCGCGGCCATCTCTCCCGCGCCAATCCGCAGGCCCGCGCGGACCGCGACGGCCTTGGCTGCCTCGTCGTCTTCCAGGGTGCGCAGGCCTACATCACGCCGTCCTGGTACGAAACGAAGCGCGAGACCGGCAAGGTCGTGCCGACCTGGAACTATGCCATCGTCCAGGCGCGCGGAACGCTGCGCATGCGCGATGACGCGGCGTGGCTCGGCCAGCAGATCCGCGACCTGACGCTCCGCCATGAGGGGGCGCGCCCCGAGCCCTGGGCGGTGGACGACGCGCCGGCGCCCTTCGTTGCGGCGCAGGTGCGCGGCATTGTCGGTATCGAGATCGAGATCGAGGCCATCGACGGGAAATGGAAGGTAAGCCAGAACCGTCCCGTTCCCGACCGGCAGGGCGTCGCGGAAGGACTGGCGGGCGAGCCTGAGGGCGAGGCGATGCGGGCTTTGGTGCGCCGCTATGGCGGCCTTGATCCCTGAACGAGAAGGGCCGGCGGAATGACCGCCGGCCCTGTCGGACAAAAGGAACGCGCTGCCGCGTCAGACGCCGAACGGGTTGAACGAGCCCAGGCCGCGGAACAGGTTGCGCACGAAGGTCTGCTCGGCGCCGCCCGTCGGAGTGGTGCGGCTGATGAAGTCGAACACCACGCCGTCCTGCAGGCCGTAATTGGCCACGCGCTCGACCTTGAAGTTCTTGTTGAAATAGACGGCCACGACCCGCTGGTCGGTGACCTTCTCGTTCATGAACTTGAACTTCTGCTCGGCCGTCTGGCTGATGTAGTAGAAGGTCTTGTTGCCGACCGTGGACACCGTGGACGGCGTGCCCATGACCTGGAGCACGCGCTGTACGTCGGTGCCGGGCTTCAGCTCGACCAGGGCCGCTTCGTCGAGGATGTAGCCGCGCGGCGTCACCTCGCCGATCTGGCAGCCGCCGAGCCCGAGCGCCACCGCGACGGCGGCGATGCGAACGGAGCGGGACAGGGCGAAGATCATGACAGCTCCCGAATACAGGCAAGGGCGCGCGCATCGGTCCCAGGGAAAGACCTTGCGCCTGCTTATCCGGATGCCGTAACCCGCGACCATGACTTTGGCAAGGCAGCCGATGGCCCACGAGGCCTGAGGCCTGGAGCGCGCCGATGCTGGGCTTATTCCGCCGCCGCCGCGGCGACGTGGTGATCGAGAACCTCTATCAGCGCATCGCCGCGGGCTCGCGGCAGGTGCCGCTCTATCTGCGCTTTGCGGTGCCGGATACGGCTGAGGGCCGCTTTGAGTCCCTGACTCTCCACGCCGTCCTCGTGCTGCGGCGCCTGAAGCAGTTGCCGGCGCCCGCCGAGGACGTCGCACAGGATCTGGTGGACCTCCTGTTCCGGGAGCTCGACCGGGCGCTGCGCGAACTCGGCGTCGGCGATCTCTCTGTCGGCAAGCGCATCAAGAAGCTCGCCAAGGCCTTTTACGGCCGCGCCGCCGCCTACGAAGCCGCACTCGATACCGGCGACGAGTCGACGGTGGCCGCCGCCCTCGGACGCAACGCGCTCGACCGGGACATGCCGGCCGAGATCGCCTTCGCGCGCTACGTCATGGCCTGTGATACGCGCCTGGCCACGCTGTCGCTGGAAGCGATCCTCACAGGCTCCCCCCTGTTCGAGCCCCTGGCGCAGGAGAACGCCGCGTGACCGCTCCCATCCTCTCCCGCCCGCTTCCGCTTGGGGAAATCTCGGAGACCGGCATCCGCCGTACGATCACGGCGAACGAGGCCGAGCGTGCCGCCCTGGCGCGCGACCTCGGCATCCCGGCGATCGGCCGGCTGGAGGCGAAACTCGTCGTGAAGCCGCGCGGGCGCCGCATCGAGGTTACGGGCGAGCTGGAAGCGCTGGTGACGCAGGTCTGCGTGGTCACGCTGGAGCCTTTCGAAGCCGCGATCCGCGAGCCGGTGGAGATCGCTTTCTCCGAGACGCCCGAACAGGCGGCCAGCGGCGACCCTGACGAGGATCTTCCGGACGCGGTGGAAGGCGGGAGCATCGATCTGGGTGCCGTCACGGCCGAGTTCCTTGCCCTCTCGCTCGATCCGCACCCGCGCAAGCCCGGTGCGGCGTTCAGCCAGCCGGGCGCGGAAGAGGAGGCGGCAAAGGCGTCGCCCTTCGCCGTCCTCAAGGCACTGAAGCCGGGCGACGGCCAGTCTTGAGGTTTTCCCGAGCGGGACGGCGGCCAGAATCCGGTTGCGGGAGCGGGGCCAGCCGCTATTGTCCGCACCCCGACGGGGCGGGGGCTCCGGTGAAGCGGAACAGACCGACGCGATGCAGCGTGCAGTGACCATTTCGCTCGACGCCATGGGCGGCGACCATGGACCCTCGGTCGTCCTCGGCGGCGCAGCCCTGTCGCTGTCACGCGACCCGTCGCTTCGTTTTGTTCTGTTCGGCGACCAGAAGGCGATCGACGCGGTTCTCGCCACCCAGCCGGCGCTGAAGGCGGCCTCCGAGGTGCGGCATACCGAAGTCGCCGTGCGCATGGACGACAAGCCGAGCCAGGCGTTGCGCATGGGCCGGCGCGTCTCCTCCATGTGGCAATCCATCGAGGCGGTGAAGAAGGGCGAGGCTCAGGTCGCGGTCTCCGCCGGCAATACCGGCGCGCTCATGGCGATGGCCAAGTTCTGCCTGCGCACCATGGCTCACATCGAGCGCCCGGCAATCGCGGCGCTCTGGCCGACCCAGCGCGGACGCTCCGTCGTGCTGGATGTCGGCGCGACGATCGGTGCGGACGCCCAGCACCTGGTCGATCTCGCGATCATGGGCGCCGCGATGGCGCGGATCGTGCTTGGGGTCCAGACACCGAGTGTCGGCTTGCTGAATGTCGGTGTCGAGGAGATCAAGGGCGTCGAGGCGGTCAAGGAGGCCGGGCGCGTCCTGCGCGAGGCCGGCATGGCCGGGCTCGACTATCGCGGCTTCGTGGAGGGCGACGATCTCGGCAAGGGCACGGTGGACGTGGTCGTCACCGAGGGCTTCGCCGGCAACATCGCCCTGAAGACCGCCGAAGGCACCGCCAAGCAGATCGGGGGATATCTGCGCGCCGAGATGGGCAGGACGCTCATGGACAAGATCGGCTATCTCTTGGCGCGCCGGGCTTTTTCGGCCCTGAAGGCCCGCATGGACCCCCGGACCGTCAATGGCGGCGTCTTCCTCGGCCTTGACGGCATCGTCATCAAGAGCCATGGCGGTACGGACGCCGAGGGCTTCTCCGCGGCGGTCGACCTGGCGCGGGACATGGCGCGGCACGATCTGATGAGCAAGATCCGCGACATGCTCGAACATACGCCGGCTCCGGCGACGCCCTGAGGAACGGCGCTCAAGCATCATGACAAAGACAATGATCCGCTCCGTGATCCGGGGCACCGGTTCCTGCCTGCCTGCGCGCGTCGTTGGCAACGACGAGCTGGCCGGGCGGGTGGAAACCTCGGATGAATGGATCGCGCAGCGCACCGGCATCCGCCGACGCCACATCGCGGCCGAGGGAGAGACGACGTCGACGCTCGCCATCGCCGCTGCGCGCGCCGCCCTGGCCGATGCGGGGCTGGAAGCGTCCGACATCGACCTGATCATCGTCGCCACCGCGACGCCCGACTACACGTTCCCCTCCGTGGCGACGCAGGTCCAGGCCGGGCTCGAGATCACCCACGGCGTCGCCTTCGACGTCGCGGCCGTCTGTTCGGGCTTCGTCTTCGCGCTTGCCACCGCTGACAAGTTCCTGACGTCCGGTTCGCACCGGCGCGCGCTCGTCATCGGTTCGGAGACGTTCTCGCGCATCCTGGACTGGAATGACCGCACCACCTGCGTGCTGTTCGGCGATGGCGCTGGCGCCGTCGTGGTGGAGGCGCAGGAGGCCGGCGGCACTGTATCCGATCGCGGCGTCCTGACCTCGCATTTGCGCTCCGACGGACGCCATCGTTCCAAGCTCTATGTCGATGGCGGGCCGTCCACGACGGGCAAGGCCGGTCATCTGCGCATGGAGGGCCGGGAGGTCTTCCGTCATGCGGTCGGCATGATCACCGACGTCGTCGAGGACGCCTTTGCCGCCACGGGCCTCACCGCCGAGGACGTCAAGTGGTTCGTGCCGCACCAGGCCAACAAGCGCATCATCGATGCCAGCGCCGAGAAGCTCGGCATCGCGGCGCATAAGGTCGTCATCACGGTGCAGGACCACGGCAACACGTCAGCGGCCTCCATCCCGCTGGCGCTGGACGAGGCGCGACGGGACGGCCGCATCCGCCAGGGCGATCTCGTGCTGATCGAGGCCATGGGCGGCGGCTTCACGTGGGGCAGCGCGCTCATCCGCTGGTAGCCGGGACGCTGGCTGATTCGCGCGCCGGCATTGACCGGGGCGGGCGGGGGGATTAGCAGTAAATCCCATAACGAAAGCGCTTGCGAGGCAATCGCGAGGGAGCGACATGGCAGGACGAACGGTGACCCGGGCGGACCTTGCGGAGGCTGTCTATCAGAAGGTCGGCCTGTCGCGGACGGAGTCGGCTGCGCTGGTCGAGGCCGTCCTGTCGGAGATGTGCGACAGCCTCGCCCGCGGCGAGATGGTCAAGCTTTCTTCCTTCGGCTCCTTCATCGTGCGCGAGAAGGGCGAGCGCATCGGCCGCAACCCGAAGACCGGCGTCGAGGTGCCCATCGAGCCCCGGCGCGTCATGGTGTTCAAGCCGTCCAACGTCATGAAGGCCCGCATCAACGGCCTTGATGTCGCCAACGAAGCCGAGTGACCTGACGCTTCTGTCCCGCTAGCCTCGGCCTTGAGACCATGAGTCGGAGGCGGGGATGGACAAGGCGCCGGATGCATTCCGCACGATCAGCGAAGTCGCGGAAGATCTCGATCTGCCTCAGCACGTCCTGCGCTTCTGGGAGACTCGGTTCTCGCAGATCAAGCCGCTGAAGCGCGGCGGCGGGCGGCGCTATTACCGCCCCGACGACATCGACCTCCTGCGCGGCATCCGCCACCTGCTTTATGGGGAAGGCTACACGATCAAGGGCGTGCAGCGCATCTTCAAGGACGAGGGCGTCAAGTTCGTCCAGGCGGTCTGGAAGGAAGGCGCGCCTGCACCGCGTTCACGGCCCGAGACGGATGCGGCGTCCCAGGCGGAGCCGCGGGAGACGCTTGTTGCGAGTGCTCCTCCGCAGCCGGGCCCCGTTCAGCCAATCCACGCTCCGCCGATGCGTCGGGCCGAGGCGCTTCAGCCACCGCCGCCTGCGATGGCGGCGCATCCGCTCCAGCCGATCGCGGCGGCAGGCTCGGTGACCGATATCCGCAGGCTGCAGGCGGTTCTGTATGAGCTCGACGAATGCCGCCGCGTTCTGGCGGCTGCGCGTCAGGGCGGCGAAGCAGCGTGATCGTCAGGCGCTGCTGCCTTCCAGGGCGCAGACGGCGAGGAAGGCTGCGGCAGCTGCGAGGAACCAGCTCAGGCTGCCGACGGCTTGGATGACGATGTCCATGGCATGAACTCCGATCGCTTCGCTGCGCCAATGCGCCAGCGCGGCTTCGGTTCCCGGCCCCGGACGAAAATTTGCCGTCACATCGCCGTTTTTCCGCCAAGTCCCAGCCTGGCCTCGTCGATGATTTCGTCGTGGGCAGGAATGGCGAGATCGGCCGGCGGCGGCAGCTCCATCGTGCCGCTTCGCAGCCGATCGTTGGCCTGCGTCCGGAAATAGGCATGCAGCGCGATGCACCGGGCCGTCACGTCCGGTTCCGTGCCCAGACGTTCGGCGACGTCCCGCACGGTGAGGGTCTGCCCGCCGCGCGCGGCGACGGTGGCGACGATGGCCGAGAACAGCGCGTTGCTGCGCGGCGTCGGCGTCGGTTCGGCGATGATGGAACGGTCGCTGGCCATGGGGAGACCTCCCTGGCGGTCTCGCCGTTGGCGCGGCTGCCGCCTTGTCCGATGGAGCCTCCGGGCCGTGGGCGGCTCTTCCGCCCAGTGTCCGGCAGCGCGACGCCTCCTGCAAGGCATCACCCAGGGTGAACGCGAAGCGGGCCGGCTGGTTTCCTCATCGGTGTCGTTTTAAGCGCGACAGTCCGTTACCGGACGAACGGTCCAGTTAAAAACGGCTCCGAAAGTCGAAATTGTTCCGGTGATGTTCTCAACCCACGGAAGCCGTTAATCCAGTGATTTCAGTGGGTTAAATGGTCGGAGCGGCGGGATTCGAACCCACGACCCCTAGTCCCCCAGACTAGTGCGCTAACCGGGCTGCGCTACGCTCCGACGCGGGCCTTATAGAAGGTCGCTCCGCGCCGCGCAATCGCCGCCGCGTCCGGTTAAGCAAATGGCGAGGCGCAGCCGGTATGGTGCTTGCGAGACCGTCCGCCAGGCCCCTTCGTCCATGCACGTCATCATCGTCCTCGACTACGCCCACGTGAATGGCGGGCAGGCCAAGGTCGCGCTCGACAGCGCCAAGGGCCTCGTCGCACGGGGGCACCGGGTCACGCTGTTCGCGGCAGTCGGGCCCGTCGATCCCACGCTTGCGGCGGCCGGGGTCGGCGTCGTCTGCCTCGACCAGGCTGACGTCCACACGACCGGTTCCAAGCTGGCCTTTGCCGTGCAGGCGATCTGGAACGCCAAGGCGGCGTCCGCGCTGGGTGAACTTCTCGCCTCCTGCGATCCCGCGGACACGCTCGTCCATGTCCACGGCTGGGCCAAGGCGCTGTCGCCCGCGATAGGGCGTCCGATCGCCGGCTCCGGCCTGCCGAGCGTCTACACGATGCACGAGTTCTTCCTCGTGTGCCCCAATGGCGGCTTCTATCTCTATCCCCGCGGGGAAATCTGCCGGCTGGCACCCATGTCCGCCGCCTGCATCGGCACCAATTGCGATTCCCGCTCCTATCCAAGGAAGCTTTTCCGGGTCGCCCGCCAGGCCGGGCTGAATCATGCCAGTCGGCTCAAGGAAACGGCGCGGCACGTCATTACGATCAGCCGCCTGCAATACGACGTGACACGGCCCTACATGCCGGCCGGAACGGTCTGGCACCGGGTCGACAATCCCATCGAGGCGGACGATCCCGGTCCGAAGCCCCAGGGGCCGCCCGGGCCCTTCCTTTATGTGGGCCGCCTATCGCCGGAAAAGGGCGTCGCCCTGTTCCTGGAGGCCGCCCGCCGCACCGGCATCGAGGCCCATGTCGCCGGCGACGGGCCGAGCGCGGACGAACTGCGCGCCGCCTATCCGGAGGCGAAGTTCCTCGGCTGGAAGAACGGCGCCGAGGTGCGCGCGCTGATGCGCCAGTCCCGTGCGCTTGTCTTTCCGTCGGTCTGGTATGAAGGACAGCCGCTCACGGTCTACGAGGCGCTCGCCATGGGCACGCCGGTGATCGTCAGCGACGCCTGCGCCGGGCGCGAGGCGGTGGAAGACGGCGTGAACGGCCGGCACTTCGCAAGCCAGGACGTGGACGCCCTCGCGGCCCGTCTGGTCGAGCTGTCGGACGATGCGGTCGCGCGCGCGATGAGCGATGCCGCCCATGCGCGCTACTGGACGGCGCCCCTGTCCCTCCAGCGGCATCTGGATCGGCTCGAAGAGGTTTACGCGGCCGTACGCGCCGACAGGCCGGTTCCGGCGGCCGCATAGCCGGCCCGGCCGGCGCGCATTTCACGGTCGAGCCAGGCCCGGCGGGCCGCCTCGAGGCCCCAGACCATGCCGACAAGCATGTAGACGTGGCGCCAATGGTCGATGTCGATCTGCAGCGCCTGGAGGAAGAACATCATCAGGGCCGGCCATGCCACCTGCGCCAGCGGCCGGAAGGGCGAGGGGCTCACGCACAGGCGGAAGCCCACATAGAAGCTGCTCAGCATCAGCCCGATGAACGCGAACCCTCCCAGCCAGCCATAGGATGCGAAGGCGTTGATGTAGGAATTGTGCGGGTCGAGGTCGAAATAGACCCGGAACCGCAGCGGGCCCAGGCCGTTCGGCGCCTCCAGCAGCATGGGCAGTGAGCGCAGCTGGTTTCCGAAACGTCCCGTCTCGCCCTCGTCGTAATCCTGCGTGACCGTCGCGCGCTTGGCGAAGATCTCGCCGACTTCCGGAATGGAGATCAGCGCCACGATGGCCAGGGCGGCGGCGGTGAGCGTCGCCGCGCCCAGGAGCACAATGCGCCGTCGCGTGCGGCCATGCCCGGCGGTGATGAAGGTGAGCAGGATCATGGTCGCGGAGGACACGATCGTGCCGCCCCAGGAGCCGCGCGAGAAGGACAGGAGGATGCCCGAGAGGATCACCAGCAGCATGACGAAGGCGAGGAGGGGCCGCTTCGTGCGGCCCGTCAGCAGGCCGTGCATCAGATAGAGGGCGCCGGGCGTCAGGAACGAGCCGAACACGTTCGGATCCTTGAACGTGCCGGAGGCCCGGTCGTACATCGAAAAGGTCTCGCCGAGACCCGCGATGTCGAAATAGCCGATGATGCCGCAGACGGCGGTGAAGACGCAGCTCACCGCATAGGCCCGGAAGGCGAGCGTCATCCGCGCGACCGTGTCCTCGCGGAAGAACAGGGCGAAGAAAATGGCGGTGATGGCCAGGTACAGCGACTGCACCATGAACGTCACCGAAAGCGGCTCGTCTAGATAGGGTACCAGGCTGATGAAGCCGCCCAGATTGTAGAGCAGCAGCAGGATGATCGGCACCAGATGATAGACCGAGATCCGGAGCCCGATCAGGAACCAGATGATCAGCGTCAGCGGCGCGAGCAGGTCGTAGGGCGAAGGCTCGATAAAGGCCCACGACGCGAAAAAGATGAACATCGCGAAGAGGCCGTACCCGACGCGGGTGGCCAGCACGCGCAAGGGGATGCGGGCGATCGCGCCCGCCTGCGTCATCCCGTCGGCCGCGGCCGTCAATAGGCGCTCTCGGTCTTCATGAGCGCGAACGGCGTCGCGACCACGATGTACAGGTCGAAAAGGACCGACCAGTTCTCGATGTAGAACAGGTCGTGCTCCACGCGCTTCTGGATCTTTTCCTCGGTGTCGGTCTCGCCGCGCCAGCCGTTGATCTGCGCCCACCCGGTGATGCCCGGCTTGACCTTGTGGCGGGCGAAATAGCCGTCGACGACCTCGTCGTAGAGCCGGCTTTCCGCCTTGGCATGGACGGCGTGGGGCCGGGGACCGACCAGGGACAGGTTGCCCTTGAACACGACGTTGAAGAGCTGCGGCAGCTCGTCGATCGAGGTCTTGCGGATGAAGCGGCCGACGCGGGTCACGCGCGGATCGCCCTTGGTCACCAGCTTCGCCGCCGTCGCATCCGACTTGTCCGCATACATGGACCGGAACTTGAAGACCTCGATCAGCTCGTTGTTGAACCCGTAGCGCTTCTGCCGGAAGAAGACCGGGCCGGCGCTGTCGAGCTTCACCGCGATCGCCGTCAGGACGAGGATCGGCGATACCAGGATCAGCAGCAACGTGCCCACGATCTTGTCGAACAGCCATTTGGCGACGACGTCCCAGTCGGCGATAGGCCGGTCGAACACGTCGAGAACCGGCACGTTGCCGAGATAGGAATAGGCGCGCGGGCGCAGGCGTAGCCGGCTCGTATGGGCCGACAGCCGGATGTCGGTTGGCAGGACCCAGAGCTTGCGCAGCATCTGCAGGATGCGCGATTCCGCCGAGATCGGCAGGGTGAAGACGATGAGGTCGACCTTGGTCCGTCGGGCGAATTCGACGAGATCGTCGACCGTTCCGAGCTTGGGATAGCCTGCGACGCGGGGCGGGGAGCGCTCGTCGTCACGATCGTCGAAGATGCCGCAGATGTGCAGGCCGTGGTGATCCTCGCCCTCGAGCGCCTTCAGGAATGCTTCGCCCGCTTCGCCACCGCCTACGATGGCGGTGCGCCGGTCGAGTCGGCCGGCCCGCGCCAGCCGGCGGATCTGAACGGTGACGATGGCCCGGGAGGCCACGAGCGTTGCGCCGCCCGCTAGGAACCAGCCCAGCAGCCAGACGCGCGAGAACGTGTCGCCGATCTTGCCGAAGAACAGCACCGCCAGCGCGATGCAGAAGACGATGGTCCAGCCTCCGACGACACGGACGAGCTGCGGGATGACCTGACGCAGGGTCGCGATATCGTAGAGGCCGAGCGCCTGGAACACGAGCGTGGTCAGGCCTCCGGCGATGAGGATGCCGCCGATATAGCCGCTGCCGAGGTCATCGAGGCCGAGATAGAAGAAGTGCACCGCGTAGCCGGTCGCGAGCACGATGAGGAATTCCAGCAGCCGCACGATCCCGCTGAGCACGACGGGGGACAACGGCGGCGTCACGGGCTCCGCCGCCGCGCGCTCCGCCTCGGGGGGCAGGGCGCGCGTGGTCTTCGCCTCGCCCGCCGGCGCCTTCATGAGATCGCGAACGTCATAGGCCGTCATGGCGCGTGTCCGGAGAATCGGGTAGGCCGCCGCGGCCTGCATCCCTCGCTTCCGCCCAACATTAAGCGGCAAGGGTCACGGAAGGTTTAACCGGGCCCTCGAATGCAACCTTACCGGCGGGAGGCGATGGCTTCGGAATAGCCCTGCATGACGCCGTCGACCATCTCCCGCAGCGTGAAGTTGCGGGCGACGTAGAGCGCGAGCTCGGATGCCTCGTGCCGCAGTGCGTCGTCGGGCGCGTTCAGCGCGCGTTCGAGCGATGCGGCCAGGATGTCGGCGTTGTCGGGCGGGATCAGCCTGTCGGCATAGGGACCGAAAATCTCGGGGATGCCGCCCGCATGGGTGGCCACGAGCGGCTGGGCCGCCGCTGCGGCTTCGAGGATGACATACGGCAGCGATTCCGCCCGGGACGGCACGGCCATGATCCGCGCCCTGGCCAGGGCGGAGCGGATCGGGCCGGGGCCGTCGAACATGGCCTGGTCGCCGAGGCCCAGGACCTGCACCCGCTGTTTCAGCGCAGCCTCCTCGGGGCCGGAGCCGACTAGCAGCAGCCGCGGGCGCAGGCCGAACCGGACGCGCAGGATGACCAGCGATTCCAGGAGCGTGTCGATGCCTTTCGCGAAACGCAGCTCGCCGAGATAGAGCAGGTCGAACGCGTCGGCCTGGCGCGCGATCGGCACCGTCTCGTGTTCGTAGATGCCGTTATGGACGACGCGAACCGGTACGTCCGTCTCGCCGACAGCCTCCGTCAGCCGCCCGGCGATGAAGGCGCTCTCGCACATGAAAAGGTCTGTCTGACGGGCCATCAGGCGCTCGATGGCCATGTAGATCCGGTGCGTGAACGAGCCCGGGTAATAGTTGAAGCTGCCGCCGTGAGGCGTGTAGACGCGGATCGGCCGTCCGATCCCGCCGAGCGATCCCGCCATGCGCGCATAGACGCCGCCCTTGGAGCCGTGGCCGTGCAGCACGTCCGGCTTCAGCGCCCGGCAATGATCCCGCAGGGCCGCGAGCGCGCGGAGGTCGTTAAGGCCCGGATTGCGGGCGATGGGCAGACGCTTCAGGCCAAGGGCGAGAGAGGGCTCCAGCTCCGAGAGGGCCGCATCGGTGCGCGGTCCGCCGGTGGTCGAATCGCAGAAGATGCCGACCTCGTGACCGCGGGCGATCTGCTCGCGGGCGAGATCCAGGACGTGGCGGAACAGCCCGCCAAGCGGCGCGCGGAAGACATGGATGATGCGCATGGAGCCCCCCGCTGTCGCGCCCGCCGGCCGGTTCAGAACCACCGTTCCTTGATGACGATCGTGTCGCCCGGCCGCACCGACGTCTCGATCGGAACGCGGGCGGTCACCGCCCGGCCGTTCACGTTGCGGGTCAGCTCGGCGTAGCGCTGGTCCCCGCGCGGCGAGAACCCGCCGGCGATCGCCACGGCCTTCTGCACGGTGATGCCGTTCACGAACGGATACTGACCCGACGTCGTCACCTCGCCCAAGATGAAGAAAGGGCGGTAAGTATCTACGTCGACGGTGACTTTCGGCTCGCGAATGAAACCGGAGCGCAGGCGGCTCTCGATCGCGCGCGCCAGGTCCGGCGTCGTCGCTCCCGCTGCCTGGACCTGTCCGATGAGCGGCATCGCGATCCGGCCCGAACCATCCACGATGTATATGTTGGAGAGATTGTCCTGGCCGAACACGATGATGCGCAGCTTGTCGCCGCTGCCGAGCCGGTAAGGGGCCTGGGCGGACGCGGCAAAGTCGGGCGGCGCGGCATGGCCGGCGCAGCCGGCCAGCATCGCCGCGGCGAGAATGGCGCAGGTCAGGCGCGCGAAGCGGAATCGGGTCCGGCGGGTCGGCATCTTGAATTCTGGATAGGCGAGGATGGTTAACAAGACTTGAGCGCGTGCGCCCGTCGCGTCCCGATTTAACGGCGCGGAAACCTTAATGGGGTCTCATGCGCGCGGGTTACTGGAGCGTCAGATGAACAGGGCTGCGGCATTGGGCGGCGAGGCGGATTTGGGCGCCGGCGAGATCGATGTCGGACGGATCGTCCGCGCGGTGCGCGCCAAATGGCGCTGGATCGCGCTCCCCGTGGCGGCCGCCTTCGTCCTGAGCTTCCTGGCGGTCAACCTCCTCACGCCGCGCTACACCGCCGAGACGCGCCTTCTTCTGGAGAGCCGCGACAGCTATTTCACACGCCCGGCCGCCGACCAGCGCGAGGGTGCTCTGATCGATTCGGAAGCGGTCGCCAGCCAGGTCCAGGTGATCATGTCCCGGGATCTCGCCCGCGATGCGATCCGGAAGCTCGGCCTCGTCGGCAATCCCGAATTCGATCCGCTGGTGAAGGGCGTGGGGCCGCTCAAGCGCTTCCTGATGCTTCTCGGCGTTTCCCGCAATACGATCGACGGACCGCCGGAAGACCGCGTCTTCGAAGCGTTCTACGATGCCCTTCTCGTCTATCCCGCCGGCAAGTCCCGCGTCGTCGTCATCGAGTTCAAGTCGCGTGACCCGGACCTAGCGGCCCGCGCCGCCAATACCGTGGGCGAGCTTTACCTGGAGCGCCAGGAGGGCGCTAAGAAGGAGACCGCGCGCTCCGCGTCCGCCTGGCTGTCCAGCACGATCGAACCGCTGCGCCAGCGCGTGGCCGAGGCGGAGCGCAAGGTCGAGGATTTCCGCACCGGGGCGGGCCTCTTTGCCGCTGGCAACAACACGATGCTGAACACGCAGCAGATGTCGGATCTGTCCGGCCAGCTGGCGAGCGCCCGCGCGGCGCAGGCTGACTCGCAGGCCAAGGCCCAGCTCATCCGCGATCTGATCCGCTCCAACCGCACGATCGAGATTCCCGACGTCGCCAACAACGAACTGATCCGGCGGCTGGTCGAGCAGCGGGCCTCGCTGCGCTCGCAGCTGGCGCTCGAACTGCGCACGCTTCTTCCCGAGCATCCCCGGATCAAGGAGCTCAACGCCCAGCTCGCCGATATCGACCGGGAACTTCGCACCGCCGCCGAGCGAACGGTGCGTACGCTGGAGGCCGAGGCCCGCATCGCCGGCGCCCGCGTGGAGAGCCTGACGGTCGCCCTCGACGCGCAGAAGCGGCAGGTGGCGTTGTCCAACGAGAACGAGGTCCAGCTCCGCGCGCTGGAGCGCGAGGCCAAGACCCAGCGTGACCAGCTGGAATCCTACCTGGTGAAATACCGCGAGGCGGCTGCCCGCGACACCGAGAACGCCATGCCCGCCGACGGGCGCATCGTCTCGCGCGCCATCGCGCCCCAGCAGCCGTCCTTTCCCAAGAAGGGGCCGATCGTCGTCCTGGCCACGATCGCCGCCTTTGTCCTGTCCCTCGGCGGCGTCGTCGCCTCCGAGCTGCTGGCTTCGCCGCGGCCGCTCGCCGCCACGCCTGCCGTCCCGGCGCCTTCCGTTCTTCAGGCGCCGCTCGCGCCCGCCGCTATGCCTGCCAGTGCCCAAAGGCCGTCGGCCGACATCGCGGCCCGTCTCGCTGTGGTGCCTGTCACGGGGCGGGGGCGGCGGGTGCTTCTCCTGGCTCCTGCGCGCGACGGCCGCCTGCGGGCCGCTCTGGACGCCGTCGCCGCCGGGCAGCGGGCGGTCGCCATCGAGACCTTTGCCGCCGGCACCGACGCGGGCGGCAACGATTGGGGCTTTACCGATCTGATCGCCGGCGATGCCTCTTTCGTCGAGGTCATCGTGCGCGAACGCGGCTCGCGGCTGCACACGATCCCGCTGGGGACCGGGCCCGCCGGCGACATCGCGCAGGACGTGGAATCAGTCGAGGTCGCGCTGACCGCGCTGGAGCAAACCTACGACCTGGTGCTCGTGGCCGTGGCGCCGGAGGAGGCGAGGCTCCTGGCGCCTGTCTTCACCGGCCGCGTCGACAACGTGCTCATCGCCAGCAGCTGTGCAGCCATCGTCGAGCCGCTGGGGCTGGCGGCCGGGTCTCCGGCGAAGGTCGACATCCTGGAAGAGATCCCGCTCGCCGCCTGATCGTCAGGCGGCAATGTCCTTGCGGCGCAGGCGCTTAACCAGCGCCATGGCGGCGGGCGAGCGCTTGATCCGGCGCTTGGCGAAGATCGCCCCACGCAGCGCGAGGCTCGCCGCGCGGCCCGCCGGGGTGATGCCGTGGATCGTATCGGTCACCGGCTCCACCGCCTCGCAGAACGTATCCTTGTAGCGCGCCTCGCCGATGCCGAGGTCGAAGACCTTGAGGCCGAGCCGGCCGTAATGGGCGATGACGTCCATGAGCAGGAGGTCGCCCGGACTGGCGCGGAAGAATTCCGGCGCCATGTCGAAGGCGTTGAACATGCCGCAGAAGCGATCGCCATGGACCGTACCGGCGAAGGTCGCGACGTAGCGGCCACCGACGCTCAGACCATGAAGTTCGATGGCCGGCAGCCCATCCGCGCCTGGTCGAACGGCCTCGTGCAGGAAGGCGCGCGTCGTCGGCTCCGAAAACGGGTCCGGCGCGCCGATCTCGCGCATCCGCGCCGCCTTCTGATGATAGAACGCGGCCAGAATGCCTTCCCGTTCGTCATGCGAACTGGCAACCACGTGGCGAACATCGCCGAGTGCTTCGAGGCGGTTCCGTTTCTGGCGGAGCTTCTTGCGCGTGTCGCGGCTGAGCACGCGCTTCAGCGTCTCTTCCGGATCGTCATCGAGAAACAGCTTGTAGGCCTGGCTCGGGCTTGGCGTGGAATCGATCAGCGCGAGCGGATTCGTGGTGCCGGCCCAGCCAAGCGGCTGGTTCTGCAGGAGGAAAAGGTCGACGCCGCCGAGTGCCTTCGCGGCGGCCGCCAGGAATCGCCAGGCCTGCGCGGGGCAGCCGGGCATGCAGCCCGTCGCCGGAAGGATCGGCATCTGAAAATTCGCGTGCTTGCCGCCGGGCATCGTTGCGATCCGCAGGCCGAACCGCCGCCTGACGAGGAGCGGAGCCGCAAGGCGCACGCGCCCAGCTTCGTCGCGAGCGACGACCAGGTTCACGTCGGCGACGGACCCGTCGGCACCGGCATAAGCCTCGATCCAGGCGCGCCGCTGGTACGGCGTCATGATGCCCTCCGCCTCCAGGCTGCGCCACAGGGCGGCGGAGGCGTTCCAGGGCAGGGCCGTGACGCGGACGCCCGCATGAGCGGTTTCCACGGTCGCGCCTTCGGCGAAAGCGGTCATGTCGGTCAATGACGGGCCCTTTGAGGTCAGCGCAGGGCCACGCTAGGACAGAAGCCTTAACTCCCTATTGTCGCGATCGACCGATAATCATTGCTCTCCCGGCACCCGAGACCGTCCTTGGCGCTTCGACACCGCATCTTCCAGCTCGGATTCGACGTGCTCGGCGCCAGCGGCGCGGCGCGGCTGCTGCGGCCGTTGACCCAGGGCAGGGGGCTCATCCTCACGCTGCATCATGTCAGGCCGCAGCGCCCGGCAGCCTTTGCACCCAATGCCCTGCTGGAAATCACGCCCGCCTTCCTCGATCAGGCGCTCGGCCGCCTGAAAGCGCGCGGCTTCGCGCTCGTCTCGCTTGACGAGGCCGCCGATATCCTGCGGGCCGGCCGGGATGGGCCGCCTTTCGCGGCCCTGACCTTCGACGACGGCTATCGCGACAATGTCGAGTACGCTCTGCCGATCCTGGAGCGGTATGGAGCGCCTTGGACGCTCTTCGCGACCACCGGTTTCGCCGATGCCACTGCCCGCCTCTGGTGGCTGGAACTGGAAGAGGCGGTTCGCCGCCTGTCGCGGATCGAGACGACTGTGGCTGGGGAGCAGCTTTCGCTCCCGGCGGGCACCGACGACGAGAAGATCGCGGCGTTCGATGCGCTGTACCCGCGCCTGCGGACGCTGCCCGAGCCGGCTATGCTGGATGCGATCGCAGGCCTTGCCGAGGTGGCACGCGTCGATGCGGGCGCCTTCGCGCGCGACCTCTGCCTGCGCTGGGACGAGCTGCGCGCCCTCGCCAAGCGGCGCGACGTCACGATTGGTGCTCACACGCTGACCCACCCGATGCTGGCAAAGCACGACGAAAGCTTCGTTCGCCATGAACTTGCGGAGGCCAAGGCGCGCATCGAGGCGGTCCTGGGCGTCGATGTCCGCCACCTGGCCTATCCCGTCGGCGATCCCACCTCGGCGGGACCGCGCGAATTCGCGCTCGCGCGCCAGGCGGGCTACGAGACGGCCGTCACCACCCGGCCCGGCCATCTCTTTCCCGGTCACGCCGCGCACCTGCTCGCCCTACCGCGAGTCTCGCTCAACGGGCTGTTCCAGACAGGGCGAGCGCTCGACGCGCTGCTCGACGGTCTGCCGTTCCTGCTCTGGAACCGCGGCCGGCGGATCAACGTGGCTTGAGCTTCAACGCGGCTCGTCGGGTCGCTCCATCCAGCGTATCAGCGGCATCAGCGGAATGATCCAGCCGATACCCAGCACCGCGTAGACCAGCATCTGCACGAGCTTTGGCAGGTCCTGCACGCGGCCCTGCACGATCGCCATCGTCACGAGCGCGTACACGCACACGAAGATCACCATCGTGACGGCTCCGACGAACTTCCTGGCGCGGCGGGTCATGGGCTTCGTCCGGGTGCGGCGGCGCGGCTCGTTGTGGCCGGGCGCCGCCCGGACTATGTCTCGCCGTGCCGCCGGTCAAGCGCGGTCCTGAGAGCTGGGTTGTCGCATGGCGGACATCGCTGCATCCTCGATCCCGGTCGATCGCGCGCGGAGCGGCGCCGGCTTCGTCCGGGCCTGGCTGATGCTGACGCTGGTCCTCGTCGCCGTCATGGTGACGGTCGGCGGCGCGACCCGCCTGACGGGCTCCGGCCTTTCGATCACCGAGTGGCGGCCCATCACCGGCGCCATCCCGCCGCTGTCAGAAGCCGCGTGGCTCGCGGAATTCGAGAAGTACCGGCAAATCCCGCAATACGAGCTGCTCAACAAGGGCATGTCGCTGGCCGAGTTCCAGTTCATCTACTGGTGGGAATGGGGCCATCGCCAGCTCGGCCGCCTGATCGGCCTCGTCTATCTCGGCGGTTTCCTCTACGTCGCGGCCCGGCGTCTCGTCAGCCCCCGCTTTACGGTGCTTCTGTTCGGAATGGGTCTGCTCCTGGCGCTGCAAGGCCTCGTCGGCTGGATCATGGTCGCCTCTGGGCTCCAGCCCGGCATGACGGCGGTCGCGCCCGTCAAGCTGACGCTGCACCTCACCTTCGCGTGCCTGTTCTTCGCTTCGCTCGTCGCAGCCCTAAGCCAGCTGGGCGCATTCGGCCGGCCGGTCGTGGCCGGCTCGGGCTTCCGGGCCGCGGCCTGGGCGCTCGTCGCGCTTGTCTTCCTGCAAATCTCCCTGGGCGGCCTCGTCGCCGGCTCGCGGGCGGGATTCACCTACAATACCTGGCCGCTGATGGACGGCATGCTGATTCCGCCGGCAGCGGTCCTCTGGAGCGTCACGCCGCTCTGGGAGAACCTCGTCGATAACCACGCTCTGGTCCAGTTCAACCACCGGATCGGTGCCTATCTGCTTCTGGTGTCCGCCATCGCCTTAGCGTGGCACGCGCGCCGGCACCTGCCCGAGGCAGCAGCCGGCGCCCGGCATCTTGCCATTACGGTAACGGGGCAGGCGCTGCTCGGCATCGTGACCCTGCTCCTGGTCGTGCCGCTCTGGGCCGGGCTGGCGCACCAGGCCTTCGCGCTGGTCGTCCTGGGGATCGCCGTCAATCTGGCCTGGCGTCTATCCGCGCGCTGACGGCAGCCAGCGCCGCATCGTCGAGCGGGAACCGCCACATGAGCGCAATGGCCGCCGTCTTCAGCGCGAGCGGGAGCCCGGCGTAAAGCACGGCAAGCGTCGTCAGGCCGGCTTCCGTGACGATCCCGGCTCCGGGGTCGAAACCAGCAGCTCCCAGGATCGGAAAGGCGATGCCGACCGCGAGGGCCAGCGCGAGCTTGGTCGCCAGCGCCCAGAGCCCGAAATACAGGCCGGCGCGCTCGGCACCCGTCTCGGCCGTGTCGATGTCGATGACATCCGCCTGGATCGACGGCGGCAGCACGACGTCCGCGCCGAGGGCGAGGCCCGTTAGTACGCAGACCGCGCCGAAGCCGATCAGATCGCCCTTGCCAAGGAAGAGCGCCAGTCCGAACGTCGCCGTCGCCAGGATCATGCCTGCGCACCAGGCGCGGTGCTTGGACGTGCGCCGCGCGAGCCAGAGCCAGAACGGCACGCCTGCGACCCCGCACAGGAAATAGAGGACGAGAAACGGTCCGGCTGCATCCCGCGCGCCCAGCCTGTCGCCGACGAAGGCCAGGAACAACGTCGCCGGAAGGCCGTTGGCGAGCCCGTTGACGAGGAAGGCCAGCAGCAACCGCCCGAACGGCCGGTTGCGCCGAAGCGCGGCCCAGCCGGATCTCAGGGTGACTTTGGCGGCCAACCGGCGCGGCGCCGGTTCCGGCACGGCCGATACGGCGAGGAAGGCGGCCAGCGGCAAGCCGATGCCGAACAGGATGGCGAAGGCGTGGAGGGCGGCGCGTGGGCCCTCATGGCCAAGCGCCGGCATCGCGGCCGGGATCACAAGCGCCAGCAGCGTGCCGGCCACGGTGAAGCTCTCGCGGAAGGCGGCGACGCGCGTGCGCCCCGCATAGGACCGCGAGAGCTCGGCGCCCCATGCCTGATAGGGCACCTGCATTGCCGTCCAGGCGAGCGACAAGGCCGTCGCGGCGACCAGCAGGTACAGCGCGGACGGCCGATCGGGCGGCATGAAGACGAGCGCGGCCGCGCCTGCCAGCGGGATCGCGGACAGGGCGGTCCACAGGCGCCGGCGCCCGAAGGCCGGGCGGTAGCGGTCGGCCAGCCATCCCGCCGCGGGATCGCTGATCGCGTCGACGATCCGGACCGCCAGCAGCACCGCCCCGACCGTCGCGATCGGGATCCCGCCGTCACGGGCATAGAAGTCCGGGACCATTACATAAAAAGGCAGGGTGAGGATGGCGAGCGGCAGCGCCGGTCCTGCATAGGCCAGGAGGCGCCGCCACGACAATTCGCGGACGTTGTCGGCCACGGGTGCCGGGCTCACGCCTTGGCGAAGATCATCTGACGGACGTCGATGTTGCCCGAGCGGAAGCCGGCCTCACAATAAGCAAGGTAATATTCCCACATCCGCCGGAACCGCTCGTCGAAACCGAGCGGGGTCAGCGTCGGCCATGCCGCGCGGAAGCGGTCCCGCCAGACCTTCAGCGTCTCCGCATAGTCGAGGCCGAAGATCTTCTCATGCGCCAGCGGCACGCCCGACCGCTCGCCCAGCCGCCGCAGCACGGACGGGCTCGGCAGCATGCCGCCGGGGAAGATGTAATGGCGGATGAAGTCGAGCTCGCGGCGGTAATTGGCGAAGAGCCGGTCCTGGATCGTGATGACCTGGACGCCGGCCCGTCCTCCGTCCTTCAGCAGGTTGCGCAGCTGCGTGAAGTACGTCTCCCAATATTCCTCGCCGACCGCCTCGAACATCTCGATGGAGACGATCCGGTCATAGAGGCCGCTTTCGTCGCGATAATCCTGCAGCTTGATCTCGACCTTGTCGGACAGGCCGCGCTCGGCCATGCGCTTCACTGCGTAGTCGTACTGCTCCTTCGAGATGGTTAGGCCGGTGACACGGCAGCCGATCTCGGTGGCGGCGAACTCGGCGAAGCCGCCCCATCCGCAGCCGATCTCCAGCACGTGGTCGTCCGGGCCGATCTGCGTCCTCTCGGCGAGCTGGCGGTACTTGCGTGTCTGGGCGCTGGCCAGCTCGTTGTCGCCGGGGGCGAACATGGCCGATGAGTAGGTCATCGTCCGGTCGAGCCACGCCTCGTAGAAGCGATTGCCCAGGTCGTAATGGGCATGAATGTTCCGCTTCGAGCCGGAGCGCGTGTTTCGTCGCAGATAGTGGCGCACCATCTGCAGGAAGCGAGTCAGCGGCCGGCCATCGAGCAGCGTCTGAACAGCGCTGTGGTTGACGCAGAACAGCTCGAGGAACTTCGTCAGGTCCGGCGTGTCCCACTGCCCGCGCAGATAGGCCTCGGCGAAGCCGAGATCTCCGCCCCGTGCCAGCGACTTGGCGAAGGCGGTGTCCTTCACGTTGAGGATCGCCGAGGGCCCGGGCGCATTGCCGCCGAACAGGAGGCTGCGCCCGTCAGGCAGGTTCACGGTGAGTTCGCCGGCCTGCAGGCCCATCGCATATTTCAGAGCCTTGCGGACGAGGAAGGGCAGATCGCGCGTCGCATCGGCATAGCTGTCAGCTGTCACGCGCAGCGGCCGGGCGCCCATGGCGGCGTGTGCTGGAACGGTCATCTCAGTCACCATCATGTCCTGTCGAGCACGGCGTCGATCGTATCATGGCTGCGCGTACGGGGGCGAGACACGGGCCGCGAGGGCGAGCTCACGAGGGGCGGCGGTTCCGGGCGGGGCCGCAGCCCGATGCCCTTCAGCCAGAGCTTCAGAGCCTCCCAGTGGATGCCCGCCACAACCTTCAGCGTCATGAGCGGCATCCGTGCGACGCAACCGAGGATCGCGGCGCCGGTCATCTCGCGGCGCCGCCCGGCGAAGGTCGCGGCGAGGATCGGGCCTCCCGCGTCTGTCTCGAGGATGCGAACCGCCACGGCCTCTCCGGGCGGCAGTAACCGGAACCGGTAGCGCTGCTCCATGTCCATGAAGGGCGAAACGTAGAACACCTTGTCGCGTTCCTGCCGGATTCCAGCTTCGCTCGCCTGGCCCGGCGTCACCGGCGCCACGTAGGAATGGCGTTCCCCGAACGTGTTGCGCACCTCGTAGACGATTCCGGCCAGCGCGCCATCGCGGTCATAGGCGTAGTAGACGCTGAGCGGATTGAAGGCGAAGCCGAACAGGCGCGGATAACACAGCAGCAGGATGCGGCCGCCGCTGACATCGACGCCCTCCCGGGCCATCAGACCGGCGATATAGGCGGCCAGATCGGATCCGTCGCGCGGACCATGGTCCGCCGGGCGGAAGCTCAGGACGTTGAAGCCCTCCACGGAGAACAGCCTGCTCGTCCGTCCCGCCTCGGAAAGGCGGGTGAGGTCAATCAGCGTGCAGAACACGGCATAGGTAAAGCGGTGCACCTTCGGCTTCATCCGGTGGTGCATCACCTCGCCGGGATAGAGCGAGGCCGCGGCCTTCGGCGGCGGAAACAGGCGCCGAGGGTCCGAACCGGCGGATCTCTCGCCGGTCACTCCGCCGCCTCCGCCAAGCGGCGCGGGTCGATGCGCCAAGGCACGGTCGCGCCCAGGCGCTCCGCCACGGCAAGGCCGGAGGACAGGCCGTCCTCGTGAAAGCCGTAGCCGGTCCAGGCGCCGCAGAACCACGTCCTGTTCATGCCCTGAATGTCGTCCAGCCTGCGCTGCGCGGCGAGGGCGGCATTGTCGAATTGCGGATGGTCGTAGCTGAACCGCCCGAAGACGAGATCCGCGCGCGGCTCGCGCGGAGGGTTCAGGGTGATGAACAGCGGCCTGTCCTTCCCGATCGAGGGCTGGAGCACGTTCATCCAGTAGGTGACGCATACGTCGGCGCCCGCGTCCTCGCTGCGCATGACGTTCCACGCGGACCAGGCGGCTTTGCGCTTCGGCATGAACGAGGCGTCGCGGTGGAGCCACACGTCGTTGGGCCGATAGCCGACGGCACCGAGGATCGCACGCTCGTCGTCGCCCGAATCCGTAAGCATGGCGAGCGCCTGGTCGCTGTGCGCGGCGATGACCACCTGGTCGAAGCGTTGCGTCTCTCCGCCGGCATCTGTCACGTCGACGCCGAACGCGTCGCGGCGGATCGCGGTCACGCCGCGCCCGACCCGCGCCCTGTGCGCGAAGGCGGCGCTGAGCTTCTCCACGTAGCGGCGGCTGCCGCCGACCACCGTGCGCCAGACCGGGCGCTTCCAGTGGATGAGCCGGTGGTTCTCGAAGAAGGTCACGAAGCTGGAGGCCGGGAAGTCGAGCATCCGCGCCGGCGAGGTCGACCAGATCGCGCCGCCCATCGGTGCCAGATAATCGTCGCGGAAGCGCGCCGAGTATTTTTCCGCCCTCAGATAATCGCCGAGGGTCAGCCCCTCCAGACGTCCCTCGCGCAGGTGGCGCGGTACCATGCGGTTGAACCGCAGAACCTCGGTCAGCATGCGCAGATAGCCCGGCGAGACGATATTGCGGCGGCGGGCGAAGAGGCCGTCGATCACCTTGCCCTGGGTGGTCTGTCCGGACCACTCGAAGGCTCCGCCCCGCGCCGAGACGGAGAAGCTCATCTCGGAGGCTTCCGTCTCCACACCCAGATGCGCGAAGAGGCGCGTGAGGTTCGGATAGTTGAGTTCGTTGTAAACGATGAAGCCCGTGTCGACGCTCACCGCCGCGCCGTCATAATCGATATCGACCGTCGCGCTGTGCCCGCCCAGCCGGCCGTCCTTCTCATACAGCGTGACCTCATGACCGGAGGAGACGGTGAGGGCCCAGGCGGCGGCGTTGCCGGTGATGCCGGAGCCGATGACAGCGATGCGCATGAGGCGGGGTCGTCCTTCTCGTCCGGGGTTCAGGCAGCGGATTTCAGGGTCTGGAAAGCTTCGAGCGCGCGCGTGCGCGCTGCGTCGTGGTCGACAAAGGGATTCGGATAGGTCTTGCCGAGTTCGATATTGGCCCGGCGCAGCTCGTGGGGCGCAGCGTCCCACGGGCGATGGATGACCCGGTTCGGCAGCATGGCGAGCTCCGGCACCCAATGCCGGACATAGTCGCCCTCGGGGTCGAACTTCTCGCCCTGGCCGATCGGGTTGAAGATGCGGAAGTAAGGGGCGGCGTCCGCGCCCGACCCCGCCACCCACTGCCAGCTGGCGGCGTTGTTGGCCGGGTCCGCATCCACCAGCGTGTCCCAGAACCAGGCCTCGCCCTCTCGCCAGTCGATGAGCAGGTGCTTGATCAGGAACGAGGCGACGATCATCCGGACACGGTTGTGCATCCAGCCGGTCGTCCAAAGCTGGCGCAGGCCCGCGTCGACGATCGGGTAGCCGGTCAGGGCCTTCTGCCACGCACGCAACGCCTTGCCGTCGGTCTTCCAGGGGAATGCGTCGAAGCGATTGTTGTAGTTCCGGGCCGAGAGGTCCGGGTTGTAGAACAGCAGGTGGTAGGAAAATTCGCGCCAGCCGATCTCGCTCAGGAACTTGTCGAGATCGTCGCGGCCGGCATCGGTCCGCCCGGATTCCAGGGCCGCGTGAGCTGCGTGCCAGATCTGGCGCGGCGATATTTCGCCAAAGCGCAGATAAGGCGACAGCCGCGAAGTCGAGGCCATGTCAGGCCGGTTGCGGTTCTCCGCATAGCCTTTCATCTCGGATTCAAGGAACGTCGCGAGGCGCTCCTGCGCGCCCGCTTCGCCGCGCGTCCAGGCCTCACGCATACCGCCCGCCCAGTCGGGCTTGGTGGGCTCGAGCTTAAGGTCAGCGAGGGAAACCGGCGCGGGCGAGATGCCATCGCGCCAGCGGTAGCCGTTGATGGATCGCGGCCGGGCCAGCGGCCGGTCGGGATCACCAAGCGCGCGGGCCGCGCGCCAGAACGGCGTGAACACCTTGACAGGATCGCCGGACTTGGTCGTGACCTGCCAGGGCTCGTAAAGCAGGTGACCGTTGAAGCTCTCAACGACCACGTCGCGCTCGCGCAGCGTCTGCTTGATCGCCGTGTCGACGTTGATCCCGGACGCGGTGTAGCGGCGGTTCCAATAGACGGCAGCTGCATCCGTCGCGGCGGTGATACGGGGCAGGATGTCGCCGGCAGCGCCTTCGAAAAGGTGCAGCTGTGCCCCGATCTGTTTCAGGCTCTCGCCAAGACGCTCCAGCGACCCGTGCAGCCACCATTTCGCGGCGCCGCCCAAGGGCCGCTGCCCGTCACGCCCGTCGTCGTGGATGTAGACACACAAGACCGGCCGTCCGGACTCGCTCGCCGCGCGGAGAGCAGGGTTATCCGACAGCCGCAGGTCGTCGCGAAACCAGACGATGGCGGGACCGGCGGCTGAGGGCTGTGAAGTCATTGATGATTCAGCGTGACAGGACGGAGACCATTACGCCGGCGCCGCTACGCTGGATCACGGTTCCTGTCACGCTTACACCGCATCGCTTCGCTTGGATGCGTTTGATACGATCGATCGCCCCCATGGCGCATCGATACGCGGGGCTGTTGCGCTTGCAGGACGGACAATATTGGAAGGGAAGTGGCTCCGCGAGTAGGACTCGAACCTACGACCGAGCGATTAACAGTCGCTTGCTCTACCAACTGAGCTATCGCGGATCACGGCCGGGGGGATACATCAAAGAGCTCCCGCGATGCAAGGGGCGTGACGCGCATTTCCGATGGCGGCAGTGCCGCCCTTGAGCGCCGAGCCCATCGCCGGCCAGAATGACCAAGGGCCGATTGGGCCTTGCCGTCAGGGGGCGGAGCTCGAGATGGTCGCGATGTCGCGCGAGGAGGTGGAAGCCTTCCTCGACCGGGAGTTCCCGCAGATCCACCATGGCGGGCGAACCTATACCGTCGTGGCGGTCGGGCCGATGGCGGCAACGATGCGCTGCGCCTATCACGAGCGCCATGTGCGCCCCGGTGGGTCGATCTCCGGCCCGACCATGATGGCGCTGGCGGATCTCGCTCTTTACGTGGCGATCCTCGCCCAGATCGGACCGGTCGGACTTGCCGTCACCACCAACCTGTCCTTCAACTTCCTGCGCAAGCCCGGACAGCGCGACCTTCTTGCGGAATGCCGCCTGCTGAAACTGGGAAAGCGCCTTGCCGTCGGCGAGGTGACGATCCTTTCGGAAGGGGAGGCGGAACCCGTCTGCCATGCCACCGGCACGTATTCCATTCCGCCGCGCTAGGCGCGCCGCGCTTTGCGGCGGCCTGTTCATAGTCGCCCTGGTATCGTTTGGCCCATGGCATGCTGCCTCGGCACAAGGCTGCCCGGAGCGTTCGCGTTGCAGCGGCTGCGGATGCAAGGGCGGGCCTGGCTGGCGCGGCCCTGACGGACGCTGCGTCGGCTTCCGTCAGCTTCATACCGTCTGCGGCAGTCCGCCGGGCGCGCCATGCATTTTCGAGAACGCCGAAGGTACCGGCGCCAATCGCGACTGCGCGCTGGCGCCCCGCCGGCGTGGAACAAGTTGATGCGGTAAAATAATACCGTTTTACTTAAGTGCATGTTTTACCGTGTCTTTTCAAAGATGCTTCGCGACATGCGCCATTGACAGCCGCGCGTCCGATCAGTACACGCAGACCGAATTCGCCGCCGCATTCGTGGCGGCGTTGTCTTTCACCCCGATTGAATGGGACGAAGCGATGAAGACCTTTTCGCTGAAACCCGCCGATGTCGAGAAGAAGTGGGTCGTGATCGATGCGAAGGGCCTCGTCGTGGGCCGTCTCGCCTCGATCGTGGCGATGCGTCTGCGCGGCAAGCACAAGGCGGCCTATACCCCGCACGTCGATTGCGGCGACAACGTCATCGTCATCAACGCCGAGAAGGTGGTGCTGACGGGCCGCAAGCGCGAGCAGAAGGTGTATTACCACCACACCGGCTTCCCCGGCGGCATCAAGGAGCGTTCGGCCAAGTTCATCCTGGACGGCCGGTTCCCCGAGCGCGTCGTGGAGAAGGCCGTGGAGCGCATGCTGCCGCGCGGCCCGCTCTTCCGCCAGATCCTGGGCAACCTCCGGGTCTACAAGGGCTCCGAGCACCCGCACGCCGCCCAGCAGCCCGAGGCTCTGGATGTCGGCTCCCTCAACCGCAAGAACGTGGGGAACTGAGCATGGCCGAGACCCTGCAGAGCCTCTCCGACCTCGGCCAGGCCGTGAACCCGGCCGTCGCCGCCGCCGCTTCCGATGCGCCCAAGCGCGAGAAGAAGGTCGACGCCAACGGCCGTGCCTACGCCACCGGCAAGCGCAAGGACGCGGTCGCCCGCGTCTGGATCAAGCCCGGCGCCGGCAGGATCGTCGTCAACGATCGTGACGTGTCCGTCTACTTCGCCCGTCCGGTGCTGCGCATGATCCTCCAGCAGCCGCTGGTCATCGCCAATCGCGCCGGCCAGTACGACGTGATCGTCTCGGTGATGGGTGGCGGCCTGTCCGGCCAGGCCGGCGCCGTGCGCCACGGCCTTGCCCAGGCGCTCACGCATTACGAGCCGGAACTGCGCACCGTCCTGAAGAAGGAAGGCTTCCTCACCCGCGACAGCCGCGTGGTCGAGCGCAAGAAGTACGGTCACAAGAAGGCCCGCCGCAGCTTCCAGTTCTCGAAGCGCTGATCGGTCTTTCGATTTCCTGCATTCCTGCGGATGGCGGCCCTCGTGGCCGCCATTTGCATTTGGGAGGCAGGCTCGCAAGCGCGCTGTGCGCGTGCGCCCCTTCTGCCGTTCCGCCGGCATGCTACCAAGGCTGACGGCCGGCATCGCGCGGGGGCGTTCATGACCGCATTCGAGGACTTCGTACCGGGCACGGTGAGCGTCTACGGCGACACCCATGTCAGCCGCGACGACATCGTGGATTTCGCGCGCGCCTACGACCCGCAGCCCATGCATGTGGACGAGGAAGCCGCCCGCAAGAGCTTCGTCGGCGGGCTGATCGGCTCGGGCTGGCACTCCTGCACGCTGATGATGCGGATGATCGCGGACAACACGCTCGCCGGATCGACCTCCATGGGAAGCCCTGGAATCGATGAGGTGAAATGGCTGCGGCCGCTCCGGCCCGGCGCGAGGCTGTCGGTCCGACAGGAGGTGCTGGAGGCCAGGGAATCCCGCTCGAAGCCTGATCGCGGTCTCGTGCGTTTCCGGTTTGAACTGCTGGAGGCTTCCGGCGAGACGCTGCTCGAGCAGTCCAACTGGATCATGCTCGGGCGCAGGGTTCACGGCGAGGCGGGCGCCGAGGCGAGGGCGCCCAAGGCACAGCCGGTTCCGGTCGCGGCTCCTGACGCGCCGGTCGCGCGGCCAGGCTTTTTCGAGGATCGGGTTGTCGGCGAGGTCTGGGAGCTGGGCTCCCACATGTTTACCGCGCCCGACATCAAGGCCTTCGCCACGGCCTATGATCCGCAGCCCTTCCATCTCGACGAGGCGGCCGCCGCGGCCTCGCATTTCGGAGCGCTGTGCGCGTCCGGCTGGCACACCGCCGCCATATGGATGCGCCTCATGGTCGAGAGCCGACGGCGCGAAGGATCGGACGGCGCGAGGCTCGGCCCGTCCCCGGGCTTCAAGAACCTGAAATGGTCGAGGCCGGTCTATGCCGGCGATACGATCAGCTATCGCTGTACGACCTCGGCGGTGCGCCCGTCGGCGTCTCGGCCGGGTTGGGGGCTCGTCTTTCACCACAACCAGGGCTTCAACCAGCATGGGGACGAGGTGTTCGCCTTCGACGGCTGCGTCTTCTGGGAGCGTCGCCGCACCTGACGGCAACGGCACCGGCCGGGCTCTTGACCCCACCGGCGCCGCCGCCTATTCCCGCCACGCGTGGGCCGGTAGCTCAGTTGGTAGAGCACGTGACTTTTAATCATGTGGTCCCGGGTTCGAGTCCCGGCCGGCTCACCACGCGCTCCCCTGGATGGTCTTGATCAGGCCGCCACCGCGGCCTCCAGCCGGTCGATCTCGATGCGGCCCATTTGCATCAGGGCCGGCCAGACCTTGGCGGCATCCGCGCTGCCCATCAGTTCGCTCAGCCGCTTGGGCACGATCTGCCAGGACAGGCCGAACCGGTCCTTCAGCCAGCCGCAATGGCTCTCCTGGCCGCCATCGGCGATCAGCGCCGACCAGAGGCGGTCGGTCTCGGCCTGATCCTCGGTCGCCACGACGATGGAGACGGCCTCGCTCAGGGTGAAGACCGGATCGGCGTTCAGGGCCTGGTACGGCGTACCGCCCAAGGTGAATTCCACCAGAAGCACGCCGCCGGGCTCGGCCATGCCTTGGCCTTCCGGATAACGGGACACGCGCTCGATGCGGCTGTCGGGAATCAGCCTGCAATAGGTCTCCGCCGCCGGCAGCGCATCGCCGTGGAACCAGAGG
The DNA here is from genome assembly GCA_027483945.1 of Hyphomicrobiales bacterium. Lineage (GTDB taxonomy): Bacteria > Pseudomonadota > Alphaproteobacteria > Rhizobiales > Beijerinckiaceae > JAIXTM01. The sequence continues at coordinate 143,308 of JAIXTM010000018.1, read as the reverse complement.
CAGGTGCGGATTTTGGCTTCCTTCGTCATGACAGCTCTCCTCAGGACGGGCGCTTGGCGCCAGTGAAGCCGAGCATCCACGGCGTGCCGTAGCGGTCGGTGAACATCGCGAAACGCTCCGCCCAGAAGGTCTCGGCCGGTTCCATAGCGACGGAGAGCGCGCCCTGCGACAGCCCGGCATGGATGCGGTTGAACTCGTCAGCGGACTTCAGTTCGATCGAAACCGAGAGGCCCTGAGGCTGTCGATACATCGGCGCGGGCGCATCCGATGCCATGATCTGCCGGCCACCGAAATCGATAGCCATATTCATCACAAGGTTTTCGCCGCCGGGCATCCGGTCGGCCGGGTCCGGCGCATCGCCGTTGCGGAAGACGCCGACGACCCGGCCGCCGAGTATATCGGCGTAATGCGTCATGGCCTCGAGGCAATTGCCGTTGAAGAACAGGTAAGGCGTCAGTTCCATGGGTGTCCTCCTCATGGTTGGGCGGCCGGGATGGCTCGCCGGTTTCAGGCCCGAGCGGCGCCGCGGCCGAACAGGAGTTCCAGGTAGCGCTTGAGATGGTCGATGCAGTCGCGGGCGACCGCCGGATTGTCGCTCGCCTTGGCGAGGATGAAGGCGCCCTGCAGGACGGCCTGGATGTGTGCCGACAGGCTTTGGGGCGTCCATTGCCCCGTGATCCCGCTGGTGGCCATGGCCTCCTCGATATAGGGCTCGATCGTCTCGGAATGGCCGAAAATACTGGCCGCGCAGGCATCCCGCAGGGCCGGGTGGGCTCCGTAGACCTCCTGCGTCATCGTCCCGACGAGACACGTGAATTCCATCACGTTGCCCTCGATGATCGACCTGCGGAAATCGACATAGCCCAGCACCCGGTCGACCGGATCGGGGAGGCGGTGGTACGGCGCGGCGGCGAAGAGTGCTCCGGTCCATTCCGACCAGTGGGCGGCAGCCGCGATGCCAAGCGCCTCCTTGGATTCGAAATGGTGGAAGAAGGCGCCCTTGGTCACGCCCGCGGCGCGGCAGAGGTCGTCGATACTCGTGGCGGCAAAACCCTTTGATCTCACGACGTTGCGGGCGGCCTCGAGGAGCCGGGAGCGGGCATCGCCGCGTTCGGGGTGCTGTTTCGTGGGGCGTGACATGTCCCGTTAATACAGACCGGTTGGTATGTCTGTCAAGAGTGGAACGTTTCGTGGTCAGGTCTGTTCACGGCAGCCACGGAGGCGGACTTCCGTCCTCGGGCGCCGGGCGATCTCGCCGCGGAGGCGGACTTGCGTCCGGGCGCGGGGCGATTTCCCCGCGGAGGCGGGCTTGCATCCTCAGGCGCGAGGCGATCTCCCCGCGGAGCCGGACTTGCATCCTCGGATGCGCGGTGATCTCCTTGCGCCGGACCCGGACTGAGGAGACCTCGATGCTTCGGATCTTTCTCGCGCTTTGCCTCGCTATCGCGGCTCTCGCTGCGCCCGTGACCGCATCGGCTACGCCCGGCGGTTGCAGCAGCAAGCAGCCTCCCGCCGGCGAATCCTGACGCGGCTTCCGCCATCCGTCTGCTAGGCGGGGACTATCGGCGCCAGTGAAGGCCGCCGCGGGCGGTCAGGCCACGGCTTTGCGCGTTGCCGTCGGCCGCCGCACGGCCACGATCCCGGCGGCGAGGAAGGCCAGGAGCACCGCGCCCTGCGCGATCGCGAAGGCTGGCTCGGCGCCCGTGGGGGCGAGGCGGTGTAGCGCGGGCACCTTGAGGAAGAGCTGCGCGACCAGAACGAAGACCAGGAGATAGGTACTCGCCACGATCCCGGCGACGTAGACGCCGTTCCACGGGCCGGCGCGGCCTTTCAGGCGGTCGGCCACGAACACGCCCAGCAGAACCACAAGCGCGACGACGCCGGTGATGTGCGAGGGCAGGACGCCGTTGAACGGGAAGAGGAACCCGGTGAGGCTCGTCAGCCAGGCGGTGACGACGAAGACCGGCAAGCGGCCGCTGCCCGCGGGCTTTCCGGCCAGCCAGTTCCCGAGCACGGCCAATCCCGCCGCGATCGCGACCAGGCTGATCAGGGTATGCACGATCGTGAGTGCCTGCAGAAACATGGCGCGCCCCCGCCTGTGCGGCCCGCCCGGCGGGCCCTCCACGCGGCCAGTGTGGACGATCCCAGCCCGTCCTGCCAAGGGACCGATCAGGCGGCGAGCTTCAGCCCGGCAATGCCGGCGACGATGAGCGCTATGCAGGCGAGCCGCATCGCCGTGGCCGGCTCGCCGAGCAGGACGATGCCCAGGATCGCGGTTCCAACCGTCCCGATGCCGGTCCAGACCGCATAGGCGGTTCCGACCGGAAGGGTCTTCAGGGCCAGGCCGAGCAGCCCGACGCTCGCGATCATGCTGACGACCGTCAGCACGGTGGGGAAGAGGCGGGTGAAGCCTTCGGTGTATTTCAGCCCGATGGCCCAGCCGATCTCCAGCAATCCGGCGGCGAAGAGGATGAGCCAGGCCATGGCTCAGGCCGCCGTCGCGTCGGGGCGGGCCGCTGGCAGGCGGTAGAGCAGGCCGAGGAGCGCCCGGTCGTGGAGCACGATCATGCGCTCGCGCGGCTTGAGCCAGGCCATGGCGTCGGCGAGGCTTTCGGCCTCCACCAGCTTGGCCTGCGCCACGACCCGTTCCGGGTCGATGTCGCCGCGGCGCCGTTGGGGCGCCTGCGGCAGCATGGCGTCGTGACGGGCCTGCAGATCCGGGTCGCCGTGCAGCGCCTCCAGACCGTCGGCATCGTCGAAGCCGGACTGCGCGAAGGTGCCGGCCAGCTCGTTGGCGCGGACCGCGACCGGCGGCGGCGTCGATTCCTCCGGCGTCAGCAGGAGACCGAGGCGCTTGAGCGCGAGCCCGAAGGCGAGCTGTCCCGAGGCCCAGGAGATCTGGATCGCGAGGACGAGGCCGATGATCGTCGGCGACATCCACGCAAAGAGCGAAGGCGAGAGCGCGAACGCCGCCACGCCGGCGAAGATGCCGAGCACGACATGCGCCCGGTGCCGGCGCACGATGTCGGCGAAGGGAATCGATCCGTCGTCGCGGCGCTGCGGATTCCAGCCCGTGTCGCGCCCCGCCAGGATTTGGAACACCGCGCCGGACTGGATCACCATCATGACCGGCGCCAGCAGCGCGGAGAGGATCACCTCCACCAGCGATGACAGGACGAGCCGGATCGCGCCGCCGGCCTTCCGGCGGTTCTCCCGGTCCAGCAGCATCACCAGGAGCCCGAAGAATTTCGGGGCCAGCAGGATGGCCATGGTCAGGCCGAACAGGTTGAGCGCGCGCTCCGCGTCGAAGCGCGGCCAGGCCGGGAACAGGTTGAACTCGCGCGTGAAATATTCCGGCCGCACATAGCGCGTCTGCAGCACGAGGATGAGGCCGACCACGAGCTGGAACAGCCAGAACGGGGAGGCGAGGTAGGACATGATGCCGGTGGCGAAATGCTGCCGCGTCGCCAGCTTCAGCCCGCGCGCGCCGATGACCCGCGCATGCTGGAGGTTGCCCTGGCACCAGCGGCGGTCCCGCGTCGCGACGTCGATGAGCGAGGGCGGGCTTTCCTCGTACGAGCCGCCGAGATCGGGCAGCATGTAGACGCTCCAGCCCGCGCGGCGGATGAGGGCCGCCTCCACGAAGTCGTGGCTCAGGATGTGCCCGCCGAAGGGCGGCTTGCCGGCCAGGTCGGGAAGGCCGCAATGGGCGGCGAAGGCGGCCGTGCGGATGATGGCGTTATGGCCCCAGTAATTGCCGTCGCGGCCCATCCAGGCCGAAAGCCCCGCCGCGATCACGGGGCCGTAGACGCGGGCCGCGAATTGCTGGACCCGGGCGAACAGGGTGTTGCGGTTGATGACCAGCGGCAGGCTCTGGATGATGCCGGCATCGGGGTCGGCCTCCATCGCGGCCGCCAGCGTGACGATGCAGTGGCCGGACATGACGCTGTCGGCGTCCAGCACCAGCATGTGGTCGTAATCGCCGCCCCAGCGGGACACAAAGTCGGCGATATTGCCGGCCTTGCGGTGATGGTTCTTCGGGCGGTGGCGGTAATAGATCCGCGCGCCGTCGCCGAGCCGCTCGCGCATGGCCGCGAAAGCCCGCTCCTCGGCGATCCACACGTCGGGATTGGTCGTGTCGGACAGGATGAAATAATCGAACGCGGCTCCGTGCCCGGTCGCCTCGATCGATTCCCGGATCGCCGCGAGGGCCCCGAAAGTGCGCGCGGTCGACTCGTTGTAGACCGGCATGACGACGGCCGTGCGCGCCTTCAGCGTCTCCGGCACCGCCGGCGGCCGGGGCCGGCGCAGCAGGACGAGGAAGCCGACCAGCGCGCTCGTGAAGGCCAGCGCGATCCAGGAGAAATTCACGGTGAACAGCGCGAGCAGCAGGTACTGCAGCGCCGTCGTGCGGCTCACCGAGACGACCGCATACATCTCGTAGGCGCCGTAGGCGGTGAGCCCGAGCGCGCCGGCGAAGACCAGGAAGCGCGGAAGCCATGGCGCAACGTGGCGGCCAACTGGGCGCCGCTCCTCGTTGCGGCCCCAGCGGCGCAGCGACTGCGTGGGCATGTCCAGCCGGCTTTCCGGCGGCATTGCCTCGATGGCACGGGGCTCGTCCCCGATCTGCTCGGCGGGCGCCGTCACGGCGTCCATCTGTACAACCATGTCTCGCTGACCGCCTTGCCGTCCGCCGCCTCGAGGAGCAACCTCAGTTCCGCCAGGTTGTCCGAGCCCGGATCGAGCTCAAAGGCCACGCGGAGCACCTTGCGTGCCGGATAGGGCGAAAGCCTGACATTCGCAACGGTTCCGGGCCGTGTCCCGAGCGAAGCCCGGACCGTCTTGACGAACTCGGCATCGCCGAGCGCTTCGCCGGTGAAGTCCACGAAGAAGCGGCGGCGGTTTCCGGGGCCATTCCCCGTCCGGGTCGAGGCGACGGTCGCCAGCTGCGGCCGCTCCGGCGGCGTCCAGCACCAGTACTGGCGCAGGGCGAACATGAACTCGCTGCCCGCCGCGACCGGGTTCCGCGGCCGCCAATAGGTGACGATGTTGTCGTTGACCTCCGAGTCGCTCGGGATCTCGATCAGGTTGACCGCGCCCGGCCCCCATTCGCCGAGCGGCTCGATCCACAGGCTGGGACGCAGCTCGAACCGCTGGTCGTCGTCCTGGAATGCGCCGTAATCCCGTGTCCGCTGCAACAGGCCAAAACCCTTCAGCGCCTGGTCGGCGAAGACCGAGATCTGCAGGCTCTCGTGGTTGATGAGAGGCCGCCAGACCCATTCGCCGGCACCGTTGAGCATCTGCAACCCGTCCGATTCGTGGACGGCGGGGCGGATGTCGCCCGTCATGCGCCGGCTCTGGGGCCCGAAGAGATAGGTGCTCGTCACCCCGCCCATGCCCACATGGTCGAGAGCGACGCGCGGGAACAGGTGCACCTCCACGTCCACGATCGTCATGTCGCCGGGGCGCAGGGTGAAGCGCGCGACGCCGGTCACGCTCTCGGAATCGAACAGGCCGTGCAGGATCAGCGCGCCGGTGCCGGGGATCGGCCGCTCGATCCAGAAGGCCCGGAAGAACGGGAATTCCTCGCCGCGCGGATCGGCCGGCTTCAGCGTCAGCGTGCGCGCCATGCAGCCGAGATTCTGCCCGGCCGCGAGCGCGCGGAAGAAGGTCGCGCCCTGGAAGATCGCTGCCTCGCGCGGCGGGCCCTCCGCGGAGGTGGTGAAGACGCGGAAGCCCGAAAAGCCGATGTCGCCGATAGTGGCCGGGACCTGGAGCCGCCCGAAATCGAAGCGCGACCGGTCATAGGCGATGCGCCGGATCGTCCCGTCCTCGACCGCGAACAGGGCGACCGGGTTGGAGAAGGCGAAGCCCCGGTGCAGCGGCTCGACCGCGAAGCCGCGATTCTCGCCGTTCCACAGGACCGCGTTCGGCTGCGCGCGGATGCCGACATACTGCTCGTAGTTCAGGTTGTTGAACGGCGCCGGCAGGTCCTGCGCCTGCGGCGCGAAGGGCCGGCGCGAGATCACGCGGGCGGCATCGGCGAGCGCGCCCGTATCGAACTTCACGCCTTCGCCCGCCGCCGTCTGGATGATCACCGCGGGGGTGATCGCCTGGGCGAAGGCGGCGCCGGGCACGATGGCCGCGGCGGCGGCAGCGCCCGCGGACGCGACGACGGCGCGACGGGACAGGAGGGGGCCGGCCGCGTCGCCGCGGCGTTCAGGATCGAAGGGTGGGGCGGTCACGATCCGCTCTTGTGGCGCTGCGTCGAGCCCGGCGATGCCGGACCATGTCATCGGGGTGTCACCATTAGCACGGCGACGCTTGGGGAAAGTAGAGGGGTGAGCGTGTCAAATTCATGGTCCGCCAGCCGTTTCGCTCGGATTCTTTGACCCGGGGGAGGGGCTTCGCTAAGCGTGGGCGCGCATCCCGATCCGCCCGGAACAAAGATGACCCGCCAGAGCCTGAACTGCCTCGCCATCGTCCTCGCCGCCGGCGAGGGCACGCGGATGAAGTCGGACCGGCCCAAGGTCATGCACGAGATCGCCGGCCGGCCCATGCTCGGTCACGTCCTGGCCGCCGTGGCGGCCTCCGGCGCCGGAAGCCGCGCGGTCGTCGTCGGCCCCGGGCACGATGCCGCCGCCGCCCTGGCGCGCGAGGCCGGCGCCGAGGTCTTCGTGCAGGCCGAGCGTCGTGGAACGGCACATGCGGTGCTCGCCGCCCGCGAGGCGCTCGCCGCCGCTCCGGACGTGGTCGTCGTGGCCTTCGGCGACACGCCGCTGGTGAGCCCGGCGACGTTCGGCCGTCTGATCGCCGCCATCCGCGACGGCGCCGCGGTGGCCGCCCTCGGCTTCACGGCCGAGGACCCGACAGGCTACGGGCGCCTGGTTGAAGCGGGAGGCGAACTGGTCGCGATCCGGGAGCACAGGGACGCTTCCGAGGAGGAACGCGCCATCCGCCTGTGCAATGCCGGCCTGATGGCGCTGGACGGCCGCCGGGCGCTCGCGCTGCTGGAGGGCATCGGCAGCACCAATTCCCAAGGCGAGTTCTATCTCACCGACGTGGTCGAGGTGGCGCGGCGCCAGGGCCTGAAGGCCGTCGCGCTCGTGACCGACGAGGCCGAGGTGCAGGGCGTCAACGACCGTGTCCAGCTCGCGCGGGCCGAGGCGACCCTGCAGGCGCGGCTGCGGGAGGCGGCGATGCGCGGGGGCGCGACGCTGATCGCCCCGGAAACCGTCTTCTTCAGCCACGACACGGTGCTGGGGCGCGACGTCCTGGTGGAACCGCATGTCGTGTTCGGTCCGGCTGTAATTGTCGGCGACGGCGCGACGATCCACGCCTTCTCGCATCTCGCGGGCGCCGTGGTGGAGAGCGGCGCCAGCGTCGGTCCCTACGGACGGCTTCGCCCGGGTGCGGTCCTGCGCTCCGGCGCCAAGGTCGGCAACTTCGTCGAAGTGAAGAATGCAGAGATCGGTCCGGGCGCCAAGCTTCCGCATCTGTCCTATGTCGGCGACGCGAGCGTCGGGCCGAAGGCCAATGTCGGCGCCGGGACGATCACCTGCAATTACGACGGCTTCAACAAGTCGCGCACCGTGATCGGCGAGGGCGCCTTCGTGGGCTCCAATTCGTCCCTGGTCGCCCCGGTGACGATCGGGGCGGGGGCCATGGTCGGGTCCGGTTCGGTGATCACGGACGACGTTCCGGATGACGCGCTGGCGCTCGGGCGGGGTCGTCAGGCGATCAAGCCGGGCTGGGCGGCGGCGTTCCGGGCCCGGCCGGAAAACCAGAAAAAGAAGAAGTGACAAAAGCTTCGGCGAAGGTCTTCAGCCTATCGTCACAATTCGACATAACCTTTGATTGGTCGTTCGGCAGGTCTTGGCCCTAGCAAGGCACCGCCGATGGACGGGGAATGGGGGTCATTGACGGCTCATGTGCGGGATTGTGGGAATTCTCGGGCGGCAGGCGGTCGCGCCGCTCGTCGTCGACGCGCTGAAGCGCCTCGAATATCGCGGCTACGATTCCGCGGGCGTGGCGACGCTGGAGGAAGGCCGCCTCGAGCGGCGGCGCGCCGAGGGCAAGCTGCGCAATCTGGAGGCCCGGCTTTCCACGCAGCCCCTGGCGGGCCATGTCGGCATCGGCCACACGCGCTGGGCGACCCACGGACGGCCGAACGAGACCAACGCCCATCCCCACGCGACCGACCGCCTCGCCGTCGTCCATAACGGGATCATCGAGAATTTCCGCGAATTGCGGGAGGAGCTGGAGGCCAAGGGCGTCCGGTTCGAGAGCGAGACCGACACGGAGGTCGTCGCGCAGCTCGTCACCGACGCTTTGCGCGCCGGCATGGACCCGGTGGATGCCGTCGCCGCCGTGCTGCCGCGCCTGCGGGGCGCCTTCGCGCTCGCCTTCATCTTCGCCGGCGAGGACGACCTGATGATCGGCGCGCGCCACGGCGCTCCGCTCGCCGTCGGCCATGGCGAGGGCGAGATGTATCTGGGCTCGGACGCGCTCGCGCTCGCCCCCTTCACCGATTCGGTCACCTATCTCGACGACGGCGACTGGGTGATCCTCTCGCGCCATTCGGCCGAGGTGCGCGACGCCGCCGGCGCGCGGGTGGCGCGCCAGAAGGTCCGGATCCCGCCGGGATCCTTCGTCGCCGAGAAGGGCAATTTCCGCCATTTCATGGCCAAGGAAATCCACGAGCAGCCGGAAGTGGTCGGCCGCACGATCGCCCACTATGTCGACCTCTCCGCCGGCAAGGTCCGCCTGCCGGACGAGTTGCCGTTCGACTTCAAGGCGATCCGCCGCCTGTCCATCTCCGCCTGCGGCACGGCCTACATCGCCGGCCTCACGGCGAAATACTGGTTCGAGCGCTTCGCGCGCCTGCCCGTCGAGATCGACGTGGCGTCCGAGTTCCGCTACCGCGAAGCCCCGCTCGACAAGGGCGACCTGTCGCTCTTCATCTCCCAGTCCGGCGAAACCGCGGACACGCTGGCCTCGCTCCGCTACGCCAAGGAGCAGGGCCAGCACATCCTCTCCGTCGTCAACGTCCCGACCTCCAGCATCGCCCGCGAGAGCACGGCGGTGACGCCGACCCTCGCCGGCCCGGAGATCGGCGTCGCGTCCACCAAGGCCTTCACCTGCCAGCTCGCGGTCCTCGCCTGCCTCGCGGTCGCCGCCGGGCGCGCGCGCGGCACGCTGTCGGAGGAGCAGGAGCGCGAATTCGTCTCCGCGCTCATGGCCGCGCCGGGCCTTTTGGCCGAGGCGATGAAGCTGGAACCCCATATCGAGCAGGTGAGCCGCGATCTCGCGAAGGCGTCCGACGTGCTCTATCTGGGGCGCGGCACGTCCTATCCGCTGGCGCTGGAGGGCGCGCTCAAGCTCAAGGAACTGTCCTACATCCACGCCGAGGGCTACGCGGCCGGCGAGCTCAAGCATGGCCCCATCGCGCTGATCGACGAGACGATGCCGGTCATCGTGCTGGCGCCCCACGACGCGGTCTTCGAGAAGACCGTCTCCAACATGCAGGAGGTCGCCGCCCGCGGCGGCCGCATCATCCTGATCGGCGACGAGCGCGCGGCGCGGGAGGCGGCCATCGACCTGCACGCCTCCATCATCCTGCCCGAGATGCACCCGCTGATCGCGCCCATCGTCTACGCGCTGCCGGTGCAGATGCTGGCCTACCACACGGCCGTCTTCATGGGGAAAGACGTGGACCAGCCGCGCAACCTCGCGAAATCGGTCACGGTGGAATAGGCAGCCGGGCCTTCCGCCTCCCGCCTCAAACCGAAGCGGGAGGAGGCGGCTTGCCCATTGCGGCGGACGGCGCCTTGCGCCATTGCTAGGGCTCCGACCTGTCCGCACCCGCCATGAACGATTCCTCCGAAATCCGCCCGGAAGCCATCGCCGCCGCCCTGACGCCGCCCGTGTCGTGGCGGACGCGGCTGCGCAATTATTTCCTCACCGGCATCGTCATCGCCGGCCCGCTGACGGTCACCGCCTGGCTCGTCTGGTGGTTCGTCAACCTGGTCGACGGCTGGGTGAAGCCGCTCGTGCCGGCGGCCTACCTGCCGGACACCTACCTGCCGTTCACGGTGCCGGGCTTCGGCCTCGTCTTGGCCTTTCTCGGCCTCACGATCCTCGGCTTCCTCACCGCCAACCTCGTCGGCCGCTACCTGGTCGGCTGGAGCGAGATGGTGCTGGCGCGGATGCCCGTCGTCAGCGGCATCTACAAGGGCGTGAAGCAGGTCTTCGAGACGCTGTTCTCCCAATCCGGCACGTCGTTCCGCAAGGTCGGCATGGTGGAATTCCCGGCCAAGGGGATGTGGACGCTCGTCTTCATCTCCAACGAGCCGCCGCCGACCGTCGCGGCCGTGCTGCCCGACACGCGCGAGCACATCAGCGTCTTCCTGCCCTGCACGCCCAACCCCACCACCGGCTTCTACTTCTACCTGCCCAAGGCGGACGTGATCGAAGTCGACATGAGCGTCGAGGACGCGGCCAAGGTCATCATGTCCGCCGGCATGATCCAGCCGGCCGACGTGAAGCGGCTTGTGCCCGCGAACGCGGCTGAGGCGCGGCCGGTTTCAGCCGGCCCGTAGCAGCCGGATCGCGGCGTCCCGCTCGAAGAGATAGAGCAGCGCCCGCAGCGCTTCGCCCCGCGCCGACATGAGCTGCGGATCGCGTTCGATGACGAGCCGCGCGTCGTCCCGTGCAGCGGCGATCAGGTCGCCGTCGGCGGCGAAGTCCGCGAGCCGGAAGTCCGGCGCGCCCGACTGGCGCGTGCCCAGCATCTCGCCTTCGCCGCGCAGCTTCAGGTCCTCGTCGGCGATGCGGAACCCGTCCTCGGTCTCGCGCATGATGGCGATCCGCGCCTTGGCGGTCTCGCCGAGCGGCGCCTTGTAGAGCAGGAGGCACGTGGATGCGTCCGACCCGCGCCCGATCCGGCCCCGCAACTGGTGAAGCTGCGCAAGACCGAACCGCTCGGCATGCTCGATGACCATCACCGTCGCCTCCGGCACGTCCACGCCGACCTCCACGACCGTGGTCGAGACGAGGAGCGTCGTTTCCCCCGACGCGAACCGCGCCATGGCCTCGTCCTTGTCGCGCCCGGCCATCTTGCCGTGGAGCAGGCCGACCGCCGCGCCGAAATGGCGCCTGAGATCGTCCGCGCGCTCCTGCGCCGCCGCCACGTCCACCAGCTCGGATTCGGCCACGAGCGGGCAGATCCAATAGACCCGCGCGCCCGTCTCCATGGCGCGGCCCACCGCCGACACGACCTCGTCCAGCCGCTCCAGCGGCAGGGCCCGGGTCGTGATCGGCTGCCGGCCCGCCGGCTTCTCGGACAGGACGGACACGTCCATGTCGCCGAAATAGGTGAGGGCCAGGGTGCGGGGGATCGGCGTCGCGGTCATGACCAGGACGTCCACCGCCTCGCCCTTGGCGCCGAGCGCGAGCCGCTGGTGCACGCCGAAGCGGTGCTGCTCGTCCACGACCGCGAGCCCCAGGTCCCGGAACGCCACGTCGTCCTGGAACAGCGCGTGGGTGCCGACGACGATATGGATGTCGCCGGAGGCGAGTCCGTCGAGGATCCCCTGCCGCGCGCGGCCCTTGTCCCGCCCGGTCAGCGCCGCGACCCGCAACCCGGCGGACGCGGCCAGCGGCGCCAGCCGCGCCGCGTGCTGGCGGGCGAGGATGTCGGTCGGCGCCATCAGCGCCGATTGCCGGCCGGCGCCGGCCACCATGGCCATCGCCATCAACGCCACCGCCGTCTTGCCGGAGCCGACATCGCCCTGAAGCAGCCGCAGCATGCGCTGGCCGGAAGCCAGGTCCGCGGCGATCTCGGCCACGGCCTTTTCCTGCGATCCCGTCAGCCTGAACGGCAGGGCCGCGCGGACCTTGTCCAGCAGCGCGGAATCGGCGGCGATCGCCCGGCCTGCCGGCCGCTTCGCCTGGGCGCGCACCAGGGCGAGCGCCAGTTGCGTCGCCAGCAACTCGTCATAGGCGAGGCGCCGGCGCGCCGGGTTTTTCGCCAGCAGTTCCGGCGACAGCTCGCCCGCCTCGGCCGGCTGATGGATGCGCAAGAGCGCGTCGCGGAAAGCCGGGAAGCCGTTGCGGGTCAGCCAGGCCGCGTCCTGCCATTCGGGCAAGGCCGGCACGCGCTCCAGCGCGGCGCCGACCGCTTTCGCGACGACCCGCGTGCTCAGGCCCTCCGTCTGGCCATAGACCGGCTCGACGTCGGGCAGGGCGGCGAAGGCCCGCGCGTCGAGGATGCGGTCGGGATGGACCATCTGCCGCCGGCCGTCCCACAATTCGATCGTGCCGGAGACGAACCGCGTCTCCCCGACGGGCAGAAGTTTCTCAAGCCAGCCGCGCTGCGCCTTGAAGAAGACGAGCGTCACGTCGCCGGTCTCGTCCTCTACCACGACGCGATAGGGCGCCCGGGCGCGGCCAGGCGGGGCCGGACGATGCTCGACGACGCGGACCGCCAATGTCACGGTCTCGCCCGCCGGAGCCTCGGCGATCGAGCCGCCGACGCGGCGGTCGATGCCGGCCCGGGGCAGGTTGAGGACGAGGTCGAGCACCCGCGCCGGAACGCCGGGCTCGGCCACCAGCCTGTCGAAGAGCGGCGCGAGCTTGGGGCCGATGCCGGGCAGGCTGGTCAGCGATGCGAAATAGGGATCGAGCACCGAGGGGCGCATGGGCGTCGCGTTCCGGCCCTCATTCCGATGGCGAGGCTGACTCGCCGCAAGCCGGACCCTATATAGCGGCGGCCGCGCCGCCAAGCGCGGCGCCTGCCTCGAGCCCGCCGGAGACCACCAGAGCCATGACCGGGACCCGCCGCACCAGCGCCGACCTCGACCCGCGCCGCCGCAAGATCCTCTTCCGGTCCTGGCACCGGGGGATGCGGGAGATGGACCTGCTCATGGGCCAATTCGCCGACGCCGCCATCGACGGGCTGACGGACGCGGAACTCGATGTCTTCGAGCAACTCATCGAGGTGCCGGATCGGGACCTTCTCGCCTGGCTGACGGGCGAGCGGGCGACGCCTTCCAACTACGACACGCCCGTGTTCCGGCGCCTTCAGGCCTTCCATACCCATGCGGGGCCGATCCATTCCTGACGGCATCCGGCTTGCCCCGGCGGGGCGCGGTGCCTAAGTACAGGCGCTCCCGGACAGCATCGCGACAGCGCCCGCCCGCCCCATGAAAGCCGACCCATCCGCCGCCCTCGACAACCTGTCGGGAGGCCAGCGCCTCGTCCTCGCCAACGCGCCGGACGGCTTTCAGCCGCTCGCGCTGGCGGACCTTGCGCGCCGCCGCGCCCGCAAGGCGGAGGCGCCGGCGACGCTCGTCTACATCGCCCGGGATAGCCAGCGGCTGGAGGCGGCCCGCGCCGGGCTTGCGTTTCTCGCCCCCGACATCGAGGTGCTGACCTTCCCGGGCTGGGACTGCCAGCCCTATGACCGGATTTCGCCGAATGCGGGCGTCGTCGCCCAGCGCGTCACGACCCTGGCGCGCCTGACCAAGACGATCGCGACCGAGGAACGGCCGCGCATCCTCATCGCGACGATCAACGCGGTTCTGCAGCGCGTGCCGCCGCGGGCGCGCATGGCGGCCGAGACCTTCTCGGCGGCGCCGGGCAACGTCATCGACACCAACGTCCTGACGAGCTGGCTCGAGACCAACGGCTATGTCCGCACGGGCACGGTGCGCGAGACCGGCGAATACGCGATGCGCGGCGGCATCGTGGACCTCTTCCCCCCGGGCCTCGCCGAGCCGATCCGCCTGGATTTCTTCGGCGACCAGCTGGAGACGATCCGCGCCTTCGATCCGGAGACGCAGCGCTCCACCGGCCAGTTGCGCGTGCTCGACCTGGTGCCCATGTCCGAGGCCCGGCTGACGACGGAGTCGATCCGGCGCTTCCGCCAGGCCTATACATCGACCTTCGGCACCCCGGGTCGCGACGACACGCTCTACGAGGCGGTGAGCGAGGGGCGCCGGCATCCGGGGCTGGAGCACTGGCTGCCCCTGTTCCACGAGAGGCTCGACACGCTGCTCGACTACGCGCCCGACGCGCCGATCCTCTTCGATACGCTGGCCGAGGACGCCGCGGGCGAGCGTCTCGCCCTCATCCGCGACCATTACGATGCCCGCAAGGCGGCGCTCAGCGCCAATGCCGGCGGTGCGCCCTACAAGCCGCTGCCGCCGGACGCGCTCTACATGGCGCCGGATGAATGGGCGAAGGCCGTCGCGGCCCGCCCGGTCGCGACCTTCACGCCCTTCGCGCGCCTGGAAGGCGAGGGCGTCCGCGTCGTCGATTGCGGCGCGCGCGCCGGCCGCTCCTTCGCGCCCGAGCGCCAGCAGGAGGACGTCAACGTCTTCCAGGCGGCCGTGGACCATGTCCGGGCCCTGCAGAAGGGCGGCAAGCGCGTGATGCTCGCCGCCTGGTCCGACGGTTCGCGCGAGCGCCTGTCCCATGTCCTCGTCGATCACGGGCTCCAGGCGAAGCCCGTCATGCGTTTCGCGGACGCGCTCGCCCTGCCCAAGGGCGAGGCGGCGCTGGCGGTCTGGGGTCTGGAAGAGGGATTCGAGACGCAGGACCTCGCCGTCATCGGCGAGCAGGACATCCTGGGCGACCGGCTCATCCGCGCCAAGCGCAAGAACCGCCGGGCGCAGGACTTCATCGCCGAGGTCGGAAGCCTGGCCCCCGGCGACCTCGTCGTCCATGTCGACCACGGCATCGGCCGCTTCGTCGGCCTTCAGACCATCGAGGTCTCGGGCGCCCCGCACGATTGCGTCGAGATCCATTACGCCAACAACGACAAGCTGTTCCTGCCGGTCGAGAACCTGGAACTGCTCTCGCGCTACGGCTCCGAGGACACCGAGGTGCCGCTCGACCGCCTGGGCGGCACTGCCTGGCAGGCGCGCAAGGCCAAGCTGAAGCAGCGCATCCGCGAGATGGCCGGCCAGCTCATCAAGGTCGCTGCCGCCCGCCTGATGCGCGAGGCGCCGAAGCTCGTCCCGGCCGACGGCGTCTACGACGAGTTCGCCGCCCGCTTCCCCTACGAGGAGACCGAGGACCAGCAGACGGCCATCGACGCGGTCATGGAGGATCTCGGCACGGGCCGGCCCATGGATCGGCTCGTCTGCGGCGATGTCGGCTTCGGCAAGACCGAGGTCGCGCTGCGCGCCGCCTTCACCGCCGCCATGGCGGGCAAGCAGGTTGCCGTCGTGGTGCCGACGACGCTGCTGGCCCGCCAGCATTTCAAGACCTTCTCCGAGCGCCTGCACGGCCTTCCGCTCAAGGTCGCGCAGGCTTCGCGCTTCGTTCCGGCGGCGGAGATGAAGGCGGTCAAGGAAGGCATCGCCGACGGCACCGTGGACGTCGTGGTCGGCACCCATGCGCTGCTCGGCAAGCAGATCCAGTTCAAGGATCTCGGCCTCGTCATCATCGACGAGGAGCAGCATTTCGGCGTGGCCCACAAGGAGCGGCTGAAGGAGCTGCGGGCCGAGGTCCACGTGCTGACGCTGTCCGCGACGCCGATCCCACGCACGCTCCAGCTCGCCATGACCGGCGTGCGCGACCTGTCGATCATCGCGACGCCGCCGGTGGATCGCCTGGCGGTGCGGACTTTCATCACGCCCTTCGACGCGCTGTCGATCCGCGAGGCCCTGCTGCGCGAGCGCTATCGCGGCGGCCAGGCCTTCTATGTCTGCCCGCGGATCGAGGACCTCGCGGAGGTGAAGAGCTTCCTCGACGCGAGCGTGCCCGAGGCCAAGGTCGCGGTCGCCCACGGCCAGATGGCCGCCGGGCAGCTGGAAGACGTGATGACCGCCTTCTACGAGGGCAAATACGACGTCCTGCTCTCGACCACGATCGTGGAATCGGGGCTCGACATCCCCACCGCCAACACGCTGATCGTCCACCGTGCCGACATGTTCGGCCTCGCCCAGCTCTACCAGCTGCGCGGCCGCGTGGGCCGTTCCAAGACCAGGGCCTATGCCCTGTTCACCGTTCCGGCCAACCGCCAGCTGACGCCCCAGGCGGAGAAGCGTCTCAAGGTCCTGCAATCCCTGGACACGCTGGGCGCCGGCTTCCAGCTCGCCTCTCACGATCTCGACATCCGGGGCGCGGGCAATCTCCTGGGCGACGAGCAGTCCGGCCACATCAAGGAGGTGGGCTACGAGCTCTACCAGCAGATGCTGGAAGAGGCGGTCGCCCAGCTCAAGGCGGGCATCGAGGACGACGAGGGCGACGGGCAATGGTCGCCGTCCATCTCCGTCGGCACCCCGGTCATGATCCCCGAGGGCTATGTCCCCGACCTGCCGTTGCGCCTCGGCCTCTACAAGCGCCTCTCGACGCTGGACACCGACGAGGCCCTGGAGGCCTTCGCCGCGGAGCTCATCGACCGCTTCGGCCCGCTGCCGGAAGAGGTCGAGCAGCTTCTGAAGGTCGTGCGGATCAAGGCGCTCTGCCGCCGCGCCAATGTGGAGAAGGTGGATGCGGGGCCCAAGGGCATCATCCTGTCCTTCCGCGACAACGCCTTCGCCAATCCGGACGGCCTGGTGCGCTTCGTCGCCGAGCAGGGCTCGATGGCCAAGGTCAGGCCCGACATGAAGATCGTCTTCATCGACGACTTCCCGACGCCGGAGAAGCGGCTCAGGGGCACGCTTCAGATGCTGCGCAAGCTCGTCGCCATCGCCGAGAAGACGCAGGAGAAGCCGGCCGCCAAGCCGCCGGCGGGTACCAAGCCGCCGGCAGACTCCAAGCCGCCGGCGCCGCCGGTCAGAACGAACGCTGGAGCCGGTCGAGGCCGGTGATCAGCGTGCCCTCGGTCTCGATGGCCATGGGCACCTGCATCCAGCGGTCCGCCGGCATCGCATAATCCGGCTCGCGGCGCCCGAGCGGCTGCAGCGTCCGGGACCGCGCGGCGCGGCCGCGCACCTCGAGCATCCCGTCCGCGGCCCGGGCCTCCACCAGCGCGTGCCCGCTGGGCAGGCGCGGCGCCACGCCGTTGATGTCGAAGCGCGGCCCTTCGCCCGTCTCGCGCTGGGTGATGAAGAGCGCGTATTCGCCGACCGCCAGGATGTCGACGCAGGGCACCGCCAGCGTTTCCGGCCCGCGCTCGTCGCGGTGGGCCCAGGGCAGCTTATGGACATAGACGATGCCCGCCAGCGACGGATGCCGGCCGAGGCGCGAACCGGCGAGGCTGGGCTCCAGCCAGCCGGGCGCGATGAGGTGGGTCGGCTGGCCCTCGTCGAGGCATGCCGCCAGCGCGGCGCTGTCGAACAGGCCCATCGTCGTGAGCGGAACGCCGGCCGCGAGGCTCGGCAGCAATCCGGCGGCCAGGCCCGCGAGATCGTCCGGCGGCAGCAGGCTCAGCACCCGGTGGCCGGGCCGCATCCGCGCCGCCGCCACGATGCCGAGGCCGGTGGCGATCAGGCTCTCGCAGGAGCGCGCGAAGATCTGGCCGGACGCTTCGTCCAGCGTGGCGACGAGCCCGTAATCGGGGCCGTGGTCGCGGTCGAGCGGCGCGGCCGCGTCCGCGAGCGACCAGGGCAGCCGGTCGAGCCCGATCAGGCCGTCCGGCAGGTCCTCGCCGAAGGCGGTCACGAATCGGATCGTGAGGTTGCCGCCGGCGATGTCGCGCATGACCTCGCCCGGCTTCAGCGATCCGGCGCGCGTTGCCGTCACGATCCCCTCGCACTGCCCGTCCGCGATGGCGCGGGTTGCGGCGATGCGCGACAGGCCGGCAGGCAGGAGCAGGGGGCACAGGCCCGCACGCAGCACGCCCATGATGGCGAGCATCGCCTCGGGCACATTCGGCAGCTGGATCGCGACGCTGGCCCCCGGCGAGAGCCGGAACTGGCCGAAAAGCCCCGCGAGCCTTTCCGCCTCGCGGCGCAGCTCGCCCAGCGTCAGGCGGCGCGGCTCCGCCCCGTCGAGCTCCCGGCGGGGAGCGGCGTCGCCGACCGCCGGGCGATTCGGGAAGGCCTGGGCGGCGCCGTCCAGCAGGGTGGGGAGGTCGAGCCGGGTCCTGGCCGCCGGGGTGCCGGCCGCGGGCTTCAGGACGGTCGAGACGCTCATGGCTGCTCCCCTGCAGGCCGGTTTGCGCCGACGGGCGCACGAATCGTTCGAAAAAAGGATGCCCGAAGAGCCGGGGCGCCGCCATATGGCCGGCCGCGCGAAGACGCTGGAATCCCGCGCGTCTTCCCGGTAAAGGAGGCGCGCGTCATGCTGTCGCCTCATTCGGCGCTGAATGACCCGCCCGTTTCCGTTCGGTCCGGTCGCCCGGAGGCGAGCGTCGCGGGATGGCCCGCCGAACGAGGCTTGAAAAGGAAGACGAGATGAACGTCCTGAGGACCGTTGCAGTGGGTGCGGCGCTGACCGGCATCGCTTTCGGGGCCTTCGCCCAGGCTCCCGCGCAGCCGAACCAGCCGCAGCGACCGGCCGCCCAGCCGCAGCGTCCGGCGGCCCAGCCGCAGCGCCCCGCCCAGGCTCCGGCCCAGCAGCCCGCCCAGCCGGCGGCGCCCGCCGGGCAGGAAGGCCCGCTCGTGGTCAAGCTGAAGGCCAACGAGCAGCAGGCCTGGACCAAGGTCTGCGGCCGCGACCAGGCGTCCAACCGCGAGATCTGCTACACGACCCGCGACTTCGTGTCGGACCAGAACCAGCCGGTCGTCGCCATCGCCGTCTATGACGTGAAGGGCGACCCGAACAAGATGGTGCGCTTCATCCTGCCGCTGGGCCTCATGCTCGCCCCCGGCATCCGCTTCGCGGCGGACCAGAACCAGCCGACGCCGGGTGTCTTCGCGATCTGCCTGCCCAACGGCTGCTTCGCCGAGGCCGCGATCAAGGACGACATCATCAACGCGTTCAAGCGCGGCAACACGCTGAACGTGTCCGTGCAGAACCAGGTCGGCCGCGAGGTCACGTTCCAGCTGCCGCTGGCCGATTTCGGCAAGGCCTTCGACGGCGCGCCGATCGACCCGGCCGTGCTGCAGGAGCAGCAGCGCCAGGCCGAGGAGGCCATGCGCCAGCAGGAACAGATGCGCAACCAGCTGCAGAACCAGGCGCCGGGCGCGGTCGTCCCCGTCACGCCGCCGGCCGCCCAGCCCGGCCAGCCCGCGCGCCCCTGACCGGGCCGCCGCGGCACCAACGTTAAAAGCCGGGCCATCGAGCCCGGCTTTTTCTTGTCCGAATGCGCGGAGTGCTCAGTTCGGCAGGGCGTTGCGGATGCGGTAATGCCCGTCGTCGCCGATCTCGAAAATGTCCGGCACCTGCGGATGGCGGACCGGCAGGCCCGTTTCGTCGGGCAGGAGGTTCTGCTCGGAGACGTAGGCCGTGTACTCCGTCTCGTCGTTCTCGGCGAGGAGGTGGTAATAGGGCTGGTCCTTGCGCGGCCGGATTTCCTCCGGGATCGCAAGCCACCATTCCTCGGTATTGGCGAAGACGGGATCGACGTCGAAGATCACGCCCCGGAACGGAAAGATCCGGTGGCGCACCACCTGGCCGATGGCGAACTTCGCTTCCCGGAGGCTATTGTCAGCCATGTCGCTCATGCCGCTGATATATTCCCGCCGGAAAGCGAGTCAATCGAGCGAGCTTCACAGCTCTGTCACCGGTAGAGCCCGGCCAGCGACGGATCCTTGGCGATCACGAGGTCGGCGAGGTCGGCGATGACCCGCGCCTGCTTCCAGGTCGCGTCATCCTGCATCTTGCCGTCGATCATGACGGCGCCCGAGCCGTCCGGCATCGCCTCGAGGATGCGCCGCGCGAAGGCGACCTCCGCAGGCGCCGGGCTGAACACCCGCTTGGCGATGTCGATCTGGCTCGGATGGAGCGTCCACGCCCCGGCGCAGCCCATCAGGAAGGCGTTGCGGAACTGCGCCTCGCACGCCTGCGCATCCGAGAAGTCGCCGAACGGCCCGTAGAAGGCCTTCAGCCCGTTCGCGGCGCAGGCATCGACCATGCGCGCGATCGTGTAGTGCCAGAGGTCCTGCTGGGCGAAGCCGCGCGGCGCCGTGCCATCGGCCGCATCGGCCAGGACCCTGTAATCCGGATGGCCGCCGCCGACGCGCGTCGTCTTCATGCCGCGCGAGGCGGCAAGATCCGCCGGGCCGAGGCTCATGCCGTGGAGGCGCGGGGAAGCGGCCGCGATCGCCTCGACGGATGCCACGCCCCGCGCCGTCTCCAGGATCGCATGAACCAGGATCGGCCGCTGCAGCCGATGCCTTGCCTCCAGCTGCGCCAGCAGCCGGTCGATATAGTGGATGTCCTCCGGCCCTTCGACCTTGGGCAGCATCACGACGTCCAGCCGGTCGCCGACCGCGCCGACGATCTCGGTCACGTCGTCGAGGAACCAGGGGCTGTCGAGGGCATTGACGCGCGTCCAGAGGCCCGCACCGCCCAGGTCCATGCCGCCCATGGCGATCATGCCGGCGCGGGCAGCCGCCTTAGCCTCGACGGGGACGGCGTCCTCCAGGTTGCCCAGCACCACGTCCACCTGGCTGGCGATCTCCGGAACCCGGGCGCGGACCTTCTCCACATGGGGTGGCACGAAATGGACCATCCGCTCCAGCCGCACGGGCAGGTCGTGCAGGGGTGCGGGCGCGCCCAGGGCGAGAGGCTGGTAGAAGCGGCGGGGAACGGCACTCATCGGCGGCCTCGTGACGGGGGCGGGTTCGCACAGCACGACGTTTGCTGCGCTGCATCAAGCACGTTTTTGGTCGAAGCCCCGCGGGAAGCCGTTGCGTATACCGCCTCGCGGGCGCAAACCGGGTTTTCACCCGTCCCCCTTTGAGGCCGCCTTGTCCGCCAGCCTGACCTTCGACGTGCTCCTGGCAGTGCTCGCCGCCGCGGCGCTTCACGCGACCTGGAACGCGCTCCTCAAAGGCGGCCGCGACCCGCAGCTCGCCTCGCTCGCGGTCGGGATGGGCTGCATGGCCGCGGGCATCCCCATCGTCGCGCTGACCCCGCTGCCGCCTGCCGAGAGCTGGCCGCACGTGGCGGCATCCGGCATCATCCACATGGCCTATTATCTGGTGATCGGCCGGGCCTATCGCACCGCCGATCTCTCCGTCGCCTATCCGCTCATGCGAGGAACCGCGCCGGTCCTCACCGCCCTGGCGGGACAGTTCCTCCTGGGTGACGCCATGACCGGCGGCCAGTTCTCCGGCGTCCTGCTCGTATGCGCCGGGATCGTCGGGCTGGCCGCCGGGGCGATCCTGACGCGGGGCATCGACCGGGGTACCGGGCTGGTCATCGCGGTCATGGTCGTCATCATCGCGCTCTACACGCTGATCGACGGGCGCGGCGCTCGCATTTCCGGAGCGCCGCTGACCTATGTGGCGTGGACGAACATCGTTTCCGGCCTGCTCATCCTGCCCGTCGTCGCCGCCGCCCTGCGGCGCGGTGTGCCGGCCGCCAATCGCGCGCATCTCTGGCGCGGAGCGGCGGGCGGCGTCATCGCGACCTTCGGCTACGCCATCGCGCTCTGGGCCATGACCCGGGCGCCGATCGGCGTCATCGCCGCGCTTCGGGAGACCTCGGTCCTCTTCGCGATCCTCATCGGATGGGCATTCCTGGGCGAGCGGATCGGTTATTCGCGCCTGGCGGCAGGGCTTCTCATCGTCGCGGGGATCGTGATGATGCGGATCGGTTGAATCCAGGCATGCGATGGAGATCGGAAGAGGCGATGGACAGGTTCGATACGAGCGCGATGGTGGCCGGCGTTTCCCGATGGGCGGCCTGCGAAAGCCCGACGCATGACGCGGCTGCCGTCAACCGCATGCAGGACCTCGTCTCGGCCGAGTGCGTCGGCATCCCCGCGACGCTCGACCGGATCGCCGGACGGGACGGGCTCGGCGACACGCTTGTCATGCGCGGCGGTCCGCAGACCGGCGCGAAGGCTATCCTGATCCTGTCCCATGTCGATACCGTGCATCCCGTTGGAACACTGGAGCATGATCTGCCGATCCGGGTTGAGGGCGACCGGCTCTATGGGCCCGGCGTCTACGACATGAAGGGCGGCGCCTATCTCGTGCTCGATGCCGTGCGGGACGTCCTGCGCCGCGAGACGGCGCCCCGGCCGATCGTTTTCCTCTTCACGCCGGATGAGGAGATCGGCAGCCCGACGACGCGCGGCATCATCGAGGATTTCGCCCGCGATGCCGCCTATGTGCTCGTGACCGAGCCATGCCGGCCGGGTGGCAAGGTGGTCACCGCCCGCAAGGGCGTGGGCCGCTTCGAGGTGGCGGTGGAGGGCCGGCCCTCTCATGCCGGATCGCGGCACGAGGACGGACGGTCGGCGATCCGCGAGGCGGCGCGCCAGATCCTCGCCATCGAGGCGATGACCGACTATTCGCGTGGCATCACCACCACGGTCGGCATGATGAACGGCGGGTCTGCGGTCAACGTCGTGCCGCGGGAAGCCCGGTTCACCGTCGATCTGCGCGTGCTGACGCCTGAGGATGGGATCACGATGAGCCAGCGCATCCTCGGCCTCCAGCCCTACGACCCGGACGTGAAGGTCCATGTGACCGGCGAGATGAACCGCCCGCCCTACGGGAAGAGCGCGGGGATCGCGGCGCTCTACGACCATGCGCGCAATGTGGCGGCCGATCTCGGCCAGCCGCTGGAGGAGGTGCCCGTCACCGGCGGCGGCGCCGACGGCAATTTCACGGCAGCCCTCGGCGTCCCGACGCTCGATGGCCTCGGGATCGACGGCGACGGTGCCCATACGCTCCACGAGCACGGGCTCGTCTCCTCGCTGCAGCCGCGCGCGCTTCTCGTCTCGCGGCTGATCGAGACCCTGGTCTGACCAGCGGAACGTTCCGCGGACGACACTGACCGGAACACCCGATTCCGCGGGACGTTCTCCTGAGAGGCGTGGGCGCTGCGGCGCCCGCCCTCCAGCTCAGGAGGACGTCCATGACCATCAGAACGAAGCTTGTCGCCGGTGCCGCCATCACGGCCTTTGCCGTGACCGGAGCACTCGCGCAGACCTCTGCCAACCCGACCGGCGGAAATCCGCAATCGGCACCCGCTCAGGGCACCCCGGCCCAGACCCCGTCCGCCGCAGGTGCCGGTGCCGCGCCCGACACGACGAACCAGCGCGCTGCCGGCTCGCTCAGCGCCAGCATGTTCGCCCAGAAGGCGGCGATGTCGAACCAGTTCGAGATTGAATCGAGTAGAATTGCCGCCGACAAGGCCCGCTCTGCCGAAGTGAAGAAGTTTGCGCGGATGATGGTGGACGATCACACCAAGGCCGGCGAGAAGTTTCGCACGGCGCTGCGCGGCTCGAACGCCGTCCAGGATATGCCGACCGCGTCGATGACGCAGCTCGATCCGCCGCATCGTCAGATGATCGGTGAACTGCAGCGGGCCGAGGGCATGGAATTCGACCGCGTCTACATCGACATGCAGACCAAGGCCCACGAGGAGGCCGTAACCCTGTTCCGGAATTACTCCCAGACGGGCGACGACCCAAAACTGAAGGCGTTCGCAACCGAGACCTTGCCGACGCTCGAGACCCATCTGGAGCAGGTGAAGAAGCTCGCCGCTCCGACCTGACGGGAGGCGCGCGCCGTCACACGACGGCGCGCACCCCGTCGATGATGAACTGCACCGCCAGCGCCGCGAGGATCACCCCGAGCAGGCGGGTCAGAACGATGTTGCCGGTTACGCCGAGCAGTCGCGCCACCGGGTGCGCGGCGAGAAACACGAGCAGGCACAGGACGAGAACGAACGCCGTGAGGCCGAGCAGGATGGCGATGCGGGTGACGTCGCCCTCGGCCCGTCCGGCGATGAGGATCGCCGCCGTGATGGCGCCTGGCCCGGCCATCAGCGGTATGGCGAGAGGGAAGGCGGCGACGTTCTTGATGTGGTCCTCGGTGATGGCCGTCTCGGCCGTCTGCTTCTTGCGCTGCGTGCGCAGCTCGAAGATCATCTCGAAGGCGATCCAGAACAGCAGCAGGCCGCCCGCGATGCGGAAGGCGGGGAGCCCGACGCCGAGCAGCCGCAGCAGCCATTCCCCGCCGATGCCGAAGAAGGCGAGGATCGCGAACGCGATGATGCAGGCGCGGATGGCGACCTGCCGCCGCTCGTCCCGGTTCATGCCCCGCGTCACGGCAAGGAAGATCGGCGCCAGGCCCGGAGGGTCCAGCGTGACGAGCAGCGTCACCAAGGCGGACGAGACGAAGTCGTTCATGAGGCGATTGCTAGCACAGGAAAGGCTTGCCGCCACCGCCCCCCCGAATCGCGCTGTCCGCCCGGTTCTCGCCGCCGTGGGCATTTGCCGCGCCTGCCGGCGGATCGGGCACGCTAAGTAGCTGATAAGCAACGTGAAATTTAGCGGTGGACGGACCGGAGCAAGGTGGCGCCGCGCACGCGGATTTGCTAGACCTAACCATCGGAAAAAAGAACGGAAATCGCGGTTTTGGCGAAGGACGACGACAAGCCGGAAGGCCCCGACAGCGACATCAAGCCGGTCTCGCTGACCGACGAGATGAAGCGCTCCTATCTCGACTACGCCATGAGCGTGATCGTGAGCCGCGCGCTGCCCGACGTGCGCGACGGCCTCAAGCCCGTGCACCGGCGCATCCTCTGGTCGATGCACGAGAACAACAACACGCCCGAGCGCCCCTACCGCAAATGCGCCCGTATCGTCGGCGACGCGATGGGCAAGTACCATCCGCACGGCAACATGCCGGTCTACGAGGCGCTGGTGCGCATGGCGCAGGACTTCTCCCTGCGCCTGCCGCTCATCGACGGCCAGGGCAATTTCGGGTCCATGGACGGCGACAGCGCCGCGGCCGACCGCTACACCGAGGCTCGCCTCGCCAAGGCCGCGACCCCGCTTCTCGCCGACATCGACGAGGAGACGGTGGACTTCCGGCCGAACTACGACGGCTCCGAGAAGGAGCCGACGGTCCTGCCGGCGCGCTATCCCAACCTGCTGGTGAACGGCGGCGGCGGCATCGCCGTCGGCATGGCGACCAACATCCCGCCGCACAATCTCGGCGAGGTGATCGACGGCTGCCTCGCCTATATCGAGAACCCGCTCATCACGATCGACGAGCTCAACGACATCATCAAGGGGCCGGACTTCCCGACCGGCGCCTACATCATGGGCAAGAGCGGCATCCGCTCCGCCTACCATACCGGGCGCGGCTCGGTGGTGATGCGGGCCAGGTCGAAGATCGAGGAGATCCGCAAGGACCGCGAGGCGATCGTCTTCACCGAGATTCCGTACCAGGTGAACAAGGCGACGCTGATCGAGCGCATTGCCGACCTCGTGCGCGAGAAGAAGCTCGAGGGGATCTCCGATCTTCGCGACGAGTCCGACCGCGAGGGCGTGCGCGTCGTCGTCGAGCTGAAGCGCGACGCGGTGGCGGACGTGGTGCTGAACCAGCTCTACCGGTTCACCGCGCTGCAATCGTCCTTCGGCTGCAATTTCGTCGCCCTCAACGGCGGCCGGCCGGAGGTGATGAACCTCCACGACATCATCCGCGCCTTCGTCGATTTCCGCGAGGAAGTCGTCTCCCGGCGCACCAAGTACCGCCTGGGCAAGGCCCGCGACCGGGCCCACGTCCTCGTCGGCCTAGGCATCGCGGTCGCCAATATCGACGAGGTGATCCACCTCATCCGCACGGCTCCCGATCCGAACACGGCGAAGGAGCAGCTGATGGGCCGCGACTGGCCGGCGAAGGACATGGCGCCGCTCATCGCGCTCATCGACGATCCGCGCCACCGCATGGGCGAGAACGACACCTACAGGCTGTCGGAAGCGCAGGCCAAGGCGATCCTCGACCTGCGCCTGCAGCGCCTGACCGCGCTCGGCCGGGACGAGATCGCGGGCGAGCTGGAGACCATCGCCAGCGAGATCGCCGACTATCTCGACATCCTGCGCTCGCGCCTGCGGATCATGACGATCGTCCGCGACGAGCTGACCGAGGTGAAGACCCAGTTCGCCACGCCCCGCCGGTCCGAGATCATGGACTGGGACGCGGACGTGGACGACGAGGACCTGATCCAGCGCGAGGACATGGTCGTCACCGTGTCTCATGCCGGCTACGTCAAGCGCGTTCCGCTCTCCACCTACCGGGCCCAGCGCCGGGGCGGGAAGGGGCGGTCCGGCATGTCGACCCGCGACGAGGATTTCGTCACGCGGATCTTCGTCGCCTCGACGCACACTCCGATCCTGTTCTTCTCCTCCCGCGGCCAGGTCTACAAGGAGAAGGTCTGGCGGCTGCCGCTCGCGGCGCCGAACGCGCGGGGCAAGGCGCTCGTCAACATGCTCCCGCTGGAGCAGGGCGAGACGATCACCACGATCATGCCGCTGCCGGAGGACGAGGAGAGCTGGAAGACGCTGGACGTCATGTTCGCCACGCGCTCCGGCAATGTCCGCCGCAACAAGCTCTCCGACTTCGTGCAGGTGAACCGCGCCGGCAAGATCGCGATGAAGCTCGACGACGGCGATGCCATCGTCGACGTGCAGATCTGCACCGAGGCGGACGACGTGCTGCTGACGACCTCGCGCGGCCAGTGCATCCGCTTCGAGGTGACGGACGTGCGCGTCTTCGCCGGCCGGTCCTCGGACGGCGTGCGCGGCATCAATCTCGGCAAGGGCGACGAGGTCATCTCGCTTGCCATCCTGCGCCACCTGGATGCGACGGCCGACGAGCGCGCCGCCTATCTCAAGCTCGCCGCGGCCGCCCGCAAGGCGCTGACGGGCGAGGGCGAGGAGACGGCCCCCATCGAGGCGGACGGCGACGACGCATCCGGCGAGATCGAGCTCGGCCAGGAGCGCTACGCGGAGATGGGCGCCTTCGAGCAGTTCATCCTCACCGTCTCGCAGAACGGCTACGGCAAGCGCACCTCGTCCTTCGAGTACCGGGTCACCGGACGCGGCGGCAAGGGCATCGTCGCCATGGCCGTCAACGACCGGAACGGGCCGCTGATCGCGTCCTTCCCCGTGGAGGACCGCGACCAGGTCATGCTCGTCACCGATGGCGGCCAGGTCATCCGCGTGCCGGTGGATGCGGGTCCCAACAACCGCATTCGCATCGCCGGACGCTCGACGCAAGGCGTCACGATCTTCGATACCGCCGACGGCGAGCGCGTCGTCTCGGTGGAGCATATCGAGGGCGAGGCGGCGGCCGAGGAGGCCGAAGCCGCCGAGGAAGCCGGCGACGAGGCAGCGCCGGAGGCGTGATCCGGACGGTGGCTATGGGCGAAGGCCGCGCCGCATGTAGCGCGCGTCCTCCCCATAGCTCGCGGCAAGGCCGGCAGGCGCCGGCGCATCCTCGAAGCCGAGCCGCGTCCAGAACGGCGCTGAGCCGTTGACCGCGACCAGGGCGATCCGCCGGAACCCGGCCTCCAGCGCCGCCCGCACGACGCGTTCGGCGCCCTCGGCGGCGAGGCCCATGCCCTGCGCCGGCCGGGACAAGGCGAGGTCGTGCAGGTAGAGGAGTGTCGGCTCGCGGGGCAGGGCGCCCAATTCCGTGTCGAGCTTCGGAACCGGTCCATCGATCCACGGATGCGACAGGGCATAGCCGAGGATCGCGCCGTCCTGCTCCAGCGCCAAGCAGCCGGCCGGAAACAGGGCCTGCTTCGAGGCGAGGACCGCGTCACGCTCGGGAAACGCCGGATGAACCTCGGCGGCGACGCGGGCGACGCCCGGAATATCGCCGGGAACCATCGCCCGCCAGGACGGCCGGCTCACCGCCGATCCATGATCCGGACCATGGCGTCATAGCCGCGGGCGACGGCAAGGTCCCGCGCGGTCCGCCCCTCCCGGTCCTTCAGGTCGAGCCGCGCCCCGGCCTCAACCAGCGCCCGGACGCATGCCTGGTGGCGCGGGCCGCCATTGCCGAGCACGACCGCTTCGATGAGCGCGGTCCAGTGCAGGTTGTTGACATGGTCGAGCGGCGCGCCGGCGCGGATCAGCGAGCGCACGACGCCGTCATGGCCGAGATGGGCCGCCGCGATGAGCGCTGTGCCGTCATAGGGGCTGGTGATGTTCGTCGCCTTCGTCCCGTTGGCCAGCAGCAGGTCCAGCGTCTCCACGTCGTCGGCAACCGAGGCGATGGTCACCGGGTCGTAGGCCTGGCGCTCCATCGCATTCGGGTCGGCGCCGGCGCGGATCAGCGCGAGGATCGCCGGCCGCTGCCTGCGGAACGTCGCCACATGGAGCGGCGTGCGCCCCTGCGCGTCCCGTGCCTCCAGCGCCGCCTTGTCGGCGGACAGCCGCGCGATGGCGGCGAGGTCGCCGGCGGAAGCGGCGGCGTGCAGCCCCGTATAGGAGGCGATCTCGGTCTCGGTCGGCGGCACCTGCGCCGAAGCGGGCGCGGCCCAGGCGGCGAGCGCCAGCACGAACGCGCGGATGAACGGTGGGGTGCGCATCAGCTTGCCTCCAGCGCGGCCCGCGCGGCGGCGATGCGGGCCTTCGCCTCGTCGTCGACCTGCGGGAAGGTCAGGCCCAGCTCCTGAAGCTCGGCCACGATGGCTTTGAGCACGATGACGCGCATGAGCCATTTGTCGTCGGCCGGAACCACATACCAGGGCGCATGGGGCCGGGCGGTTTCGCGAATCGCGTCCTCGTAGGCCGCCATGTAGCGGTCCCAATGGGCGCGCTCCTCCACGTCCCTGGCGTTGAACTTCCAGTTCTTGTCCGGATTGTCGATCCGCTCCAGCTGCCGCCTCTTCTGCTCGTCCTTGGAGACATGCAGGAAGAACTTCAGGATGCGCGTCCCGTTGCGCGCCATGTGGCGCTCGAAGTCGCGGATCGAATCGAAGCGCTGCTCCCACAGCGAGCCGTCATGGGGCGAGGGCGGCAGGCGCTGGCCTTCGAGGAAGGCGGGGTGCACCCGCACCACGAGCACCTCCTCGTAATACGAGCGGTTGAAGATGCCGATCCGTCCGCGCTGGGGGAGGCGGCAGGTCGTGCGCCACAGGAAATCGTGGTCGAGCTCCTCCGCCGAGGGCGCCTTGAAGGAATGAACCTCGCAGCCCTGCGGGTTCACCCCGGACATGACGTGCTCGATGGTGGAATCCTTGCCCGCCGCGTCCATGGCCTGGAAGACGAGGAGCAACGACCAGCGGTCGTCGGCATAGAGCCGCTCCTGCATGGCGGAGAGCTGCTCCTTGCCCTGCGCCAGCAGCTCCTTGGCGTCCGCCTTCTTGAGCTTCAGCCCGAAGCCCTCGTCGGGCTTGTGCTTCGCCAGGGAGAAGCCCTTGCCGTCGCGGATGCGGGTGGCCTTGAGGATCTTGTCGGGGAGCTTCATGCGTGGCGCCTGATGTCGGGCCCGCATCGTAGGAGCGCGCGTGCGCGCCCGCAATCGGCGGCCGGCCCCGCTTGCGGCCCGCCGCGCGCCAAGCTAACGCTCAGCCATGACGCGCACCGCCCTCTATGCCGGCTCGTTCGACCCCGTCACCAACGGCCATCTGGACGTGGTGCGCGGCGCGTGCCGGCTGGTGGACCGGCTCGTCATCGCCATCGGCATCCATCCCGGCAAGGCGCCGCTCTTCTCCGTGGAGGAGCGCGAGGCGATGCTGCGCGAGGTCTGCGGGCCCGTGGCGGCGGAGCTCGGCACGGCGCTCGACGTGGTGACCTTCGACGACCTCGCCGTCCAGGCGGCGGCCCGCGCCGGCGCCGCCATCTTCATCCGCGGCCTGCGCGACGGCACCGACCTCGACTACGAGATGCAGATCGCCGGCATGAACGAGACGATGGCGCCGGACGTGCAGACCATCTTTCTGCCGGCATCCCCCACGGTCCGCCCCATCACCGCCACGCTCGTCAGGCAGATCGCCGCGATGGGCGGCGACGTGTCCCGCTTCGTGCCGCCGAGCGTGGCGCGGAGGCTGAAGGACCGTTTCGCCGGCCGCTGAAGCCCTGATCCATGGAGTTCACGACCCGATGAAGACGCTTTTTGCCGCCGCATTCATGGCGCTCGGCCTCATGGCCGCGCCGGCCTTCGCCCAGTCCAACCAGAGCGACGCCGCCAACACGGTCTATCTGCAGACCAAGGACGGCCGCGTGGTCATCCGCCTGCGCCCGGACATCGCGCCCAAGCACGCGGAGCAGATCCGCACGCTGGTGAAGCGCGGCTTCTACGACAACGTCGTCTTCCACCGCGTCATCGCGGGCTTCATGGCCCAGACCGGCGACCCCAAGGGCGACGGCACCGGCGGCTCCGACCTGCCCAACATCCCGGCCGAGTTCTCCAAGGAGCCGTTCAAGCGCGGCACGGTGGGCATGGCCCGCTCGCAGAGCCCGAACTCCGCCAATTCGCAGTTCTTCATCATGTTCGGCGACGGCTCCTTCCTGAACGGCCAGTACACGGTCGTCGGCGAGGTCGTCTCCGGAATGGAGTTCGTCGATCGCATCAAGAAGGGCGATCCCAACGACAATGGCCGAGTCACGGCGCCCGACCGCATCGTCAAGATGCAGATGGCGTCCGACGCGCGCTGACGACCAGCCTCACAACATCAAGAAGGAGCCGCCATGGCCACCGATCCCGAGAACACCCTCGTGATGGAGACGACCAAGGGTCGTGTCGTCATCGAGCTGCGCCCCGACCTCGCGCCCAAGCATGTCGAGCGTATCAAGACGCTCGCCCGCAAGGGCTTCTATGACGGCATCGTCTTCCACCGGGTGATCGACGGTTTCATGGCCCAGACCGGCTGCCCCCATGGCACCGGCACGGGCGGCTCCGACCTGCCCAACCTGCCGGCGGAGTTCAACGCCGAGCCGCATGTGCGCGGCGTGTGCTCCATGGCCCGTGCCCAGAACCCGAACTCGGCCAATTCCCAGTTCTTCATCTGCTTCGAGGACGCCCGCTTCCTCGACAAGCAGTACACGGTCTGGGGCAAGGTCGTGGAGGGCATGGAGAATGTCGACCAGATCAAGCGCGGCGAGCCCGTGCGCGATCCCGATTCCATCGTCTCGATGAAGGTCCAGGCCGACGCGGCCTGACGCCGTCACGCATCTTTGAGCCGGGCGGCGCTGGACGCCGCCCGGCTTGCGCCTAGACTCGTCCGCAAGGATCGGGGAGGGCCACATGGATCGCCGCGCATTCGTCGGCCTCGGCCTGGCGCTAGCCGCGACCCGCGCGGTGGCACAGGCGCCGGCGGCCAGCACGCCCGCCATGAGCCGGGTCAGCGCCCATTCGTTCAGCTTTCCCGGCCTTACTGGCGGAACCGTCGACCTCGCCGCCTATCGCGGCCGTCCGCTCATGGTCGTCAACACGGCCTGCCAGTGCGGCTACACCCCGCAATTCGAGGGCCTTCAGCGCCTGTTCGTGCGCTACCGCGCCCGCGGCTTCGGCCTTGTCGGCGTGCCGTCGGACGATTTCGGCGGGCAGGAACTCGACACCGAGGCGGAGATCGCCGCCTTCACGCAGCAGCAATACGGGATCGGGTTCCCGCTCACGGCGAAGCAGAATGTCGTCGGCCCGCAGGCCCATCCGTTCTTCCGCTGGGCGGCGTCGGAGCGCCCCGACGACCTGCCGCGCTGGAACTTCCACAAATACCTGATCGGCCGCGACGGGCAGATCGTCGCCGTCTTCGGCACGCAGGTCCGCCCCGAAGATCCGCGCGTCATCGCCGCGCTTGAGCGAAGCCTCGCAAGCGCCTGATATGTCAGGCGTTCTTCGGCGCCGCCTTGGGCTTTGACGCGGCTTTCGGACTGGCAGCCTTGGCCTTGGGCGCAGCCGCCTTCTTGGCCGTTGCCGCTTTGCGCGCCGGCGCCTTCCGGCCCTTGGTCTTGCCGCCGCCGGCCTCGCGCCGGGCCCGCAGCAGGACCAGCGCCTCGTCGAGGTTGACGAGGTCCGCCGACGTTCCCTTGGGCAGGGTGGCGTTGGTCTCGCCGTCGGTGACATAGGGCCCGTAGCGCCCGGCCTTCACCACGACGGGCTTGCCGCTGTCCGGATCGGCGCCGAGCGCCCGGCCGGGATCGGCCGCCGCGCCGTTGCCGAAGCGCCGCCCGCCGCCGGTCTCCTTGGCGACGATCAGGTCGATCGCGCGATTCGGGCCGATCTCCAGCACGTCGTCGTCCTTGCCGAGATTGGCGTAGACCTTGCCGTGCTGCACGTAAGGCCCGTAGCGGCCGATATTGGCCAGGATCGGCTCGCCGCTTTCCGGATGCGTCGCGACCCGGCGGGGCAGGGACAGGAGCTTGAGCGCCGTCTCCAGGTCCGCGCTCTTCATGCCCTTGGGCAGCGAGGTCCGCTTCGGCTTCTCGCCCTCGCCGAGCTGGACATAGGCGCCGAAGCGCCCGTCGCGCAGCGTCACCTGCAGCCCGGTTTCGGGATCGTCGCCCAGGACCTTCACGCCCGGCGTGCCGCCGTCCGGATTGGACCCGTCGCCCTCGCCGTCGGCGGCGGGCGCCGCGAGCTGCCGCGTGTAGCGGCATTCGGGATAGTTCGAGCAGCCGATGAACGAGCCGAACTTGCCGAGCTTGAGCGACAGCATCCCGGACCCGCAATTGGGGCAGGCGCGCGGATTGGAGCCGTCGCCCTTCTCGGGGAAGATGTGCGGGGCCAGCGCGTCGTTGAGCTGGTCCACGACCTCGCTCATCCGCAATTCCTTGGTGCCCTCGATGGCGGCGGAGAAGTCCTGCCAGAAGTCCCGGAGAACCTGCTTCCAGTCGATCTCGTCGCTCGCCACCTGGTCGAGCTTCTCCTCGAGCCCGGCCGTGAAATCGTACTCCACGTAGCGGTCGAAGAAGCGTTCCAGGAAGGCGGTGACGATGCGGCCCTTGTCGTCCGGCACCAGCCGCTTCTTCTCCAGCCGCACATAATCGCGGTCGCGCAGCACCTGGAGGATGGACGCGTAGGTGGAGGGCCGCCCGATGCCGAGCTCCTCCATCTTCTTGACGAGGCTTGCCTCCGAATAGCGCGGCGGCGGCTCGGTGAAGTGCTGGCTGGCGGCGATGGCGCGGCGCTCCAGCGCCTCGCCTTCCTTCATCGGCGGGAGGCGACGGTTCTCCTCGTCCTCCTCGTCGTCGCGGCCTTCCTGGTAGAGCGTCAGGAAGCCGTCGAAGATGACGACCTGGCCGGTGGCGCGCAGGTCCAGCCGGCGCGGGCCGACCTGGGCCAGGATATCGGCCGTGGTGCGCTCCAGCTGCGCCGATTCCATCTGGCTCGCCAGCGTGCGGCGCCAGATGAGGTCGTAGAGCCGCGCCTGGTCCGCTTCCAGGTACCGCGCCATCTGCTTGGGGTGGCGCGAAGGGTCGGTCGGGCGGATGGCCTCGTGGGCCTCCTGCGCGTTCTTGTGCTTCACCGAGTAGCGGCGCGGAACGTCCGGGCAATAGCGGTCGCCGAACTCGCGGGAGACGACGGAGCGCACCTCGCGCACCGCTTCGGGCGCCATGTCGACGCCGTCGGTCCGCATATAGGTGATGAGGCCGACCGTCTCGCCGCCGATCTCGACGCCCTCGTAGAGCCGCTGCGCCAGGCGCATCGTGATGGCCGGCGCGAAGCCGAGCTTGCGCGAGGCCTCCTGCTGCAGGGTCGAGGTGGTGAAGGGCGGCTGCGGGTGGCGCTTGGCGGGCTTGGCCTCTACCGCCGCGACCTGGAAGGTCGCGAGCTCCAGATCGCGCTTGAAGGCCTCAGCCTCGGCGCCGGACCCGACATCGAGCCGGTTGATCTTCCTGCCGTCGGCGCCGACGAGCCGCGCCTCGAATTCCGCGCCGGCATCGGTCGCCAGCGTGGCGACCAGCGACCAATATTCCTTGCGCCGGAAGGTCTCGATCTCGCGCTCGCGGTCGCAGACGAGCCGCAGCGCCACGGATTGAACGCGCCCCGCCGACTTGGCGCCGGGCAGCTTGCGCCACAGGACCGGCGAGAGCCGGAAGCCGACGAGGTAATCGAGCGCCCGGCGGGCGAGATAGGCATCCACCAGCGCCTGGTCGATGGCGCGCGGATTGGCCATCGCCGTCTGAACCGATTCCTTGGTGATGGCGTTGAACGTGACGCGCTCCACCGGCACGTCCTTCAGGACGCGCTTCTGGTTCAGCGCCTCCAGAACGTGCCAGGAGATGGCCTCGCCCTCCCGGTCCGGGTCGGTGGCGAGGATCAGCTTGGAAGCGCCCTTGACCGCCCGCGCGATCTCCGCGACGCGCTTGGCGCCCCGGTCCTCCAGCTCCCAGATCATGGTGAAGTCGGCGTCCGGATCGACCGAGCCGTCCTTCGGGGGCAGGTCGCGGATATGGCCGAACGAGGCCAGCACCTCGTAGTCCCGGCCGAGATATTTGTTGATCGTCTTCGCCTTGGCGGGAGACTCGACGATAACGACCTTCATGCTGGGTCCTCGATGTCCGGGATGCGGGCGGCTTTAGGGAAGCGCCCGGCGTCAGGCGAGGCGTTGTTTAGCGGGCGGCGAACTTCATGCAAGCCTGTGCCTAAGTCAAACGCCGCGTCATCGCGCCCTTGCCGCCGCGCCGAAACGGCCGTAATCGCAAGCCTCGATGAACGCCCGCACAGCCTTCAACCAGAAGCACCTTTTGGGCATCGAGGGGTTGAACCACCTCGAGATAGGCCATCTTCTCGACATGGCCGAGGACGCCATCGACGTCAGCCGGCAGGTGGAGAAGAAGAAGGCGACGCTGCGCGGCCGCACGCAGATCAACCTGTTCTTCGAGGCTTCCACCCGCACCCAGGCCTCGTTCGAGCTCGCGGGCAAGCGCCTCGGCGCCGACGTCATGAACATGTCGGTCGGCAATTCCTCGGTGAAGAAGGGCGAGACGCTCATCGACACGGCGACCACGCTGAACGCCATGCGCCCCGACATCATCGTCGTGCGCCATCACGCCGCCGGTGCCGTCCACCTTCTGGCGCAGAAGGTGGAATGTTCCGTGGTCAATGCCGGTGACGGCGCCCACGAGCACCCGACGCAGGCCTTGCTGGACGCGCTCACGATCCGCCGCAACAAGGGCCGGATCGAGGGGCTGGTCGTCGCCATCTGCGGTGACATCCTCCATTCCCGCGTGGCGCGCTCCAACATCATCCTGCTCAACGCGCTCGGCGCGCGGGTGAGGGTGGTGGCGCCGACCAGCCTCCTGCCGCCGGGCATCGACCGGTTCGGCGTCGAGGTCCGCCGCGACATGCGCGAGGGACTGAAGGACGCCGACATCGTCATGATGCTGCGCCTCCAGCGCGAGCGGATGAACGGCTCCTTCGTCCCCTCGGTGAAGGAATATTTCCGCTATTACGGGCTCGACCAGGAGAAGCTCGGCTTCGCGAAGGCCGACGCGCTCGTCATGCATCCAGGTCCGATGAACCGGGGCGTGGAGATCGCGACCGACGTCGCGGACGGCGCCCAGTCCCTGATCCGCGAGCAGGTCGAGATGGGCGTCGCGGTCCGCATGGCGGTGCTGGAAGCGCTCGCCAGCCACCTGCCGAACCGATGAGCACGGCCATGAAAGACCGCTCCCTCGTCATCGCCGGCGCGCGGATGATCGATCCGGCCTCCGGCCGCGAGGGCCACGGCGCCGTGCTGGTGCGCGACGGGCGGATCGCGGATGTCGCCTGGGGCGCCGCTCCGGATGCCCCCGAGGGCGCGGAGCGGATCGACGGCACGGGCCTCGTCCTGTCGCCGGGCCTCATCGACATGCATGCCTTCGCGGGCGAGCCCGGCGCCGAGCATCGTGAGACGCTGAAGAGCGCCAGCGAGGCCGCCGCCGCGGGCGGCGTGACGACCCTCGTCGCCATGCCGCAGACCAACCCGCCGGTGGACGATCCCGCCATCGTCGATTTCATCCGCCGCCGGGCGCGGGACACCGCCATCGTCAACGTGCTGCCCGCCGCCGCGCTCACCAAGGGGCGGGCAGGGCAGGAGATGACCGAGTTCGGCCTGCTACGCGAGGCCGGCGCCATCGCCTTCAGCGACGGCGACCGCTCGGTGACCAACGCCATGGTGATGCGCCGCGCGCTCACCTATGCCCGCGACATTGGCGGCCTCATCGTCCACCACGTCGAGGATCCGGACCTTGTCGGTCCCGGCGTGATGAACGAGGGCGAGCGCGCCTCGCGCCTCGGCCTCCACGGCATCCCGCACGCGGCGGAGACGGTCGTGCTGGAGCGCGACATCCGCCTCGTCGGCCTGACCGGCGCCCGCTATCACGCCGCCAAGATCTCCTGCACGGAATCGCTGGATGTCCTCCGCCGCGCCAGGGCGGCGGGCCTGCCGATCACGGCCGGCGTCTCGATCAACAGCCTGACGCTGAACGAGAACGATATCGGCGATTACCGGACCTTCCTGAAAGTGGCGCCGCCTTTGCGCGCGGAGGACGAGCGCCTCGCGGTCGTCGCCGCGCTTTCGGAAGGCTTGATCGACGTCGTCGTGTCCGACCACGACCCGCAGGACGTGGAGACCAAGCGCCTGCCTTTCGCGGAAGCCGAGAACGGCGCGGTGGGCCTGGAGACGCTGCTCTCCGCGGGGCTGCGGCTGGTGGAGGCCGGGCAGATCGCGCTGCCGCGGCTCCTCGCCGCCATGACCTCGGCGCCTGCCGCGATCCTCGGCATCGAGGCCGGCCGCCTGGCTGTGGGCGCCCCGGCGGACCTCATCCTCTTCGATCCCGACGAGCCCTACGTCCTCGACAAGGCCGACCTGCGCTCGCGCGCCAAGAACACGCCCTTCGACGAGGCCCGGCTGCAGGGCCGCGTGAAGAAGACCCTCGTTGCCGGCCGCGTGGTCCACGGCTAGGGTTCGCTCACAAGGCGCCGGAAAAACCGGCAGAACGACGGGGAAGGGGCCTCATGACATTCGGCACGCTCGCCGCTCTCCTGCTGCCGCTCGCCTTCGGCTATCTCCTCGGCTCGATCCCCTTCGGCCTGATCCTGACCCGGCTCGCCGGAATGGGCGACATCCGCGCCATCGGGTCCGGCAATATCGGCGCCACGAATGTCCTGCGCACCGGCAACAAGGCGCTCGCCGCGGCGACGCTCGTCGGCGACGCGCTGAAGGGCACGGTCGCGATCCTCGTCGCCGGCGCCGTCTGGGGGCCGAACGCGGCCCTAGCGGCGGCACTCGGCGCCTTTCTCGGCCACATCGCGCCGGTCTGGCTGGCTTTCAAGGGCGGCAAGGGCGTCGCGACCTTCCTCGGCTGCCTGATCGGGCTCGACTGGCGGCTGGCGCTTGTCTTCGCGGCGATCTGGCTCGGCATGGCCTTCGCCCTGCGCTACTCGTCCCTGTCGGCGCTCACCGCCTCGCTCGTCGTGCCTTTCGTCGCGTGGCTCGGCTTCGGCCAGCCGGTCCTGGCGGCCTTGCTCGCGGTGCTGGCCATCCTGCTCTGGATCAAGCACGCCCAGAACATCCAGCGCCTGCTCGCCGGCACCGAGGGCAAGATCGGGCAGAAAGGCTGAGCCGCCCATGCGCCTGTCCGACGATCAGCGCCTCGACTGGCTGCGGCTGATCCGGACGGACGGGATCGGGCCCCGGACTTTCCGCGCCTTGGTCAACCGCTTCGGCGGCGCGGCCGGCGCGCTTGAAGCCCTGCCCGACATCGCCCGCCGGACGGGCAAGCCCGTCACGCCCTGTTCCCGCGCCGATGCGGAGGCCGAGATGGCGCGTGCGTCGCGCCTCGGCATCCGCTTCGTCGCCATGGGCGAGACCGGCTATCCGAAGGCGCTCGCCGCAGCCGAGACCGCCCCGCCGCTGATCGCCGTCCGGGGTGACGGCGCGGCTTTGGACCGCCCGATGGTCGCCATCGTCGGCTCGCGGAACGCGTCCTCCGCCGGCCGCCGCTTCACCGAGGCGCTGGCCCGCGACCTCGGCGATGCCGGCTTCACCATCGTGTCCGGGCTGGCGCGCGGCATCGACACCGCCGCTCACAAGGCGAGCCTCGCCGCCGGCACGGTGGCGGTTCTCGCCGGCGGGCACGAGCGCGTCTATCCGCAGGAGAACGTGCCGCTGCTGGAGGAGATCGTCACCCGTGGCGGCGCGGCCGTCTCCGAGATGCCGGTCGGCTGGGAGCCGCGGGCCCGCGACTTCCCGCGGCGCAACCGCATCGTGTCGGGCCTGTCATCGGGCGTGGTCATCGTCGAGGCGGCCCGTCGCTCGGGCTCGCTCATCACCGCGCGTTTCGCGCTGGAGCAGGGCCGCGAGGTCTTCGCCGTCCCGGGCTCGCCGCTGGACCCGCGCGCCGAGGGCACCAACGATCTCATCCGGCAGGGCGCCACGCTGTGCACCGGTGCCGCCGACGTGATCGACGCCCTGCGGGCCGGCGCCGAACGGAGCATCCAGCCTTTGCTGGACATCGAGGAAGCGGTGCCGTCCGAGCCCCTGTGGGACGAACTCGACCTGTCGGCGCTCGGGCTCGCGATACAGGCGCCGCCGGAGGCGGAGCATGCAGGCCTCGCCGAACAGCACGTTCAGGTTGTGGAGGGGGCGCCGTTGGCCTCGGCCGGGAGCGCCATGGAGCGGCTGATGCCGCTGCTGGGGCCGGCGCCGTCCAGCATCGACGACCTCGTCCGCGAGAGCGGCCTGCCGCCGCGCGAGGTCCAGGCCGCATTGCTCGATCTGGAACTGACAGGCCGGCTAGAGCGGATCGGCGGCAATCAGGTGTCGCTGTCGTCCTGATCGTGCGAGGCCGCCTCTTCGACCGCCGTCGCGGCCGCTTCGACTCGCGCCATATCGAGGAAATAGGCCAGGACGTCGAGGCGCGCGCTGCGGGCGAGCACCGACAGCTCGGCGGTCATCTGCGTGATGTAGTGCAGGACGTCGTCCCGCGGCAGCGGGTCTGCGAAAGCCGGGCAGTGACGCATCAGCCTCGCGCTGGCGTCACCCATCGCGGCCGGCCGCCTGGGAAGCGCGGACGGAGCCATAACCGAACCTCGAACAATGAATCATCAGCAATGATCATGAGTGTACACAACTTATAGGGGCAATCAACCCGCCTGGCGCGAACTGCCGTCAGGTCAGGAGCGTGAGCATGATCGGCATCGTGAGGGCGGCGAGCAAGGTCTGGACCGTCAGGATGTCCGCCATCAGCGGCGCGTCCCCGCCCATCTGGCGCGCCAGGATATAGGCGGCGCTGGCGGTCGGCACCGAGCCGGCGATGATCGCCACAAGCAGCGCCTGGCCCGACAGGCCGAACAGCACGGCATAGGCCGCCACCAGGAGGGGCATGCCGACGAGTTTCAGCGCCGTGGACAAGACCGCCGCCGGGCGCAGCCGCGCCAGCCGGCGCAGGTCGAGCGCTGCGCCGACGACGAGCAAGCCGCCGCCGATGGCGCCGCCGCCCAGCATCCCGGCATAGTCGACGAGCCAGGCGGGAAGGGGCAGGCCAAGCGCGTTCAGCAGGACGCCCAGCGCGCAGGACCAGATGAACGGGTTGCGGGCGAGGGCCGCCAGCGTCGCCCGCAATCCCGGCCGCCTTGCCGGATCGTTCGTCGCATGGCGCGACAGGACCAGCACCGAGATCGTGTTCAGCAGGGGCACCATGGCGGCGAGCGAGATCGCCATGAGACTGACGCCGGAGGGTCCCAGCATCGTCAGGGCCAGCGCCAGCCCGACATAGGTGTTCCACCGGACGGAGCCCTGGAACAGGGAGGTGAAGGCCGGGCCGTCCACGGTCCGGCGCCGGGCCAGCGCGGCGCGTCCGCCAAGAAGCAGCGCGGTCATCGTGAGGATCGCGCAGACCATGGTGAGCGCCAGCGGCCCGATCGGCGCGCCGCGCAGATCCGCCGTCGCCAGCGTCTTCACGATCACCGCCGGGAAGAACACTAGGTACGCGATGCGCTCCAGCCCTTCCCAATGAGCTTCACGAATGATTCCGCCCGTCCTCAGCGCCCAGCCTGTCGCGATGACGAGGAAGATCGGTAGCAAGCTTGTGAAGACGATCATCGCGATCCTTGGGGAAGCGGCGCGGAACACAGGGCGGCGGATGCCGTTTGTCTTGCGAAGACATGCACGGCCCGGCGAACCCGGAGCCCGGCGGTCCCTGATGGTCCGCCCGATCGCTTCTGGCAACCCGAGCCTGCATTCGCAACCGCGTTCCACGCCCATGCGTCGGTGCGCGAATGACGAAGGAGATGACGATGACGACCAAGACCGTTTCGATCGCCCTGGCGTCTGCCCTGGCCGTTGCCGGCTTTTCGGCGTCCGCGGGCGCCATGCCCCTGAGCGCCGGCACCGCCGTGAACGCCACGACCGAGGCGCCGGTGGTGCAGGTCCGTGACGGCCGCCGTGCCGCCATCATCGGCGGTGCCGTGGCCCTCGGCGCCGTCGGCGCCATCGCCGCCGCGAATTCGCGTCCCTATGGCGGCTATTACTACGACGGCTATGCGGCCGCTCCGGCGCCGGTCTATGTCTATGACGACGGCCCGCGATATTACGACGAGGGCTACGCCTACAGCTACGATTATGCTCCGGCGCCGCGCTACTACTATCCCGGCAGCCGCCGCAGCATGAACGGCACGTTCGATCCCGCCCGGAACAATTCCGACAAGTGATCGCGACAAGCCGATCGGAATCAAGGGACGGCCCGCTATTCGCGGGCCGTTCCCGCGTCCAGGGCACTCTGCAGGATGTAGGCGGCCGCCATCCGGTCCACGACCTCGGCGCGCCGCTTCCGCGAGGCATCCGCCTCGATCAGCGACCGCGTGACGGCGGCGGTGGACAGGCGCTCGTCCCAGAGCAGCACCGGAAGGGCGCGCCGCTGGCCGAAGGTCCTCACGAAGCTGCGGGTCGACTGGCTGCGCGGCCCCTCGGTCCCGTCCATGTTGAGCGGCAGGCCGATGACGAGCCCGGTGACGCCGTGCCGGTCGATCACCGCCTCCAGCTTGATCGCATCGGCGGTGAACTTGGTGCGCTGGATCGTCTCCAGCGGCGTCGCGATGCGGCGCTCCACGTCGGACAGGGCAAGACCGATCGTCTTGGTGCCGAGATCGAGACCGAGCAGGCGCTCGTTGCGGCCGAGCCCCGCCAGAAGGTCGTGGACGCTGTCGACGATGGGCATGATGCCTCCGGGGCAGCCTGTTGAAAGCCGGCGGCCGCTAACCCATTCTTGAAGCTTGCGCCATGGGAATGGCAAGGGCGCCGGGCCGTTCGCCGGCGCGACCACGGGAGCTGTTCATGAAGGCGTTCTGGTTCGGCCACTCGGCGTTCCGCTTCGAGACCGGCGGCGCGATCGTCCTCATCGACCCGTTCTTCACCGGCAACCCGGCCTTTTCGGGCGACGTGGCCGCCGTGTCCGCCGGCGCCACGCATATCCTCCTGACCCACGGGCATGGCGACCATGTCGGCGACACGGTCGCCATCGCCAAGGCCACCGGGGCCAAGGTCGTCGCCAACTATGATCTTGCCATGTGGCTCGGATCGCAGGGCGTCGCCTCGCTGGAGCCGATGAACACGGGCGGCACCGTCGATTGCGGCGCCTTCGCCGTGTCCATGGTCCGCGCGGACCATTCGGCGGGCATGGGCGAGGCCGGCGTCCAGCAGCCCATTGGGAGCGCTAACGGCCTCGTCCTGAAGCCCAAGGACGGCCCGGTCGTCTACCATATGGGCGATACCGACATTTTCGGCGACATGGCCCTCATCGCCGAGATCCACAAGCCGCAGGTCGGGCTCGTCCCGGTCGGCGACCGGTTCACGATGGGGCCCGAGGTCGCCGCGCTCGCCGTCAACCGCTTCTTCGCGTTCGACACGGTCATCCCCTGCCATTACGGCTCGTTCGACCTCGTCCGGAAGGATGCGGACCCGTTCGTACGCGCCATGGCCGGCTCCAGGACGAAGGTCCTGGTCCCCGAGAAAGGCAAGCCCTTCACGCTATGATCGACGAGGCGCACAAGCTCCGGCGCGACGAGCCAGGCTCGGCGCCCGATCGGCCGGCCCGCGAGGGGAATGCGGCGGAGCCTCTGCGCGCGCCGGCCGCGTCCGTCTCGCCGTTCGGCGTCGACGCCGACATCCTTCGCCGCGCCGCCGCTTTGCCCGGCTTCGCGACCTTCCGGCCCATCGCCCATCGGCCGCCGCCGGCCGCCGTGACGCCTGCCGAAGGACCCGGGCCCGAAGACATGGCCCAGCCGGAAGGGATAGCCCAGCCGGAAGGCATGGCGCAGCCCGAGGCCGCGTTTCCGGTCGAGACGCTTGAAGAGACCGGCCCGGAATCGGTGGCCGGGACTGCGATCCCGGCTGAACCGGAGCGGCCCGACGAGCCGGAGCGCGGGCCGCAAGGCCCGGCACAGGCCGTCGTCTTCGCCGATGCCGACATGGTCCCGCCGCGGCGGCTCGACCTGACCTCCATCGACCGCAGCCTGCAGCGCATCGCCGACGTGCTGGAGCGCCGGCTCGGCGAGATCGCGGAACGCCCGCATCGGCTCCGCGACCTGGGCGTCGCGCCCCGCGTTCCCGTCCCGGCGGCGCCCGAACCGCCGCCGGCCGCGGCGGAGCCGGACGTGGAGGCGGAGCCGCCCGAGGCCACGACCGCCGAGGTCGAAGACCGCGCCGTGGACACCGCCGCGGCGCCGGACAGTCGCGCCGACGATGCGGCCGCCGGGCAGACCGTCCCGGCCGATCCGGCGCCGCGTCGCCAGGCTCTCGGATGGGGCTGGGCCTTCCTCGTCGGCCTTGCGATCTTCGGCGGCCTCGTGGGCGCCGCCCTGCAGGGCTGGTTGCCCGAACCCGCTGGCCGGCTGGCAGCCGCGCTGAGCGAAGCGTTGGCCGACGGGCTGGCGCGGTGGCGCTGACGCCGCCGGAGCGGTTGCGGCGCGAAACAGCCGGGTGATATAGGCCACCGACTCCAGCCAGCAGGTAGGCCATGTCCGTCGACGAGAAGACCGTGAAGCGCATCGCGCATCTGGCGCGCATCGCCGTCACGGATGCCGAGGTTCCCCATCTCCAGTCGGAGATCAACGCGATCCTCGATTTCGTGGAGACGCTGGAGAAGGTCGACGTCGAGGGCGTGGAGCCCATGACCTCCGTCGTTCCGATGGCGATGAAGAAGCGCCAGGACGGCGTCACGGATGGCGGCATCGCGGCGGCCATCGTCGCCAACGCGCCCCTCTCCGAGGACCGCTATTTCATGGTCCCGAAAGTCGTCGAGTGAAGCGGACGGAAGGGTAGCCCACATGACCGATCTGACCGCCCTGACGCTCGCCGAGGCGCGCGACGGCCTGAAGAAGCGCAGTTTCTCCTCGCTGGAGATCACCGAGGCGCACCTCGCCGCCATCGAGAAGGCGCGCGCGCTCAACGCGTTCATCGCCGAGACGCCGGACGTCGCCCGCGCCATGGCCAAGGCCTCCGACGCGCGGCTCGGCGCCGGGCAGGGCGGCCCTCTGGAGGGCGTCCCGCTCGGCATCAAGGACCTGTTCTGCACCAAGGGCACGCAGACCACGGCCGGCAGCCGCATCCTCAAGGGCTTCGTCCCGGAATACGAATCCACCGTCACCTCGCAGCTCTGGCGCGACGGCGCTGTCATGCTCGGGAAGCTGAACCTCGACGAATTCGCCATGGGTTCGTCCAACGAGACCTCGGCCTTCGGCCCGGTGAAGTCGCCCTGGCGGCGTCCCGGCTCGAACGCCGATCTCGTTCCCGGCGGCTCGTCAGGCGGCTCGGCGGCGGCGGTCGCCGCGCGGCTGTGTCTGGGTGCCACCGCCACCGATACCGGCGGCTCGATCCGCCAGCCGGCGGCCTTCACCGGCACGGTCGGCATCAAGCCGACC
This sequence comes from Hyphomicrobiales bacterium, assembly GCA_027483945.1. GTDB lineage: Bacteria > Pseudomonadota > Alphaproteobacteria > Rhizobiales > Beijerinckiaceae > JAIXTM01. The sequence goes on along the minus strand of JAIXTM010000018.1, from coordinate 99,641 downwards.
TATGGCCGCTGCTCGCGCTGGGGTGTCGTCGCCTTCGCCTCGTCCCTCGATCAGGCGGGGCCGATCGCCCGCACGGTGCAGGACGCCGCCATCATGCTGCGCTCCATGGCGGGCCATGATCCGAAGGACACGACCTCCGCCGACATCGCGGTGCCGGACTTCGAGGCCGCCGTCTCGCGCGGCGTGAAGGGCCTGAAGATCGGCATCCCGAAGGAATACCGCGTCGAGGGCATGCCCGCGGAGATCGAGCGCCTCTGGTCTGAGGGCGCGGCCTGGCTGCGCGATGCGGGAGCCGAGATCGTCGAGGTCTCGCTGCCCCACACCCACTACGCGCTGCCGGCCTATTACATCGTGGCGCCCGCGGAAGCGTCCTCCAACCTCGCGCGCTATGACGGCGTCCGCTACGGCCTGCGCGTGCCGGGCAAGGACATCGTGGAGATGTACGAGAAGACCCGCGCCGAGGGCTTCGGCAAGGAGGTCAGGCGCCGCATCATGATCGGCACCTACGTCCTCTCGGCCGGCTATTACGACGCCTATTACGTCCGGGCGCAGAAGATCCGCACGCTGATCAAGCGCGACTTCGAGGAGGTCTACGCCGCCGGCGTCGATGCGATCCTGACGCCTGCGACCCCGTCCGCCGCCTTCGGGCTCGCCGAGATGTCGACCGCGTCTCCGGTGGAGATGTATCTCAACGACGTCTTCACGGTGACGGTGAACATGGCTGGGCTGCCCGGCATATCGGTTCCCGCCGGCACGGACGCCTCCGGATTGCCGCTCGGCCTCCAGCTCATCGGGCGTCCGTTCGACGAGGAGACGCTGTTCGCGGCGGCCGGGATCGTCGAGCAGGCGGCGGGACGCGTGCGCCTGCCGGACGCCTGGTGGGCGTGACGGGCTCCTAGGCCCTGACCTTCCGGCGGCTGGCTTCGCCGGAGGCGCGCGAGACTTCGGCGCGTTTGCCGCCGTCGCGCTTGGCATCCTTGGCGGCGCGCCTGTCGGCCTTGTTGCGCTTGGATTCCTTGATCCGCTCTTCCTCGTCGGTGCAGGCCTCCGAGCCTTCCTCCCGCGCCTCGCGGGCGAGCTTGGCATATTCCTTCCGCAGGCGCTCCAGCGTCTCCTCGGGAAGGTTCTCGAAATCGATCACGGAATTCTTGGCGCCCTCGTGGGAGCGGATGAGCTCGTCGAGCTTCAACTGCATCGCCGCCGTGTCGCGGTTCTGCGTGTTCTGGATGATGAACACCATGAGGAACGTGATGATCGTCGTTCCCGTGTTGATCGTGAGCTGCCAGACCTCCGAGAATCCCGCGAAGGGACCGGAAACGGCCCAGAGCAGGACCGCGGCGAAGGCCAGGCAGAACGTGATCGGATGGCCGCCGTAATGGGCCACCCTGCTGGCAAAGGAATCGAAGAAACCGTTCTTCATCGCTTCATGCCCCCTGCACGAAGAAGGACCGCGGGCCGTTGGGCCCGCGGTCCTGTCAAACGCTTACTGCTGGCCCGAGGGAGCCGGGGCCGGGGCGGGCGAGCCCGCCGGGCCCGACGGGGCCGGGACGGTGGGCGGCGAGGCCGGGGCCGGATTGGCCGGGGCCGTCGGCGCCGGCCGGTCGACCGTGCCGGTCGTCATCGTGTCGTTGTCGCTGCCGCCATACATCAGGAAGGCGATGATGCCGGCGACGACCACCAGCGCGCCGATCAGGATCGGCATCATGCTCGATCCGCGGTCGGACGTGTAGACGTTGGTGTCGTTACGCACCGGGTCGCGGTTCAGGGGCTGGCGATCGATGGGATCGCGCGGGTCGAGAGTCATGGCGAAACTCCTTATCGCTCACGGTTAGGTCGAAGCGGGAACGCGTTATTCCGCGTCAGGGTTCCCTTGCGACCGCCACACTCGGTCACGTCGCGCTTGATGATGGCGCTCCCGTCCACTACCCAAGGCGCGACCGCCGCCGCCGGGCGGGCCGTCAGGATCAATGCGGGACGACGATGAACGCGCACGCCAAACCCTCCAAGCTGATCAAGGGCGCCACGGGCGACTGGGAGGTCGTGATCGGCATGGAGATCCACGCCCAGGTCACTTCGGAGGCGAAGCTGTTCTCCGGCGCCGCGACCGCGTTCGGCGGCGAGGCCAATGACCACGTGTCCTTCGTCGACGCGGCGATGCCGGGCATGCTGCCGGTCATCAACGAGGAATGCGTCCGCCAGGCCATCCGCACGGGCCTGGGTCTCAATGCGCAGATCAACCTGCGCAGCGTCTTCGACCGGAAGAACTACTTCTATCCGGACCTGCCGCAGGGCTACCAGATCAGCCAGTACAAGAGCCCGATCGTCGGCGAGGGCGAGGTCGTGGTCGATGTCGGCCCCGAGGAGCAGATCGTCGTGGGGATCGAGCGCCTGCACCTGGAGCAGGATGCCGGCAAGTCGCTGCACGACCAGCACCCGACCATGAGCTTCGTCGATCTCAACCGCTCCGGCGTCGCGCTGATGGAGATCGTCTCGCGGCCGGACCTGCGCTCGTCCGAGGAGGCCAAGGCCTACGTCACGAAGCTGCGCACGATCCTGCGCTATCTCGGCACCTGCGACGGCGACATGGAGAAGGGCAACCTGCGCGCCGACGTCAACGTCTCGGTCCGCCGCCCCGGCGAGCCGCTGGGCACGCGCTGCGAGATCAAGAACGTCAATTCGATCCGCTTCATCGGCCAGGCCATCGAGGTCGAGGCCCGGCGGCAGATCGGCATCCTGGAGGATGGCGGCAGGATCGACCAGGAGACGCGGCTCTTCGATCCCGGCAAGGGCGAAACCCGGTCCATGCGCTCCAAGGAGGAGGCGCACGATTACCGCTACTTCCCCGATCCGGATCTGCTCCCGCTGCAATTCGACCAGGCCTATGTCGATGCGCTGGCCGCAGGCCTGCCGGAACTGCCCGACGCCAAGAAGGCGCGGTTCATCGCGCAGTACGGCCTGTCGCCCTACGATGCCGGCGTCCTCGTCGCCGAGCGCAGCTCGGCCGACTTCTTCGAGACCGTCGCCAAGGGCCGCGACGGCAAGGCCGCCGCGAACTGGGTCATCAACGAGCTCTTCGGCCGGCTGAACAAGCAGGGCGTCGGGATCGAGGCGTCGCCCGTCTCCGCCGACCAGCTCGGCGCGATTGTCGACCTGATCGGCGAGGGGACCATCTCGGGCAAGATCGCCAAGGACCTGTTCGAGATCGTCTGGACCGAGGGCGGCGATCCGCGCCGGCTCGTCGAGGAGCGCGGCCTCAAGCAGGTCACCGATACCGGCGCCATCGAGAAGGCGGTGGACGACATCATCGCGGCCAATCCCGACAAGGTGGAGCAGGCGCGGGAGAAGCCGACGCTGCTGGGCTGGTTCGTCGGCCAGGTGATGAAGGCCACCGGCGGCAAGGCGAACCCGCAGGCCGTCAACGCGCTGTTGAAGGCCAAGCTCGGCATCGAATGAGCGCGCTCGTCACGATCCGCGACGCGGGGCCGGCGGATATCGAAGCCGTCCGCGCGCTGCTCGCGCGGACGTGGCACGCGACCTATGACGCGATCCTCGGTCCGGAAGTCGTCACCGAGACCATCGCCCGATGGCACAATCCGGAAGCGCTGTCGCGCGATATCGGCGGCCCTGCCTTCCTCGTGGCCGAGACCGACGGGGCGCTGGCCGGCACGGCCCTGGCGAGCGAGGCTCCGGCCGGCACCGTCAACCTCCACAGGCTCTATGTCGATCCGGCGTTCCAGGGCCAGCGCATCGGCGCGCGGCTGCTCGCCGCGGTGACGCGGCGCTTCCCGCAGGCGGCGGAGATCCGCCTGGAGGTCGAGCCGCGCAACGCGCCCGCCATCGCCTTCTATGCGGCGCAGGGCTTCCGCGCCGTGGACCGGACAGCCAGCTGCGGCGGCGACAGCAATATCCCGGCGACGATCATGCGCCGGCATCTGCGCCGCGACGCCGTCCTGCGCCGCGCCGAGCCGGGGGACGGCCAGGACCTGTACGGGCTCCTCGCCCTGTGTTTCGCGGAATATCCCGGCTGCTTCGTCGATCCGCACGACGACCTGCCCGACCTGCTGGCGCCGCACCTCGCCTTCGCGGCGACGGAAGGGCTGTTCTTCGTCGTCGAGGACGGCGAGGGGCGAATCTGCGCCTGCGTCGCCGTCGACAGACCGGAGCCCGGCATCGCCGAACTGCACCGGCTCTATGTCCGGCCCGACCGCCGCGGGACGGGGCTGGGCCGCCGCCTCGTCGCGCTCGCCGAGCGGGAGGCGAGGGGATGGGGATGCCCGGTCATCCGGCTCTGGTCCGATACGCGCTTCACCAATGCCCATCGGCTGTACGAACAGCTCGGCTACGAGCGCACCGGCGCCGAGCGCGACCTCGGCGACATCTCGGCCTCGCGGGAGGCCTTCTTCACCAAGGCATTGTCATGAGCGAACCGGTCATCCGCCTTGCCGAGGCCAGCGATCTCGATGCCGTCGTCGCCCTCCATGCGGCCGACGACAAGGGTGGCCACGGCGATACGACCGATCCTTCCGCGCGGCCCGCCTATGAAGCGGCATTCCGCGCGATCGCGGCATCCGATTCCCACGCGCTCTTCGTCGCCGAGCTGGACGGCGAGGTGGTCGGAACGTTCCTGCTGTCGATGATGCCCGGAATCACGGCGCGAGGCGCCATCCGGGCCGTCCTGCGCGCCGTGCAGGTCCGGGAAGACCGCCGATCGGGCGGGATCGGCGCGCGCATGGTCGCCGCCGCCGAGGCCGAAGCCAGGCGCCGTGGCGCGCCTGTGCTCGAACTGACCTCAAACCTGTCACGACCGGACGCGCATCGATTCTACGAGCGGCTGGGCTATGCCCGCACGCATGCGGGCTTCAAGAAGAAGCTCTCGCCGCCCTGATGCCGGTTCAGCGGGCGGCGTCGAGGAGCTTGGCCGCGGCCGGGCTTTCCTTGCGGATCTGCCGCTCCAGTTCCTCCAGCTTCTTGCGGTCCTCGCCGCTGGCGCCGGCGACCAGGGCATTCCATTTGGCCGCGTCCTGCGCCGAGAATCGCGACAGGTCGGTCGGCATGGCCGGCTGGCCCTGGGCGAAGAGCGGGAGAGGCGAGAAGACGGCCAGGAAGGCGATAAGCGGGAACAGGCGCATGGAAATCTCCTTTCCGCCTGCATGCCATCGCCGCCGGCAAGAACCGGTTGTCCGATTGAGTCGCATTTTAGCGAAGCAGCGTCTCCGGCCGCCGGGCGGCGTCCAAGCCCGTTGCGATTGTGGCGCCGATGCAACGCATAGGTGAAATCGCGCCGCCTCGCGCTTCGCCAAGCCCTGGCAAGCGTAACGGCAAAAAGGGCTGAAACGGGATGGTTTCGATATGAACCATCCTTCTTCGCCTGGAAACATGGGCTCCTGCCGCGAAAAGGCGTGATTTTAAGGTCTTTTTGCGCCGCACAAGCCCCGTTCGCCACAAGCGGAGCGGTTTCATGGCGGTATTGCGGCGCAGGAATCGGCTTGGCAGGATGCTGTTCAACCGGGGCGCACGCCCCTTGCGACAAGAAGCTTTCGGGGCGGATTTCCATGCGGCTCTCCATGCGTTCCACGATCCTCGGCGCGGTTTCGACCGCCGCCCTGCTGGCGACGGCGCCGGCCTTTGCGCAGTCTTTCGCGCTGCGTTCCCAGAACGCGGAAGGAACCGGCATGGCCTTCGCCGGCGCGGCCTCCGGGTCGATCAGCGGCGGCTCGATGTTCTTCAATCCGGCGACGATCACCCTCATGGAGGGCCGTCGCAGCGAGTGGAACCTGACGGCGACGATCCCCAGCGCGTCCTATTCGCTGATCAACACCAATTCCCCCGTCCGCGTCGGCACGGGTGAGATCGGTCTCGATGGCGCCGTCCTGCCCTCGTCCTTCAACTCCTGGCAGCTGTCGGACCGGCTCTGGATCGGCCTGACGACCAATGCGCCTTACGGCCTGCGCTCCAAGCCGGAGAACCAGGCCTATGCCGGCCAGATCTACGGCCGCTCCTCGACCGCCCGGTCGATCAACGTGGCTCCCACCGTCGGCTTCAAGATCACCGACTGGGTGTCGGTCGGCGCGGCGCTGCAGATCCAGTACTTCAAGGCGGACCTGAAGCAGGCCACCGGCATCGGGGGATCCGGCGCCGCCTATGCGGCTTCGGCCACGCTGCCGACCGCCCCGTCCGCGCAGCTCAAGGGCGACGACATCGCCTTCGGCTACCGCCTTGGTGTCACCTTCCAGCCGACTTCGACCACCACGATCGGTCTCGGTTTCCGCTCGGCCATCTTCCATCAGCTCGAGGGCAATCTCGTCAACACGACGCCGAGCCCGCTCCAGCCGGTGGTCGACATCCCCATCAAGGCGAACCTCAACCTGCCGGAAGTCGTGAATCTGGGCATCTCGCAGAAGATCGGCGACCGCCTGCAGCTGCACTTCACGGCCGAATGGCAGAACTGGAGCCGCTTCGGCTTCATTCCGGTCGTCTCGCAGCTGAACGGCGCGCCGCTGACCTCGCTGAACTTCGCCTACAAGGACAGCTACCACTTCGCCATCGGCGCCGAGTACATGTGGAACGACAATTGGACGTTCCGCGCCGGCCTCGGCTACGACAAGTCGCCGGTTTCCGACGACGTGCGCGGCCTGCGCATCTCCGACGCCGACCGGATCTGGACGTCGATCGGCTTCAGCTACAAGGTCTCGGAGAAGCTGCAGTTCGACTTCGGCTACAGCCACCTCTTCGTCGAGACCGCGCCGGTCAATATCGTTCCCGGCCACATCGACTTCCGCGGCATCGTCTACCAGGGCGAGGCCAAGCCCGAGATCGACGTGATCTCCTTCGGCCTCAAGTATCGCTGGGACGATCCCAAGCGCCCGATCCCGGCCCTCGTCACCAAGGGCTGACGATCCGGCCATGCCGATTGCGAAAAGGCCGCCCTCCGGGGCGGCCTTCTTGCTTTCGAGACTGAAAAACGGTTGGACCGGCCGGGCTTTACGCCTTGATCTTCACATAAGTTCCCGGCGCGTCGCCCAAGGGCTTGAGCTTGCCCTTGCCGGGAACGCGCGGCTTCACCCGTTCGGGCGCCTGCGCCTCGATCCAGGCGAACCAGTGCGGCCACCACGAGCCGGGATTTTCCGTGGCGCTCTTCAGCCAGGTCTCCACGTCCTGGCCGGCGCCGCCGGTCCAGTACTGGTATTTCTTCTTGTCCGGCGGGTTGACGACGCCCGCGATATGGCCGGACCCCGCCAGCACATATTCCACCGGCCCGCCGAAAGCCTGCGAGCCGACCAGGACCGAGCGCGCAGGCGCGATATGGTCCTCGCGCGTTGCCAGGTTGTAGATCGGGATCTTCACCTTCTTCAGGTCGAGTTGCGTGTTGTCGATGACCATCTGGCCCTGGGTCAGGCGGTTATCGAGGTAGCAATTGCGCAGGTAGAACGAATGGTTCCGCGCCGGCATCCGGGTGGAATCAGCGTTCCAGTAGAGCAGGTCGAACGGGAAGGGCGCCTGGCCCTTGAGATAGACGTTGACCACGTAGGGCCAGATCAGGTCGTTCGGCCTGAGCATGTTGAAGGCCTTGGCCATGCGCCCGCCGGGCAGGAAGCCCCGGGCCTGCATCATCTCCTCGACCGCCTTGATCTGCTCCTCGTCGACGAAGACCTTCAGATCGCCCGCATGGGTGAAGTCGACCTGCGTGGTGAAGAAGGTCGCGCTCTCGATCCGCTTGTCCTTCTTCGCCGCCATATAGGCGAGGGTGACGGCCAGCAGCGTGCCGCCGACGCAATAGCCGATGGCCGAGACCGACTTCTCGCCCGTCGCCTTCTCGATCGCCTCGAGCGCCGCGAAGATGCCGAGGCGCATATATTCCTCGAACCCCATCTCCGCGTGCCGCTCGTCCGGGTTCACCCAGGAGATGCAGAACACCGTGAGACCCTGGTCCACGGCCCACTTGATGAAGCTCTTCTCGGGGTTGAGATCGAGGATGTAGAACTTGTTGATCCAGGGCGGCACGATGAGCAGCGGCCGCTTTAGAACGCTCTCCGTCGTCGGCGCGTATTGCAGCAGCTCGATCAGCTCGTTGCGGAAGACGACCTTGCCCGGTGTCGTCGCGATGTTGCGGCCGATCTCGAACTTGGACGGGTCGGACTGGCGCAGCTTCAGCTCGCCGCCGCCGGCCTCGATGTCCTCGGCGAGCATCGCCATACCGCGCACGAGGTTCTCGCCGTTCTCCTTGAACGTCTCCCGCAGCAGCTCGGGATTGGTGGCGACGAAGTTCGACGGCGAGACCGCGCTGGATATCTGGCGGACGTAGAAGCGTGCCTTCTGGCGCGTGTGCTCGTCGACGCCCTCGGCGCGGTCCACCATGTCCTCGGCCCAGCGCGAGGTGAAGAGATAGGCCTGTTTCAGGAAGTCGAAGACGGGGTTCGCCGACCATTCCGGGTCCTTGAACCGGTTGTCTCGCGGCTCGGGCGGCGCGACGGGGTCGACCTCCTCGCCCTGCATCTTCCGCAAGGTCGACGACCACAGGTCGATAAAGCCGGTCGCCAGCGTCTTCTGGGCCTCGATCGAGCGGGCCGGATCGATCATCCAGCTTTCCGCCACATGGCCGAGCGTCTTGACGATCTCGCCCACCTCGTCGGCCATGCCGCCGGTCGCCTGGCCGTCCTGGATCGGCTTCAGATAGGCGATCGTCGCCTTGGTCGCCTCCTCGACGAGGCGCGACGCGTTCTGCGACAGCCGCTCGAAGTCCGGCATGTCCGGCGCAGGCGTCTCCGGGTCCGGCGCCTGCTGGCCTGGCGTTTCCCTGGCGGGCCTGTCGGCCATCGTTGTCTCCCTGCCGCCGTCTTGACCGAATCCGGCCTGCGAATGAAACCCGCAATCGGCGGATGCGTTCATTGAACCGAAGGCCTATCCTGGCCGCAACGCTTTTGCATGGTGGGCATGCTGTGAAACTGCATACGGTCATTTCGATGGCGGTCGCCGCCGGGGCGCTCGCGGGGTGCCAGTCCGTGGCACGGTCCACCGGATTCGCCACCGAAGCGCCCCAGCGACCCGACTTCATCGCGCAGACGCGGCCCGCGACGCTGGAATACGTTCCGGTCGGGACGGCCGCGCCCGAGCGGACCAAGCCCAAGACCGCCGACGAGGTGAAGCGCGCCGAGGCCGAGCTGGAGGCGCTGCGCAAGCGCCACGCCGCCCAGGCCGGTGCCGCGCCGCGGGCCAAGACGCCGACGAACTGAGGCGGGAACCGCCTTTTGTCCGTGGCGCCGTCCGGAAGGACGCGCTAGAGCGCTGCCATTAGCCGCCGGGGTGCCGTTGTGGTACGTTCCGGCGCCCCGCCATAGGGCCGAGGAACGAGGACCATGAGCGACTTCCACCGAATCAAGCGTCTGCCGCCGTATGTCTTTGAGCAGGTCAATCGCATCAAGGCGGCCGCGCGAGCTCGGGGAGCCGACATCATCGACCTCGGCATGGGCAACCCGGACCTCCAGGCGCCCAAGCACGTCATCGAGAAGCTTGTCGAGACCGCCGGAAAGGCGCGGACCGACCGTTATTCCGCGTCCAAGGGCATCGGCGGCCTGCGCCGCGCCCAGGCCGGCTATTACGAGCGCCGCTTCGGCGTGAAGCTGAACCCGGACACCCAGGTCGTCGCGACGCTCGGATCCAAGGAAGGCTTCGCCAACATGGCGCAGGCCATCACCGCGCCCGGCGACGTGGTGATCGTGCCCAATCCGAGCTACCCGATCCACGCCTTCGGCTTCCTGATGGCGGGCGGCGTGATCCGCTCGGTTCCGGCCGAGCCGAACGAGGACTTCTTCCGGGCGATGGAGAAGGCGGTCGCCCACTCCATCCCCAAGCCGATCGCGGTCGTCACCTGCTATCCGGCCAACCCGACGGCCTATGTCGCTTCGCTGGATTTCTACAGGGACCTCATCGCCTTCGCGAAGAAGCACGAGCTGATCGTCCTGTCGGACCTCGCCTATGCCGAGGTCTATTTCGACGACGAACCGCCGCCGTCCGTGCTCCAGGTGCCTGGCGCCTTCGACGTCACGGTGGAGTTCACCTCCATGTCGAAGACCTTCTCCATGGCCGGCTGGCGCATGGGCTTCGCGGTCGGCAACGAGCGGCTGCTCGCGGCGCTGACCCGCGTGAAGTCGTATCTCGATTATGGCGCCTACACGCCGATCCAGGTCGCCGCGACGGCGGCGCTCAACGGGCCGGACGATTGCATCCGCGAGATGCGCGACATCTACCGCAAGCGCCGCGACGCGCTGGTGGAGAGCTTCAGCCGCGCCGGCTTCCAGGTCCCGTCGCCCTCCGCCTCCATGTTCGCCTGGGCGAAGATCCCCGAGCCGTTCCGCCAGATGGGCAGCCTCGAATTCTCCAAGCTCCTGCTGGAGAAGTCCGACGTCGCGGTCGCCCCCGGCATCGGCTTTGGCGAGTACGGCGACGAGTATGTCCGCATCGCCATGGTGGAGAACGAGCAGCGCATCCGCCAGGCCGCGCGCAACATCCGCCGCTTCCTTGAAACGGCCGAGGATACGTTGCACAACGTCGTCCCGCTTCAAGCCAGGGGCTGACGCCCCGTCCGTTCACGGGAAGGTTTCATGGATCAGCCGCTACGGGTCGGCGTCGCCGGCCTCGGGACCGTGGGCGCATCGGTCGTGCGCATCCTCTCGCGGCGTGAGAACGCGCTCGGCCGCGGCGGCCGTGGCATTCGCCTCGTCGGCGTCTCCTCGCGCACCCGGAACCGGGACCGCGGGATCGACATCGACCGCTGCGCCTGGTTCGACGATCCGGTGGCCATGGCGAGGTCGCAGGACCTCGACTGCTTCGTCGAGCTGATCGGAGGGTCCGACGGCGTCGCCAAGGCCGCCGTGGAAGCCGCGCTCGATGCCGGCAAACACGTCGTCACCGCCAACAAGGCGCTGCTGGCCGCCCACGGGCTGGACCTGGCGAAGCTCGCCGAGAAGCGCGGCGTGGCTTTGGCGTTCGAGGCCTCGGCGGCAGGCGGCATCCCGGTCGTGAAGACCCTGCGGGAAGCGCTGGCCGGCAACGAGATCATTCGCGTGTCCGGCATCCTCAACGGCACTTGCAACTACATCCTGTCGCGGATGGAGCAGGAGGGCCTGTCCTTCGCGGACTGCCTCGCCGACGCCCAGCGCCTCGGCTATGCGGAGGCCGACCCGACCTTCGATGTCGGCGGCTTCGATACCGCCCACAAGCTCTCGATCCTGGCGAGCCTCGCCTTCGGGACCGAGATCGACGCTGACGCGATCTATGTGGAGGGCATCTCCTCCATCACGCCGCTCGACCTGAAGATGGCCGACGATCTCGGCTTTCGCATCAAGCTCCTCGGCGTCGCCGAACGTAGCAAGAGCGGCATCGAGCAGCGGGTCCATCCGACGATGGTGCCGAAGGATTCGGCGATCGCGCAGGTCATGGGGGTCACCAACGCGGTGACGATCGACGCCGATGCCGTCGGCGAGATCACGCTCGTCGGCCCCGGCGCCGGCGGTGACGCCACCGCCTCCGCGGTTGTTGCCGACATTTCCGACGTGGCGCGCGGCCGCGTCGGAGCGCCATTCGGCCTGCCGACCGCGCGGCTCGACAAGCTCAAGCGCGCGCCGATGCAGCGCCACGAGGGCGGCTATTACGTCCGTCTGTCGGTGCTCGACCGGCCGGGCGCCGCGGCCGCCATCGCGACGCGCCTCGCCCAGGCGGACATTTCCCTCGAGAGCATCGTCCAGCGCCGGGCGGAGACGCCGAACGACGATCCCGAGCAACGCTCGCACCGCGCCGTCCCCGTCGTGCTGACGACCTACGCCACGTCCGAGACCGCGATCCGCGCCGCGCTCGAGAAGGTCATCGCCGACGGCCATATCGCGGAAGCCCCCCAGCTCATCCGCATCGAACGCGAATAGGGCTTCACACCCCCTACAAGCGCGCTACAAGGGCCGGGCGCCGGACCGCCCGGACTTGAGGAGCGAGAGAGACGATGACCAAGCAGCTCACCGTGATGCCCGAACAGCTCATCGAGCGCGTTCTCTCGATGGAGCTGGTGCGCGTCACCGAGCGGGCCGCCGTCGCCTCCGCACGCTGGCGCGGCCGCGGCAACGAGAAGGCCGCCGACCAGGCGGCGGTCGACGCCATGCGCCGCGAGCTCAATCGCCTGCCCATCGACGGCACGGTCGTGATCGGCGAAGGCGAGCGCGACGAGGCACCGATGCTGTTCATCGGCGAGCGCGTCGGCAACCAGGCCGGCCCCAAGGTGGACATCGCCGTCGACCCGCTGGAAGGCACGACGCTCTGCGCCAAGGACATCCCCGGCTCCATCGCCGTCATGGCCATGGCCGAGTCCGGCACGCTGCTCGCCGCGCCGGACGTCTACATGCACAAGATCGCCGTCGGGCCGGGCTATCCGAAGGGCGTCGTCGACCTCGACGCCTCGCCTGCCGACAACATCCATGCGCTGGCCAAGGCCAAGGGCGTGAAGCCGAGCGAGATCACCGCGCTGATCCTCGACCGCCCCCGGCACCAGGACCTTATCGCGGCGGTGCGCGCCACCGGCGCCGGCGTCCGTCTCATCACCGACGGCGACGTCGCCGGCGTGATCTTCACCACCATGCCGGAAGAGACCGGCATCGACATCTATCTCGGCATCGGCGCGGCGCCCGAGGGCGTGCTGGCGGCCGGCGCGCTCCGCTGCGTCGGCGGCCAGATGCAGGGCCGGCTGATCCTCGACACCGAAGAGCGCCGCACCCGCGCCTACGCGATGGGCGTCAAGGACCCCAACAAGAAATACGACATGAAGGAGCTCGCCTCCGGCGACGTGGTCGTCGCGGCGACGGGCGTCACCGACGGCGCGCTCCTGTCCGGCGTGAAGTTCCGCGGCGACGTGATCGAGACCGAGACCGTCGTGTACCGGTCCGTCACCGGCACGGTGCGCCGCATTCGCGGCGAGCATCGCGAGCTGAGCAAGTTCAGCCTCGATTGATGGCCGGCGCGGCGCCCGTCATCCGCCCCCTGTGGCCCGGCGACCGAGCGGCCTGGGAGCGGCTGTGGCAGGGCTACCTGACCTTCTACGAAGCGAGCGTGCCGGCCGACGTCACCGACCATACCTGGTCGCGCCTGATGGAACCCGACGGCGAAATCCACGGCTTTGTGGCCGAGGCGGACGGTTCTCCCGTCGGCCTCGTCCATTTTCTCTACCACCCGTCTACCTGGAAGCGCGGGCCCTATTGCTACCTCCAGGACCTCTATGTCGACGAGGCGGCGCGGGGCGGCGGCATCGCGCGGGCGCTGATCGCATCGGTCGAGGAAGCAGCCCGCTCGGCCGGCGCGAGCCGCGTCTACTGGCTGACCCAGGAGCACAACCACACGGCGCGCGCGCTGTACGACCGCGTCGCGACGCGGTCCGGCTTCATCCAGTACCGCAAGATGCTCTGAGGGCGCCGTGGAAGCCTCGTCCCCGCGCTCCCTGCTCGGCGTCGAACGTTCGGCGCTGGGCCGCCGCTGGGTGGCCCGCTGCGATGCGCGGGCCGAGGTGGAGGCCCTCGCCATCGCCCAGCTGCACGGCACCGGCGACGTGCTCGCCCGGGTCCTTGCCGGGCGCGGCATCCGCGCCGATGCGCTGCCGGGCCATCTGGAGCCGAAGCTGCGGGACCTGCTGCCCGATCCGGTTGTCCTGCGCGACATGGAGCCGGCCGTCGCGCGGCTGGTCCAGGCGGTGGAGCGCCGCGAGCGCGTCGCGATCTTCGGCGACTACGACGTCGACGGGGCGACGAGCGCCGCTGTCCTTGCAGGCTTCCTGCGGGACCACGGGCTCGAGGCCGTCATCCGCATCCCAGACCGGATCACGGAAGGCTATGGTCCCAACGTTCCCGCCATCCGCCAGTTGCGCGAGGAGGGCGCGGATCTCCTCGTCACGGTCGATTGCGGCACGGCAAGCCAGGAGCCGATCGCCGAGGCGATGCGGCTCGGTATGGACACGCTGGTCCTCGACCACCACCAGGCGCCCGAGACGCTGCCGCCGGCATTGGCCATCGTGAACCCGAACCGGCAGGACGACCTTTCCGGCCTTGGCCATCTCTGCGCCGCGGGTGTCGTCTTCCTCACGGTGGTGGCGCTGAACCGCGCGCTGGCCGAACGGGGCTTTCCCCGCCGCGACCTCAGCGACGCCCTCGATCTCGTCGCGCTCGCCACCGTCGCCGACGTCGTGCCGCTGGTCGGTCTCAACCGCGCCTTCGTCCGTCAGGGCCTCGCCGTGATGGCGCAGCGCCGCCGGCCGGGCCTCAACGCCCTCCTGGACATGGCCGCGCTCAGCGGGCCGCCCCAGGCCTGGCATCTCGGCTTCCTGATCGGCCCGCGCATCAATGCCGGCGGCCGGATCGGCGACGCCGCGCTTGGCGCGCGGCTGATGACCACTGCCGATCCGTTGCTCGCCGCGCCCATCGCTGCCGAACTCGACCGGCTTAACCGCGAGCGGCAGGTCGTCGAACAGGCCGCTGTCGTGGAGGCCGAAGCGCTGGCCCAGCGCGCATTGCACGACGATCCTGGCCTCGGTGCCCTCGTCTTCGGCGATCCGGATTGGCACCCGGGCGTCGTCGGGCTCATTGCGTCGCGCATCAAGGAGCGCACCGGGCGCCCCGCCTTCGCCTTCGCGCTGGACGCCGTTGGCGGCGGTACGGGGTCCGGACGGTCCGTGCCCGGCATCGATCTCGGCGCAGCGGTGCGGGCCGCCGTCGCGGAGGGCGTCGCCGTGAAGGGCGGGGGCCATGCCATGGCGGCCGGCATCACCGTGCCGGCGGGCGGCCTGCCGACCTTCGCCGCCTTTATTGACGCCCGCCTGCGGCAGGCCATGGCCGACAGGGTCGCGGTCAACGATTTCCCCGTGGACGGGACGCTGGCCGCCGCAGCCCTGGAGCCGTCCCTCGTCGCGACGCTGGATCGCGCCGGGCCTTACGGGCAAGGCAACCCGGAGCCGGTCTTCGTCCTGGCCGACCACGTTCTCACGGATGTCTCGGTCGTCGGGCAGGGCCATGTCCGCGGGCGCGTCCGGTCGGGCGACGGAGTGACCGCCGGCTTCGTCGCCTTCCGGTCAGCCGAGAGCGATCTTGGCCGCTTCCTGCTGGCGTCCCGAGGCCAGCGCGTGCATCTGGCGGGCAACCTGTCGCTCGATCGCTGGGGCGGCGCGGAACGCGTGGACCTGCGCGTCGCCGACGCCGCGGCGACCCTGCGCGGATGAGCGGTGAAGCTCGCTTGCCCCGCGCGGCGAAGCCATCTATAGGGACCCCGCGCACCGGATGCGGTCTTCGTCTATCGGTTAGGACACCAGCCTTTCACGCTGGGAAGACGGGTTCGATTCCCGTAGACCGCGCCACGCCCCTCTTCGAGACATGATCTGATTCGATGTGCCAGCTCCGCCGCGCAAGCCGTTGCCCTGGCTTGTGATTCGGGTCGAGGCGCCGGACAGAAAAAGGACCGCGCGCGGGAAGCGGCGGTCCGAAGTCCAAGGAGGAAACGCCCCGCGAAGGGCAAGAACGCCGACGCCAATCGGCCTTCCATGACGCAACGGTAGCCCCGGCCCCGACTCGGCTCAAGACGAAATGGTCGGCAGACCGGCCCGGACGGCGCCGCGATGCGCGCCAACCGCCTCTTTTGCAGGCAGAGTCGGCCTGAGGCCCATCCGGGACATGTCCGCGCAACGGCGCGAACGCCCATACGGGTCTGGTCCGGGCCCCGCGCGTTGGGGCTGGACGCCGCCTTGCCCACGGGTGTTCAACAAGCCCTCTCAGGAGGACGCGATGGACAATATGAGCCCGCCCTGGCGGCACGTGGATGCATTGGCGGATCGTTTCGTCGCGCTGGCCGACGCGGTGTGGGCGACCCCCGAGGTCTGCTACACCGAGGCGCGCTCGGCCGCCGAGCATCGCGCGGCGCTCCTGGAGCAGGGCTTCCGCGTCACCGACAACGTCGCCGGCATCCCGACCGCGCTGATCGGCGAAACCGGCGAGGGCGGACCCGTCATCGCCTTCCTCGGCGAATACGATGCGCTGCCGGGCCTTTCGCAGGAAGCGGGACTCGACCGTCACAGTCCCGTCGAAGCCGGCGGGCACGGCCATGGCTGCGGCCATAATCTTCTCGGTTCGGCGGCCTTGCTCGCCGCCTCCGCGACGAAGGCCTGGCTCGAGGCGACGGGCCGTCCGGGTCGCGTGCGCTATTACGGCTGCCCGGCGGAGGAGGGCGGCGCGGCCAAGGCCTTCATGGTCCGCGCCGGGGCCTTCGACGACGCGGACATCGCGATCTCCTGGCATCCCTACAGCTTCTGGGAAGTGACGCCGCCGGTGTCGCTCGCCAACACGCGGGCCGACTTCACCTTCTTCGGCCGCGCCTCCCACGCGGCGGCCTCGCCGCATCTGGGCCGATCCGCGCTCGACGCGGTCGAGCTGATGAGCGTCGGCGTCAATTACATGCGCGAGCACATGCCGAGCGACGCGCGCATCCATTATGCGATCCTGGAGACGGGCGGCATCGCGCCCAACGTCGTGCAGGCGAAAGCCCGCGTCCGCTATTCCATCCGCGCCCGCGACCTTCCCGGCATGCTCGAACTGGTGGAGCGCGTGAAGAAGGTCGCGGAGGGCGCCGCCCTCATGACCGAGACGCGCATGGAGATGCGCATCGTCAGCGCGGTCTCCAACATCGTGGGCAATGCGCCGCTGGAAAAGGCGCTGCACGGGATCCTGGAGGAACTTGGACCACCGTCCTTCGACGAGGCCGACCGCGACTTCGCGCGCCGCATCCAGGCGACCCTCACGCAGGGCGACATCGAGGCGGTCTATCGCGCCATCGGCATGGCGCCGCGCGACGTGCCGCTCGCGGACTTCACCGTGCCCTTCGACACGCCGCGCCAGACCATGCTGGGCTCCACCGATCTGGGCGACGTCAGCTGGGTCGTGCCGACAGTCCAGGCCCATGCCCCGACCATGGCGGTCGGCACGCCGCTCCATACCTGGCAGGTTGTCGCCCAAGGCAAGGCGCCGGCCGCGCACAAGGCCATGGTGCACGTGGCCAAGGCCATGGCGACCCTCGCCGTCCGCGCTCTCGAGAACCCGGCCCTGATCGCCGAGGCCAAGGCCGATCTCGCGGCCCGCACCGCGCGCACGCCCTACGCGACGCCCCTGCCGCCGGAGGTGGAGCCGCCGCTGGATATGTCGGTGGGCTGAGACGGGGCAAGGGCCGGCGGTTCTCGCGTACCGACGCCGCACGCTCGCGGTGCCGCGACGCCCGTGACGTTCCGGCGACACCGGATGCGTTGGGATGCCCGTGGCGCGCCGCGCGCGCCTGACGCAGGATCGGCCGGCAAGCGAGACGCGGATCGACCATGGCGGGTGACGAAGGCAGGCCTGAGGGCGAATACGATTACATCGTGGTCGGGGCGGGCTCTGCCGGCTGCGTGCTGGCGAACCGGCTCTCTGCCGATCCGCGCAACCGCGTCCTCCTGCTGGAGGCAGGCGGGCGCGACAATTGGATCTGGTTCCACATCCCCGTCGGCTACCTGTTCGCCATCGGCAATCCGCGCGCCGACTGGATGTTCAGGACCGAGCCGGAGCCGGGCCTCAACGGGCGCGATCTGGCCTATCCCCGCGGCAAGGTCATCGGCGGCTCATCCGCGATCAACGCGATGATCTACATGCGCGGCCAGGCGGCCGACTACGATGGGTGGCGCCAGCGCGGTCTTGCCGGGTGGGGCTGGGACGACGTCCTGCCGTACTTCCTGCGCCACCAGGACCATATGGTTCCGGTGGACGGGGTGCATCGCGGCGGGGGCGAGTGGCGGGTCGAGCTGCCCCGCGTGCGCTGGGACATCCTGGACGCGATCCGCGATGCGGCGGTCTCGGCCGGCATCCCGCGCGTCGAGGATTTTAACACGGGCGACAATTCCGGCGTGGCCTATTTTCAGGTCAACCAGAGGCGCGGAAGGCGCTGGAGCGCGGCGCGCGGCTTCCTGCGCCCGGCGCTGGGCCGCCCGAACCTGCGGCTGGAGACCGGCGTCACGGTCGACCGCGTCATGGTCGAGGCGGGCAGGGCGGTCGGCGTGGCCTATCGGCGCGGCGATGAGCGTTTCACCGCACGGGCCGGCGGCGAGGTGGTGCTGGCGGCCGGAGCCATCGGCACGCCCGTTCTGCTGGAAATGTCGGGCATCGGCCGGCCGGACGTGCTCGCCTCCCACGGCATCCCGCTCATCGTGGAGAGCCGGGGCGTCGGCGAGAACCTGCAGGATCATCTCCAGCTCCGCCCGGTCTACAAGGTGTCCGGCGTGCGGACGCTGAACGCGGACTATGCGGTGCCGCTCAAGCGCGCGCTCATGGCGCTGGATTATGCGCTTCGCCGGCGCGGCCCGCTCACCATGGCGCCGTCCCAGCTCGGCGCCTTCGCCCGCTCGTCGCCGGACTACGCGACGCCGAACCTGCAGTTCCACTTCCAGCCGCTGTCGCTCGACAAGTTCGGCGACGCGCTGCATCCGTTCCCGGCTTTCACCGCGAGCGTGTGCAACCTACGCCCGACCAGCCGCGGCTCCGTCCATCTGAAGGACCGGGAAAGCGGCGCTCCGTCCATCCGTCCGAACTATCTGTCGACCGACGAGGACCGCCGCGTCGCTGTCGACTCGATCCGGCTCACGCGTCGCATCGTCGCCCAGCCGCCGCTGGCGAGATTCAGCCCGCAGGAATACCGGCCCGGCGCGGACATCGTGGACGATGCGGGCCTGGTCCAGGCCGCGGGCGATCTTGGCACCACGATCTTCCACCCGGTTGGCACCGCCCGGATGGGCGCGGACGGCGATCCGGGCGCAGTGCTGGACGCGCGCCTCAAGGTGCGGGGGCTGGAGGGCCTGCGCGTCGCGGATGCCTCGATCATGCCGACGATCACGTCCGGCAACACCAACTCGCCGACGATCATGATCGCGGAGAAGGCGAGCGCCATGATCCTAGAGGAAAGGCGTTAGCCGCCGCCTATCAGCCCCAGAGCGCGCCCTGCGGAGGATGAACGGTGCTACCTTCGAAGAGGAGGCCGGGATCGCGATCTCTGGCCAGCAGGAGCGGTCCGTCGAGATCGACGAAAGCGGCGCCCGGCGTCAGATACATGGCCGGCGCCATCGCGAGGGAGGTGCCCACCATGCAGCCGACCATGATCTGTAGCCCCAGAGCGCGCGCGTCGCGGGCGACCAGAAGCGCCTCGGTGAGGCCGCCGGTCTTGTCCAGCTTGATGTTGATCGCGTCGTAGCGGCGCGCCACGTCCGGCAGGCTCTTGCGGTCGTGCATGCTCTCGTCGGCGCAGATCGGGATCACGCGCTCGATATCGGCCAGCAACTCGTCCTTGCCCGCCGGCAGCGGCTGCTCGATCAGCTTCACGTCGGCGTCGCGGCAGGCCTTGAGGTTGTCGCCGATGGTCGAAGCATCCCAGGCCTCGTTGGCATCGACAACGAGGATCGCGGCGGGCGCCCCCCGACGCACCGCCGCGATCCTGGCCGCGTCTCCCGCGCCGCCAAGCTTGACCTTGAGGATAGGTCGTGCGGCAGCCGCGCGGGCGGCTGCCTCCATGGTCTCGGGATCGCCGAGACTGATCGTGTAGCAGGTCGTCGCAGGCCGGGGCGCGGCAATCTCGGCGATCTCCGCAACGCCGGCGCCGGTCCGCTTCGCCTCGAAGTCCCATAGCGCACAATCGATGGCGTTGCGCGCAGCGCCGGGCTTCATCCGGGCCAGCAGTTCCGTGCGGGTGCAGCCCCAGGCGATGCGCTCGGCCTGCTCCGCGATGAGGTCGCGCACGCCTTCCACCGTCTCGCCGTAGCGAGCATAGGGCACGCATTCGCCGCGTCCCACGGTGCCGTCCTCGCTGATCGTCGCGGTGACGACGACCGCCTCGGTGCGGCTGCCGCGGGAAATGGTGAACTTGCCCGCGATGGGGAACGTCTCGATCGCGACGGAGAGGCGGCGCATGGTCGTCAGCTCGCGGCCTTGGTCCGCAGCGTCTGCGGATAATCGGCGGCGATGCGGTCGACGATCACGTCGACGCCGTAGCGGATCGGGTCGCTGGCCGGCAGGTTGTGCTCCGCCGAGACCTTGGCCAGATAGGCACGCGCCTCGTCCTCGCCCAGCGCCTGGGTATTCACCGCGATGCCAACGGGGCGGATGGCAGGATTCGTAAGCTGGCCGGTGGCGATGGTGAGGTCGATGACCTGCTGGATCATCGGCAACGGGGTCTTCACGCCGCGCATGTTGGTGCGGGTCGGCTCATGGCAGACCACGAAGGCGTCCGGCTGCGCGCCGTGAAGCAGGCCGAGCGACACGCCGGCAAAGGACGGGTGATAGAGCGAGCCTTGACCCTCGATCAGGTCCCAGTGGTTGGCGTCGGCAGCCGGGGAGATCCACTCCACGGCGCCCGATATGAAGTCGGCCACGACGGCGTCGATGGCGACGCCCCGGCCGGAGATGAAGATGCCGGTCTGGCCGGTGGCGCGGAAATCGGCGTCGAAGCCGCGCGCCCGCATCGCCTTTTCCAGCGCCAGCGCCGTGTACTTCTTGCCGGCCGAACAATCGGTGCCGACGGTCAGCAGGCGCATGCCCGGCCGCTTGTCGCCCTTGCCGGTGTCGAACCGCATGTCGGAATGGCGCACGTCGAAGAGCTGACGGCCGTTGCGGCGGGCCGCGTCGGCGATCTCCACCTTCGAGCCGAGGCGCGTATGAAGGCCGCTGGCCACGTCCATGCCGGCGTCGAGCGCCTCGACGATGGTGCGGACCCAATGGTCGGGCAGGACCCCGCCGGCATTGGCCACGCCGACGATCATCGTCTTCGCGCCCGCCTTCGCGGCCTCCGCGACGGACATGTCGGCGATTTTCAGATCCGCCTTGCAGCCCGCCAGGCGAAGCTGGCCGATGCACCAGTCCCTGCGCCAGTCCACGATGCCCGAGGCGGTCTTCGCGGCCAGCTGATCGGGCACGTCACCGAGGAACATCAGGTAAGGGGGATTGATCTGCATGGCCGCTCTCCGTCGATCGTGAGCGCAAGCTGCCCGCTTCTCGACCGAGATTCCAATGCACGTTGTGCATGACACGCATCGGGGGCAACATTTAAACAAATGGTTTCAATGGGATGAAAGGTAGTCAATGCTTTTTTTGCATTGGCATTCGGCGTTCATGCAGGCGTAGCATTGCCGCTGCGCTCGATGCCCGGCCGCATCAGGAGGTTTCCGTGGACGTTCGCTGGCTTCAGGACTTCCTCACCCTGGCCGAGACCCGCAACTTCACCCGCGCCGCGGCCATGCGCAACGCGTCCCAGGCGGCGTTCAGCCGCCGCATCCAGTCCCTTGAGGCCTGGCTCGGCGCCCCGCTCCTGGACCGCTCGATCTTCCCGACGCGGCTCACGCCGGAGGGCGAGCAGTTCCGCACCTATGCCAGCGAGATCCTGCGGCAGGTCGTGGACGCCCGCACCGAGCTCAGCGGCAAGCCGACCCAGCGTCCTGAGCATATCCGCATCGCGCTGCCCTATACGCTCGCGACCGCGCGCCTGCCCGACTGGTGGGCCGACTGGACCAAGGGACGCCGACTCAGTTCGTCGCTCGTGCTTGGAAACGTCCACGACATCGTCACCGCGCTAGTATCGGGCAACGTCGATCTGATGATCTGCTTCCACAACGCGCAGCAGCCGATCCATCTCGATCCCGACCGCTACGAGCGCCTGCGCATCGAGACCGACACGCTGCGGCCCTATATCAGCCGCGACCTGCTGGCCCGGGAGCGCTACGCCTTTCCAGGGCGGGAGAACCGGCCTTTGCCGCTGCTCATGTATTCCTCGGGCGTCTACGCGGCTCGCCTGGTCGACCTGATCTTCGAGGCCGCGCCGGAGAAGATCGTCGGCACGAAGGTCATGGAAAGCGACATGTCCGACGTGCTGCGCGACATGGCCGTGCGCGGCTACGGCATCGCCTGGCTCTCCGACAGCACCGTCGCGGCGTCGGGCCGCGACGACCTCGTGCCGCTCGGCGGTGCGGGCTGGACTTTGCCGCTTTCGACGCTCGCCTTCCGGGAGCGCTCCAATGACAAGCCTTCGGTCCGTCGCCTCTGGTCGGTCCTCAGCGAGCGCGCCGCGCAGTCGAGCGGGTGATTCTCGACCGAAGCGGCAAGCGATTCGGGGTCAACCGGTCCCGTCGCGGTCGAGCTTGCCCCGAAGCGAGACGGCAAATTGGGCGGAAAAGAGGTTTCTTCACCGTAATCGACGCATTTCGGTCGATCTGCGCTTGATCCGCGAGCCGCTTGGCGTAGCGTCTGCGCTCTCTCAAACAAGGGGGTGCCCATGAGCATTCAAGACGTCGTCGATAAGGTCGCTGCCGACCACAAGCTGACCAAGACCGAGGCGCGCAGCGTCGTCGACACGGTCCTCGCCTCCATCGCCGCTGGCGCGAAGAAGGGCGAGGTCAGCCTCCCGGGCTTCGGCAAGTTCAAGGTCACGTCGCGTCCGGCCCGCACCGGCCGTAACCCGCGTACCGGCGAGACCATCAAGATCGCCGCTTCCAAGAAGCTCGGCTTCACGGCGGCGAAGGCTCTGCGCGACTCGCTCTGAGCTTTGCGCGCGCGGAGGCGGTTTCCAGCCGGCTCCGGGCCTGACGCACCATTCCGATCGCGGGGCGACGGCCGGCGGAAACGCCGGCCGTTTCCTGTTTCGGCGAAGGTCGCGACGAAACATCCTGCCGGTTCGCACGTTGGTCGGTCGAAGACGGAACGCGCTTTTGCGCGGGGCCGTCCGAGCGCTACCCCCCGCGAACGAGAGGATACGTCATGGGCCTGTTCTCCCCCGACATCGAAACGATGGAAGACCTGTTCAAGCACCAGCTGCAGGACATCTATTATGCCGAGAAGCAGATCCTGAAGGCGCTGCCCGACATGATCGAGAAGGCGACCGATCCGGAGCTCAAGCAGGGCTTCCAGACTCACCTCGCCGAGACCGAGCGTCAGGTCGAGCGCCTGCGCCAGGCGTTCCAGAGCATCGGCCAGGAGCCCAAGGGCGTCGACTGTCCTGCCATCGACGGCATCATCGAGGAAGCCAACGAGATCGCGGGCGAGGTCGGCGACAAGGAGGTGCTGGACGCCGCCTTGATCGCCGCCGCCCAGGCCGTCGAGCATTACGAGATCACCCGCTACGGCACGCTGGCCGCCTGGGCCACGCAGCTCGGCCACACCGAGTGCGCCCGCCTGTTCGAGGAAACGCTCGCCGAGGAGCGCGCCACGGACAAGAAGCTCACCGAGCTTGCCGAGCGCAAGATCAACCGCCGCGCCGCGTAACACGCGATCCGGTCCGATTGACAAGATTGGGGCCCGTTCCGGCAGGAGCGGGCCCCATCCTCATTCCGGAGGGTAGGCGTGGGCGCTGCCCTGAAAGTCCCGCACGCCGTCCTCGTCCCAGTAATCGGGGCCGATGGGCGACTTGCCGAATCCGCCGGGAATATCGAGCACGTAGGTCGGCTGGCACAGGCCAGACAGCCGCCCGCGCAGGGCAGCGACCAGGGCGCGCCCCTCGGCGACGCTCGTGCGGAAATGGCCGGTGCCCGGCGCCATGTCGGCATGGTGCAGGTAATAGGGCCGGACCCGGTTCGCCACGAATCCGCGCATCAGGGCTGCCAGCGTCTCCACGTCGTCGTTGACGCCCTTCAACAGGACGGTCTGGCTGAGCAACACGATGCCCGCATCCGCCATCAGCGCGAGGCCTGCCCGGGCTTCGTCCGTCAATTCGCGTGGATGGTTGGCATGAACGGCGACATAGGTGGCGCCGCGGAAGGATCGCAGCGCCCGCACCAGCGCCGGTGTCACACGCTCCGGCGCCGCCACCGGCACCCGCGTATGCCAGCGCAGCACCTCCACGTGGTTCATGGCCGATGCGGCCGCGGCTATGGCCCGCATCCTGCGCGGTGACAGGACGAACGGGTCGCCGCCGGTCACGATGATCTCGCGGATGCCGGGCCGCTCGGCCACATAGGCGAGCGCGGCACGGAGTTCGGTGTCGGACAGGGCCGGCCGGCCCTTCGGCCCGACCATCTCCCGCCGGAAGCAGAAGCGGCAATAAACCGGGCAGACGTGAACGGGCTTCAGCAGCACCCGGTCGGGATAGCGGTGCACGATGCCCGGCACCGGGCTGTGCACGTCGTCGCCGATCGGATCGGCCCGCTCGCCGGGCCGGCTGTCCAGCTCGGCGGCCTGCGGCAGGTATTGCCGCGCGATCGGGTCGGACGGGTCGGCAGGGTCGACGAGGCGCGCGACCGCCGGCGTCACCGCGATCGCGTAGCGCCCCGCGACGGCCACCAGCGCCGGGTCCGCCGGATCCACCGGCATGCCCGCCGCCTCGAGGTCCGCCAGGGTCCGGAGCGTCTGTGTCGCCATGTCCTGTCGTTAAGGCCGAGGAGCCGCGCGCGCCAGTCCGATCACGCGAAAGGGTCGGGCGCCGGCGCCCAGAGCACCTGCTCGATCCGTGTCGCCCCGGACGCCAGCATGGCCAGCCGGTCGAGCCCAAGCGCGGCGCCGCTCGCCGCGGGCATCAGCGTCAGCGCGTCGAGGAAATCCTCGTCGATCGGATAGGTCTCGCCATAGACGCGGGCCTTCTCGGCCATCTCTGCCTCGAAGCGGCGGCGCTGCTCGTCCGCATCCCTCAGCTCCCCGAAGGCATTGGCGAGCTCGACGCCGCAGGCATACAGCTCGAACCGCTCGCTGACGCGACTGTCGCCCTCCTTGCGCCGCGCGAGCGCCGCTTCGCAGGCGGGATACTCCATCAGGACCGTGGCGCGCCCGATGCCGAGCTTCGGTTCGATCCGCTCGCTCAGGACGCGGCTGAACAGGTCGCTCCAGCCATCGTCCGGCGCTGTGCGCAATCCAATTCCCTGCACCTGAGCCAGCAGCGCTTCGGCATCCGGCTCACCGCCGGGCAGGGTGGCCATGAGGTCGATCCCGGCATGGCCCTCGAACGCCTCCGCGACCGTCAGGCGCTCCGGCTCGAGATGCGCGTCCATCTCCCGGCCGCGCCAGCGGAATGTCCGGTTCCCGCCCGCATCCGCGGCCACCCGCAGCAGCTGGGCGCAATCGTCCATCAATGTTTCGTAGGGCACGCCGGCGCGGTACCATTCCAGCATCGTGAAGGCCGGATGGTGCAGCGCGCCGCGCTCCCGGTTCCGGAAGACGGGCGCGAGCGTGAAGATCCGCTGCTCGCCCGCTGCCAACAGCTTCTTGCAGGCGAATTCCGGCGAAGTATGCAGCCACAATTGGGCCCCGCGCCCGTCGGTCGCCTGGAGAAGGACCGGCAGGCCGTGGAGATGGGCCTCGTTCCCCGGCGAGACCTGTAGCGCCGACGTTTCGACCTCGATGAACCCGGCACTATCGAAGTGGCCGCGGATCGCCGAGGCGACGCGGTTGCGCGCGAGAAGGAAGGGGCGCCGGTCGGCATGGACGTCCGGCCGCCACCAGGGCGAGGGGGAGGGGTTCGACAAGGAACGCTCCGGGCGAAAGAGCTTGGCCGCGGCGGCGGCGGCGTCTATGTAGCGCCGCGAGATCATTCCCGCGACGGCTTCCGGCCTCGCGCATCAAGACCGAGAGGCAATTCGTGGCCAAGGTTATCGCCAGCTCGCTGCGCAAGGGCAACGTCGTTGACATCGATGGCCGGCTCTACGTCGTCCTCAGCGCCGAAAGCTTCCATCCGGGCAAGGGTACGCCGACGACCCAGGTCGACATGCGCCGCATCAGCGACGGAGTGAAGGTCTCCGAGCGCTACAAGACGACCGAGCAGGTGGAGCGCGCCTATATCGAGGATCGCGAGTTCACCTATCTCTACCAGGACGGCGACGGCTACACGTTCATGAACCAGGAGACCTACGACCAGGTCACGGTTCCCGCCGACGTCGTCGGCGACCAGTCGGTCTACCTCGCCGAGAACATGACCGTGACGCTCAGCCTGCACCAAGGCGTGCCCGTCTCCATCGAGCTGCCGGCCCGCGTGGTGCTCGAGATCGTCGACACCGAGCCGACGGTGAAGGGCCAGACGGCCTCTTCCTCGTACAAGCCCGCCGTCCTCTCCAACGGCCTGCGCACTTCCGTCCCGCCGCACATCGCGACCGGGACCCGCGTCGTCATCATGACGGCGGACGGTTCTTACGTGGAACGCGCCAAGGACTGATCAGGGCGCCGGCGCCGCGCCTTCCGGCGCTTCCCTGCGGCTGCACATGTTGACGATGCCGGCGATCCGGGCCTGGACGCCGGCATCGTTGTCGTTGGTTGTCACGGCGGTCCACAGGCCGGCCTGCTTCAGCTCCCCCTCCGCGCAGGCACAGAACCGCCGGCACATGGCGATATCGCCGCCGGTGGCCTCGCATTGCGCCCGGCATCCCTGGCGAAACTCGCGGGTGACCGCGAGGTCGCCGCTGCCGCCCGATAGGGTGACGAAGAGATAGAGCAGGCCGACCAGCACCGGTTGGTGGAGGAGGTAGATCGGCAGGCTGTGGCGGCCGAGGAATGCGACGGGGGCGGCAGCGCGCGGCCAGTCCCGGGCCCCTTCGCCGCTGCCGGCGCGCGACAGGATCAGCCGGGCCGCCGCCATGCCCAGGAGCACGCAGCCGAACCAGGGCAGGAGCGGGACGTAATCGTTGGTGCGCGGCTCCACCGTGCCGAGCCCCAGCCAATAGGCGGCCGGATGATTGAAGACATCCGCGGCGAGGAAGGATGGCGCGGCGAGAGCGGCTGCGCCCACGACGACAAGCAACGGCCATGGCGCGCGCAGAAAGGGCAGGGCGACGACGCTGGAGAGCGCGATGCAATGCAGGATGCCGAACCAGATCGTGCCCTCCGGCATCGCCACGTAGGTGCCCGCAGTGACGAGCGCAGCGGCACCCGCGATCACCGCCAGCCGCCGCAGGAAGGCATCGCGCCGGAACCGCTCGCCATGCGCGAGGACGAGGCTGAACCCGACGAGGCCAAGGAAGCTGCCGGCGATGGCGCGGGCGAACCAGCGCCAGCCCGGCTCGCCCACGACGTCGATCGTGGTGAGGGCGAAGTACTGCAGGTCCCAGGCGAAGTGGTAGACGATCATGGCCAGGACGGCCGCGCCGCGTGCGAAATCCAGGCCGGGAAGCCTTCGTCTCGCAGGCGACGGCGGTGCGGGTGGATCGAAGGGGAGGGTCATCGTCACCTGGCCGGCCCTTAACGGGCGAAATCGCGGCGGAATACCGGGCCCGACGCGTAGCACGGGGTCCGCGCCCGGCGAAAGCCGGGGCTTCTGCCGCTTGGGCGCGGATGCCGCATCCATCCGCGAAGCGGCCCGGATGGCGATCATCACGCGGCTGTGATAGGGATCGCCGCAACGCTCTTCGTTCCGGACCAGAACCCGCTACATGATCAGGTTCAGTCTCGGTGGCGTGTCCACCGCTTCCGCCTTGCGCGCCCTCGGGCTTGCGGCTTCGTTTGTCGTCGCGCTGGCGGTGCCTCCGGCCAAGGCCGAGGGCGGGGCGCCCGCAGACCAAGCCTGCACCGGTGTCCCGACCGCGGGATTGCGGGATACGCTGCTCTTGACCGGCGCCAAGCTGCGGCAGAAGCAAGCACTCTCGATCCTCGCCATCGGCTCCTCTTCCACAGAGGGCGCCGGAGCGTCCTCGCCCTACCAGGCCTATCCGCAGACGCTCCAGCGCCTGCTCGCGGCTCGGCTCGGCCGCGCGGACGTCACGCTGGTCAATGCCGGCATCGGCGGCGAGACGGCCTCCCAGACCATCGAGCGGCTGACTCGGCTTACCCGTGAGCGGCATTTCGACCTCGTCATCTGGCAGGTCGGCACAAACGACGCGGTGCGCGGCGTGGACGAGGCCGGCTTCCGCAACCTGCTGACGGCGGGCATCGACGCGGTCCTCGACCGCGGCTCCGATCTGCTGCTCATGGACCAGCAGTTCTTCCCCGCCGTCCGCGATCCCGCACGCTACGAGCGCTACGTGGACATTCTGGGCGAGGTGGCGGCCGATCGCGGGGTGCCGGTCTTCCAGCGCTACCGGGCGATGCAGTCGTGGGCATTGAAAGCGCCGGGCGACTTCCCCGCCATGCTCGCCGCAGACCGGTTCCACATGAGCGACCGGGGCTATGCCTGTGTCGCCGCGCTACTGGCGGACGAGCTCGTGGCGCTCGACCGGGTGCCCCTGGTCGCGCGCGGTCCCAAGCGCGAGCGGGATCCTGATCGCCCCGTCATCGGACGACCCTGAACCGGCTACGGCCGCCCCCGCGGCTGCTATGTGGAGAAGGGCCTCGCAGGCCCTTTGCGCGTCTTCGGGCAGTGCTATCCTGCGCACAGGACGCCCGCGCGATTCGGATGAGTACAGATGTCTGACGACGCCCTTCACGGACCAGAGGTCAGGGCAGACGAGATCGGCTCTCCGGTCGAGCGCGAGCGGGCATCCGAAGCGCCATCCGACCTCATCGAGCTGTCCGGCCGCATCAAGTGGTTCGACGTCGCCAAGGGCTACGGGTTCATCGTTCCTGACAACGGCCTGCCTGATGTGCTCCTGCACGTCACCTGCCTTCGCAAGGAAGGCTTCGAGACGGCGAACGAAGGCGCGCGGATCGTCTGCCAGGCGCAGCAGCGCCCGCGCGGGCTCCAGGTGTTCCGCATCCTCTCGCTGGACAACACGACCGCCCTTCACGTCTCCGAACTGCAGGCGCCGCGCACCCATGTCACGGTCACGCCGTCCAGCGGGCTCGAGCGGGCGGTGGTGAAATGGTTCAACCGCCTGCGCGGCTTCGGCTTCGTGACGACCGGCGAAGGGCAGCCGGACATCTTCGTCCATATGGAGACGATGCGCCGCTACGGCTTCGCCGAACTCAAGCCCGGCCAGGAAGTGCTCGTGCGCTACGGCGACGGGCCGAAGGGCCTGATGGCGGCCGAGATCCGGCCCGTGGACGCCAGCTCCACGCCGTTCTCCCACTGATCGGCCGCCGGCCCATGCGCCGCCTTCTGGCCTGCCTCGCGCATCTGTTTTTCGTCGTTTGCCTCTACGCGCCGCCGGCGGCGTCCCAAGGGGTCGAGCGGCTGACCATCGCGACATCGGCCGGCGAGCGGGTCTTCTCCGTCGAGGTCATGCGTACCGACGCGGAACGGGCCAAGGGCCTGATGTATCGCCGCTACATGCCCGAGGACCGGGGCATGCTGTTCGACTTCAAGCAGGTCGCGCCTGTCGCGATGTGGATGCAGAACACCTATATCCCGCTCGACATGCTCTTCATCCGCGCCGACGGCACGATCGCGCGGATCGAGGAGCACACCGAACCGCTCTCAACCCGCACGATCCCGTCCGGCGAGCCGGTCCTGGCCGTGCTGGAACTCAATGCCGGCACGAGCGCGAAGCTCGGCATCAAGGCCGGCGACCGGGTCGCCCATCCGCTTTTCAAGCGCTGATCGTCTGCTGATCGGTCCGTCCGTGCTCGCCCGCGCGTGCGGGCATGCCCCTTACCGCCCGGCCGAACCCCGCTAGGATGGCGTCAAATCCGCACGAGGAGGACGCCATGACCGCACCGAAACCCTCGCGAACCCATATCGGGAACCATCCGCTCCATCCCGAGACGCTGATGTTGGGTTACGGCTACGATCCGCTCCTGTCGGAGGGTGCGGTCAAGCCGCCAGTCTTCCTCACCTCGACCTTCATCTTCCGCTCGGCCGAGGAGGGGAAGGACTTCTTCGATTACACGGCCGGGCGGCGCAAGCCGCCGGCGGGTGAGGGAGCGGGCCTCGTCTATTCCCGCTTCAACCATCCCAACAGCGAGATCGTCGAGGACCGGATCGCCGTCTTCGAAGGCGCCGAATCCTGCATCCTGTTCTCGTCCGGCATGTCGGCCATCGCGACGACCCTGCTCGCCTTCGCCCGGCCGGGCGACGTCATCCTCCATTCCCAGCCGCTCTACGGCGGGACGGAGACGCTGCTCAGCCGCTTCATGGCATCCATGGGCATCGGCGCGGTTCCGTTCTCCGACGGCATCTCCGAAAGCGCGATCCGTACAGCCGCAGACGCTGCCCGCGCGAAGGGCCGAGTCTCGCTCATTCTCATAGAAACGCCGTCCAATCCGCTGAATACGTTGATCGATATCCCATTGGTCGCCCGTATCGCGGACGAGATCGGGACGGCGCAGGGCCACCGGCCGCTGGTCGCCTGCGACAACACCCTGCTCGGACCGGTCTTCCAGCGCCCGCTGGAGCACGGCGCCGACGTCTCGCTCTATTCGCTGACGAAATATGTCGGCGGACATTCGGATCTCATCGCCGGCGCGGCTTTGGCGCGGCAGCCGCATGCGCAGACGATCCGGATGCTGCGCGGCGCCATCGGCACGCAACTCGACCCTCATTCCTGCTGGATGCTCGGCCGGTCCCTCGAGACGCTGGGCGTGCGGTTCGAGCGCGCCGACCGCAATGCGCGCATCGTGGCCGAGTTCCTGCGCGAGCATCCCAAGGTGCGCCATGTCCACTATCTCGGCTTCCTCCCGGAAGGCTCGCCGACCCGGCGGGTACACGACCGCCAGGCGACGGGCGCCGGCTCGACCTTCTCCTTCGATATCGAAGGCGGTCAGCCGGCCGCATTCAGCTTCCTCAATGCGCTGCAGGTCCTGAAGCTGGCGGTGAGCTTGGGGGGCACCGAATCGCTGGCAAGCCACCCGGCCTCGACGACCCATTCCGGCGTGCCGCTGGAGGTGCGGGACCGGATCGGCGTGCTCGATAGCACGGTCCGCCTCTCCATCGGCATCGAGCATCCGGACGACCTTGTCGCCGACATCGCCCAGGCGCTGGACCAGGCGTGAACCATCGGGCCGTCGGGACATTTATGTTCCCAAGTGTGCCGGTGAGTGCTATTGCCTTCGCCGATCCGGGCGTGGTGCCGTCGCGCTGAAGAAAAGCGTAATGATGGCATGGCGTTACGGGCGTCGGGGTGTAGCGCAGCCTGGTAGCGCATCTGGTTTGGGACCAGAGGGTCGCAGGTTCGAATCCTGCCGCCCCGACCACATGGTTTGGACGTCGGCGAGCCGAGGACGATCGAGCGATGACCGCGAGAATCTACAAGCCCACCCGCAGCGCCATGCAGTCCGGCAAGAACCGGGCAAAGCTCTGGCTGCTCGAATATGAGCAGGAAGTGCCGCGTTCGGTGGAGCCCCTCATGGGCTGGACGAGCTCCCGGGACATGAAGCAGCAGGTGCGCCTGCGCTTCGCGACCAAGGAGGAAGCGGTCGCCTATGCCGAGCGGAACGCCATCGCCTATCGCGTCGAGGAGCCCAAGCCCGTCGCGACGCGCACCATGGCCTATTCGGACAATTTCAAGTTCAACCGCGTCGGTCCGTGGACCCACTGACCGCCGGCAAGGCCCCGTAGCTCAGCTGGATCAGAGCAGCCGCCTTCTAAGCGGCAGGTCGCAGGTTCGAGCCCTGCCGGGGTCGCCATGAGATCAAGGGCCCCGTGGCATCCACGGGGCCCTTTTCGCATCAGCGGATCACTTCGACGATGCGCCGGCTTTCCGGTTCGACGAACACGATCTCGTCGTCCTTCACGAAGAAGCGATAGTCGCGCAGCTCCGGCACTTCCGTGACGATGGCGGTCGGCACCGTCTGGAGCTCGATCACCTCCGGAACGGCGGTTCCTGTCTGGATCGTGACTTCGCGCTGCACCGTGCGGGTCGGCTTCAGCTCGCGCTTGATCAGCGCCGCCTTGTCGCGGGAGATCGTCAGCGTGGTCGAGGCGCGGCGATCGCCGGAGCGGCGGATCACCTCGACGATCTTCTTGGTGCGCGGCTCGACGATCACGATCTCCTCACGGACCACGAAATAGCTGTAGCCGCGATATTTCGGGACGATCGTCACGATCTCGGACGGCACCTCGTAGAGCCGGACCCGGTCCGGCACCGCGGTGCCGACTGACACGGAGAAGTTCACGTTGGTGACCGGCTCGGCCCTGCTCACCAGCGTAGAGGTCACGCGGGTCCGCTGCTCGGTGCTGAGGTCGGCGGTGGCGTTGAGCGAGCCGGTGGACAGCGTGTCGGAGCTCTCGCGCTCGGTCGAGCGCTGCGTCGTGCCGGTCGTCGGTTGCGTCTCGGTCGAGCGGCGCTGGACGTTGCCGCTGTCATCCGGATTGGCCGTGCGGTTGGACGTGGTGCCGGTCCGTTCGTTGGTCTGGGCGGGCGCAGCCTCCCGCGTGGCGCCCTGTCCGCTGCGCTGCGGATTGGCGGAAGCCGGCGGCTCGGCGCGCTGGTTGTTCGTGCGGGAGGCGGGCTGCTCGGTCGTGCCGGTGCGCTCGCGCGTCTGGCCGGGAGCGGCCTCCGACTTGCCGGGCTCGGCAGTGGTGGCCGCGGGGCGGTTCTGACCCGGCGCCGCCTCGGAGCGACCCGGTGCTGCTGTATTGGCCTCCGGGCGGGTCTGCCCTGGAGCGGTGCCCGAGCGGCCCGGCGCGGTCGTGTCGTTGCTTTCGATCGCGCGGCGCGGCGGCTCGGCGGTCGGCGCGCTGGTCTGCGCGATGGCGGTGGAGGCGCCGAGCAGCAACGCCGCTGCGGCAACCGAGTGGGTGAGGGTGACCTTCATGGCGTCTCTCCATGGTTCGAGGCCCCCGGCGACGAACGTCTGGTGGCGGCTGCGGTTCCCATCGGCTGCGCCAACGTCGCGGTTTGACTTCGGGTTCGAAAACCCGCACCTCTCCCGCCGCCAGCCCTGGACTGCATCCATGCCGACCCCGCTCAATCCGGACTTTCCGGCTCTACCGGCCGCTTCCTGGCCGAGCCGCCTGCTGCATGCGCTCGCCGCGACGCGCGCCCGCGCTGTCGCAGCGCTCATCATTCTGTCGCTTGCCTGCTTCATCCCAGGCTTTGCCTCGCTTCAGCCGATGGACCGGGACGAGCCGCGCTTCGCCCAGGCATCCAAGCAGATGCTGGAAAGCCGGGATTTCGTCGACATCCGTTTCCAGGACGAGGCCCGACACAAGAAACCGGTCGGCATCTACTGGCTTCAGAGCGCCACGGTGGCGACTGCCGAAGCGCTCGGCGTTCCCGAAGCGCGCACCACGATCTTCCTCTATCGGCTGCCCTCGCTCGCTGCCGCCATCGGCACGGTTCTGGCGACATATTGGGCCGCACTCGCCTTCCTCGGCCCGGTCGGAGCGTTCCTCTCCGCCGCGCTGATGGCCGCGTCGATCCTGCTTGGCGTCGAGGCCCGGCTGGCGAAGACCGACGCCACGCTGGCGCTCGCCTGCACGCTCGTCTTCGGCGGCCTAGCCCGAGCCTATCTGCGCCGGGGCATCGAGCTGTCGCGCGGCACGCTCGCCGCCTTCTGGTCGGGCATGGCGCTCGGTATTCTCGTCAAGGGACCGATCGTTCTGATGGTCGCCGGCCTCGCGCTCGCGGTGCTTGCGATCAAGGACCGCTCCTTAAGCTGGGCGGCCCGGCTGCGGCCCTGGCTCGGCCTTGCGCTGGTCGCGATAGCCGTACTGCCCTGGTTCGCGGCGATCCTGCACAAGACCGGCGGCGCCTTCCTTGCCGAGTCGGTCGGCAAGGACATGCTCGGGAAGGTCGGCAGCGCGCAGGAGAAGCATGGCGCGCCTCCCGGCTTCTACCTTCTCGCGTTCTTCGGCACGTTCTGGCCGGCGGCCGCCTTCTCGGCCATCGCCGCGCCCTTCGTCTGGCAGACGCGGCGGGAGCCGGCAATCGCCCTATGCCTGGCCTGGATCATCCCGAGCTGGATCGTTTTCGAGGTGGTGCCGACCAAGCTGCCGCATTATGTCCTGCCGCTCTATCCGGCCATCGCGATCCTGACCGTCCATACGCTGATCGCCGGCGGGCTCTGGCGCCGCGGATCGTCCATCACCGCGCTTCTCGTGCCGTTCGTGCCGCTCGGCCTGCTCGTCGGGTTGCCGGCGGCGGCCTGGTGGCTGGACGGCTCAATCCCATTTGCCGGCATTCCGGTCCTGCTTCTGGCGGTCCTGGTCGCCATCTATGCCTGGAGACTCTATGCCCGGCGCGACGGGGCAGGAGCCCTGGTCGCCGCGATCCTGGCTTCCGCCCTCCTGTCGGTCGGCGTCTTCGGCCTCGTCCAGCCGGGTCTGCGCGCCCTGAAACTGTCGCCCCGTCTCGCGGAGGCGGCGCGCTCCGTTGGCTGCGTCGATCCGGCCATCGCGACCGCGGGCTACCGCGAGCCGAGCCTTGTTTTCCTGACGCGCACCGACCTCGCCATGCCGGCGACGGGCGGAGAGGCCGCGCGGCTTCTGGCCGAGGGCAATGGCTGCCGCATCGCCTTCGTGACCCAGCGCGAGGAGCCGGACTTCGCCGCCGAACTCGCCCGCCGGAACGTCTCGCCGCGCCTCGTCACCCGCGTCGCCGGGTTCAACATCAATGGCGGGCGTCGCGTCGACATCGGCGTCTATGCAATCAGCCCGTGACGCCATACGGCGGTTGCTGTAATCGAGCGGCCCGATGAACGAACTGAAACCCAGCCTGGCGGGCGCGCCGCGCCTCACTGTGGTCGTCCCCGTCCGCAACGAGGCCGGCAACATCGCGCCGCTCCTGGCCGAGATCGAGGCGGCCTGCGCCGCGCTTGCGCCGTTCGAGGTCGTGTATGTGGACGACGGCTCGACCGACGCGACGCCGGCCGAGCTGGCGCGCCTCCGTGCCGGGCGGCCATGGCTGCGTCAGATCCGGCACGAGACGAGTTGCGGGCAGAGTGCCGCGGTGCGCACCGGCGTTTTCGCCGCCCGCGCGCCGATCGTGGCGACGATCGACGGCGACGGCCAGAACAACCCGGCCTTCTTCCCCGACCTCGTGGCGGCCCTGTCCGCCGATCCGTCCATCGGGCTGGTGGCCGGCCAGCGCGTCGGCCGCAAGGACACGGGTTTCAAGCGGCTGCAATCGCGCATCGCCAACGCGGTGCGCGGCCGCATCCTGAAGGACGGCACCCGCGATACCGGCTGCGGGCTAAAATGCTTCCGCCGCGAGGTCTATCTCGGTCTGCCCTATTTCGACGCGCTCCATCGCTTCATGCCGGCTCTCGTCAAGCGCGAGGGCTACGGGATCGCGCATGTCGACGTCATCGACCGGCCGCGCCATTCCGGTGTCTCGAATTACGGGTTCTTTGACAGGCTTTGGGTCGGCATCCTGGACCTCGCCGGCGTATGGTGGCTCGTCCGCCGGCGCCGGCGCGTGCCGGCCGCGAGGGAGATCGTCTGATGCTGGTCGACCTGCAGCAGGCCATCGGCGATTACCTGCACGATGTCTTCGTCAACAACGTGGACTGGTGGGTGTTGCTGGGCGTCGTCGCCCAGGCCCTGTTCACGATGCGCTTCGTCGTGCAGTGGGTCGCCAGCGAACGCGTCAAGCGGTCGGTCGTCCCGATGACGTTCTGGTGGTTCTCCATCGGAGGCGGCACGCTGCTGCTGATCTATGCGCTCTACCGCCGCGATCCCGTCTTCATCATCGGCCAGGGCTTCGGCCTGTTCGTCTATCTGCGGAACCTGCAATTCGTGCTGCGCGCGAGGGCACGCGGCGAGCAATCGGACGCCGGGCCGGGCTGAACGCCATGAGCGTCGGCGTGGAACCCGCGCTTATCCTCGACGACATCGCCAACCGGCTGGCGCAGGGAGTGCGCGACCGGGGGTCGCCTTTCCATACGCCGGCTTTGGCCACGATCGGCCTCGACGGCGCGCCGCGCCATCGCGTTGTCGTGCTTCGCGCTTGGGATCCGCATCAACCGAGCTTGCGCGTCCATACCGATTCCCGGTCCGCCAAGGTGGCCGAAATCGCTGCCGACCCGCGTGTGTCGCTGCTGTTCTACGATCCAGAGGCCGCGATCCAGGTCCGGGTGCAGGGTCGGGCGACGCTTCACGCCGATGACGGGCTGGCCGATGGCGCCTGGGAAGCGTCCCGCCGGCTCAGCCGCCTCTGTTACGGACAGGAGCCGGGCCCGGGCGCCCCGCTGGCCGACGCCGACGCCTTCGCCCTGCCGGCGGACGATGCGGCGATCGCCGCCGGTCGGGCGCATTTCCGGGCGGTCAGCATCGCGGTCGAAGCCATGGACTGGCTCCACCTGCGCCATGGCGGTCACCGCCGGCTCCGCCTCTCCTGGTCGCCGGGCGTATCGACGCCCGTCGCAGCCGGCTGGATCGCGCCCTGACGCTCAATCGGCGGCCTTCAGCCGGGCGAACCCGGCTTCCAGGTCCGCCTGCAAGTCGGCCATGTCCTCCAGGCCGACCTGGAACCGCAGGGCCGGGCCGCCCGGGTCCCATGCCGTCACCGACCGGTAGGACGCACAGTCGAACGGGATGACGAGGCTCTCGTAACCACCCCAGGAATAGCCAAGCCCGAACAGCTCGAGCCCGTCGAGCATGGCCGCCACGGCCTTCTTCGAGAACGGCTTCAGGATCACCGAGAACAGGCCTGTCGAGCCCAGGAAGTCGCGCTTCCAGATCGCGTGGCCCGGATCGTCGGGCAGGGCAGGGTGCAGCACCCGCGCCACTTCGGGCCGGCCCTGGAGCCAGGTCGCCAGAGCGAGACCCTGCCGCTCCGCCTCGCGCAGGCGCAGCGCCATCGTGCGCATGCCGCGCAACGCGAGAAACGCATCTTCCGGCCCGGCGCACATGGCGAAAAGGTCGAACGTCTCGCGCAATGCCGGGTAGGCGCGCTCGTTGGCCGAGACCAGGCCCAGCAGCAGGTCGGAATGGCCGCCGAGATATTTCGTGCCGGCCTCGACGGCGAGATCCACGCCGCGCTCGTGCGGGGGGAAGAAGATCGGCGTCGCCCAGGTATTGTCCATGAGGACCAGCGCGCTGCGCGCGTGGGCGACTTCCGCGATGGCGGGGATGTCCTGCATCTCGAAGGATTGCGAGCCCGGCGCCTCGGTCAGAACGAGGCTCGTCCGGTCACGCATCAGGGAGGCGATGCCGGCCCCTATGGCGGGATCGTAATACTCGGTCTCAACGCCGAGGCGCTTGAGGACGCCCTCGCAGAACATCCGGGTTGGCCGATAGGCGCTGTCGGTCACAAGGATGTGGTCGCCGGCCTTGACGACCGAGAGGATCGCGACGGTGATGGCGGAGAGACCCGAGGGGGTCACCACGCTGCCCGCGGCGCCGCTCAGCTCGGTCCAGGCCTCCTCCAGCGCGCGTATCGTCGGCGTGCCCTTCGTGCCGTAGATATACGGCGCGTTCCGGGTCTCGAGGGACCGCGTGTCCGGGTGGAGCACGGTCGAACCCCGATAGATCGGCGTGTTGATGAAGCCGAACTGCTCGCTGGTCTTGCGCCCTGCATGCGCCAGCCGGGTGCGCAAACCGCGTTGGGATCCGGGCTTACCATCGAAATTTTGCATAGAAAAGATCACTCCGATGCATAGGCGCGCGGGCGCCGGATTTGCCCCGATCTGGCGACGAGGCCGAAAACACCTAGCAGATTCCGGGGTTTGTGCTGAATAAAGCAACAGCCTGCGACCAAAACGTTCGCTTGACCATGTGTGGAACTTCGCATGTGATGCGCGCAGGGCGAGTGCACGCATAAAGCGGCGCTCGCTCCAGGCGCCCCCGGCGCCGGTTTGGGAGGGGTCGAAATCAATATGTGCACCCTCCCGGATTCGAGTTCAGAGCGGGAGACGGAATAATCATGAAAAAGACCATCGCATCGATCGCGGTCGGCGTCGTCGCTGCCGTCGCGGCGACCGGCGCCTATGCCCAGGGGCAGAGCACCCTCGCCACGGTGAAGGCGCGCGGCCAGCTGGCTTGCGGCGCCAACACGGGCCTGGCGGGCTTCGGCGTGCCGGACGCCCAGGGCACCTGGACCGGTCTGGACGTCGAGGCGTGCCGCGCCATCGCCGCCGCCATCTTCGACGACCCGAACAAGGTTCGCTTCGTGCCGCTGTCGGCCAAGGACCGCTTCACGGCGCTCCAGTCCGGCGAGGCCGACGTCCTCATCCGCAACACGACCTGGACGATGTCGCGCGACACCTCGCTCGGCCTCAACTTCGTCGGCGTGAACTACTACGACGGCCAGGGCTTCATGGTCCGCAAGAAGCTTGGCGTGTCATCCGCGCTCGAGCTGAACGGCGCCTCGGTCTGCACCCAGCAGGGCACGACGACCGAGCTGAACCTCGCCGACTTCTTCCGTGCCAACAAGCTGAAGTACGAGGTCGTCGCCTTCGCCTCGGCCGACGAAACCGTGAAGGCCTACGACGCCGGCCGCTGCGATGCGTTCACCACGGACGCGTCCGGCCTTTATGCGGAGCGCCTGAAGCTCGCCAACCCGGATGAGCACATCGTTCTGCCAGAGATCATCTCCAAGGAGCCGCTCGGCGCCTCGGTGCGTCACGGCGACGACCAGTGGTTCGACATCGTGAAGTGGACCCACTTCGCCATGCTGAACGCCGAAGAGCTTGGCGTGACCAAGGCGAACGTCAACGACATGCTCAAGTCCGAGAACCCGGAGATCAAGCGTCTGCTGGGCGTCGAGGGCAATTTCGGCGAGTCGATCGGCCTGACGAAGGACTGGGTCGTGCGCATCGTGAAGCACGTCGGCAATTACGGCGAGAGCTTCGAGCGCAATGTCGGCGAGGGTTCGCGTCTGAAGATCAAGCGCGGCCAGAACGCGCTGTGGTCGAAGGGCGGCCTGCAATACGCTCCGCCGATCCGCTGATCGGCCGCAAGGCTTGAAGACTGGAGCGTCCGCGAGGGGTCGCGGACGCTCCTTCCGGCCCGGACAAGGCCATAATGGCACCGGGTCGCGGGCGGTCGTACGGCCGTCTTTGGGAGGGGTTTCGACGTGTCCAGCGTGCCAGAGAGGCCGCCCGCGCGCGGGTCGGTTCTCTATGATCCGAAAATCCGTGCGGTGGCCTACCAGATCCTGCTCATCGCGGTTCTGGGCTTCCTGATCTACAGCGCGGCCACCAACGCGATTGAGAACCTGAGAGCCGCGAAGATCGCGTCCGGGTTCGATTTCCTCGGCGTCACCGCCGGCTTCGACATCAACCAGAAGCTGATCTATTTCGACGGCGCCGTCTCAAGCTACGGCCGCGCCTTCTGGGTCGGGCTCCTGAACACGCTCCTGGTGGGCTCCATCGGCATCGTCCTGGCGACGATCCTGGGCTTCCTCGTCGGCGTGGCGCGCCTGTCGCCGAACTGGATCATTTCCAAGATTGCCAAGTGGTACGTGGAGGTCATCCGCAACCTGCCGCTGCTGCTCCAGCTCGTGTTCTGGTACAACGCCGTGCTGAAACCGCTGCCGGAGCCGCGC
Source organism: Hyphomicrobiales bacterium (assembly GCA_027483945.1). Classification (GTDB taxonomy): domain Bacteria; phylum Pseudomonadota; class Alphaproteobacteria; order Rhizobiales; family Beijerinckiaceae; genus JAIXTM01. The sequence goes on along the minus strand of JAIXTM010000018.1, from coordinate 60,361 downwards.
AACTCGGTCCAGATCACGGGCTTGCGCTTCGGCACGCCGGACTTCATGGGCATCGTCTCCCTGATCGCCGCCTTCGGCGTGTCCTATGCGCTCTATGTCGGCGCCGAGCGCATCGGCCGCAACGACACCGAACGACAGATCGGCAAGATCATCGCTGCGCTGGTTGCGGCCGTCGGGGCCTGGTTCCTGCTGCCCAATATCGGCATCCTCCGGGGCACAGAGACCGGATTGTTCTTCCTGAACAATCGCGGCCTCTACACCCCCGAGCCGATCTTCTCCGGCACCGCCTACATCCTCGCCATCGTGCTGATCCTCGGCATCCTCGCGAGCGTCCTGTTCCGCCGCTGGGCGGCGAAGCAGCAGGCGGCCACCGGCCGGCAATATCCGGTCGGCCTGATCACGCTCGGCTTCATCGTCGCATTGCCGGTCGTGACCTGGCTCATCCTGTCGGTCGTCGGCACCAACCCGGTGACCTTCGCCTATGCAACGCAGGGCCGGTTCAATCTGACCGGTGGCCTGCAGATCTTCCCCGAATTCGTCGCCCTGACTTTCGGGCTCGTGATCTACACGGCCGCCTTCATCGCCGAGATCGTCCGCGCCGGCATCATGGCCGTGTCGCGGGGGCAGACCGAGGCCGCAGGGGCGCTCGGCCTGCGGCCCGGCCCTACGCTGCGGCTCGTGGTCATCCCGCAGGCCATGCGGGTGATCGTGCCGCCGCTGACCAGCCAGTACCTGAACCTCGTCAAGAACTCGACGCTCGCGGTCGCCATTGGCTACCCTGACCTCGTTCAGATCTTTGCGGGCACGGTGCTGAACCAGACCGGTCAGGCCGTCGAGGTTTTGGCGGTCACCATGGCGGTGTACCTGACGATCTCCCTCGTCACCTCGGCCATCATGAACATCTACAATCGCCGCGTGGCGATCGTCGAAAGGTGATCCCATGACCGACGCGACACATTCCTTCGTCAGCCGGTCGCAGATCGAGCCGTCGCCGCCGCCGGCGCTTGTCGGTGGTCCCATCGCGTGGATCAGGGACAACCTGTTCTCCAGCGTGCTGAACACGGTCCTGACGCTGCTGGGCATCGCGCTGCTCTACGTGATCCTGCCGCCCCTGCTGAAGTTCCTCGTCATCGACGCGGTCTGGACGGGCACGGATCGGGACGCCTGCCTGAGCGAAAAGGTCGGCTTCCAGGTCGGCGCCTGCTGGGCCTACGTGGCTGACCGGTTCAGCTACTTCATCTACGGGTCGTACCCGGTCGCGTCTCGCTTGCGGGTCGATGTCGTGTTCGTCCTGGGCGCCATCGGTATTGTCTGGCTTCTGTGGCTCGACGCGCCGCGCCGCGACATAGGGGCGGGATATTTCTTCCTGGTGTTCCCGGTCCTCGGCTTCATTCTGCTGGTGGGCGGCGATTACGATTTCAACCGCTTCGTTCTCGGCCGGCTCTCCACCGCCGTGCCTCAGCTCTGGGCCTGGCCGATCACCTTCGGTTTCGAGCTTTCCAACGTAAAGCTGACCTTCGGTGGCATGGTGTCGGCCCTGATCGAACTTGTCGGCGGCTTGCTGGCGCCGGTCGTCGCGATCCTCGCCAAGCTTCTTGCCCTGGTCCTGTTCCCCTTCGCCATCGTGGGGGCGCAGCTGGTCAAGCTAGGCGGCGCGGCCTCTTTCTGGAGCGACTTCCTGCTGACCGCGGTCATCGCGACGGCCCTGTCGGTGATCATCGGCCGGGCTTTCGGCAAGACCCAACGCGAGGCGTCGCTGCCGGTGCTCGTCGTGTTCGCCGGGCTCGGCGCGATGCTGCTGGCCCTGTCCATCGACTGGGGCCTGGAATACGTGCCGACCAACCTGTGGGGTGGCATCCTCGTCACGCTGGTCGTGTCCCTGGTCGGCATCGTGTTCTCGCTGCCTATCGGCATCCTGCTGGCCTTGGGACGGCGCTCGCGGCTGCCTGTCATCCGGCTGTTCTGCGTGATCTTCATCGAGTTCGTGCGCGGCGTGCCGCTGATCACGGTGCTGTTCATGGCGAACACGATGCTGCCGCTCTTCCTGCCCGGCAGCGCCAGCCCCGACCGCCTGCTGCGCGCGCTGGTCGGCGTCGCCATGTTCGCCTCCGCCTACATGGCCGAGGTGATCCGCGGCGGCCTGCAGGCCATGCCCAAGGGCCAGTACGAGGGCGCCATGTCGCTTGGCCTCGGCTACTGGCAGATGATGCGCCTCATCATCCTGCCGCAGGCCCTGCGGATCGTGATCCCCGGCATCGTCAACACCTTCATCGGGCTGTTCAAGGACACGACGCTGGTCTTCATCGTCGGCATCTTCGACTTCCTGAAGACCATCGACGCCACGCTGGTGGACCCCACCTGGGCGACGCCCACGAGTCGCTACACCGGCTATGCCTTCGCAGCCGTCTTCTATTTCGTCTGTTGTTACGGGATGTCCCGGTACTCGCTATCCGTCGAGAGACGCATGGCGGCCGGACACAAGAGGTGAGTGCCATGACCACCACGACCGCTCAGAAGCCCGCCCACCTGAAGCCGACCCCGCTCGTCAACGACGTCGCGATCGAGCTCATCGGCGTGAACAAGTGGTACGGCGAGTTCCACGTCCTGCGCGACATCGACCTGCGGGTGACGCGTGGCGAGAAGATCGTCATCTGCGGGCCGTCCGGCTCCGGCAAGTCCACGATGATCCGCTGCATCAACCGTCTCGAAGAGCACCAGAAGGGCCGGATCATCGTCGATGGCACTGAGCTCACCAACGATCTGAAGAAGATCGACGAGGTGCGCCGGGACGTCGGCATGGTGTTCCAGCACTTCAATCTCTTCCCGCACCTGACCATCCTGGAAAACTGCACGCTGGCGCCGATCTGGGTGAAGAAGATGCCCAAGCGGGATGCCGAAGAGGTGGCCATGCACTACCTCCGCCGCGTGAAGATCCCCGAGCAGGCGAACAAGTATCCGGGCCAGCTCTCCGGCGGCCAGCAGCAGCGCGTGGCCATCGCCCGGTCGCTCTGCATGAGCCCCAAGATCATGCTCTTCGACGAGCCGACCTCGGCGCTCGATCCGGAAATGGTCAAGGAAGTGCTGGACACGATGGTCAGCCTCGCCGACGAGGGCATGACCATGCTCTGCGTCACCCACGAGATGGGCTTCGCCCGTCAGGTGGCCGACCGGGTCATCTTCATGGATGCCGGCCAGATCGTCGAGATGAACACGCCCGACACCTTCTTCAAGAATCCGCAGCACGAGCGGACGAAGCTGTTCCTCAGCCAGATCCTGCACTGATCGGGTCGCTCGCGGACAACAAAAAGGGCGGTGCCAGCGGCGCCGCCCTTTACGTTTGCGCATATTATGCGTGCCTGATCAGACCTCAGCCGGTCTCCACCGGCAGGTCATCGCGGCTGCCCCATTCGGCCCACGAGCCGTCATAGATGCGTGGCTCGGCCGCGCCGAGCCGCTCCGCTGCGAGCGCGACGATGCAGGCGCTCACTCCCGAGCCGCAACTCGTGACGAGCGGCTTCGACAGGTCGACGCCGGCGCGGTCGAAGGCAGCGCGCAGGTCCGCGTCGTCCTTCAGCCGGCCGTTGGCGACCAACTCCGAATAGGGGAGATTGACGCTGCCAGGCATGTGGCCCGGCCGCACGCCTGCGCGCGGCTCAGGCGCTTCGCCACGGAAGCGGTCGGCGGGTCGGGCATCGACGACCTGCGCCGAGCCCGCGGCCAGGGCGTCCCGCACGTCGGTCCACGCCGCCACGGCGTGGCCGGGATCGTTGGCGTTGAAAATCGTGGAAGCCCGAGCGCCCGCGGGCCCGGTCTCGAGCTGCAGACCGGCCGCTTTCCAGGCTGGCAGGCCGCCATCGAGCAGGCGCACATCCCGCGCTCCGAAGCGGCGGAACATCCAGGCCACGCGCGGCGCCGAAAACAGGCCGATCCCGTCATAGACCACGATCGTCATCGTTTCCGCGATGCCGAGCCCGCCCATGGCAAGGCCGAACGCCTCAGGTGTCGGCATCGTATGCGGCAGGCCAGACGAAGCGTCGCTGACCTTGTCCAGGTCAAAGCGCACGGCGCCGGGGATGTGCCCGGCCGCGAACTCGGCCACGGGATCGCGTCCATGGGCGGGCAAGTACCAGGATCCGTCGACGACCGCGACGGCGGGATCGTCCAGCCGCTCGGCGAGCCAACCGGCGGTGACGAAAGGGGTTCCTGCCATGGCGCGTCTCCTACTGGCCGCGCCGTGCCCTGCTGGCAAAGCGCACCGCCTCGTCGGCGGCCCGGAACAGGGCGGCAGCCTTGTTCACGCATTCCTGGTGCTCGGACCGCGGATCGGAATCGTAGACGATCCCGGCGCCGGCCTGAACATGCATCTGTCCGTCCTTCACCAGGGCGGTCCTGAGCACGATGCACGTATCCATGTCGCCATTGGCGCCGAAATAGCCGATGCACCCGCCATAGGGTCCGCGTTTGTCGTCCTCCAGTTCGTCGATGATCTCCATCGCCCGCACCTTCGGCGCACCGGAAACCGTCCCGGCCGGGAAGCCCGCGGCCAGCGCGTCCAACGGATCGTTCCGCCGGTCGAGTGTGGCCTCGACATTGGAAACGATGTGCATGACCTGGCTGTAGCGCTCGATGAAGAACGAATCCGTCACGGTGACGGAGCCGATCTCGGCCACACGGCCTGCATCGTTGCGTCCCAGATCCAGCAGCATCAGATGCTCGGCCAATTCCTTCGGGTCGGCGAGGAGCTCCGTAGCGAGCGCCTCGTCCTCGGCCGGGCTCGCCCCGCGCCGCCGCGTGCCGGCGATCGGCCGGATCGTGACCCTGCCATCACGCACCCGAACGAGAATTTCCGGGCTGGAGCACACGATCTGGAACTCGAGGAAGTCCAGGTAGCAGAGGAACGGCGCCGGATTGATCCGCCGCAGCGCCCGGTAAAGCGAGAAAGGCGAGAGGGCGAAGGGCTGGTCGAAGCGCTGGGACAGGACGACCTGAAACACGTCGCCGGCCCGGACATAGTCCTTCGCCCGCTCGGTGATCTCGAAATAGCGTTCCGGCGTCATGTTGGAGACGGGCGGGTCCTGGAACGTGGCGGTCGCCACGTCCTGGCTCTCGTCGATCACGAGCGGGCTTTCCAGCGCCGCGACGGCGGCATCGATCCGCTCCAGGGCGCTTTCATACAGCGCCCTGGCCGTCCGGCCGGACTGCGGCCGCACCGTCGTGATGATCGAGACCTCGTCCCGCACCGCGTCGAACACGACCATGATGGTCGGCCGGATCATGACAGCGTCGGGCACGCCGAGCACGTCGGTATTCGGCTCCGGCAGGCGCTCCATCTGGCGCACCATGTCATAGCCGAGATAGCCGAACAGCCCCGCGGCCATAGGCGGCAGGCGCTCGTCAACGTTGAGCGCGCTTTCCGCCACGAGAGCCCTGAGGCTCTGCAGCGGGGGCAGGGGCTCGAGCACGAAAGTCCGCGCGTCGCGCGCAATCTCGGCCTTCTCACCGTTGCAGCGCCAGACGAGGTCGGGCGACAGGCCGATCATGGAATAGCGGCCGCGGGTCGCTCCGCCTTCCACCGATTCCAGCAGGAAGGCGGCGCCGCTGAAGGCTTTTCGCAATTTGAGATAGGCCGCGACCGGCGTCTCCAGGTCGGCAACCAGGGTGGTGGATATGACGACGCCCTCGCCACGCGCCAGCGCGGAAAGGACGTCCTGCTCGGAAGGCTGGATCGTCATGCGTCAGCCGTCCGTTCCGCCGGTAGCGGAGCGGAGCGCCTGCTGATTGACGGTCAGCCCGTAGGTCTTTTGAAGGCCGACCACGAACTCGGAGAGGTAATCGTCGGAGATGGCTTCCCGCAGCCGTGTCTCCAGCGTCGCGATCTCCTGCGTGGTCCGGACGAGCGGGGGAACCGTCGCGCCTTCGACCAGGAACACGACCCGGTCGGCGCCCATGGTAGCGCTGCCGGCCTTGCCGACACGCGTGGCGAAGATCTGCGTGGTCACATTGACCGGCAGGCCCGCGCTGGCGGTGCGAGCCACATCGGTAGCCTGGCGGGCCTCCAGCCCCGCCTGCTGCGCCACTGTCGCGAAGGGCGTGCCCTTGTCGAGCTCGGCGACCAGCGCACGGGCGCGCTCGGAGAGCCGTCGCGCCACCTCGTCCTCGCGCCATTGCCGCTCGACCGTCGCGCGTACCTCGTCGAAGCTGCGTTCCCGCGCCGCTTCGATCGCGGCGATCTCGAACCACAGATAGCCGCCGTCGCTCAGCCGCAGCGCCTCGTTGTCGACACCGACATCCGAGTTGAAGACGGCCTGCAGCACGCCTGCCCGGTCCGGGATACCCTGGACGGGAGCGAAGGCCTTGTCGAAGCCCTGTGCGTCGATCGCCTGGATGGAGCGGACCTCGAGCTTCAGGTCCTGCGCAATCTGCGCCAGCGGGCGAGCCGAGAGGCGCTGGTCCTCGATCTTGTCGTGGAGTTCGGTGACGGTCGCCTGCGCGCGCTCGGCCGCGATCTGCGTCTTGATCTCGCCGGCCACTTCCTCGAACGGCTTGACGCCGCCGGCGGCAACACCGGACACGCGCGCCAGGGTAAAGCCGAAGCGGCCCGCGATGGGCTCGCTGACCTGGCCTTCCGGCAGCGCGAAGGCGGCGTCCCGGACGGCCGTGTCGAAAATGTCTCCCGCTGCGACGGTGCCGAGATCGGTGACGCCAAGCTGGCCCGCCGCCTGTTCAAGCGTTTCGCCCGCCTTGATCCTGGTAACCGCGTCCCGGGCAGCCTGTTCGTTGGGAAACACCACGATCTGGACGTTCCGCCGCTCGGGCGTCGTGAAACGCGCCGCCTTCACGCGCTCGTAATAGGCTCGGGCGTCCGCGTCGCTCACATCCTGCGGTTTCGCGACTGCTGACGGGGTCACGGTCAGGATCGACACGTTGCGGTATTCCGGCGCCCTGTAGGCGTTCTTGCGAGCCTCGTAGAAAGCCTTGAGCGAAGCCTCGTCCGGAGCGGCGATGTCGCCGACGGCCGTGGCCGGCAGTGTCATGAAGGAGACGCTACGGCGCTCGGCGCCGTAGCGCTGGATCGCCTCCAGCATCGCGACCGGCGGCTGGGCCGCCCCTGAGATCGCCTCGGCAACATGGAGGCGCAGGATCGACTGCTTCTGCGCCTGAAGGAAGCCGGCCTCGCTCAGGTTGTTCTCGCGCAGGAGCGCCACGAAACGCTCCCGGTCGAACGCGCCGTTGGCTCCGGCGAAGGCCGGGCTGGAGACGACGCTCTGGATCACCGTAGCGTCGGAGACGCTAAGCCCGTTGCGGCGGGCATATTCGTCGAGCGACGCTTCGGTGACGAGCCGGCCGAAGACCTGGGCGTCGATGCCGCGCGCGCGAGCCTCGGCGGGCGTGATCGCGCGACGCTGCTCGCGGGTCAGGCGCTGGATCTCGTTCTGATAGGCGGTGCGCACCGCTTCCAGCGAGATGTCCGTCGAACCGACCGACGCGACCGTGTTGCGCCCGTATCCGCCGCGGAAAATATCGCCGATGCCCCAGATCGCGAAGGACAGGATCAGGAATCCGAACAGCACGGACACGATGAGCTTGCCAAGCCAGCTCTGACCGAGTTTGCGCATGCCTTGCATCATGGTCGAAGGCGATCCTTCTCAAGGAAACGACGGCCGGCAGGGGCGGTGCCGGCGCGGGGAAGTTCCCCTTACAGCAAAGGATGCCGCGATTGCCAGCGCCGTAGTGCTCTGGTAGCCCCTGCCTCGACCGATCCCTGCAAGAGATATCCTCATGGCAGCCGCCAAGCCGCGCCCCCTCGTCGCGGGCAACTGGAAGATGAACGGGCTTAAGGCCTCCATTGCGATGCTCGACGCGGTCGCTGCCGGCTATGACGGCGGCCTGAAGGCAGGGGTTGATCTCCTGGTCTGCCCCCCTGCGACGCTTCTCGCCGCCTTCGCCCAACGCGCCGTCGGGACCCGTCTCGCCATTGGCGGCCAGGATTGTCACGCCAAGGAGAGCGGCGCCTATACCGGCGAGATCGCCGCGGAGATGCTGGCCGATGCAGGCGCGACCGCCGTCATTCTCGGCCATTCCGAGCGCCGGCAATATTTCCTTGAGACGGATTCCATCGTTGCCGAGAAGGCGCTCGCCGCCTGGCGCGCAGGCCTAGTCGCCATTGTCTGCGTCGGCGAGACGCAGGCCGAGCGCGAGGCGGGGAAGACACTCACCGTGGTGCGCCGGCAGCTGCGCCGCTCGGTGCCGGAGGGCGCGACGCCCGCCAATCTCGTCGTCGCCTACGAGCCGGTATGGGCCATCGGCACCGGCCTGACGCCGACCGCGGCGGACGTAGCGGAGGTCCATGCCCTGATCCGCGCCGAGTTGCGCCGGATCGTCGGCAGCGCGGCCGCGCCGCAGGTCCGCATCCTTTATGGCGGCTCGGTGAAGCCGTCGAACGCCGCTGAGCTGATGGGCGTGGCCAATGTCGACGGGGCGCTTGTCGGTGGCGCGAGCCTCAAGGCCGAGGACTTCCTGGGCATCGCTGCTGCCTATCGCGGCTGAGATGTCGCCCCGATGAAGCGCCGCGCGGGGTAGCGCCCCGCGCCGCCGCGTGCTAGAGGCCCCGCCGAAGCGATATGCCCCGTGCACAAGCGCGCGGCTGGACCTATCTGTAGGACCATGCAGCAAGTTCTGATCGTCATCCATCTCATCATCGTGCTCGCGCTGGTCGGCGTCGTGCTGCTCCAGCGCTCGGAGGGCGGTGGCCTCGGCATGGGCGGCGGCGGCGTCTCGGGCTTCATGACCGGGCGCAGCCAGGCCAATGCCCTGACCCGCGCCACGGCCATACTGGCGGCCCTGTTCTTCACCACGAGCCTGATCCTGGCCGTTCTGGCGACGTCAGGCCGCACGCCTTCGGCGATCTTCAACGCGCCCCAGCCGGCGCCGGGCGCTCCGGCCGGGCAGGGGGCTCCGCAGGGCGGCGGCGTGCTTGACCAGCTTCGCCAGCTGCAGCCGCCGGCGCCGTCCGGTCCGGAAGCGCCGACCTCGCGGTAAAGACTTCGGACGACTGAAGATCGGGCCGGTTCGCCGGCCCTTTCTCTTTGAGTGGTGGGATGGCGGAGGGTCCTGTGGACGGGGCTTCCGCACGCTCGCCGAATCGGTATGTCGAACTTATGAGTTGAGGCCCATGGCGCGGTACGTATTCATCACCGGCGGCGTGGTGTCGTCATTGGGCAAGGGCCTGGCTTCGGCGGCCCTCGGAGCGGTCCTCCAGTCACGCGGCTACCGCGTGCGGATGCGCAAGCTGGACCCCTATCTCAATGTCGACCCGGGCACGATGAGCCCCTATCAGCACGGCGAGGTCTTCGTCACGGACGATGGCGCCGAGACTGACCTCGATCTTGGGCATTACGAGCGCTTCACCGGCCGTCCCTGCAGCCGCGACGACAACATCACGACCGGCCGCATCTATCTGGACATCATCACCAAGGAGCGGCGCGGCGACTATCTGGGCGCCACGATCCAGGTGATCCCCCACGTCACGAACGCCATCAAGGATTTCGTGAAGCAGGGCAACGACGATTATGATTTCGTGCTCGTCGAGATCGGCGGCACGGTGGGCGACATCGAGAGCCTCCCGTTCCTGGAGGCGATCCGCCAACTCGGCAACGAGCTGCCGCGCCAGCACGCGGTCTATATCCACCTGACGCTGCTGCCATTCATTCCGTCAGCGGGTGAGCTGAAGACCAAGCCGACGCAGCATTCGGTCGCGGAGTTGCGCTCCATCGGCATCCAGCCGGACATCCTGCTCTGCCGGACCGACCGGCCGATCCCCAAGGAGGAGCGGCGCAAGCTCTCGCTCTTCTGCAACGTGCGGGAGACGGCGGTGATCGAGGCGCGCGACGTGGAGTCGATCTACGACGTGCCGCTTTCCTACCATGCCGAGGGGCTGGACGAGGAAGTGCTGGCCGCTTTCGGCATCGAGCACGCGCCGCCGCCGCGGCTGGAGCCCTGGCAGGCGATATCGAGCACCGTGAAGAACCCCGAAGGCGAGGTCACCATCGCCATCGTGGGCAAGTACACGGGCCTGAAGGACGCCTACAAGTCGCTGATCGAGGCCCTGACCCATGGCGGCATCGCCAACCGGGTCAAGGTCAAGCTCGACTGGATCGAGAGCGAGATCTTCGAGAACGAGGATCCGGCCCCGTTCCTTGAGCATGTCCACGGCATCCTGGTGCCAGGCGGCTTCGGCCTGCGCGGCGCCGAAGGCAAGATCCGCGCGGCGACCTTCGCCCGCGAGCGCAAAGTGCCGTATTTCGGCATCTGCTTCGGCATGCAGATGGCGGTCATCGAGGCGGCGCGGTCCCTCGCGGGCATTGAGAATGCCAGTTCCACGGAGTTCGGCCCGTCGCCGGAGCCGGTCGTGGGCCTTCTCACCGAATGGCTGCGCGGCAACGCGCTGGAGACGCGCAAGGCCGGCGGCGATCTCGGCGGCACGATGCGCCTCGGCGCGTACGAGGCGCGCCTCGCCGAAGGCAGCCGCATCGCCCAGATCTACGGCTCGACCGATATCTCCGAGCGGCATCGCCACCGCTACGAGGTCAACATGGACTACCGGGCCCGGCTCGAGGCCAGGGGCCTGAGATTCTGCGGAGTGTCTCCCGACGGCGTACTTCCCGAGACGGTGGAATACGAGGACCATCCCTGGTTCATCGGCGTCCAGTATCATCCTGAGCTGAAGTCCAGGCCGCTCGAGCCGCATCCGCTGTTCAGGAGCTTCATCGCGGCGGCGGTGGAGCAGAGCCGGCTGGTCTAGCGGGGAAGGTCGGCCGCTCCTCGGCCGCGTCGCCGCCGAGCCCGGCCTCCACCGTGATCAGCCGTGCCCCGCGCTGCAGCGTCAGGTAGTTCCACGCCCAGGTGAAGGCGACCATCAGCCGATTTCGCAGGCCGATGAGGAAATAGACGTGGGCGAGGCTCCAGAAGAGCCAGCCCGGGAACCCCTTCAGCCGGAAGCGCCCGATGCGCACGACGGCAGCGCGCCGGCCGATCGTCGCCAGGTCACCATGGTGGCGGTAGCGGAACGGCCCCGGTGGGGTGCTGCCACTGGCGCGCGCAGCGATGAGGCGCCCCACATGCCGTCCCATCTGCTTGGCCGCGGGCGCGATGCCGGGCACCGGCCGGCCCTCGCCGTCGCGTGCGGCTGCGGTATCGCCGATGGCATAGACGTCGTCGAATCCGGGCACCCGCAGGTGCTCGTCCACCTCGAGCCTGCGGGCGCGGTCGGTCGAGGCGCCCAGCCAGGCGCCCGCGGGCGAGGCGACGACCCCGGCTGCCCAGACGATGGAGCCCGCCTCGATACGCTCCGATCCCGCCAGCGAAACGCCATGAGCGTCGCAGCCCGTGACGCGGGTATCGAGCAGGACCTCGACGCCCATGCGCCGCAGCGAGCCCAGTGCATAGGCCGACAGGTCCTCCGGCAGCGCCGGCAGAAGCCGCGGGCCTGCCTCGACCAGCACGACCCGCGAGCGGCGGGGATCGATGCGGCGGAAGTCCCGGTGCAGGGTCTCGCGGGCGACCTCGGCGATGGCTCCCGCCATCTCCACGCCCGTCGCCCCGCCGCCGACCACGACGAAAGTGGTCAGGCGTCGCACCGTGTCTGGGTCGTCGGAAAGCTCCGCCCGCTCGAAGGCCACGAGCAGACGTTGCCGGATCGCGGTCGCATCCTCGATCCGTTTGAGTCCGGGAGCGACGCCGGCCCAGTCGTCACGGCCGAAATAGGAATGGGTCGCCCCCGTCGCCAGAACCAGGTGGTCATAGCGCAGGGACAGCGTGTCCGCATGGACCATGCGGGCCTGTGGGTCGATGCCCGTGACGCGCGCCATCAGCACCTGGGCGTTCGTCTGCCGCCGCAGGATGCCGCGGATCGGCCAGGCGACATCGGCGGGCGAGAGGGTCGCGGTGGCGACCTGGTAGAGCAGGGGCTGGAAGCAATGGTGGTTCTGCCGGTCGAGCACGACCACGCGCACCGGCGCCGACGCAAGGGCCTTGGCGGCCTCCAGTCCTCCGAAGCCGGCGCCGACGATGACGACCGTCTGAGCATCTGCCGGAATGTCATGCCGCATACTTCGCGTCCCCGCGCCGAAGGCAGGTCAACGCGTCGCGTCGGGAATGGTTTGAGCTTGGCCGCGACTTGGTCGCCGGACGGACCTAGCGGCCGAGCGTGCGCAGCCAGTCCATCACGGCGCCGGCCGAGGAGCCGAGCGCGGAGCGGCCGTCACCGTTCACGGTGACATAGGCGCTGCGCGGATGGCGCAATTGCTGGAACCCGTACGCCCTTCCGCGCTGGCTCGTATCGCTCGCCCCGACGATCCAGAGCATCGGCGTCTCCAGCCGCGAAGCGTTCTCAACCACGTTGGTCAGGCCGGCCGGGTCGAAATAACTGGCATAGATGCGCGCCGTCGTGCGGATCGGCATGGGCTTGCGCCCGTCGATGTCGGCGAAGGTCGCGGCCTGTTCCGAGCGCGGCGTCCTCAGCGCGGCCAGCGCCTCCTCCAGGCTCGCCGCGATGTCCGGCCGCTGGGCCAGCATGTCGGGATAATGGCTCATGGAGACGCCGAACGCGCCCTCCACCTTTCGCCGCGCCGCGTAGGCTAGGGCAGCGTTGGCCCCAAAACCGTGGCCGCCGACGAAGACCGCGCCGGCGCCGCCACGACGCAGATTCTCGACGATCTTGTCCAGCGCCACCAGGCACGTGGCGAGGTCATCGTCCATGCGCCGCCGTTCTGACCAGCACATTTCTGGCACGGTGACCCGGTAGCCGGCGCTCGACAGCGAGCCCCCCATGGTTGCGAGCATATCCGGCGAGGCATAGCGGTCGTGCAGGATGATGAGCGCTGTAGGCCCGCCCTGCGCTGCTGCGGTCTCCAAGACGGCGAAGGGCCATGCGGCTGACGCGGCGACGACGGACCGGATGATCAGGCGGGCGATTCCCATTCAGGAAGCGTGCCGGTCCATGGCTAACCAATCGTGAACGCGCGAAAGTTGCATGAGCGGCGCCGTTGAACGCCCGCCGCGGCTTGGCTAACACGGCTGGCTATCAGGAGACGCCGAACCGTGCCGCGCGCCATCGACCACCTCGTCCTCGCCGTCGCCGATCTGGATGCCGCGGCGCGGTTCTACGACAGGCTCGGCTTCCAGGTCGGTGCGCGCAACCGCCACCCCTGGGGCACCGAGAACAGGCTGATCCAGTTCGACGGGGCGTTCCTGGAACTGGTCACCGTGGCCGACGCGGTGCTGATCCCCGACCATGGGCCGGGCCGCTTCTCCTTCGGCGCGTTCGTCCGCGACCGGCTCGCAGGTCTCGGCGAGGGCCTGGCCATGCTGGCCCTGACATCGGCGGACGCATCCGCCGATCAGGCCGCTTTCGCGCAGGCCGGCATCGGAACCGGCGACGCGTTCCATTTCGAGCGCAAGGGAATCGGTCCGGACGGGCGCGAGGTACGCGTCGCCTTCTCGCTCGCTTTCGCCCGCGATCCCAGCGCGCCCGATGCCGGCTACTTCGTCTGCCAGCACCATACGCCCGAGACCTTCTGGAACCGCAAAGCCCAAAGCCATGCAAGCGGCGCGACAGGCATCGTCTCCGTCGTGGCGGTCTGCGAGAATCCGACCGACCACCACATCGCGCTCCAGGCCTTCACCGGCATCCGCGCGCCGAGAGCCACCTCCCGCGGCGTCTCGTTCGAGCTGGCTGACGGCGCCTGCCTGGACCTGCTCGACGGCACCGCAGCCGGCCAGGTCTTCGGTGCCGGCTCGCTGCCCTCGTTGACGGACGGTGCCTTTGGCGGCTTTGTCATGAGCGTGCCCGACCCGGCGGCGCTGGCCGCCCGGCTCTCCCGCTCCGGCACGACTCATGTCACGATCGGCCAGCGCGTCGTCGTGCCCGCATCCGCCGCCCATGGCGCGGCGATCGCGTTCCAGGCCGGCTGACGCCACGGGGGAGGGGCTCATGTCATATGCCGCGCTCGACGGCCTCTTGGCCTTCGCGTTCTATTTCGGAACCGGCCTATCGCTCACCGTGCTCTACATCGCGGTCTATACCTTCGCGACGGCACATAACGAGCTGGCGCTCATCCGTCAGAACGTGACGGCCGCCGCCGTCGCGCTCGGGCTCAGCCTCATCGGCTTCGCCCTGCCGATGTCGAGCGCCATCGTGAATGCCCGCCGGATCGGCGACGCGATCATGTGGGGCCTCATCGCCATCGTGGTCCAGATCCTGACCTACTGGCTCGTGCGCATCGTCCTGCCGAACCTGTCCCAGCGCATCGCCAACGGAGAGATGAGCGCTGCCCTCTTCCTGGGCGCCGCCTCGCTGGCGGTCGGCATCGTCAACGCCGCCTCGATGACCTATTGATCGGCCCGATGCCGGGCGTGCATTGCCGGCCCAAAGGCGCTATAGCGCCGCCATGACCAGCCACGATCCGCTCGCCGCCACCGTCGCCGCCGGCTCCGTCCGCTTCGGCAACGCGCTTCCCCTCGCCATCATCGCCGGCCCCTGCCAGATGGAGAGCCGCGACCACGCGATGATGATGGCGGAGAACCTGAAGGCGATCGCGACGCGCCTGTCGCTGCCACTCGTATTCAAGGCTTCGTTCGACAAGGCGAACCGCACCTCCGCCAAGGGCGCGCGCGGCATCGGCCTCGAGAACGCGCTGCCCGTCTTCCGCGAGATCAAGGACCGGTTCGGCCTGCCGGTGACGACTGACGTGCACACGGAAGCCCAATGCGCGGCGGTCGCCGATGTCGTCGATATCCTGCAGATTCCCGCCTTTCTTTGCCGCCAGACCGATCTCCTCGTCGCGGCTGCCGCCACCGGCTGCGTCGTCAATGTCAAGAAGGGCCAGTTCTTGGCGCCTTGGGACATGGCGAACGTGTCCGAGAAGGTCCGCAGCGCCGGCAATCCGAACGTCATGGTCACCGAGCGCGGCGCCTCCTTCGGCTACAACACGCTCGTCTCCGACATGCGCTCCCTGCCGATCATGGCCGAAGCCTGCGGCGCGCCGGTGATCTTCGATGCCACCCATTCCGTGCAACAGCCCGGCGGCAAGGGCTCGTCCACCGGCGGCCAGCGTGAGTTCGTGCCCGTCCTGGCGCGCGCCGCCGTGGCCGTAGGCGTGGCGGGCGTCTTCATCGAAACGCACGACGACCCTGACCGCGCCCCGTCTGACGGCCCGAACATGGTCCCGCTCGCGGAACTGGAGGGCCTGCTGGCGACGCTCCAGGCTTTCGACGCCCTGGCCAAGGGCCGGACCGCACCGTCGCGCTGAGCGCAGACCGGGCGTGCGGCGGCGGGCGCTTCCGCCCCGCGCGGCGCGGCCCTATTAAGGTCCGGGCCGCCCGGGCCCGTCGCGGCTGCCCATGACCGAACTCAGCCAGCTCATCACCCTGCTCGCGCCGTTCTTCGGCCTGATCGCGCTCGGCTACGCCTTCGGCTGGTATGGCCGCCGCCGGCGCGGCGAGGCCGGCCTTGCCTGGATGCAGTTCTTCCTCATCTACGTCTCGCTCCCGGCCCTGTTCTTCAAGCTGATCGCCGACAAGCCGCTGGAGCAGCTGACCAACTGGCCCTTCGTCTTCGCGACGACGCTTTGCACCTACATCGCCTTCGTGCTGGCGCTTATTGCCGGGCTCGTCTTCACCAAGGGGGACATGCCGCAATCGGTGATGCAGGGCGTTGCCGGCTCCTATTCCAACATCGGCTATATGGGCCCGCCGCTCGTCCTGTCCGCCTTGGGTGCGGGCGCGGCTGCGCCGGTGGCGCTGATTTTCGTCTTCGACAACATCCTGCTCTTCTCGCTCGTGCCGTTCCTCATGGCGATCGCCGGCGTGGAGAAGAAGAGCTTCGCCGCCACCGCCGGCGATGTCGTTTGGAAGGTCGTGACGCATCCTTTCAACATGGCGACGGCTGCGGGCGTGCTGGCCAGCGTCACGCATCTCAGGCTTCCCGAGGCGGCGGACAAGATGGTGACCTGGCTGTCCCAGGCCGCGGCGCCCTGCGCGCTGTTCCTGCTCGGCGTCACCGTTGCGCTGCGGCCGATCCCGCGCATGCCGGGCGAGGTGCCGTTTCTCGTCGTGATCAAGCTTATCCTGCACCCGCTCCTCGTCTGGGTGATGCTCGGGATGATGGGAAATTTCGACCCCGTCTGGGTCTACGCGGCGGTGACGATGGCGGCGCTGCCGCCGGCGCTGAACATCTTCGTCATCTCGACGCAGTATGGCGTCGGGGTCGAGCGCGCCTCCGCCTGCGTTCTGACGGGCACCATCGCCTCGATGGCGACGCTGACCTTCTTCCTCTGGCTGATCAAGACCGGCAGACTTCCGCCCAGCCCCTTCCTTTGAGGCTCAGGCCGCGTCGGCACGGCGCATGAGCGAGGGCGTCGTCGGCTCGTCCGCCGCGAGGCCGCTGCGCATGACAGCCCGCCGCAGCGGTCCGATCCGGTCCAGCAGCGACAAACCGATTCCCCTCGCTACATCGACAGGCAGGAAGCCGGACAGGAGCGAGCGGTTCAGGAGGTCGACGCCGCGCGTGCGCAGGCCGACATCCAGCCGCCGTCCTCGATCGTAGGACGCCAGCGCAGCACGATCGCCCGGATCGGCCTGGTCGACCACGGCATCGCGCAAGGCCGCGATGTCCCTGAGGCCGAGATTGAGTCCCTGAGCGCCGATCGGCGGGAAGACATGCGCCGCCTCTCCAACGAGCGCGATCCGGCCCGCCGCATAGGATCGCACGGACAGCCCGCCCATGGGCACGCTGCCGCGGTTGCCCTCGACCGCCATGGCACCGAGCAGCGAATGCGCCCGATCCTCGACGGCCCGGGCCATCGCGCTGTCGTCCAGCGCAGCGATGCGGTCGGCCCGCTCCGGCGCCATCATCCAGACCAGGCTGGAGCGATGGGCCGCCTCGGGGCGCGAGGGCAGGGGAACCAGGGTGAAGGCGCCCTCCCGCGTGTGAAACTCAGTGGACGTGTCGCGATGCGGCAGGCGGTGCGTCAGGATGAGCGTCACCGCGACCTGCGGATACGACCATTCCCGCGTCGCGATACCCGTTGCCTCGCGCGCGGGCGAGCGGCGTCCGTCCGCCGCGACGACGAGGGACGCTGTGACAACCTCGCCGTCGCCCAGGTTGAGGCGGCACAGCGGACCCTCGTCGACGACGGACACCACGTCCGTGCCCGGGAAGGTGAGGTCCGGCCCCGCCTGACGCGCGCATTCCGCCAGCGCCTCGACGAGGTCGGCGTTCTCCACGTTGTAGCCGAAGGCGGGCAGGCCGATCTCGGCGGAATCGAACGCCACA
The DNA here is from genome assembly GCA_027483945.1 of Hyphomicrobiales bacterium. Lineage (GTDB taxonomy): Bacteria > Pseudomonadota > Alphaproteobacteria > Rhizobiales > Beijerinckiaceae > JAIXTM01. Next base: position 43,029 of record JAIXTM010000018.1, on the reverse strand, counting down.
GGCGGCGGGCGCACCAGTGACCCCTTGTCGTCGATGATCCGCATCGTCGCGAGCGGCGCCGCATGGGGCGCGACCGCGTCCCAGGCGCCGATGCGCTTGAGCAGGCTGACCGATCCGTCGAGCAGGGCCACGGTGCGGCCGTCCCGCGCCGCCTTCACCGACCCGGCCAGCAGCACCCGGTACCCGTCGCGGGCGAACACGAGCGCGGCCACGAGCCCGGCCGCCCCGGCGCCGATCACCGCCACGTCCACATGGCGCGGACCGACCGCCGATTTGCGGGAACCGTCTGCCGTGTCGTTTAGTTGCGCCATGACACGGCTCTATCGTTGTGGCCGGATGAGGAAAAGGGACATGCCATGCCGGAACTGGATTTCTTCAGCTGGATGACAAGCCCCGCCGGCTGGGCGGCGCTGCTGACGCTCTCGGCGATGGAGATCGTGCTGGGCATCGACAACGTCGTCTTCATCTCGGTCCTGTGCGCCAAGCTTCCGCCGGACAAGGCAGAGCGCGCCCGCAAGATCGGCCTCGCCATGGCGCTGATCTTCCGCGTCGCGCTGCTCTTCACCCTGACGGCCATCATCCGGCTGACGACGCCGGTCGTCACCATCCTGGGGCAGGGCTTCTCCTGGCGCGACATCATCCTGATCGCCGGCGGCGTGTTCCTGATCGCGAAGGCGACCCATGAGATTCATAACGAGATCGAAGGCGAGTCGGGCCACGACACGAAGTCGCGCGCCGCGCGTGCGTCATTCGGGCTGATCGTCGGTCAGATCGCCGTGATCGACCTCGTCTTCTCGGTCGATTCGATCATCACCGCCGTGGGCATGGCCAGCGATATCGGCGTCATGATCGCCGCCGTCATCATCGCGGTTGCGGTCATGTATCTGGCGGCCGGCACGGTCGGCCGCTTCATCGAGCGCCATCCCACGACCAAGACGCTCGCGCTGAGCTTCCTGATCCTGATCGGCGTCGCGCTCTGTGCCGACGGCTTCGGCCAGCATATCCCGCGGGGTTACATCTACACGGCGATGGCGTTCTCCGCGATCGTGGAGATCCTGAACATCGCGGCCCGGCGCGGACGCGGCCGCCGCGAAACGGGCGGAGGCACAGTCGATCCGACCGTCGGCGGCGCCATGGGCGGGGCGCCCTCACGCACGGCCGGGCTCGCCGAGGGCGTGCCGCGCAAGGAGCGGTGATAGGCGGCGGAGGGCCCTTCGCCGTCCGCCGAGTTAACGTTCGCCAGGACGGGAGGCGCGCAAACGCGCCGGCTGCGGCGTTGCCGATCGGATCGGGCCGTCCCATGATCCGCCGGCAGCAGGAGGCCGACCCCCATGACCAACGCTATCGTCGTCCGCGAACCCGGCGGCCCGGAGGCCATGCGCTATGAGGCCGTCGAGCTGGGCAGGCCGGGGCCGGGCGAAGTCCGTGTCCGCCACCGGGCGGTCGGCATCAACTTCATCGACGTCTATTTCCGCACAGGGGCCTATCCGGCTCCGCTGCCGCTGACGCCCGGCGGGGAGGGCGCCGGGGACGTCGTTGAGGTGGGCGAGGGCGTGACACACGTGGCGCCGGGTGACCGCGTGGCCTATGCCGGACCGGGCTTTGGCTCCTACGCGCAGGAGCGGATCATGCCGGCGCACAGCCTCGTGCGCCTGCCGGACGCCATCTCCTACGAGACCGGCGCGGCGATGATGCTGAAAGGCCTGACGGCGCAATACCTTCTGCGGAAAACCTACCGTGTGAAGGCGGGCGACACGATCCTCATGCATGCCGCCGCCGGCGGCGTCGGGCTCATCCTGTGCCAATGGGCCAGGCATCTGGGCTGTACGGTCATCGGCACGGTCGGCTCGCGCGACAAGGGCGATCTCGCCCGGGCCCATGGTTGCGACCACGTCATCTACTACCGAGAAGAGGATTTCGCCGCCCGCGTGAAGGAGATCACCGGGGGCAGGCTCTGCGAAGTCGTCTACGATGGTATCGGCAAGGCAACGTTCCCGGCCTCGCTGGATTGCCTGAAGCCGTTTGGCACCTTCGCCAGCTTCGGCTCCGCTTCCGGTCCCATCGACGCCTTCAATATCGGGCTTCTGGCGCAGAAGGGCTCGCTATACGCGACCCGGCCGACGCTCTTCACCCACATCGCCAAGCGCGAAGCGCTGGACGAGATGGCGGCCGAACTGTTCGCGGTCGTCGCCGCCGGCGCAGTGCGCATCGATGTCCATGGCCGTTGGCCGCTGGCGGAGGCGGCCGAGGCGCATCGGGCTCTGGAAAGCCGGTCCACAACCGGAGCTTTGATTCTCGTTCCATGAGGTTTGACAAGGCGATCCCGGCCGTTTCTGAATCGGTTTCGCAAGGAGCGGCCGGATCTGATGGCGAGGCAGGGGAACGGCGAGGACAGGGAGCTTGACGCGCCGCCGCTCGTGGCGATGCGGGGCATCGCCAAACGCTTCGGCGATTTCGTCGCCAACGACGGGATCGACCTCGATATCAGAGCCGGCGAGGTCCACGCGCTGCTCGGCGAGAACGGCGCCGGCAAATCCACCCTGGTCAAGATCCTCTACGGCCTGCTCCAGCCGAGCGCGGGCGAAATCGCCTGGGAGGGCCGGCGCGTCGTGCTGGACAACCCTGTGGCGGCCCGCAGCCTCGGCATCGGCATGGTGTTCCAGCACTTCTCGCTGTTCGAGAACCTGACCGTCGCCGAGAATATCGCCGCCGCCATGGCGCAGGACCTGTCGCTCGCCGCCATCGCTGCGCGCGTGACGGAGATCGGCGCCCGCTACGGCCTTGCTCTCGATCCGGAACGTCCCGTCTGGACGCTGTCCGCCGGGGAGCGCCAGCGCATCGAGATCGTCCGCTGCCTGATGCAGGAGCCCCGGCTCATCGTCCTCGACGAGCCGACCTCCGTGCTGACCCCGCAGGAGGCGGAGCGTCTGTTCGAGACGCTGGAGCGCCTCCGCGACCAGGGTACTGCGATCCTCTACATCTCGCACCGTCTGGAGGAGGTGCGCCGCCTCTGCACCCGCGCCACGATCCTGCGGCTCGGCCGCAAGGTCGACACGCTCGATCCCCGCGCGGTATCGGCCCGCCAGCTCGCGGCCATGATGGTCGGTGCGGAGGTCGGCGAAGTGCGGGCTGATATCGGACCCGCCGGCGCCGGCGTCCTTGAGATTGCCGGACTGTCGCTTCCCCCCGGAGGTGTCCATGGCGTCGCGCTGAAGGACGTGTCGCTCGATGTCCGCGCCGGAGAGATCGTCGGCATTGCAGGGATCGCCGGCAACGGGCAATCCGAGCTCTTCGCCGCCTTGTCCGGCGAGCGGAGGGCTGATCACGCCGGAACCATCCGCATAGGCGGCGTCGATGTCGGACTGGACGGCGTCAATGCCCGCCGTGCCCTTGGTGCCGCCTTCGTCGCCGAGGAGCGCCTGGGCCATGGCGCCGTCCCCGCCCACGCGCTGAGCGAGAATATCGTGCTCACACGACACGCCGAGTCCGAGTTGACATGGCGTGGCTTCGTCATGCCGGCTGCGGCGCGCGGGCTCGCCGATCGCGTCCGCAAGGCCTTCGACGTGCGCGCCGGCCGGGGCGACCCCGCCGCCGCGACATTGTCCGGCGGCAACCTGCAGAAGTTTGTCGTGGGCCGGGAAATGACCCGCAAGCCGCGCCTCCTCGTCGTCAACCAACCGACCTGGGGCGTCGATGCGGCCGCTGCGACGCTGATCCGCCAGGCTCTTGTGGACGGCGCTAAGGAGGGCGCGGCCATCGTCGTCATCAGCCAGGACCTCGACGAGCTCTTCGAGGTGTCGAGCCGCATCGCCGTCATTCATGACGGGCGCCTTAGCCCGCCGCGCCCCGTCGCGGAACTGACGCGCGAGGTGGTCGGCCTCGTCATGGGCGGTGGGGAGAGCGGCCATGCGCGTTGAGCTCGTTCGACGCGCTAGCCCTCCGGCGCTCGCCCGGGCTCTGGCGCCTATCGCGGCGCTCGCCGTGGCGCTCGGCCTCGGCGCGATCTTCATCTGGCTGCTCGGTCGCTCGCCCGCGGCCGCCTTCGACGTCTATATCCGCTCGCAGCTAACCGACGGCTGGGCGCTGACCGAGCTCGCCGTGAAGGCGACGCCGCTTGTCCTCATCGCCATCGGCCTGTCGTTCTGCTTCCGCGCCAGCCTCTGGAATATCGGCGCCGAAGGGCAGCTCATCGTCGGCGCCGTCGTGGCAAGCTGGCTCGCCTTGTCGGGCCTTGGCTCGTCACCTTGGCTCCTGCCGGCGATCCTCGTGCTCGGGGCCATCGGCGGGGCGGCCTATGCATTGATCCCCGCTATCCTGCGCGTCCGCTTCGGCGTCAGCGAAATCCTGACAAGCCTGATGCTGGTCTATGTTGCCGAGCTCCTCCTGGATTATCTGGTGCGCGGTCCGTGGCGCGATCCGCGCGGCTTCAACTTTCCGCAGACGCGGCTCTTCACGGACGCAGCCATGCTGCCGACCTTCGGCGATGGTGGGCGGCTGCATCTGGGCGTGTTCCTGGCCCTCGTCGCCGTCGCTGTCGCGTGGCTCGTCATGTCGCGCACCCTCTTCGGCTACCGGCTCCGGGTGACGGGCGATGCACCGCGCGCCGCGCGCTTCGCCGGCTTTCGCCCCACCGCGACGACCCTGACGGTCTTCGCCATATCCGGCGCCATGGCGGGCCTTGCCGGCATCGTCGAGGTGACCGGGCAGATCCACCAGCTCAAGCCCTCGATCTCGCCGGGATACGGCTTCACTGCGATCATCGTCGCCTTCCTCGGCCGTCTGCATCCGGTCGGCATCCTGGCGGCCGGCCTGGTGCTCGCGCTGACCTTCATCGGCGGCGAGGCCGCCCAGATCGCGCTGAAACTGCCCTTTGATGTGACGCGCGCCTTCCAAGGCCTGCTCTTGTTCTGCGTGCTGGCGGCGGATGCGCTGGTCACCTATCGCGTGCGTGTCGTCTCTACCGCCGGGAAGCTCGCATGACGCTGGTCGAAGCCGTCATCCTCACCGTCATCACGGCGGCGACACCACTCCTCATAGCGGCCATCGGCGAACTGGTGGTGGAACGCTCGGGGGTGCTCAATCTCGGGGTCGAAGGCATGATGGCGGTTGGGGCAGCCTGCGCCTTCGCCGGTGCCGTGACCCTCGACTCCACCTTCGGAGGCTTCGTCGCCGGCGCCGCGGCAGGCATGGCCCTGTCGCTCGTATTCGCCCTCGCGGTGCTCGGCGTCGCGGCGAACCAGGTCGCGTCCGGTCTGGCGCTGACCATCCTCGGTCTCGGCCTCGCTGGCGTGATCGGCGCGCCGTTCGTGGGCGCGCGGCGAGACCCGATCATGCAGCTCCAGGTGCCCGGCCTCACCGACATTCCGCTGATCGGCCGCGCGCTCTTCGGCCAGGACCCGATCGTCTATCTCTCCTTCGCCCTGGTTCTGGCCGTCTTCTGGTTCCTGTTCCGCACCCGCAGAGGCCTGACACTGCGCGCCATCGGGGAGGACCATGCCTCCGCCCATGCGCTCGGGCTCCCCGTGATACGGATGCGGCTGTTGGCGATCCTGTTCGGCGGCGCCTGCGCGGGACTCGCCGGTGCCTACCTCTCCCTGGTCTATACGCGGTTCTGGTCGCCCGGAATGACCGGCGGGCGCGGCTGGATCGCGCTGGCGTTGGTCGTCTTTGCCGCCTGGCGCCCAGGGCGGGCGCTCGCCGGAGCCTATCTCTTCGGGCTGGCGAGCGTGCTGCAGCTTCATGCGCAGGCCGGCGCCATCCGCCTGCCATCGCAGTTGCTGTCGGCGCTGCCCTATCTGGTCACGATCGTCGCGCTCGTGATCCTGGCGGCGCGCGACCGCCGCGCAACCGGGGCACCGGCATCGCTCGGCATTCCCTTCGTGCCGGACCGCTAGACGCCGGGCCGCATTGCCAACGGGGCCCGCGTCGTCTATCGCCCATCCCGCTTCCTCCACCGAGTGACGGGTTCCATGGGTTTCAAGTGCGGCATCGTCGGCCTGCCGAACGTCGGCAAGTCGACCCTCTTCAACGCGCTCACGCAGACGGCGGCCGCGCAGGCGGCGAACTATCCGTTCTGCACCATCGAGCCGAATGTCGGCGATGTCGCCGTGCCGGATCCCCGGCTCGACGCGCTGGCGGCGATCGCGTCCTCGGCGCAGATCATCCCGACGCGCATCACCTTCGTGGACATCGCCGGCATCGTGCGCGGCGCCTCGAAGGGCGAAGGGCTCGGCAACCAGTTCCTCGCCAATATCCGCGAGGTGGACGCCATCGCCCACGTGGTGCGTTGCTTCGAGGACGGCGACGTCACCCACGTTGAGGGCCGCGTCGATCCCATCGCCGATATCGAGACGATCGAGACCGAGCTGATGCTCGCCGACCTGGAGAGCCTGGAAAAGCGCATCCTCCCGCTGGAGAAGAAGGCCAAGTCCGGCGACAAGGACGCCAAGGAGCAGGTTGCGCTCATGGAGAAGTGCCTGGTCCTCCTGCGCGAGGGACGGCCGGCGCGCCTGGTGGAACGGCGCGCGGAGGAGGAGAAGGCGTTCGCCATGCTCAACCTCCTGACCTCCAAGCCCGTCCTCTACGTCTGCAACGTCGAGGAGGCCTCGGCCCATGATGGCAATTCCTTCTCGGCCCGCGTCTTTGAGCGCGCCAGGGCGGAAGGCGCCAGCGCCGTCGTCGTGTCCGCCAAGATCGAGAGCGAGATCGCGGTTCTCCCCGCCGAGGAGCAGACGGATTATCTGGAGGCCGTGGGCCTCGACGAGCCGGGTCTGAACCGCGTGATCCGCGCGGGCTACGAGCTCCTGAAGCTGGTGACGTATTTCACTGTCGGCCCGAAGGAAGCCCGCGCCTGGACCATCACCCGCGGCACCAAGGCCCCGAAGGCGGCGGGCGTGATCCACACCGACTTCGAAAAGGGTTTCATCCGTGCCGAGACCATCGCCTATGCCGACTACGTCGCGCTGAAGGGTGAGGCAGGGGCCCGGGAAGCCGGCAAGCTGCGCCTGGAAGGCAAGGAATACGTGGTTCAGGACGGCGACTGCCTGCACTTCCGCTTCGCGAACTGAGGGCCAACCATCCGCGGCGCCATGGTGCCGGCGGCGAACATCCGGCCCTTCCGGCGATTATCGCGAGACGGGGATGGTGACCAAGCTCACTCCCATCTGCAGCGGAGCACGCCTTGGATATTCGCCATCTTCACGACTGGAACGTCACGCCGCGCGAGGCGGTGGCGATCCAGAAGCGCTTGCGCGCTGACATCCGCGCCGACGGCGTCATCGATCCCGACCGTCTGTCGCTCGTCGCCGGCGTCGATGTCAGCGTCAAGAACGGCGTGTCCCGGGCCGCCGTGGTCGTCTGCCGCCTGCCGGACTTCTCCGTGGTCGAAACGCAGATCGCCAGCCGGCCGACGCCGTTCCCATACGTCCCCGGTCTCCTGACCTTCCGCGAGGGACCGGTTCTGGAGGAGGCCTTCCGGGCGCTACGCCACGAGCCGGATGTATTCTTGGTGGACGGGGCGGGAATCGCCCACCCGCGCCGGCTTGGCGTGGCGGCCCATCTCGGCCTCATCCTCGACCGGCCGACCATCGGCTGCGCCAAGACGCGGCTCTGCGGCGACCATGATCCTGTGCCGGAGGAGCGTGGCGCCGGCGTACCGCTTGTCGATCGCGGCGAGGTCGTCGGCACGGTGCTGCGCACCCGGACCCGGGTCGCGCCGCTCTTCATCTCGCCCGGCCACCGCTGCACGATCGAGAGCGCCGCCGCGATTGTCCTCGCCATGGCGCCGCGATACCGCCTGCCCGAACCGATCAGGCTCGCCCACACGACCGCCGGCCGCGACCCGGGCGGGCAATGACCGGCCATGTTGCGCCGCCGCATCGCGCGGCTAATCTGGCCACCCGGGGAGTGCCATGACCGATCCGATTCCACCTGTCGACAATGCCGTTCACGGACCGCTGAGGGGCGGCGCGCAGGATCCGACCTATGCCGGTGTCCTGTCCTTCATGCGTCGCCGGCTCACTCGGGACCTCGACGGCGTGGACGTTGCGATCCTCGGGGTTCCTTTCGACGGTGCCGTCACGAACCGCCCCGGCGCGCGCTTCGGTCCGCAGGCGCTGCGGCGCGCTTCCGCCATCTTCGACGGCGATCCCCAGTTTCCCTCAGGGCTCGATCCGTTCGAGCGACTCGCCGTGGTGGACGTGGGCGACTGCCCGCTCGACATCCGCCGCGCCGCGACCGTACCCGCCGCGATCGAGGAACACGCGCAGGCGATCCTCGATGCGGGCTGCCACCTCGTCACACTCGGCGGGGACCATTTCGTCACGCTGCCGCTGCTGCGCGCCCATGCGATGCGCCATGGACCGCTGGCCCTCGTCCAGTTCGACGCGCACCAGGATACCTGGGACGATGACGGCGAGTTCATCTCCCACGGCACTTTCGTCAGCCGCGCCGTGGCCGAAGGGCTCATAGATCCGTCGCGCTCGATCCAGATCGGCATCCGCACCGTCGCGCCGGCCGATTTCGGCATCGAGATCGTGGACGCCCACGAGGCGCACCGGCTCGGCGCCGACGGGATCGCGGCCGAGATAGGCGCCCGGGTCGGTGACGCGCCGGCCTATCTCACCTTCGACATCGACTGCCTCGATCCGGCCTACGCGCCCGGCACGGGCACACCCGTCGCCGGCGGCCTGTCGAGCCACCTCGCGCTCGCGGCCCTGTGGGGCACGCGCGCCATCGACTGGCGCGGCATGGACATCGTCGAGGTTTCGCCGCCCTACGACCACGCCGACATCACCGCGGTCGCGGGCGCGACAGTCGTGCAGCATTACCTCCAGATCCTCGCCGAGAAACATGCGCAAGATTGACAGGGGCGGGCAGTTCCGGCACATCGACGGCATGTTCACGGTCCTGACCCGCACCCGACGTACGATCGCCGCCGCTCGCGCGCGATGACCGGGGACGTGTGTCCGCTCGGAAGCCGCGCTGCCAGCGCGGCTTTTTTCGTTTTGGCGGCCACGCGAAGGCCGCGATCCCGTCCCTGATCGATCAGACCTCTTGAGGAGAACCAACATGGCCGTGCTGGCAAGGAACGCGAAGGCGCGCGTCGGCATCCTGGGCGCATCGGGCTATACCGGCGCAGAACTCGTGCGCATGCTCCTGCGCCATCCCCGCGTCGAGCTCGTCCTCCTCACGGCGGACCGCAAGGCCGGCCAGGCCATGGCCGACGTCTTCCCGCAATTCGCGCCCTTCGCATTGCCCCAGCTCGTCTCCATCGACAGCGTCGACTGGGCCAAGGAGAAACTCGATGTCGTCTTCTGCGCCCTGCCGCACGGCACGACGCAGACGGTGATCAAGGACCTCATGGCGAAGGCACCGGCGACGAAGGTCGTCGACCTGTCCGCGGACTTCCGGCTCTTCGATCCGGAGGCCTATGCCCGGTGGTACGGCCACGCCCACCAGGCGCTCGATCTCCAGAAGGAGGCGGTCTATGGCCTGTCGGAAGTCTACCGCAAGGACATCCGCAAGGCCCGGCTCGTCGCCAATCCCGGCTGCTACACGACCAGCGGCCAGTTACCGCTGATCCCGCTCATCAAGGCCAAGGCCATCGAGACCGACCCGATCGTGATCGACGCCAAGTCCGGCGTCACCGGCGCGGGGCGATCGGCCAAGGAGGCGAACCTTTTCACCGAGGTGTCGGAGGGCTTTCATGCCTACGGCGTCGGCCAGCACCGGCACATGGCCGAACTGGACCAGGAATTCTCCAAGGCCGCCGGCAAGACCGTGCTTCCCACCTTCACGCCGCACCTTCTGCCGATGAACCGGGGCATCCTGTCGACGATCTATGTCCGCTGCCGGAAGGGCAGGGATCCGCAGGCGCTTCACGCCATCCTTGCCAAGGCCTACGAGAAGGAGCCCTTCGTCCACGTCCTGCCCTTCGGGCAGACGCCGCAGACCCGGCACGTGCGCGGCTCCAACATGACGATGATCGGCGTCGCTGCAGACCGCCAGCCGGGGCGGGCGATCCTCGTCAGTGCGCTGGACAATCTCGTCAAGGGCGCGTCCGGACAGGCGATCCAGAATATGAACATCGTGCTCGGCCTGCCCGAGACGATGGGCATAGACCAGATCGCGCTCTTCCCCTGATTGGCCGGAGCCGGGCGGAGTGATGCGCCCAGCGCCTCAGGCGCGGGCCGCCTTCAGCCTCTTGTTGCAGGCGCTCCAGTATTTGGGCCAGGTCTGGCCGGCCGTCTTGCCGGCGGCCTTGTCCTTCTTCCATTCGCCGGCGCAGGCCTTCTGCCGTTCCTTGGCGGCGATCTGGCCGGGGGTCATCTTGCGCTTGGGCTTGGCCTCCACCTCGGCGGGCTTCGGCGAGTTGGCCTGCGCCATAGCGGGCGCGGCCGAGAAGGACAGGCAGACCGCCGCAGCGGCCGCAATCAGCAACGACTTCATGAAATGGCTCCGAACATCACGGCCGCAACCGGCCGCAACCACGATGGCACAGGAACAAATCAGAAACAAACGGATTCTTGCGCCGGCGCAAAGGTACGTCGGCGTCCCTGCGGGCCGTCAGTCCTGCCGTCGGGCTTGCGACGCCGCTGCCTTGCCCCCACCTGAGCCTGCAACGTCCACCGACAGGAGCCAGGCCCATGGCCGCCGCCACCGGAAAGCCCTACGACCTCTATTACTGGCCGACGCCGAACGGCTGGAAGATCACGATCTTCTTCGAGGAGGCCGGGCTCCCTTACAACGTGATCCCGATCAACATCGGCAAGGGCGACCAGTTCAAGCCTGAATTCCTGGCCGTCTCGCCGAACAACAAGATGCCCGCCATCGTCGATCCCGACGGTCCCGGCGGCGAGCCCATTTCGGTGTTCGAATCCGGCGCCATCCTGCAATATCTCGGCCGCAAGACCGGCCTGTTCTATCCGACGGACGAGCGCGCCCGCACGGAGGTGGACCAGTGGCTGTTCTGGCAGATGGGCGGCCTTGGACCAATGGCCGGCCAGACGCATCATTTCCGTATCTACGCGCCCGAGAAGGTGCCCTACGCGATCAAGCGTTATACTGACGAGACGAACCGGCTCTACGGCGTGCTCAACAAGCGTCTCGCCGATCGCGAATACGTTGCCGGGGATTATTCCATCGCCGACATGGCGATCATCGGCTGGGCCAAGAACTGGGAACGCCAGGGCCAGGACATCGCCGAGTTCCCGCACATGAAGCGCTGGATCGACGCGATGCTGGCTCGCCCCGCCGTGCAGCGCGGGCTCGCGGTGGGCAGCGAGATCAAGAAGGCGGACCTCGCCACCGACAAGGACGCGCAGGCCGTCCTGTTCGGCCAGCGCGCCCGCTCGTAAAGCGCCTCAAGCGAGCGCCGCCTCGATCCGGGCTGCGTCCGCCACCTCGCAGAACTCGAAGCCGAGCGTTGCGAGATGGGCGGCGTGGATGGTTTCGGCCGGGATGGTTGTGCCGTCCCGGCCGGTCAGGTCGAAACAGGCGCAGCAATCCTCGACGATGATCGTGCGGTAACCCAGATTGGCGGCGACCCTGACGGTCGTCGATACGCACATGTCGGTGGAAACGCCGAAGGTGACGATGCTCGTGGCCTGAAGCCGGCGCAGCTGCAGATCGAGATCGGTGCCGATGAAGGCGCAGTTCACGGATTTGGGAACGACAGGCTCGCCCGCCAGCGGCACCGCCGCTGGCCGGAACGCGTTGCCCGGCTCGCCCGGCCTCAAGGTCGATTCAGGCATCACGGAATCGTGCCGCACATGGATGATCGGCCGGCCGCTGGCGCGCCAGGCGCGAAGCAGCGCGGCCACCTTTGTGTCCAGTTCCGGGTTGTTGCGACGGGGCCAGGGCGCGGCGTCAAACGCCTGCTGCAGGTCCACGGGGACGAGTACGGTGCGCGGGTCGAGTTGCATCGCGATCTCCAGATGAGGCATCACGATGGCCTATGGCCGCGCAGTGCGGCCGGTCTCAACCCGGCAAGACGTCGGCACCTCCGGCATTCTGACGGTTCAGGGTGACAGCTTGACCAAGTCCCTCGATGCCACCGACCGGCTGATCATCGCCCGTCTCACGGCGGACGCGCGCCTGCCGGTCGTCGCCCTGGCTAAGGAGATCGGGCTGTCCCGGAGCGCGACGCAGGAGCGGCTGTCGCGCCTCGTGGCGCAGGGCGTCATCCAGGGTTTCACCCTGCGCGCCGCGCCGTCACAGGCCGGGGCTAGGGGATGGCTCGCCGTCCGCTTCCAGCCCGGCTTTGCCTGCCGGCACGTCGTTCCGGCGCTCGGCGCGCTCCCGGAGATACGGCTTGCGACCAGCACGGCGGGCCCGGTCGATCTGATGCTGCTGGCCGAAGTCGCCGACATCGCCGAATTGTCGGCGGTGCGGGAGCAGGTAGCGGCGATCAAGGGCGTCGCCAGCGTGGAGACGATGCTCGTGCTGGAGACCCATCTCGACCGCCGCTAGGGGTGCTCAGCGCGCGCGCGTCCAGTTCTGCGTCTTGCAGATCATTCCGCCAAGCACGCAGCCCTCCACCTTGGCGCTGTCGCCCTGCAGGGTGAAATAGGCCGTGTAGGTCTTGCCGTCCTCGGCATTGTAGATGGAACCCTTCCAGCGGTTCTGCTGGTCCGGCTTCATCGACTGCAGGATCGGGACGCCCACCAGGGGCCGGTTCCGCTTCGACGCGTCCTCGTTCCTGGCGTCCTTCTTGGGCTGGCCGTTCGGGTCGTTCGGCTCGGCGAGACTGATCAGCGTGCCGCAGATACCGTCGCCGCATTTGGAGACGCGCACGCGGCCCTTGTTGCCCTCCGTGCTCCAGACGCCGGTCGCGTCCTGTGCGAAGGCGGCGCCCGGCACTGCGCTGAGCATGAAAGTGGCGGCCGCAGCGGCCATCAGCGCGTGGGTCATGGTCCTGGACATGGTCGTTCCTCCGGCTGGTCATGCGGCTCTGAAGGGCCGCTTCCATCCCAAGCTAGAAGCACCGGAAGGCGGCGGAAAGATTGCGGCCACGACAGGAGCGGTGTTGGCAAAGCGTCACGCAGGGTCAACGCAACGTTAAACGGCCCTGCGATGCCCCGAGGTGGACGTGTTGATCGGATTGCGGTTTCCGCTGCGCCATGGTTGCCGGCGGCTTAAGGCATCCGATCCATTTACGGACGATTCAGCGCGCCGCTTAAGCGGGCCTTTGCACCATCCGCTCCAGTCTTGGCGTGTCGGACGGGCCCGAGAACAGGGCCCGCCGCCAGGACAGGGGAGGCCGTCATGGCCCGTTTGACGAGCGACATGCAGGACGCGGTTGCCATCGCGTCGATCGAAGCGACCGCCGAGGCGTTCTACGAGCTGGGCATCCTGTGCGCCAGCGGCCGGGAAGGGGCTCCGGACCTGGTCTCGGCCCACAAATGGTTCAACATCGCCATTGCCCGCGGCTGCAGCGACGCCGTCGCCCGGCGCGCCGAGCTCTCGGCGGAGATGAGCCGCGACGAGATCTGGGAGGCCCAGCGCGCGGCGCGGGACTTCCTGACGCGGCACTGAAGACCGCCGTCCGCGCCATTTGTGCGGCTGCGAAGGCTTGAGGGTGCGGGGAGGCGGGGCTATAAGCCCGCCACCCTGTCACGATTTCAAGGTTTCAGCCCATGGCCACCGAGCGCACCTTTTCGATCATCAAGCCCGACGCGACGCGGCGGAACCTCACCGGCGCCGTCAACGCGGTGATCGAGAAGGCGGGCCTGCGCATCGTTGCGCAGAAGCGCATCCTGATGACCCGCGCCCAGGCCGAGACCTTCTACGGCGTCCACCGCGAGCGGCCCTTCTTCGGCGAGCTCGTCGACTTCATGACCTCCGGCCCCGTCGTCGTGCAGGTCCTCGAGGGCGACGGCGCCATCGCCAAGTACCGCGAGGTCATGGGTGCCACGAACCCGGCCAACGCGGCCGAGGGCACGATCCGCAAGCTCTTCGCCCTGTCGGTGGGCGAGAATACGGTCCACGGGTCGGACGCGCCGGAGACGGCGGCGATCGAGATCGCCCAGTTCTTCGCCGGCAACGAGATCGTCGGCTGATTTCACGCATGGGAAGCGGGCGCCGACGCGCCTCGACTTCGCACTGACGAAGCTGGATAAGGGGCGGTCCCGCAAAGGCCGCCCCTTTCGCTTGCCATGAACGCCGCCCCGAAGATCACGATCCAGCCGTCCGCCTGTCCGCATGATTGTCCCTCGACCTGCGCGCTCGAGGTGGAGGTCATCGACGGCACCGCCATCGGCCGCGTCCGCGGGGCGGCGGACAACAGCTACACGGCGGGCGTCATCTGCGCGAAGGTCGCGCGCTACGCCGAGCGGGTGCACCATCCGGAGCGGGTGCTCCATCCGATGCGGCGGGTCGGACCCAAGGGTTCGGGCCAGTTCGAGCGGATCGGCTGGGACGACGCGCTGGACATCGTCGCGGAGCGTTTCCGCGAGGCGGAGGCGAAGCACGGTCCGGAGGCCGTCTGGCCGTATTATTATGCCGGCACGATGGGTCTGGTCATGCGCGACGGCATCAACCGCCTGCGCCACGCCAAAAGCTATTCCGGCCAGTACTCCACGATCTGCATCACCATTTCCTGGACCGGCTACATGGCCGGAACGGGTCGCATCGCCGGAACCGATCCGCGCGAGATGGCGAAGTCGGATTGCGTCGTGATCTGGGGCACCAACGCGGTGCACACCCAGGTCAACGTCATGACCCACGCGCTGAAGGCGCGGAAGGAGCGCGGCGCGAAGATCGTGGTCATCGACATCTACGAGAACGCGACCGTGAAGCAGGCCGATCTTGGCCTGGTTCTGCGTCCCGGCACGGACGGCGCGCTGGCCTGCGCGGTCATGCATTGCCTCTTCCGCGACGGGAGGGCGGACTGGGACTATCTGCGCGGCTTCACCGACTGCCCCGACGATCTCGCGGCGCATCTGGCGACCCGCACGCCGCAATGGGCATCGGCGATCACCGGCCTTTCGGTCGAGGAAATCGAAGCGTTCGCGCGCCTGCTCGGCCAGCGGCCGCGGGCCTATTTCCGCCTGGGCTATGGTTTCGGCCGCCAGCGCAATGGCGCGGTCAACATGCATGCCGCCCTCTCGATCCCGGCGGTGCTCGGCTCGTGGAAATACGAGGGCGGCGGCGCCCTTCACAGCAATAGCGGTATCTTCCGCTGGAAGAAGGATCTGATCGAAGGACTGGACGTGCGCGACCGGAAAGTCCGCCAACTCGACCAGTCGCAGATCGGTCGCGTGCTGACGGGCGATGCGCAGGCCCTGCGTGGCGGCCCGCCGGTGACCGCCATGCTGATCCAGAATACCAATCCGGTGTCGGTGGCGCCCGAGCAGGATCTCGTGAAACAGGGCTTTGCCCGTGAGGACCTCTTCGTCTGCGTCCACGAGCAGTTCATGACCGAGACGGCGCTGATGGCCGACATCGTGCTGCCTGCGACGACCTTCGTGGAGCACGACGACGTCTACCAGGGCGGCGGGCATCAGCACATCCTGTGGGGTGGGCGCCTCATCCCGCCGGTCGGGGAGAGCCGGTCCAACCACGAGGTCGTTGCAGGCCTGGCGGAGCGGCTCGGCGTCGACCATGAGGGCTTCCGGCTCGATCCGCGCGGCATCGTGGACGAGACGCTGAAGGCGTCCGGACGCGGATCACTGCAGGAGCTTGAGCAAGAACGCTGGAAGGACGTGCAGCCGCCGTTCCGCGAGGCACACTATCTCGACGGCTTCGGCTGGCCCGACGGCAAATACCGTTTCCGGGTCGACTGGACCAAGGTGCCCATGGCCCATGACGGGCCGATGGGGCCCTGGCAGTCCATGCCTTCGCTACCGGACCATTGGGCCGCGATCGAGGAGGCGGATGAGGAGCATCCGTTCCGTCTCGCCACCAGCCCGGCCCGCAACTTCCTCAACTCGACCTTCACCGAGACACCCACCTCGCTCGCCAAGGAGCGTCATCCAACGATCCTGATCCATCCAGGCGACGCCGCCGCGCTCGGCCTTGCAGAAGGCGATTGGGTCGTGATCGGCAACCGGCGCGGTGAGGTCCGGATCCGCGTCGCGCCCTTCGCCGGCGTGAAGCGCGGCGTGGTGATCGCCGAATCGATCTGGCCCAACGCCGCCTTCCCGTACGGAAAGGGCATCAACACCTTGACCGGCGCCGACCAGGTGGCGCCCTATGGCGGTGCCGCGTTCCACGACAACCGGGTGTGGATCCGCCCCGCCGCACGTTCGGCCGTCTTGGCCTGATCAGAAGGAGCATGCCTTTGCGTCTTGCGCTTGCCGCCGCCGCGTTCCTGTCCGCTACCGCAGCCTTCGGCGCGGCCCTGCCGCCGCCGCCCGATCCATCGGCGGCGAACCTGACGCCGGCGCAGATCCAGACGCGGGCGCTCGACGCGTGTCTCATCACCCAGGCCAAGCTGATGGGCGTGACGCGCGAGGAACTGCGCCGTCCCTGCACCTGCTACGCGCAGCGTACGGTGAAGGCCATGTCCCCGGCCGAGATCGCGAATTTCCGGGCGACCGGATATTTCGACGACGCCACGCGCCAGAAGGCGCTCGGCTTCATCGACCAGTGCAAGCTGAAGCGGCCGTTCTGACGGCTAGCCGGCGAGGAACCGCGCATATTCGGCGGGCCTGTCGTCCGCCACCTGTCCCTCGACCAGGCGCACACGTCCGCTCGCCACATCCGCCAGGGCCGCCGGATAGACCCGGTGCTCCTGTTCGAGCACGCGGGCGGCAAGCGTCGCCTCGTCGTCGCCGGGAAGGACCGGCACGGACGCCTGCGCGATCGTCGGCCCGGCATCGAGCTCCGGCACCACGAAATGCACCGTGCAGCCATGGCGGGGGACCCGGTCCGCCAGGGCGCGGGCATGGGTGTGAAGACCCTTGTAGTCCGGCAGCAGGGACGGGTGGATGTTGATCAGCCGCCCCTCCCACCGGGTGATGAACCACGGGGTCAGGATGCGCATGAAGCCCGCGAGGCACACGATGTCGATCCGGTGCGCCGTCAGGACCGCGTCCACTTCCCGTTCGAACGCCTCCCGGTCGGGATGGGCCTTATGATCGACGACAGCCGTGGCAATACCGTCCGCGGCGGCGCGCTGAAGCCCTCCCGCGTCAGGGCGATTGGATAAAACAAGCGCAATCTCAGCGGGATAGGCGGTATCCTTCGCAGCCGCGATGAGCGCGGTCATGTTCGAGCCGCGCCCGGAAATGAGGATCGCGGTGCGCGCCCTGGCCGTCACAGCGCCAGCTCGCCCCGATAGGTCACGGTCTCCGCACCCGCCTGCCGCGCCACGATCCGGCCGAGACGGACGACGTTCTCGCCCTCGGCGGCCAGCGCAGCGGAAACAGCTTCCGCCTCGGTCTCGCCCACGACGACGACCATGCCGATCCCGCAATTGAACGTGCGCAGCATCTCATGCGCCGCGACGCCACCGGCCTTTGCCAGCCAGCCGAACACCGGCGGCGGCTTGATCGCGCCAAGCTCCAGCTCGGCGCCGACGCCCTCCGGCAGGACGCGCGGGATGTTGTCGGGGAAGCCGCCGCCGGTGATGTGGGCGAGCGCCTTGATGCCGCCCGTCCGCTTCAGCACGGCCAGGAGCGGCTTCACGTAGAGCCGGGTCGGCGTCAGCAGCGCCGCGCCGAGCGTCCGGTCGGGTGCGAACGGCGCGGGGGCATCCCAGCTCAATCCGACCTTTGCGACGATGCGCCGGATCAGCGAATAACCGTTCGAGTGCGGCCCGGACGACGACAGGCCGAGGATCACGTCGCCGGCCTTGACGTCCGGCTTGGGCAGCAGCGTGCCGCGCTCGGCGGCGCCGACGGCGAAGCCCGCAAGATCGTAATCGCCCTCGGCATAGAGCCCCGGCATCTCGGCCGTCTCGCCGCCGATGAGCGCGCAGCCCGAATCGCGGCAGCCTTGGGCGATGCCCTTCACGATGGCCGCGCCGGCCTTCGGATCGAGCTTGCCGGTGGCATAATAGTCCAGGAAGAACAGCGGCTCGGCGCCCTGGACGATCAGGTCGTTCACGCACATCGCAACGAGATCGACGCCGATCGTGTCGTGGAGGCCCGTCTCGATGGCGATCTTCACCTTCGTGCCGACGCCGTCGTTCGCCGCCACCAGGATCGGGTCGTTGAAACCCGCCGCCTTCAGGTCGAACAGGCCGCCGAACCCGCCGATCTCGGCATCCGCGCCGGGACGGCGCGTGGCCTTCACCATCGGCTTGATGGCCTCGACCATCGCGTTGCCCGCATCGATGTCGACGCCGGCCTGGGCATAGGTGAGGCCGTTCTGCGGAATGTCGGTCATGGCTTTCACGCGGTTCCTGGCTTGCCGGTCTCGCTAAAGCCCGGCGCGTCCCCGCGCAAGCGGCGTGGTTGAAACCGGACGGCTTTCATCGGAGTTTCCGACAGGCAGAGCCGCGCGACGCGGCCTCTGAGGAGACTGCCGCCGCGCGATGACCATTCCGAACATCATCACCATCGTCCGGCTGATCCTGGTCCCGCTCATCATCGTGGCGATCGCCCAGCAGGAATGGCTCGCCGCCTTCGCGATCTTCGCCGCCGCCGGCCTGTCGGATGCGGTGGACGGCGCGATCGCGCGCCGCTTCGACATGCGCAGCGAGCTCGGCGCCTATCTGGATCCCATCGCGGACAAATCGCTGCTCGTCTCGATCTACGTGACGCTCGCGGTGGTCGGCGTCCTTCCGGTCTGGATCGCCGTGCTCGTCGTCGCCCGCGACCTGATGATCGTGGCGGCGATCATTGTCTCATGGCTGATGGCGCGCCCCATCGCGATCAAGCCGCTCCTTGTCAGCAAGCTCAACACGACCGCCCAGATCGTCTTCGCGGGCCTGCTGCTGGCGGCCAAGGCCTTCGCGGTCGTGCCCGGCCCGGCGATGGCGGTCGGCCTCGCGATCGTCGCGACCTTGACCTTGGCGTCGACCGCCGCCTATCTCGCCATCTGGCTGAAGCACATGGCCTCGTGAGGAGCGGAATGTCGATCCAGCGGCAGGTGACGTTCTGGCTGATCGCGCTCCTCGGCGTGGTGGCGCTGCTCTACCTGCTGAGCGGCATCCTCTTGCCCTTCGCAGCCGGCCTGATCCTCGCCTACCTGCTGGATCCGCTGGCCGACCGGCTGGAGAAGCTGCGGTTCAGCCGACTGGCGGCGACGCTCATCATCCTCGGGCTTTTCGTCCTGTTCTTCGTGCTGGCGCTGGTGCTGATCGCGCCTGTCCTCGCCAACCAGCTTGCCTCCTTCGCCCAGCGCCTGCCGGAGACGGTCCAGCGCCTGCAGCAGCTTCTCGCCGAGCAGGGTGCGCCCATCGTGGAGCGGTTCGGCGGACGCGACGCGCTGCGCGACGTGCAGAATTCGCTGGGCGATGTGGTGGGGCAGGGTGCCACCTGGGTCGCGACGCTGCTGAGATCGCTGTGGTCGGGCGGCCAGGCCTTCATCGGCGTCGTGTCGCTGCTCGTCATCACGCCGGTCGTCGCCTTCTACCTGCTGGTCGACTGGGACCGGATGGTGGTCACGATCGACACCTGGATCCCGCCGCGCAACCGCGACCTCGTTCGAGCGCTGGCGCGGGAGATGGATGTCGCGATTTCCGGCTTCCTGCGCGGCCAGAGTCTCGTCTGCCTGTTCCTTGGCGTGTTCTACGCCATCGGCCTGTCGCTGGTCGGGCTGAATTTCGCGATCCTGATCGGCCTCGTCTCCGGCATCATCAGCTTCATCCCCTATGTCGGATCGCTGACCGGCCTCCTGCTCGCCCTTGGCGTCGCCGTCGTCCAGTTCTGGCCCGACTGGGTCATGATCGGCGCCACGCTCGGCGTCTTCGCCGCCGGGCAGTTCCTCGAGGGCAACATCGTCCAGCCCAAGCTCGTGGGCGAATCGGTCGGCCTCCATCCGGTCTGGGTCATGTTCTCCCTGCTCGCTTTCGGCAGCCTGTTCGGCTTCGTCGGCCTGCTGCTCGCCGTGCCGCTCGCCGCCATCATCGGCGTGCTGACGCGCTTTGCGCTGCGGCAATATCTGTCGAGCCCGCTCTACGAGCAGCGCCCGCCGGCACAGGCGGCCCGCAAACGGTCCGGTTCATGACCGAGCGCCCGCGACAGCTCGCGCTTGACCTGCCGCTGGAGCCCCGGCTCGACCTCGAAGACTTCCTCGTCGGCCCCTCCAACGAGGCTGCCTATGCCATGGTCGAAAACTGGCCGGACTGGCCGGATAAGGTCCTGCGCCTGGAGGGACCGGAAGGCGCCGGCAAGACCCATCTCGCCGCCATTTGGGCCGAGCGCGCCCATGCCTGGAAAGTCGCCGCCCGCGCCGTTACCGAGCCCGACGTGCCGGGGCTGGTATCAGGCGGCGCCCTTGTCGTTGAGGACGCGGACCGCGGCCCGGTGGAGGAGGCGGCCCTGTTCCACCTCCTCAACATGGCGCGCGAGCGCGGCACCTTCGTTCTGGTGACCGCCCGTTCCGGGCCGGACGGCTGGGGTCTCGTCACGCGGGACCTCGTCTCGCGCCTGCGTCTCGCGCCGTCCGCCCGGATCGAACCGCCGGACGAGGCGCTGCTGAGGGCGCTGATCGTCAAGCTTTTCCTCGACCGCCAGATCGTCGTGGATACGAGCGTCGTCGACTACCTCGCCCGGCGCATCGAACGCTCCTTCGCCGCCGTAGCGGAGGCGGTGGACGCCCTCGACCGGCTGGCCCTCAGCGCGGGCCGGCGCGTCACACGCGCCATGGCGGCGACCGTCCTGCCGGCAGCCGAGGGAGAGGGCGCCGATGGCTGAGGCCGAACCCGGAGATCCCGCCCCGGCAACATCCGAGGCCGCGATGTCGGACCTCGCGGCCTCGCCTTCGCGCTTCATCAACCGGGAGCTGTCCTGGCTGCAGTTCAATCGCCGCGTCATCGAGGAGGCCGCCAATCCGCGCCATCCGCTCCTGGAGCGGCTGCGCTTCCTCTCGATCTCGGCGACCAATCTCGACGAGTTCTTCATGGTCCGCGTCGCGGGGCTGCGCGGGCAGATCCGCAATGGTCTCGTCGCCCCATCGGAAGACGGGTTGACGCCGGCCGAGCAGCTCTCGCGCATCGCGGTCGTCGTCGATGAGCTCACCCGCGACCAGCAGCGCCGCTGGGGTGCGCTCGGCACCGAGCTGGCGGAGGCCGGCATTGCCGTCGTGCCGCCGGAACGCCTGACCGGTCATGAGGCGCGCTGGCTGGAAGACCATTTCGCCTCCCAGGTTTTCCCGGTCCTGACGCCGCTGGCGGTCGATCCGGCCCACCCGTTCCCGTTCATCTCCAATCTCGGTTTCACCCTCGCGCTGGCGCTCGCCCGGCCGGCGGACGGCAAGCCGCTGGAAGCCCTGGTGCGCGTGCCCGGCAAGATCCGCCGCTTCATCCGCCTGCCGGATTTCGGCGGCACCGGGGAAGCGCGCTTCGTCGCGCTGGAACAGGTCATCGCGCGCTTCTCGGAGCGGCTGTTCCCCGGCTACGAGATCCTCGGTTTCGGCGGCTTCCGGATCATCCGGGACTCGGAGATCGAGGTTGAGGAGGAGGCCGAGGATCTCGTCCAGTTCTTCGAGACGGCCTTGAAGCAGCGTCGGCGCGGCAGCGTCATCCGGCTGGAGGTCGATGCCGGGATGCTGCCCGCGCTCCGGCATTTCGTCGCCGACGCCCTCGCCGTCTCGCATGACGACATCGTCGTGGTGGATGGCCTGCTCGCACCGTCCGACCTCGTCGAGCTGACGGAGGTCGACCGGCCGGACCTGAAATTCCCGCCCTATACGCCGCGTTTTCCCGAGCGCATCCGCGAGCATGGCGGGGACTGCTTCGCCGCGATCCGCGAGAAGGACATCGTCGTCCACCATCCCTACGAGAGCTTCGACACCGTGGTCCAGTTCCTGGACCAGGCCGCCCGCGACCCGGAAGTCGTCGCCATCAAGCAGACGCTCTACCGGACGTCGCGGGACAGCCCGATCGTCAAGGCGCTCGCCGAGGCGGCCTCGCAGGGCAAGTCCGTCACCGCCCTGGTCGAGCTCAAGGCGCGGTTCGACGAGGAGGCTAACATCCGCTGGTCGCGGGACCTGGAGCGCGCCGGCGCCCAGGTGGTCTTCGGCTTCATCGAGCTGAAGACCCATTCCAAGCTCTCGATGGTGGTGCGGCGGGAAGGGGACCGGCTCGCCACCTACTGTCACATCGGCACCGGCAACTACAATCCGGTGACGGCGCGGGTCTACACCGACGTCTCCTTCTTCACCGCAGACCCGGCCATCGGCCGCGACATCGCCCGCGTATTCAATTTCGTCACCGGCTACGCCCAGCCCGTGGGCATGGAGCGGCTGGCCGTTTCGCCGGTCACGCTCAAGCCGCGCCTCCTTCAGCATATCGAGGAGGAGATAGCCCATGCCAAAGCAGGGCGGCCGGCGGCGATCTGGGCCAAATGCAATTCGCTCGTCGATCCGACCATGATCGACGCCTTCTACCGGGCGAGCCAGGCGGGAGTTCGCATCGACCTCGTCGTGCGCGGCATCTGCTGCCTCCGGCCGGGCCTCCCCGGCCTGTCGGAGAACATTCGGGTGAAATCCATCATCGGCCGCTTCCTGGAACATGGCCGCATGTATGCCTTCGGAAACGGCCACGGCCTGCCGCACCCCCAGGCCCGGGTCTACATTTCCTCGGCCGATCTCATGCCCCGCAATCTCGACCGCCGCGTCGAGGTGCTGGTGCCGATCCAGAACCCGACCGTTCATCGGCAGGTCCTGGACCAGATCCTCGCCGGCAACCTTGCCGACAACCAGCAAAGCTGGCAGGTGCAGCCCGACGGCACCAGCATCCGCATGGCCCCGGCGGCGGACGAGGAGCCGTTCAACGTCCACGAGTATTTCATGACGCATCCATCCCTGTCCGGGCGCGGCAGCGCGCTCGAGGACGACATGCCTCTTCCGGTCCTGCGGGTCGTGCGCGGGGAGCGGCCGCGATGAACGCCTTCGGCAACGGCGCGGAGAAGGCGCGCGATCCCGTCGCGATCATCGATATCGGTTCGAACTCGGTGCGCCTCGTCGTCTACGAGGCCGCGACACGGGCGCCGACGCCTGTCTTCAACGAGAAGATCCTCTGCGGCCTCGGCCGCAACCTCGCCACGAGCGGCCGGCTGTCCACCGAGGCCATGGACCAGGCGATCCGCGCGCTCGCCCGTTTCCGTGTCCTGTGCGACGCCATGGGCGTCTCGCGCTGCCACGTCGTCGCGACGGCGGCGGCGCGCGATGCCGCCAACGGGCCGGAGTTCCTGTCCCGAGCCGAGGCCGCCTGCGGCCAGCCCATCGAGCTGATCTCCGGACAGCGCGAGGCCGAGCTGTCAGCTTACGGCGTCATATCGGGGTTCTTCGAACCGGATGGCGTCGTCGGCGACCTCGGCGGCGGCAGCCTGGAACTCATCGACGTGCGGGGCGGCCATCCCGGCAAGGGCCTGTCCTTCCCGCTGGGCGTGCTCGCCCTCCAGGACGCGTCCGGCGGCTCCATCCGCACCGCCCAGAAGATCGTGCGCCAGCGGCTGGAAGGCGCCGAGCTGAAGGGCCTGCGCAACCGCTGCTTCTACGCTGTCGGCGGCACCTGGCGTGCCTTGGCGCGGCTGCATATGGGCCAGCGCGGCTATCCGCTCCACATCATGCACGGCTACACCATGCAGCCGCGCGATATGGCCGACTTCGCCCAGATCGTTGAGCGCATCGACGCCGGGTCGCTGGAAGCGATCGAGAGCGTGTCGGAAGCGCGGCGCGATCTCCTGGCCTATGGCGCCGTGGTGCTGGAGGAGATCATCCGCCGCGGCAAGCCGCGGGAGATCATCATTTCCGCCCTCGGAGTCCGCGAGGGCCTGTTGTTCGAGCGTCTCGACGCCGAAACCCGCAAGGTCGATCCGTTGCTCGCCATCGCCGGCGAGATGAACCAGCGGCGCTCCCGCTCGCCCCGGCACGGCGAGGAGCTGATCGACTGGACGGGGCGCCTCATCTCCGTGCTTCAGCTCGACGAGACGGCGGAAGAGAAGCGCCTGCGCCATGCCGCCTGCCTGCTCGCGGATGTGGGCTGGCGCGCCCATCCCGACTATCGCGCCGAGGAAAGCCTCAACACGATCGCCCATTCGACCCTGACGGGCATCGACCATCCCGGCCGGGCCTTCCTGGCTTTGACCGTGTTCTACCGGCATCTCGGGCTGGCCAGCGACGTGGTGCATCCGCGCCTGCGCGAGCTCATGGGCGCCCGCGCCCTGGACCGGGCGCGCATCATCGGCGGCGCGATGCGGGTCGCCTACCTGATCTCGGCGGCGATGCCCGGCATCCTGCCGCAGACCCCGCTCGGCGTCGGCGCGCGCCACCTGGAGCTTACGCTGCCCCAGTCTTACGCCGCACTCGGCAGCGACAGGCTGCTGAACCGCCTGAAGCAGCTCGCCCGCGTCGCGGGTCTCAAGCCCCGGATCGTCGTGAAGAACTGACGGGGCCGCGCGGCGCGACGACGACGCGCCCGCGCTCCACCGCCAAGGCGAGTTCGCCGCGCTTCAGGGCCAGCGCCGGCTCCCCGAACAGGTCGCGGCGCCAGCCGGAGAGGGCCCGCACGCTCGCTTCGTCGTCGAGCGCGATGGCCTCCAGGTCGTCGACGGTGGCGAGGATCTTGGGCGCAACCTTCTCGCGCTCGGAGACGGCCTTCAGCAGCACCTTGAGCAGGTCCAGGGTCGCGCCGGTATTGCCGCGCGGCCGGTCGCGCTCCACCACGGGCAGCGTCGCCGGATCCCGGGCCTGCGCCCGCTCGACCGCCGCGATGATTTCGGCCCCGGCCCGCGAGCGCTCGAAACCGCGGGGGATCGAGCGCAGCTGCGCCAGCGCCTCGGCACTGTTCGGCGCGGCGATGGCGATCTCGACGAGCCCGTCATCCTTCATCACGCGGCTGCGCGGCACGTCCCGCTCGCGCGCCTCGCGCTCGCGCCACGCCGCGAGCTCGATCAGGACTGCAATCTCGCGCGGACGGCGAACGCGTCCCGCCAGCCGCCGCCAGGCCTCGTCCGGATTGACCTCATAGGTCTCCGGCGCGGTGAGCAGCGCCATCTCCTCGGCGACCCAGGCCTCGCGGCCGCTCGCCTCCAGCTTCTCGCGCAGCGCCTCATAGACGGCACGCAGATGCGTCACGTCCGATTGGGCGTAGTCGAGCTGCGCCGTCGAGAGCGGCCGGCGCGACCAGTCTGTGAAGCGGGACGACTTGTCGATCCGCGCCTTGGCGAGGTCGTTCACGAGCTGCTCGTAGGAAACCTGGTCGCCGAAGCCGCAGACCATCGCCGCGACCTGCGTGTCGAAGAGGGGCACCGGGATGATCCGGCCCATGAGCCAGATGATCTCGACGTCCTGCCGCGCAGCGTGGAAGACCTTCGTCACCGCCTCGTTGGCCATCAGCGCCAGGAAGGGCGAGAGGTCGATGCCGTCCGCGAGCGGATCGACCAGCGCGACCTCGTCGGCGCCGGCGAGTTGGATCAGGCAGAGCTTGGGATAATAGGTCGTCTCCCGCATGAACTCGGTGTCGACCGTGACATAGGGCTGGGCGGCCAGGCGGGTGCAAATGTCGGCGAGTTCGCCGGTGGACGTGATCAGGCGCATGGCTCCGCTATAACCGACGGGACACGTCATGTCCCCACGGCTCATGCGAAATTCGCGTACCGGCTGTTGCCCTTCGGCTTCGCGCTCATGTAAGAAGCCCCCCGTTCGCCCGGCGGCCTCGTGGCGGAGTGGTTACGCAGAGGACTGCAAATCCTTGTACGGGGGTTCGATTCCCTCCGAGGCCTCCAAAATCGGGTCCGTCGCGGGCCCTTCGCGGCGCGTCGTCCCGTCAGAAGCCCATCAGCTTGAGCACGCGGTCGTGGTCGCCGCAGGCGGCCGCCTCGCCAACGCTGCGGCTGCGCTCGTCCGCGTCTGGCGGCCTTGAGCCATCACGCCCCGAAGGCGGAAGGGCGTTCCAGGCTCCGGCATCCGTCGTCTCCCGGTTCTGCAGCGGTCCCGCATCCGTCGCGGGCTTTCTCCATCGGCCGGTGACGCGCCTCGCGCCGTCGCGGCACAGGAGGAAGACTTTCAGTTCCCACGTCATCGCCAGCTCCCTTCTGGAGCCCCGGCGCGGCCTCAGCTCTTCTGGCAGCCCGGCCCCTCCGACTCGCAGAATGCTGCAAGCCTTCCGGCGTCGAGCAGTTCGATCCGGGCCCGTCTGGCTCTTATGAACCTCTCTCCCTCCAGAACATGGAGGGCGACCGTGACGCTGGAGCGACGCACCCCGAGAGCGTCGGCCAGCTGGTGATGGGTGATCGGCAGATACGGGTCGCCGAGCATCCTCTGGCACTGAAGGATCCAACGTCCCACGCGCTTCTCGAGGGGCAGCGTCATCGCCACCGCCGCCTCCTCGATGAACCGTCCGCTCCGGCTGAGCGCCAGGCGCATGAAGCGGCCGTGCAGGCCCCGGTCGTCCCCGGCGATCGCGTGCAGGCGCGCCAGCGGCACGGCAATGACCGTGCCGACGCGCAGGATCCGGGCGGTGAGATAAGGCAGCTTCACATCGAACAGGCGGTGCAGTCCGAGCGCGTCTCCAGGGCCGGCAAACCCGGCATGGAAACTGGAACGTCCTTCGTGGAACGTCAGCGCCGCGACCGCATCGACGAAGAAATAGACGTCTGACACCGGCACGAGGACCGATCCCGGCGCCGCCGTGAAGCGGCGGCCCGAGCTGGCGGGGTGGACGGACCCGTTCTGCCGCTGGTCGATTTGGGTCTGGACGAAGGCCTGGCCCAAATCGGCCGATCCGATCGTGACGTCCAACGACATTGTCGCAATCCCTCCAAAACGACCGCGCCCGACCGCTGGCAGGCGGCCGGACGCGGGAAACCGACGTTAGGACGACGGATCAGTCGCCCTGCTGACGCCCCGACCGGCCGCCGCTGTTGCTCGCCTGCTGCTGGCGGCCGCCCTGGCTGTTGGAGCCGCCCTTGCGGCCCGCCTCTGCGGCGAGTTCGTGATCCTGCGAGAAACTGCGCTTCTCGGCCGGCACGCTGGAACCACCCTTGGAGGCGATCTCGCGCTGCTTCTGCTCGTCCATGGAGGCAAAGCCCCGCTTGTCGTTGCTGGCCATTATGGTCTCCTGAAAATGATGCCGGAACGTCGTCCGGCTGGCTGGCTGACCGGGATGCTGGAGGCCCCGGCTGCGGAACCAACACGAGGGTCAAGGTACCGTTCCGGAACCGCCGCCGTGGGTCCGGAACCGCACACTGATCCGTCGGCTAGACCTTGGCCTCGGCGCCTGCCGTTTCCGAGCGGGCCAGGAACGCACGCGTCACCTCGGGCAGGTGCTCGAAGACCCATTCCGCCATCGCCTGTTCCTCGCGCAGGATTTCGGCGCAGACGCGGCTGGTCTCCACGTCGCCCACCTCGTCGGCAGCGGCGATGAGACAGCGATAGGACGCGATTTCCATGTGTTCGAACGTGTAGCTCGCCATGGCGCCCTTCACGATCTCGTCCGATGCGAACATGCCACCGAGCCCCTGAGCGGCAGCCATCGCCCGGGCAGCCATGTTCTTGATCGTCGAGACGTCGCCGCCGCGGCGCTCGATACAGCCGCGCAGCATATCCGCCTGCCGCCGTGTCTCGCGGATATGCTCGCTGATGCGTGCGCGGATGTCTGGATAGTGCTCGATGCGCTCCGACATCGCGGTCAGCATGGTCTCGGCCTGCTGCTCCATCGCGTAGGCGTCGCGAAGCCAGTCTATCAGGTGATCGTTGGATTCGGTCATGGATCCCTCCGTGCAATTGGAGGAAACCGCGGCGGCCCGGCCTTGTGCCCGCGCTGCCGCCGCTAGGTCGGGTGTCGTACAATTGTCGAGTGCTGTGCAATGTGCCGGACAGGTATGCGGAGTTCCGGAACGTCAGCTTTTAGTGCTCCGGCCAAGCCATTGATTTCGCTGGCACCACGCAGTCCCGCCGACTGGCATGGAAGTCGCAGAACCGTTTCCCGAGCCGGGCAGCAAGCCCGGCCTTACGGGAGAAAACCATGTCCAAGCTTGTCGCAGCGCTGGCCTCGGCCGCGCTGGTCCTGTCGTCCGCCGCGATCGCGCAGGACAAGTTCCCCAGTCGCCCGGTCACGCTGATCGTGCCCTTCGCCGCCGGCGGCTCCACCGACATCGTCGCACGGCTCGTGGCCGCGAAGATGAGCGAGGGCCTCGGCCAGCAGGTCATTGTCGAGAACCGCGCGGGGGCAGGTGGCAATCTGGGAGCCAACCTGGTCGCGAAGGCCAGCCCCGATGGCTACACCATCCTCATGGGCACAGTGGCGACTCACGCGCTCAACCCGGCCATGTCGAGGAAGATGCCCTACGACGCGGTCGCCGACTTCGCGCCAGTCTCCCTCTTGGCAATTGTGCCCAACGTGCTGATCGTCAACAATAATTTTCCGGCCAAGTCGGTGAAGGAGCTGATCGCGGAGCTGAAGAAGGCGCCCGGCCGCTACAGCTACGCATCCTCGGGTCTTGGCACGCCGCTCCACCTGTCGGGCGAGATGTTCAAGACGATGACAGGCACGGACATGGTCCATGTGCCTTATCGCGGCTCGGGTCCCGCGCTGACCGACCTCATGGCCGGCCAGGTCCAGATCCAGTTCGACAATCTGCCGTCCGCGTCCCAGCTCATCGCCGCAGGAAAGGTTCGCGGCCTGGCGGTCACCACGAAGGAGCGGGCCGCCTCCATGCCGGACCTGCCGACCATGGATGAGGCGGGCATCGCCCAGTACGAGACCTATACCTGGAACGCCCTGTTCGCTCCGGCCAAGACGCCGAAGGAGGTCGTGGCGCGCCTCAACGCCGAGGCCAACAAGGCGCTGTCCGATCCCAACGTCCAAGCCCGGATGAAGGAATATTCGGCCACGGTCGTCGGTTCGACGCCCGAGCAGTTGGCATCCCATGTGAGGGCCGAACTCGCCAAATGGGACCCCATCGCCAAGGCGACCGGCGCCACGATCGACTGATCCGCGGAACCGCCGGTTGAAGGCGGTGGATCGCGCCCCGCTTGCGTTGCATGATCCATCGAGGGGCCGCGCCATGCGCGGCCCGAACGGGATCGCGCGGATGACGGGACCGGGCAGGATCAGGCGGCTGGATTCCACGCGGCGGCGGATCATCGCATCCGCCGCCGCGCTGGCCGTCGCGCTGCTTCTCGTCTGGATCATCGCCCTGGTCCACGGCACGCTGCTGCGCCGGGGCGAGGCCGAGGCGCTTCGGCTGGGCCAGCAGCGCCTCGCCTTCCTCATCGCCGCCCTGCAGAACGCCACCGACCGCCATGACCGCCTGCCGCGTCTCCTGGCGCGGGAGCGTGACTTCATTGCCGCTCTGAAGGCGCCGGCCGATGCCGAGGCAATCGCACGGGCAAACCGCGCCGCGGCCTTCGTCAGCACTCATGCCGATGTCAGCGATGTCTTCCTGATCGACGAGGACGGCGACACGATCGCCGCCAGCAATGCGGATCAGCCGGATACGTTCGTCGGCCATAACTTCGCTTTCCGGCCCTATTTCGCCGATTCCATCGCCGGCCGCACCGGGCGCTTCTATGCCGTCGGTGCCGTCACGGGCGTGCCGGGCTATTTCATCGCAGAGCCGATCGAAGACGGCGGAAAGCGCCTGGGCGTCGTCGTCATCAAGGTCTCGCTGGCCCCGCTTGCGGAACTCTGGACGCGCAGCGGGGATGCCATCGCGGCGGTGGACCGGTCCGGCGTCATCATGCTCGCCTCCGACGCGGCATGGCTCTACCGAACCCTCGCGCCGCTCCTGCCGCTGGAGGTCGCGCGGCTGAAATCGGCGCGCCAGTACGGTGACGACGACCTCAAGCCGCTCGATGCTGCGGCCCCGATCCGGCTGGGGGAAGGTTCCGTGAAGGCGGAGCTCTCGCTTCACGGCGAGACCGGAGCCTATCTCGTCCAGGCCCGCTCGCTGGAGCGGCTGGATTGGCGGCTCGTCCTCTTCACCCCGCTGGCGGAGGCGCGGCGCTTCGCCGACACCTGGACGAGCTTCGCGGTCGTGTTGCTCGTCGCGGCGGGTTTCGGCCTGGCGCTGGTTGCGGCCCGTTCGCG
Source organism: Hyphomicrobiales bacterium (assembly GCA_027483945.1). Lineage (GTDB taxonomy): Bacteria > Pseudomonadota > Alphaproteobacteria > Rhizobiales > Beijerinckiaceae > JAIXTM01. Next base: position 12,881 of record JAIXTM010000018.1, on the reverse strand, counting down.
CAACCGCGCCGACCGGCGCCGGGCCGCCGAGCGCCTCGCCCGGCTCAAGACCGAACTGGAAGCCGAGATCGAACGCGCCGGCGCGCAGCTCGCCGAGCGCAACCGCAAGCTCCGGGACGCCGAGCGCATCCTGACCGAGACGCGCGACGAGGCCCTGCAGGCTGGCAAGCTTGCGGCCCTCGGCCAGATGGCGGCCGGCATAAGCCACGAGCTGAACCAGCCGCTCACCGCCCTGTCGACTCTGTCCGACAATGCCGCGGCGCTGCTGGAGCGCGGCGACGCCGACAGTGCCCGTCGCAATCTGGCGCTGATCGGCGCGACCGCGATCCGGATGGGACGCATCGTCGGTCAGTTCAAGGCGTTCGCCCGCAAGAATGCCGGGCCGCTCGAGCCCGTCCCGGTCAAGGCCGCCATCTCGGCCGCGATGATCATGGTGGAGAACCGCGCCCGCGAGATCGGTGCCGCGATCGTCCGGGATGAGGCGGGTCCCGATCCGGTCGTGCGCGCTGACCGGGTGCGCCTGGAGCAGATCCTCGTCAACCTCCTTCGCAACGCCCTTGATGCCAGCGAGAACGCGCCCACGCGGCATGTGGAGGTCGGCATCCGGCTCGATGTCGGACGGCCCGAGGCCGTGCTGGTCGAGGTGCGGGACCACGGCGCGGGCATCGCGCCGGCGGCGCTCGGCCACCTCTTCGAACCCTTCTTCACCACCAAGCCCGATGGCCGCGGCCTCGGGCTCGGGCTTGCGCTCTCGCAGGACATCGCCAAGAGCTTCGGCGGCGAGATTCTCGCCGCCAACGCGCCCGGCGGCGGTGCCGTCTTCACCCTGGTCCTTCCCCGCGCATGAGCGACATCGCCCTCTCCATCATCCTCGTCGAGGACGATCCCAACGTCCGGATCGGCAGCGTCCAGGCGCTGGAGCTGGCCGGCTTCACGGTGCAGGCCTTCGCCGATGCCGAGGGCGCGTTGGCCGTGCTGGCGCCGGACGCGGCGGCGATCGTCGTCACCGACGTGCGCCTGCCGCGGATGAGCGGGCTCGATCTTCAGGGGAAGGTGAGGGCGCTCGATCCCGATCTTCCCGTCATCGTCGTCACCGGCCACGGCGACATCGACATGGCGGTCGGCGCCATGCGGGCCGGTTCCTATGACTTCATCGAAAAGCCCTTCACGTCCGAGCGCCTCGCCGAGGTGTGCCGCCGGGCGGCCCAGGCACGCCTGCTCATTCTGGAGAATCGCCGGCTGAGGGCGGAGGCCGCGCGCGCCTCGGCCCCGTCCATCCTCGGCCATTCGCCGCAGATGGAGCGCGTGCGCGCCTTCGTCGCCGCAGTCGGGCCGTCGCCGGTGGACGTGCTGATCACCGGCGATACCGGAACCGGCAAGGAGGTCGTCGCCCGCGCGCTGCACGAGGCGAGCGGCCGGCGCGGCCCGTTCGTCGCGCTCAATTGCGGCGCCTTGCCCGAGAGCGTGTTCGAGAGCGAGCTCTTCGGTCACGAGGCCGGCGCCTTCACCGGCGCCGTGAAGCGCCGGATCGGCCGGATCGAATACGCTTCCGGCGGGACGCTGTTTCTCGACGAGATCGAATCGATGCCTCCGGGCCTCCAGGTGAAGCTGCTCCGCGTGCTGCAGGAGCGGGTCGTCGAGCGGCTGGGCGAGAACCGGCCCTTGCCGGTCGACCTGCGCGTCGTCGCCGCCGCCAAGGGGGACCTGAGGACACTGAGCGAATCCGGCCGCTTCCGCTCCGATCTCTATTTCCGCCTCTGCGTCGCGGCGGTGGACCTGCCCCCGCTCGATGAGAGGCGGGGCGACATACCCCTGCTCGCGGCGCATTTCGCGATGGCCGCCGCCGCGCGCCTGGGACGCCCCGCCGCCACGCCGGACGCGGCGGTGCTGGAGCGCTGGATGGCCCGGCGCTGGCCGGGCAACGTGCGCGAGCTGCGCAACGCGGTGGAGCGCCACGTCCTGGGCCTGCCGGAGCCCGAAGCGCACACCTCTGCGTCGCCGGCGGGCGCCGCTCCCTCCCGATCCGCGCTGCCCGAGCGGGTCCACGCCTTCGAGCGCGAGACGATCGAGCGCGCGCTCGTTGCGGCGGGCGGCTCCGTCCGCGAGGCGGCCGACGCCCTCGGCCTGCCGCGCAAGACGCTTTACGACAAGATCGCCAAGCTGGGCATCGGACGGCCCGGCTGAGCCATACGACGCTTGCCTTTTCGCGCCGCTTTTTCCAAAAGCGTCGGAACCGGGCGGATGGCCCGGCCGCTCCATGCCGCGGACCCGCCATGACCGACACTGCCCAGACCTTCGCCAGCCGCCGCCGCCAGATGGTGGACTGCCAGCTGCGGACCTTCGACGTGACGGACCGTGCCGTGCTCGGCGCCATGGACGAGGTGCCGCGGGAAGCCTTCCTGCCCGAAAGCCAGCACCCGCTGGCCTATATCGACCGCGAGCTGAAAGTGCCGGCCGGCACGATGCTGACGCCCATGGTCACCGCGCGGATGATTCAGGGGCTCCAGGTCGCCGAAGGCGATCACGTGCTGGCGATCGGCCCCGGCGCGGCCTATGCCGCCGCGATCCTGTCCGCCCTCGGCGCGACCGTCGTGGCAGTGCCGGGCGAGGCGGGCGCGAAGGCCGCGATCGCGGCGCTCGGAGCGGTCGGCGCCGCGGGCGTCACCGTCAAGGACGGCTCCGCCTCCGCCGGCGCGCCGGGCGAGGGGCCCTATGACGCGATCCTGGTCGAGGCCGGCTTCATCGGCACGCCCGACGTGCTGCTGGGGCAGCTCAAGGAAGGCGGCAGGCTTGTCGGGATCGACATGGCGGACGGGGCCGGCAAGGCCGTTCTCCTGACGCTCGGGAAGGCCGGATCCGGCCGGCGCGTCCTGTTCGACGCCGCCGCCGCCGTCCTGCCGGGACTTGCTCCGGAACCGGCTTTCTCCTTCTGATCTCAGGCACTTGACGATCCAGTGTCGCATTTTTGCGGCACTGCGGAGGGAACGTCCGGATAAGTCCGGCGCGACCTTTCCGGCTCGGTTCGGGATGACTATCCTCCGGCTTCCGAAGCAGGTCTTCACAATGATTCCGATACGGGCGGCCACAGCAGCCGCCTGACGGACAGGCAGGTGTCAGTGGCTTCTTCCAAGGGACATCGCAGCGCCGGCCTGGCGTTGTCGCTGGCCGGTTCGCTTCTGGCGGCGACGCCCGCCGCAGCCGAGACGCTCGAGGGGGCGCTCGCCCGGGCCTACGCCGCCCATCCGAGCCTGAACGCCAGCCGTGCCGGCGTCCGCGCCACGGACGAGAACGTCCCGCAGGCCATCTCCGGCTACCGCCCGCGCATCTCCGCCTCCGCCGATGCCGGCATCGCCTATTCGCAGGTGGACCGGAACGGCCTGACCACGGACCAGACCACGCTGCCGCGCGGCGCCGGACTCCAGGTCGACCAGAACCTCTTCAACGGCTTCCGCACCCAGAACCGCGTCCGCTCCGCGGAATCGGGCGTTCTGGCCGCCCGCGAATCGCTGCGCGGGACCGAACAGACGATCCTGTTCACCGCCGCTCAGGCGTACATGGACGTGCTGCGCGACACCGCCGTCCTCAACCTGCGCAACAACAACGTCGAGGTCCTGGACGAACAGCTTCGCCAGACCACGGACCGGTTCAATGTCGGCGAAGTCACCCGCACCGACACGGCCCAGGCCCAGGCGCGTCTGGAAGGCGCCCGTTCCCAGGCCATCGCCGCCCAGGCGACGCTCAAGGCCAGCATCGCGCGCTATCGCCAGTCGGTCGGCGTCGAGCCGCGCCAGCTCGCTCCCGGCCGCCCAGTCGACCGGCTGCTGCCGCGCTCGCTCGAAGCGGCGGTCGCCCAGGCGCTCGCGATCCACCCCTCGGTCACGTCGGCGCTGCACAATGTCGACTTCGCGGAGTTCAACGTCGCGGTGATCCAGGGCGAACTCTATCCGAGCCTGTCGCTCTCCGGCCGCGTCAGCCAGCGCTACGACAACCAGACCTCCAACGACCGTCTCACCAGCGCATCGGTGGTCGGCACCCTGTCGATCCCGATCTATGAAGGCGGCGAGGTCTATGCCCGCGTCCGCCAGGCCAAGGAGACGCTGGGCCAGCGCCGGCTCGAGGTGGACGTCGCCCGCGACACGGTGCGCGCCAACGCCATCGCCGCCTGGGGCCAGCTCGAGGCGACCCGCGCCCAGATCACCGCCGCACAGGCGCAGGTCCAGGCCGCCGAGACGGCCCTGTCGGGCGTGCGCGAAGAGGCCAAGGTCGGCCAGCGTACGACGCTGGACGTCCTCAACGCGCAGCAGGAGCTCCTGGATGCGCGCGTTGCGCTGATCACCGCCCAGCGCGATCGGATCATCGCGTCCTATCAGGTGCTGCAATCGGTCGGCCGCCTCTCGGCGGGCACGCTCGGCCTGCGCACGGCGGGATACGACCCGAAGGTTCATTACAACCAGGTGCGCGACAAGCCTTGGGGCCTGAAGACGCCTGACGGCCGCTGACGGCAAGAGCCTCTAAAGTCGACCGAATCGCTGAAATCTGTTCCTGTGGGCGGAGACCGCACGATCCTTGCGTGCGGGCCGCTGCGTGGAATACTCCGCGTTAGAGGCCACGGCGCGATTCCGCGGCTCCGGCAGAGGATGGCAAGCGCATGAGCGCCGCAAACGCCAAGGTCCAGGAACCGTCGATGGAGGAGATCCTCGCCTCCATCCGGCGCATCATCTCCGACGATCAGACGGCCCGCGAGGGCCAGACCGCCGCCCCCGAGGCCGAGGCGCCCGCTCCGGCGCCGCAGGCATTCGCGATGCCCGAGCCGGACCCGATGGCGTTCCAGCCGGAACCCGCGCCGCTTCAGGGCGATGCCCTGTTCGGCACCGGCGACGATGTTCTGGATCTCGCCGGTCTTGCCGAGCCGGAACCGGAACCTGAAGGCGCCCTGGACGAAGCGGACCTGGTGTTCAGGGACGCCGGTCAGGACGAGACGATCGATTTCGCGCCCGAGATTGCGCCGCTTCCCGAACCGGAGCCCGAACCCCTCGCCATGGCCATGGCTCCGCCGCCCGCACCCGAGCCGGCCGCCGCCGCGACGCCCGCGCCGGAACCCGCAGGCGATCGGCTCCTGTCGCGCACGACCGATGCAGCCGTTTCGGCGGCGTTCTCTTCGCTCGCCCAGACGATCCTGACCGGCAATGCCCGGACGCTCGAGGACCTGGTCAGCGACATGCTCCGCCCGATGCTCAAGGAATGGCTGGACGACAACCTGCCGGCCATCGTGGAGCGGCTCGTGCGCGCCGAGATCGAGCGCGTCGCTCGCGGCGGTCGCCACTGACGCGTTGACACCGCCCGCCGCCTTCGCTTTCTAGCCGCCATGTCCCTTTAGGGCCGCCGGATCATCCGGCGGCCGAACCGTTTGGTTTGCGCCCCCATGATGGACAAGACGTTCGAGCCCGCCGCGGTGGAAGGCCGCATCGCCCGCGTGTGGGAGGAGGCCGAGGCCTTCCGCGCCGGCCGGCCCGAGCGCGCAGGGGCGGAGCCCTATTGCATCGTCATCCCGCCGCCGAACGTCACCGGCACGCTCCACATCGGCCATGCGCTCAACAACACGCTGCAGGACATCCTGTGTCGGTTCGAGCGCATGCGGGGCAAGGACGTGCTGTGGCAGCCCGGCACGGACCATGCCGGCATCGCGACCCAGATGGTCGTGGAGCGCCAGCTGCGCGAGCGTCAGGAGCCCGACCGCCGGTCCATGGGCCGCGAAGCCTTCGTCGAGCGCGTCTGGCAGTGGAAGGAGCAGTCCGGCGGCGCCATTATCGGCCAGCTCAAGCGCCTCGGCGCCTCCTGCGACTGGTCGCGCGAACGCTTCACGATGGACGAGGGGCTGTCGCAGGCCGTCCTCAAGGTCTTCGTCGATCTCCACCGTCAGGGGCTGATCTACCGAGACAAGCGCCTCGTGAACTGGGATCCGCGCTTCCAGACCGCGATCTCGGACCTGGAGGTGATGCAGGTCGAGACCAAAGGCCATCTGTGGCACATCGCTTACCCCGTCGAGGGCACCGACGAGACCATCGTCGTGGCGACCACCCGCCCGGAGACGATGCTTGGCGACGTGGCGGTCGCCGTGCACCCGGAGAACGAGCGCCTGAGGCACCTGATCGGCAAGGTGGCGATCCTGCCGCTGGTCGGCCGGCGCATCCCGATTGTGGCGGATGACTACGCCGACCCGGAAAAGGGCACGGGCGCAGTGAAGATCACGCCTGCCCACGACTTCAACGACTTCGAGGTCGGCCGGCGCCACGACCTGCCGCTGATCAACATCTTCGATGCCGAGGCGCGGCTGGACGTGTCCGCCAACGAAGCGTTCCGGGCGGGACTGGACGCCGCCGCGCTTGGCCCGGTCCTGGCGCTCCACGGTCTGGACCGCTTCGAGGCGCGCAAGCGCATCGTGGCCATGCTGGAAGAGGGCGGCCAGCTCGTCCAGATCGAGCCGCACACGCACATGGTGCCTCATGGCGACCGCTCCAACGTCGTCATCGAGCCGTTCCTGACCGACCAATGGTACGTCAACGTGAGGCCGCTTGCGGACCGGGCGCTTGCCGCCGTGCGTGATGGCCGCACCAAAATCGTGCCGGAGAACTGGGAAAAGACCTACTTCCAATGGCTGGAGAACATCGAGCCCTGGTGCATCTCGCGTCAGCTCTGGTGGGGCCACCAGATTCCGGCCTGGTACGGGCCGGACGGCCGCGTCTTCGTCGCCGAGAGCGAGGAGAAAGCCGTCGCCGAGGCGCTGGCCCATTATGTCGAGGTCGACGTCATCACCAGCGCCGAAGCGGAAGCCATGGCGTCGGACCCGGAACGTCGCGCCGCCTTCCTGCGCCGCGACGAGGACGTGCTCGACACCTGGTTCTCCTCGGCGCTCTGGCCGTTCTCCACACTGGGTTGGCCGGAGGGCACGCGGGAGCTCGAGCGCTTCTACCCGACGGCGACCCTCGTCACCGCCTTCGACATCATCTTCTTCTGGGTCGCCCGGATGATGATGATGGGCCTGCACTTCATGGACGAGGTGCCGTTCCGCGACGTCTACATCCACGCCCTCGTCCGCGACGAGAAGGGCGCCAAGATGTCCAAGTCCAAGGGCAACGTCATCGATCCGCTCGTTCTCATCGATACCTATGGCGCGGACGCGGTGCGCTTCACCCTTGCGGCCATGGCGGCGCAGGGCCGGGACATCAAGCTCTCCACCCAGCGCATCGAGGGGTACCGGAACTTCGCCACGAAGATCTGGAACGCCGCGCGCTTCGCAGAGATGAACGGCTGCGTCCGGCAGGCCGGGTTCGAGCCCGCCGCCGTGAAGGAGACCCTGAACGTCTGGGTGATCGGCGAGGCCGACCGGGCCATCGCGGATATCGAAGCCGCCATCGGCGCCTTCCGTTTCAACGATGCGGCCGGCGCGGCCTATCGGTTCGTCTGGAACGTGTTCTGTGACTGGTACCTGGAATTGGCCAAGCCCGTGCTCCAGGGGGAGGACGGACCAGCCAAGGCTGAGACGCGTGCCACAGTCGCTCACGTCTTCGACACGATCTGCGCGATCCTGCATCCGTTCATGCCGTTCCTCACCGAGGAATTATGGGCGATCAAGGGCACGGACGGCCCGGCCCGCGAGGGCGTCCTGGCGCTGGCGTCTTGGCCCGCCCGCGTAGGACGCGACGCCGCCGCCGCCGAGGCGGAGATCGGCTGGGTCGTGGACCTTGTCTCAGAAATCCGCTCCGCCCGCGCCGAGACGAACGTGCCGGCGGGCTCGCAGATCCCGCTGGTCCTCGTCGGCGCCTCCGCTGCGGCACGCGAGAAGGCCGATCGCTGGGGCGACACGGTGCGGCGACTGGCCCGGCTGTCCTCCATCGCCTTCGCCGATGCGATGCCTGGCGGCGCGATCCAGCTCGTCGTGCGCGGCGAGACGGCGGCGCTGCCGCTGGAGGGCGTCGTCGACCTCGTCGCGGAACGGGCCCGCCTCATGAAGGAAATCGCCCGGCTCGATGGCGAGATCGGCAAGATCGACGCCAAGCTCGGCAATGCCGACTTCCTGGCCCGGGCACCGGAAGAAGTCGTAGAGGAACAGCGCGAACGCCGAGAGGACGCCGTGCTGCGGAGAAGCAAGATGGCCGACGCCCTCTCGCGGCTGGCCTGAAAGCTCAAGTATTCGTCAAATTGATGAAATCCAAGCGAAGCGGCCTGCCGCTTCGCTTGCGTGTCATTTCTGTCGCGTTTCGCTTGGGAAGAGAAAGCTAGGCCGTACCGCATTTTTTCGGGAACAAAGTTTGGCCTCAATCGTTGCAGAAGTCGGGTGGCGAGGCGGATGAATTCAATCTCCTCCCCTCACGTGTGTCCGGTTTCGCTCGACAAGAGATCGGCCTGTTCAGGCAGGGGGCGGTTTCGGAAAGGCCGCCTCCAGGTTTCGGAGATTACAAATGAAGAAGCTTCTTCTTTCCGGCGCAGCGCTCATCGCGCTGTCCTCGGCGGCCCTCGCCGCCGACCTGCCGTCGCGCACCGTCGCGCCGGCGGCTCCTGCCTATATCCCGCCCGCGTTCACGTGGACCGGTTTCTACGTTGGTGTGAACGCCGGCTACGGCTTCGCCAACGACGGTGACAACAGCGGCGCCGTCGTCGGCGGCGTGTTCTTCCCGGGTGCCAGCAGCGGCAGCGGCGACGGCTTCGTCGGCGGCGGCCAGGTTGGCTACAACATGCAGTTCGGCCAGTTCGTGGCCGGTCTGGAAGCCGACCTTCAGTACGCCGACCTCGGCCGTAACGACGACCTGGGCTTCATCGCGGCTCCGGGCGTGTATGTCAGCGGCAACCGCGGCATCGAGTGGTTCGGTACCGTTCGCGGCCGCCTCGGCGTCGCGTTCGACCGCCTCCTCGTGTACGCCACGGGCGGTCTCGCGTACGGCGGCGGCAACGACAACCGCTTCGGCTTCGTCGGCAACGGCGGTGACGACGTGGAGTTCGGCTGGACCCTCGGCGGCGGCGTCGAGTATGCCTTCACGAACAACCTGACGTTCCGCGTCGAAGGTCTGTACGTGGACATCGACCGTGGCAATTCCAACGGCTTCATCGTGACGCCGGCTGGCGCGGTCACCCCGGTGGTCGGCACCAGCAACGGCAACGACGGCTTCGGCGTCGTCCGTGCGGCCCTGAACTACAAGTTCTAATCGTCCGCGATTGGAACGAACGGACAAGCCCGGCGGAAACGCCGGGCTTTTTCGTTGGCTGGATCGGGTCGTTCCGCGCGAGAGGCGGCCCGGTCAGATGTCGAGGAGTTCCTCGGCAGCGAAGGCCGCGCGCTCCTGGATGAAGGCGAAGCGCGCCTCCGGCTTGTTGCCCATCAGGCGCTCGACCGTCTCGCTGGTCGCGTCGCGGTCGTCCTGCACCACGACCTTCAGCAGCGTGCGCTTGCGCGGGTCCATGGTGGTTTCCTTCAGTTGGCCCGGCAGCATCTCGCCCAGACCCTTGAAGCGGCCGATCTCCACCTTCTTGCCCTTGAACACCGTGTCCAGAAGCTGCTGCCGGTGGGCCTCGTCCCGGGCATAGACCGTCTTGCCGCCATGGGTCAGCCGGTAGAGCGGCGGGACCGCCAGGAACAGGTGTCCGCGATCCACCAGCCGCGGCATCTGCCGATAGAAAAAGGTGATGAGCAGCGAGGCGATATGGGCGCCGTCCACATCGGCGTCCGTCATGATGACGATCTTCTCGTAGCGAAGGTCGTCGTCGCGATAATGCGAGCCCGTGCCGCAGCCCAGAGCCTGGACCAGGTCGGCCAGCTGCTGGTTGGCGGCCAGCTTGTCCCGCGTCGCGTTGGCGACGTTGAGGATCTTGCCGCGCAGGGGCAGCACGGCCTGGGTGGCGCGGTCGCGCGCCTGCTTGGCGCTGCCGCCGGCCGAATCGCCCTCCACGATGAAGAGCTCGGAGCCGGCGGCACCGGCATTGGAGCAATCCGCGAGCTTGCCCGGCAGGCGCAGCTTGCGGGTCGCGGTCTTGCGCGCCACCTCCTTCTCGGCCCGGCGGCGCAGCCGCTCCTCGGCGCGCTCGATCGACCATTCCAGCAGCCTGGCCGCCTGCTGCGGGGAGGCGGCGAGCCAATGGTCGAAGGCGTCGCGCACGGCGCCTTCCACGATGCGCCCGGCCTCGGCGGTGGCGAGCTTGTCCTTGGTCTGGCCCTGGAATTCCGGCTCCCGGATGAAGACCGAGAGCATGGCGGCGCAGGTCGCCATCACATCGTCGGTCGTGACGTCCTTGGCGCGCTTGGCGAGGCCGACACGCTCGGCATGGTCCCGCAGCGCGCGCAGCAGCGCGACGCGCAGGCCCGCCTCGTGGGTGCCGCCTTCGGGCGTCGGGATCGTGTTGCAATAGGACGAGACGAAGCCGTCCTCGCCGGCGCCGAGCCAGGCCACGGCCCATTCCAGCGAGCCGTGCCCGCCGGCTTTTTCGATCTTGCCCGCGAAGATCGGCTCGGCGACCAGCGGACGTCCGTCGATCTCGCGGGCGAGATAGTCCTTCAGGCCGTTGGGGAAGCGGAAAACCGCCTCGGCCGGCAGGTTGTCGTCCGCCGGGATCAGTTCCGGCGCACAGCGCCAACGCACCTCGACGCCACCGAAGAGATAGGCCTTGGACCGCGCCATCTTGAAGAGCCGCCGCGGCGCGAACTTCGCGGCCTCTCCGAAGATCTGCGGATCGGGCCGGAACCGCACGCGCGTGCCGCGCCGGTTCAGCACCCGGCCAACCGTTTCAAGCCCCGTCTGCGGCAGGCCGCGCGAATAGACCTGCCGGTAGAGCGTCTGCCCGCGGGCGACCTCCACCTCCAGCAGTTCCGAGAGCGCGTTGACCACGGATACGCCGACGCCGTGCAGGCCGCCCGACGTCTCGTAGACCTTGCTGTCGAACTTCCCGCCGGCATGGAGCGTGGTCATGATGACCTCGAGCGCCGACTTGTCCGGGAATTTCGGGTGCGGATCGACCGGGATGCCCCGGCCGTTATCGGTGACGCTGAGCGTACCGTCCGCCTCCAGTTCCACCTCGATGAAGGTGGCGTGGCCGGCGACGGCCTCGTCCATGGAATTGTCGATCACCTCGGCGAAAAGGTGATGATAGGCCTTCTCGTCCGTGCCGCCGATATACATGCCCGGCCGGCGCCGGACGGGCTCAAGCCCCTCCAGCACCTCGATGGCCGTGGCGTCATAGCCCGACTCAGCGGAGGCCGGGGTAGGGCGCGGCGCGGCGGCTGACTTGGCAGCCAGCGCCGCGGCAGGCTTGGCGGCGGCAGCCCGGCGCGGCGCAGGCGCGGGATCTCGCCCGCCGCCGTCGCCGAAGAGATCGCCGTTATCCGCCATGCCGGTCACATCCCGAATCGCTGAAGTCCGGCGATTATCATAGGGCGTGCGCCGCGTCCTGCGGCACGGCGACCGTGTCCCCAGGGCGCGTCTCCCCAGGAGATGCGGGCCGGGCCCGGGTCGTGTCGAACACGATCCAGGTGAAGATCAGCATCGAGGCCACGGTGAACAGCGAGCCGAAGATCGCGACCGGGACCAACGCCTCGCGCCCCGTCACCGACCCGCCGATCCCGATCGTCATCATGACGAGGCCGATCAGCGAGGCACCGTACTGCCACAGGGCCAGCCGCCGGTCCGCGCCGGGTACGATGATGTAATAGGCGGCGAAGAGGAACATCGACACCCAGCCGAGAAGGTTCACGTGAGCATGGACCGGGGCGAGGGTAAAATCGTGCCGCGCGCCCATCACGATGCCCAGCACCATGCCGGCGAGGCCCGTGAGGACGGCCGTCCGCAGGAAGAGGCGGCCGGGGAGGGGGATGTGTCTGATCTCTGTCATGGTCATGTCCGATATGGAGGGAGAGGCCACCTATCCGGACCTGCCAAACCCCGACGTGCGCCGCCGCACGGAGCTTGACGGAACCGGTGCCTCCTGCCGGCGTTGGCCCGGCGACGCTGCGGTTAGCGGCCGTTAACGCAGACCGTGGCACGATTCGACCCGCCTGGAGGATTCGCACCCATGCTGAGCTTCGCGACGACCGACGTGAGACTGGTGGGCCTTGATCGCGCGGCCGCTCTGGCCGGCGGCGCGCTGGCCTGCGAGGCGGGCCACGACGCCGAACCGGCCGCTCCGACTCGATCGGTGGCGGCGCCCGCGATCGGCGCGCTGCTCGGCATCGCCGTCTTCGCCGTCGCGATCCTCGCCATCCTCTGAATCGGCCGGCCACCAGGTCCTGCCCGCGCGGTGCCGATGGCGGCCGCGCCGACGAAAAACGGCGCCCGCGAGGGCGCCGTTTCCATGTCGTCGGACGGTCCGATCAGACCGAGTAGTACATCGCGAACTCGACCGGATGCGGCGTCATCTCGTAACGCGCCACTTCCGTCATCTTGAGCTCGATATAGCTCTCGATGAAGTCGTCGTTGAAGACGCCGCCGGCCTTGAGGAAGGCGTTGTCCTTCTTCAGGGCGTCGAGGGCCTCGCGCAGCGAGCCGCACACGGTCGGGATCTTCTTCAGCTCGCGCGGCGGCAGGTCGTAGAGATCCTTGTCCATGGCCGCGCCCGGATCGATCTTGTTCACGATGCCGTCCAGGCCGGCCATCAGCATGGCGGCGAAGGCGAGATACGGGTTCGCGGTCGGATCGGGGAAGCGGACCTCGACGCGCTTGCCCTTCGGGCTCGACACGTGCGGGATACGGCAGGACGCCGAACGGTTGCGGCTGGAATAAGCCAGCAGCACCGGCGCCTCATAGCCCGGGACCAGACGCTTGTAGCTGTTGGTCAGCGGGTTGGTGAAGGCGTTCAGGGCGCGGGCATGCTTGATGATGCCGCCGATATAGAAAAGAGCA
>JAIXTM010000020.1 GCA_027483945.1 Hyphomicrobiales bacterium | reverse complement strand
GGACATGGATGGTATCGCCTAACGCGCCTGCCGGCGCTCCGCCTACCCCTCACATCACCCGACGCGCCAGCGCGGCCGGAGGCTTCCACGCGTCTTCCCCTCCCCGCAGGGGGGAGGGGAAACGGTTAGCGTCGCGGCACTCCCCCTCTCCCCGCCCGCGGGGAGAGGGCCGGGGATAACAGGCGCGGATGGGGACAGCCGCGCCCTGATCCCTCCCCGCGAGGGGAGGGTGGACGGCGCGGGAGCGGCGGACGGGTGGGCTCCTTCTTGGTCTCAAGTCCCCACCCGGCGCTGCGCGCCACCCTCCCCTGTCGGGGAGGGATCGCTGTGCGCTTCCGGCCGGCCGCAATGAGGCAGGAAGCGGCAGAAGGCGCCGCGGCCGCGACCCCTCAGGGCCGCTGGACGCCGGTGACGATGGCGAGCACGCCGGCGCGGAGCAGTTCGCGCTTGTCCGGCAGGCCGGGACCCTTGGGGAGGTGCCCGGCGGCGTCGAGCGTGGCGAGGCCGTGGGACAGGGCCCAGACCTCCAGCGCGACGAAGCGCGGGTCCACCTTGAAGCCGGCGGGGAAGGCGCGGCCCAGAGCCTCCACCAGGAGGCGCATGGCGGGCGGCAGCGCGGCATCGGGGGAGGCGCCGGAACCGTGGCCGCCGGTACCGGCCTGCGGGCTCGCCTCGCCGTCCTTGAGCGCGCGGGGGGCGAACATGGCGCCGTAATAGCCGGGCTCCTTCTCGGCGAAGTCGAGATAGGCCTCGCCCATCCGGGTGAAGCGCTCCAGCGCCGTGCCCTCGCCCGCGACCGCCGCGGCGAGGCGCTTGCCGAGATCGTCGAAGCCGCGCGACGCGATGGCCTCGACCAGTTCGCCCCGGCCGCTGAAATGCCGGTAGAGCGCGGCGGGGGTGACGCCGACGATCTTGGCGGCGTCGGCGAGGGTGAATCCGCCGAGGCCGCGCGTCGCGATGAAGCGCTGCGCCGCCTGGACCAACGCCTCCTTGAGGTTGCCGTGGTGGTAGCCCTTGCGCTCCTGCGCATTGCTCTCGTGGGTCGGCCGGAACGGGTGCATGGTCCTTCCTAACCCGATGCGCCCGCAGCGCAAACCGGATCGGCCCTGTGAACGGCGGCGTGACGCACCGGCCTGCGGGTGACGGCGGGCGCCGAACCTGTCAGATAGTGCGGCCCATGTGGATGTCCCCGCACGAATCGCAGGCGCAAGGCGCATCCGGCCCGACAGCCGATCCCGGCTTCGGGATCTACGTGCACTGGCCGTTCTGCGCCTCCAAGTGCCCCTATTGCGACTTCAACAGCCATGTCCGCCACGCGCCGGTGGATGAGGCCCGCTTCGTCGCCGCCTTCAAGCGCGAGCTCGCGCACATGGCGGGGATGAGCGGCGCCCGCGAGGTCGGCTCCGTCTTCTTCGGCGGCGGCACGCCTTCGCTGATGAAGCCTCAGACCGTGGGCGCGATCCTGGAGGCCATCGCCGCGCACTGGACGCTGGCGCCCGATGCCGAAGTGACGCTGGAGGCGAACCCGACCAGCGTCGAGGCCGGGCGCTTCCGCGGCTACCGGGCGGCGGGCGTCAACCGCGTCTCGCTGGGCGTCCAGGCGCTGAACGATGCGGATTTGCGCCGGCTGGGGCGGCTCCATTCGGCGGCGGAGGCGCTGCAAGCGGTCGCCATCGCCCGCTCGATCTTCGAGCGCTACTCGTTCGACCTGATCTACGCCCGTCCGCACCAGACGCCGCAGGACTGGGCGGCGGAGCTGGAAGGGGCGATCGACCACGCGGTGGAGCATCTCTCGCTCTACCAGCTCACCATCGAACCGGGGACCTGGTTCGAGCGCCTTTACGCCGCCGGGAAGCTCGTCGTGCCGGACGCGGAGGCGGCGCGGGTGCTCTACGAGACGACGCAGGAGGTCTGCGCCCGCCGCGGCCTGCCCGCCTACGAGGTCTCGAACCACGCAAGGCCCGGCGCGGAGAGCCGGCACAACCTCGTCTACTGGCGCTATGGCGACTATGCCGGCGTCGGCCCCGGCGCCCATTCGCGCCTCGGCGTGGCAGGCAAGCGGCTCGGCCTCTCGACCGAGCGCGCGCCGGAGGACTGGCTGCGCCTGGTGGAGGCGCGAGGCCACGGCATCGTGGAGGAGGAGGCGATCCTCCCCGAGATGCAGGCGGACGAGTTCCTCGTGATGGGGCTGCGCCTCACCGAAGGCATCGACCCGGCCCGTTACGCCGCGATCGCCGGCCGCAGCCTCGATCCGGCGCGGATCGGGGACCTCGTCGCCCACGGCATGGTGGAGACGATGGAAGGCGGGCGCATCCGCGTGACGCCGGGCGGGTTCCCGGTGCTCGACGCCGTGGTGGCCGATCTCGCCGCCTGAGTCTCAAGGCCGTTGGCAGACGGCGCCGATATGCTAGAGCGGGGCGCGGCATCCCGGCCGCGCCGGACGTGAAGCCCGCATGTCGCTGAAGCCGCTGCCCGCCGCCGCCCGCCTCAAGGAGGCGATGGCCGCGCTCCACGCCGCTCCGCCGGAGAAGGATGAGGCGAGGGCCCGCCTCGTCGCCGCGCTCCGCGCCGCTTTGGAGGAAGGGCATGCGGAGGCGCGGGAGATGCTCGTCGCCGAGAATGACGGCCATGCCTGCGTCGCCCGTCTCTGCGGCCTGATGGATTGCGCGGTGAGCGCAATCTACGATTTCGCGAGCCGCATCATCCACCCGGTCGACAACCCGACCTCCAACGAGCGCATCGCGGTCGTCGCCACCGGCGGCTACGGGAGAGGGACGCTCGCGCCCCATTCCGACGTCGATCTGCTCTTCCTCTTTCCCTACAAGCAGAATCCCTGGAGCGAGAGCGTCGTGGAGACGATGCTCTACGTGCTCTGGGACCTGAAGCTGAAGGTCGGCCACGCCTCGCGCTCGGTGGACGAGTGCCTGCGCGAGGCCCGCGCCGACATGACGATCCGCACGGCGCTGCTGGAATCCCGCTACATCGTCGGCGAGCGGCCTTTGTTCGAGGATCTGGTGCAGCGCTTCGACCGGGAGCTCATGCAGGGGACCTCGGCGGAATTCGTGGAGGCCAAGCTCGCCGAGCGTGAGACCCGCGTCTCCCGCGCCGGCTCGTCGCGCTACCTGGTCGAGCCCAACGTCAAGGACGGCAAGGGCGGCCTGCGCGACCTCAACACGCTGTTCTGGATCGCCAAATACGTCTACCGCGTCCACGATCCGCGGGAGCTGGTGAAGGCCGGCCTGTTCAGCGACGCCGAGCTGAAGCTCTTCACCCGCTGCGAGGAGTTCCTCTGGCGGGTGCGATGCCACATCCACTTCATCACCGGCCGCCCCGAGGAACGGCTGACCTTCGACCTGCAGCGGCAGATCGCGGGCCTGTCAGGCTATGTCGCCCATGGCGGCCTGTCGGCGCCGGAGCGCTTCATGAAGCGCTACTTCCTCAACGCCAAGGATGTCGGCGACCTCACCGCCATCGTCTGCGCGGCGCTCGAGGCGCGCCATCAGAAGCACCGGCCGGTCCTCGACCGCGTCATCGGGCGGTTCCGCCGCCAGCGCAGGCTGACCGCGCATCCGGCCTTCCGCATCGACGCCGAGCGCATCACCGTCGCCGATGACGGCGTGTTCGAGGCCGATCCGGTCAATCTCATCCGCCTATTCTGGCTGGCCGACCGACAGAACCTCGCGATCCACCCCGATGCCACGCGCCTCGCGACCCGCTCGCTCAAGCTGATCACGCGGGCCGTCCGCGAGGACGAGGAGGCGAACGCGTTGTTCCTCGACGTCCTCACCTCACGGAACGCGCCGGAAACGGTGCTGCGCCGCATGAACGAGGCCGGCGTGCTTGGCCGCTTCATCCCCGAATTCGGACGCGTCGTGGCCATGATGCAGTTCAACATGTACCACCATTACACCGTGGACGAGCACCTGCTGCGGTCCATCGGCGTGCTGGCGGAGATCGATGCGGGGCGCGTGGAAGCCGAGCACCCGCTCGCCAACAAAATCTTCTCCACGATCCAGAACCGGCGGGCGCTCTTCGTCGCCCTGTTCCTGCACGACATCGCCAAGGGACGTCCCGAGGACCACTCGATCGCGGGCGCCGCGGTCGCGCGAAAACTATGCCCGCGCCTCGGCCTGTCCCAGGCGGAGACGGAGACCGTCGCCTGGCTGATCCAGCATCACCTGGACATGTCCACCATCGCCCAGAGCCGCGACCTGTCCGATCCCACGACGATCGAGAGCTTCGCCGAGATCGTTCAGTCGCTGGAGCGGCTGAAGCTCCTGCTCGTCCTCACCGTCTGCGACATCAAGGCGGTGGGGCCGGGCGTCTGGAACGGCTGGAAGGGCGAGCTGCTGCGCACGCTCTATTACGAGACCGAGATCGTGCTGGCGGGCGGACATTCCGGCATCGAGCGGAAGGTGCGCGTCGCCAACGCGCAGACCGCCCTGCGCGAGACGCTGCCGAGCTGGTCCGACGAGCGATTCTCGGCCTATGCGGCGCGGCATTATCCCGCCTACTGGCTGAAGGTCGATCTCACGCGCAAGGAACGCCACGCCACGCTCATCGGCGAGGCGGAAGCCTCGGGCGAGACCATGGCCACCCGCGTCGATACCGACAATTTCCGCGGCGTGACGGAGATCACGGTGGTGGCGCCCGACCATCCCCGCCTGCTGGCGATCCTCACCGGCGCCTGCGCCGCCGCAGGCGGCAATATCGTGGACGCCTTCGTCTTCACGACGGCGGACGGGCTGGCGCTCGACACGCTGTTCGTCTCCCGCGCCTTCGACCGGGACGAGGACGAACTGCGGCGCGGCGAGCGGATCGCGCGGGCGGTCAAGCAGGCCTTGAAGGGCGAGGTGCGCATCGCGGATCTGGTGGAGGCGCGAAAGCCCGCCGCCAAATCGGGACGGGCCGAGGCCTTCACGCTGGCGCCCGACGTCACGATTGACAATTCGCTGTCCGGCCGCCACACGGTCATCGAGGTGTCCGGCCTCGACCGGCCGGGCCTGCTCTACGAGCTGACAACTGCCCTGGGGAAGCTCAACCTCAACATCGCCTCGGCCCATATCGCGACCTTTGGCGAGAAGGCGGTGGACGTCTTTTACGTCACGGACCTCACCGGCGCGAAGATCGCCTCGACCCAGCGGCACAACGCGATCCGCCGCGCGCTTCTGGAGGTCTTCGGATAGGCGGCGAGGCCGGGCATGCGGCGGCGATCGCTGCGCCGCGCTTGATTTTCCGGCCCCGAGGACTGATATGCCGCTTGCCGACCCTGGGAGCTTCGCTCCCGCCAGACCCGCATGGTCGAGGACATGTCCGACAAGCCGAAGATCGATCGCCAAGCCGACGAATCCATCGAACTCGCCGCCGATATCGCGGAAGCTGCCGGCCATGAGGCCGCTCCGGCTGACGGCTCTCCGGAAGCCGTCGCGCAGGCCCTGGCCGACGCGCTCGCCCAGTCGCAGGCCGAGGTCGCCGAGCTCAAGGACAAGGTCCTGCGTACGCTCGCCGAGATGGAGAACGTGCGCCGCCGCTCCGAGAAGGAGGCCGCCGACGCTCGCGCCTACGGCGTCACGAAATTCGCCGGCGACATGCTGGGCGTGGCCGACAACCTCCGCCGCGCGCTCGAGGCCGTGCCCGCCGAGGTGGCGGCGGACGGCGCGTTCAAGGCGCTCCTGGAAGGCGTCGAGCTGACCGAACGCGACCTCGTCAACAAGCTCGAACGCCATGGCGTCAAGCGCATCGATCCGCTTGGCGAGAAGTTCGATCCGAACCGCCACCAGGCGATGTTCGAGGCGCAGAACCCCGACATGCCGAACGGCCATGTCATGCAGGTCGTCCAGGTCGGCTACACGATCGGCGACCGCGTGCTCCGGCCGGCTTTGGTCGGTGTCGCGCGGGGCGGACCGAAGGCCGATGCCGGCCCGGCCGGCAACGGCACGGCGGCCTGAGACGCCGATGTTCGGCGTCGTCGGTCCCTGGCTGGAATGGACCGGCGTCGCGGTTTTCGCGCTGACGGGAGCGCTGGCGGCCGCCCGTCGCGGTCTCGACCCCGTCAGCTTCGCCCTGCTCGCCGTCGCCACGGGCGTTGGCGGCGGAACGCTGCGTGACCTGCTCGTCGGCGCAAGGCCCGTCTTCTGGGTGGCCGATCCGACCGACGTCGTCATCTGCATCACGGTCGCTCTGGCCGTGTTCGTCGGGGCCGGCCGCTTTCCGGTCGAAGCCGGGGAGGGCAGGCGCCGGCAGGCCATCGTCTGGGCCGATGCCGTGGGCCTGGCCCTCTTCGCCGTGACCGGCACGCAGCGGGCCCTGTCGCTGGGTGCGCCGCCCCTGTCCGCGATCGCGCTCGGGGTCATGACCGCGACCTTCGGCGGCATCATCCGCGATCTTCTGGCCGGGGAGCCGCCGCTCGTGGTCGTCAGCCGCGAGATCTACGTCACGGCGGCGACCCTGGGCGCCTCGACGTTCGCGTCCGCGCTCTGGCTAGGCGTGCCCTTGACGCCCGCGGCGCTGATCGGCGTCGCGGCAGGCTTCGGCCTGCGGGCGATGGCTCTGCTCCATGGCTGGCAATTGCCGACCTTCCAGCCGAGGGCACGCGACTAGGCCGGCGTCACCCGCCTCAGCGTCAGGTTGATCCGCCCGCCCTGCGGCAGGAGCGTCGACGTGCCGGGATAGACACGGTCGATCCCGTGGAAGGCCAGCCGGGCTTCGCCGCCGAAAACCAGCACGTCGCCGCTCTCGAGCTTCACCGAGCGCGTGGGATCGTTGCGGTTCAGGCCGCCGATGCGGAACAGGGCGGTGTCCCCCAGCGACAGGGAGACGACGGGCGCCTCGAACGTCTCCTCGTCGCGGTCCTGGTGCAGACCCATCTTCGCCTTTGGGTCGTAATGGTTGACGAGGCAGGCTTCCGCCGGAGCGGGAAACGTCGACACGCTGCTCCAGAGCCGTTCCAGCACCGCCGGCATTGCCGGCCAGGGTTCGCCGGTCTGCGGATGGGTCGGCTGATAGCGGTAGCCTCGATCCTTGTCCGAGACCCAGCCGAGTTGGCCCAGATTGGTCATCCGCACCGAGAAGGGCCTGCCCGTCCGCGGCATCGTCGGCGTGAACAGCGGCGCCGCGCGGACAGCCTCCCGCAGTTCGTCCAGCAACGCCTCCTGCCCGGCGCGATCGAGCCAGCCGGGATGATAGGCGACGCCGGGCGCGAGAGGGATGGCCGTCATGACCGTGTTTACGCCGCCCGGCGCCGGGCGGATCGTCAGGCCTTGAGGATGTCCTTTGACGCCACCGTCGAGTCGGCGTTCAGCCTGTAGACGAGCGGCTCGCCGGTGTTCAGCTCGGTCTTCATGATGCCGTCCGGATCGAGCCCGTCGAGGACCATGACCAGCGCCCGAAGCGAATTGCCGTGGGCGGCAACCAGCACGCGCTCGCCGCGCAGGACGCGGGGAAGGATGTGCTGGCAGTAATAGGGAAGGGCGCGGGCCACCGTGTCCTTCAGGCTCTCGCCGCCGGGCGGCGGGACATCGTAGGAGCGGCGCCAGATATGGACCTGCTCCTCGCCCCACTTGGCGCGGGCATCGTCCTTGTTGAGCCCGGACAGATCGCCGTAATCGCGCTCGTTGAGGGCCTGGTCGCGGATCGTCTTGAGCGAGGACTGGCCGAGCTCGTCGAGGATCAGCTTGCAGGTGCGCTGGGCGCGCCCGAGATCGGACGTGAACGCGATGTCGAAGCCGAGGCCCAGCGCCTTCAGGCGCTTGCCGGCAGCCTTGGCTTCCTCGACGCCCAGCGCGGTCAGGTCAGGGTCCTTCCAGCCGGTGAACAGGTTCTTGAGGTTCCATTCGCTCTGGCCGTGGCGGACGAGGACGAGGAGGCGGTCGGACATGGGAATGGCGTTCCTTGATCGGGTTCAGATGTCGGACAGGCCGAGAACGTCGGCCATGGAATGGAAACCGGGCGCCCGGCCCCGTGCCCAGAGTGCCGCGCGCAGGGCGCCATGGGCGAACAGGCTGCGATCCTCGGCGTGATGGGACAGGGTGATCCGCTCGGCGTGCCCGGCGAAGATCACCGAATGGTCGCCGACGACCGAACCGCCGCGCAGGGTCGCAAAGCCGATATCGCCGACGCGGCGGACGCCGGTATGCCCCTCGCGGCTCATGACGGCGCGCTGGTCGAGCCGCACGCCGCGACCTTCCGCGGCCGCCTCGCCGAGAAGGAGTGCGGTGCCGGACGGCGCATCCACCTTCATGCGGTGATGCATCTCGAGGACTTCGATATCGAAATCCTCGCCGAGCGTGGCGGCGACGCGCTTGGCGAGCGCTGCCAGCAGGTTGACGCCGAGGCTCATATTGCCTGACTGGACCACGGGCGCCCGTGCGGCGGCCGCCTTCAGGATGGAGATGTCTCCGGCGCTCAGCCCCGTCGTGCCGACGATATGCGGGACGCGGAGCTTCGCGGTCACCTCGGCGAACGCGATCGTGGCGGCGGGGGTCGTGAAGTCGATCAGGCCGTCGGCCTGGCGCAGCGCCTGGTCAAGATCGTCGGTGACGGGCACGCCGAGCGCCTTCGTCCCGGCGAGCGTGCCGGCATCCTCGCCGAGCTGCGCCGCGCCGGGCCTCTCGATCGCGGCCGCCAGGACCGTATCGGGATGCTCTGCCACCGCCTTGATGAGCGTACGGCCCATGCGGCCCGCGGCGCCGACGATGACGAGACGCATTTCGGCCATGACAAGCGCTCCTGTTGCTCCCGAGCCTATAGAGGCAGCCGGCGCCGGCTCGCAAGGTCCGGCGGCCGCTCAGGCCGGCTGGGGTCCGTCATAGCCGCGAATGACGAGAATGTCGGCGACGCAATGCCCGTCGCGCAGCGCCTTCACGGCCTGGTAGTCCGGATCGTTCCAGCAGGCGAGCGCCGCCTCGTAGCTGTCGAACTCGATGACCACGTTGCGGGCCCGGGCCTCGCCCTCGACGGCCGTCAGTTCGCCGCCGCGGACCAGGAAACGTGCGCCGTAGCGGGCGAAGACCGGGCCGTTGCCCTTCACATAGGCCTGGTAGGCCTCCGGGTTGGTCACGTCGACGCGCCCGATCCAGTATCCCTTCGCCATCCGCGTTCCTCCCGTGCAACCGGTGTCAGGCGCCTTCGACGGCGACGAACTCGCCGATGCCGGCGCCTTCGCGGTGGGCCTTCGCCGCCTGATACTCCGCCGATTTGAAGTAGGCGACGGCCTGGTCGAACGTGTCGAACTCGATGACCACGTTACGGGCCCGCGCCTCGCCCTCCAGAGCCTCGAACCGCCCGCCGCGCACCAGCGGCCGGCCGCCATGCTTGGCGATCGCCTCGCTCGCCGCCTTGGCGTAGACGGCGTATTTCTCCGGATCTGTCACGGTGACGCGGGCGATAACGTAGCCCTTGGGCATGGTGGTCTCCTGTCTGTCTTTGAAGTCAGCCGCGCGCGGCGGCGATTTCGTCGAGGATGGCGAGGGCGGCCGCTTTGGGGTCCCGCGCCTGGATGATGGGCCGGGCCACGACAAGGTAGTCGGACCCAGCCGCAATCGCCTCGCGCGGCGTGAGCGTCCTCTTCTGGCCGCCTGCGTCGGCGCCGGCCGGACGAATGCCCGGCGTGACGATCGCCAGGGAGCGCCCCGCAACGTCGCGGACGAGGCCCGTCTCGGCCGCCGAGCAGACGATGCCGTCCACCCCGATCGCGCGTGCCTGTTCGGCACGCAGCCGGACGAGATCACGGACGGCGAGGCCGTATCCGGCCTCCGCCGCGTCCTGGTCGTCGTAGGAGGTGAGGGCCGTGACGGCGAGGATCTTCAGGCCGCTGTCGCCGCGTCCTTCGACCGCCGCCCGCATCGTCTGCGGATAGGCGTGGACGGTGAGGAACGTGGCGCCCAGGGACGCGATGCTTTCCACGCCTTCCTTCACGGTGTTGCCGATGTCGTGGAGCTTGAGGTCGATGAAGACCTTCTTGCCGTCCTTGGCGAGCCGTTCAGCGAGGGACAGGCCGCCGGCGAAGGCGAGGCGGTAGCCGATCTTGTAGAAGGAAACGCTGTCGCCGAGACGCTGCACCATCGCCTCGGCTTCGGCTAGGGACGCGATATCCAGTCCGACGATCAGGGCGTCGCGCGCCGCGGGACGGGACGAGATCTCTGATGACATGGACGGCTCCGGAGGGCGGCGGCGGGAGCCTGTGGCTCCCGTCGGGCCGGCTTACGTCAGGCGCGCCGGTAGGTCCAGACCCGGGCCGGCGGGATGTTCAGCCAGATGCGCTGGGAGCCCTGCGCGGTGGCCCCGGCCGCCCGCGTCGGGATCGGCGGCGCGACGCCATAGGTGAACTGCACAAAGGGCGCGCCCGGCGCCATCAGATCCAGCGCGTCGGCGAAGAGGTTGAGCCGCACGGGCAGCGGCCGCGTCAGCAGGGGGAGCGAGGAGACGACGGCGTCGGCCGGCGTGGTCACGATCCCGTTGAGCGTCCGGGCCAGGCCGTAGGCATCGCCCTGGACGATGGTCGCCTTCGGATATTTGCCGCGCAGGAGCTGGCAGAAATCGGGATTGTACTCCACCAGGACCAGGCGGCTCTCGGCGACGCCATGCTGGATCAGCGCGTCCGTGACCGGCCCCGTGCCTGGACCGAGCTCGATCACCGGGCCGGTGCCGGTCGGGTCGACCGGCTGCGCCATGGCGCGGGCCAGGAAGCGGCCCGACGGCATCACGGCGCCGGTCTGCAACGGCCTCTCGAGCCAGGAACGGAGGAACGTCGCCTCGTCGTCCAGCCTGTCCCGCCTCAGGATCGGGCGACGGCGGGAGAGCGAGGGGTTGGGTTCGCGACGGCTGATGTCGAACAAGATGGGACCCGACTGACCCTAACGGCGCGTAAGGCTTAAACGAGCCTGTCGCGGGGTCAAGCGCCACGGCACATCATTGCGAAGCCCCCGTGACGGAAAATGTTCCCGACGCATCGGTATCAGCTTCCGAGGCCGTCGAAGAACTCCTTCACGCGGGCAAAGAAGCCGGTGCTTTCCGGATGCGTGTCCTTGGAGGATTCCCGGTCGAATTCCTGCAGGAGCTCGCGCTGGCGGCGCGTCAGGTTCTGCGGGGTCTCCACCGCGACCTGGATATAGAGGTCGCCGACCTCGCGGGAGCGCAGGACCGGCATGCCCTTGTCCTTGAGGCGGAACTGCTTGCCGGTCTGGGTTCCCTCCGGGACTTTCACCTTGGCCTGCCCGCCGCCGAGGACCGGCACGGTGATCTCGCCGCCGAGCGCCGCCGTCACCAGCGAGATCGGCACGCGGCAGAACAGGTCCGCCCCGTCGCGCTGGAAGAAGGCGTGCGGCTTGACGGAGAGGAAGATGTAGAGGTCGCCCGTCGGACCGCCCCGCATGCCGGCCTCGCCCTCGCCGGCGAGGCGGATGCGCGTGCCGTCCTCGACGCCGGCCGGGATGTTGACCGATAGGGTGCGCTCGCGGGTGACGCGGCCCGCGCCGCCGCAGCCCGCGCACGGATCGTCGATGACCTCGCCGCGGCCGTGGCAATTGGGGCAGGTCCGCTCGATCGAGAAGAAGCCCTGGCTCGCCCGCACGCGCCCGATGCCGCCGCAGGTCGGGCAGGCCCTCGGCTTGGAGCCGGGCTTGGCGCCGGACCCGGAACAGGCCTCGCAGGTGACCGAGGTGGGGATCTTGATGGAGGCGGCCTTGCCCGAAAAGGCCTCCTCCAGACTGATCTCCAGGTTGTAGCGCAGGTCCGCGCCACGCTCCCGGCCGCCGGTGCGGCCCCGGCCGCCGCGGCCGACGAAATCCCCGAACAGATCGTCGAAGATGTCCGCCATGGACGAGGCGAAGCCGTCTCCGAAGCCCTGGGCTCCGCCCATGCCGTTCTCGAAGGCGGCATGGCCGAACCGGTCATAGGCCGCCTTCTTCTGCGGATCGGACAGGACCTGATAGGCCTCGTTCAGCTCCTTGAAGCGGGCCTCCGCCTGCGGGTCGCCGGGGTTGCGGTCCGGATGGCAGGCCATGGCCGCCTTGCGGAACGCGGACTTCATCTCCGCTTCCGAGGCGGTTCTGGAAACGCCGAGGGTCTCGTAATAGTCGGGCTTGGACATGGCTATCTGCAGCAACCGGACAGGATGTCGGGACCACGAGGCACGGCAGCCGTTCCTGTCGCAACCGCCAGCAGCTCGCCCATCGCCGACACCTCTCTGACGCGGAAGCGGCCGGGCTTGGCCCGGCCGCCATCTTCACTAGGGCAGGCGCAGCTTACGACGCCTTCTTCTTGTCGTCGCCGTCGACCTCGCGGAAGTCGGCGTCGATGACGTCGTCATCCTTCTTCGCCTCGGCCGTGCCGTCCGCCTGGGCGCCATCACCCGCCGCCTGCGCGGCGTCGTAAAGCGCCTGGCCGATCTTCATCGAGGCCTGCATCAGGTCCGTGGTGCGGGCCTTGATGACCTCGACGTCCTCGGCCGCGATGGCGGTCTTGAGGGCATCCACCGCGACGGTGACGCCGTCCTTGTCGGATGCCGGCACCTTATCGCCGGCCTCGGCCAGGGCCTTCTCGGTCGAGTGGATCAACGCCTCCGCCTGGTTGCGGGCTTCCACCAGCTCGCGCCGCTTCTTGTCCTCGTCGGCATGGGCCTCGGCATCCTTGACCATCTTCTCGATGTCGGTTTCCGAGAGGCCGCCGGAGGCCTGGATGCGGATCGCGTGCTCCTTGTTGGTCGCCTGGTCCTTGGCGGTGACGTTGACGATGCCGTTGGCATCGATGTCGAACGTCACCTCGATCTTCGGCGTGCCGCGCGGGGCGGGCGGGATGCCGACGAGATCGAACTGGCCGAGCAGCTTGTTGTCGGCCGCCATCTCGCGCTCGCCCTGGAAGACCCGGATCGTCACGGCGTTCTGGTTGTCCTCCGCCGTGGAGAAGACCTGGCTCTTCTTGGTCGGGATCGTGGTGTTGCGGTCGATGAGGCGCGTGAATACGCCGCCCAGCGTCTCGATGCCGAGCGACAGCGGCGTCACGTCCAGCAGCAGCACGTCCTTGACGTCGCCCTGCAGCACGCCCGCCTGGATCGCGGCGCCGATGGCGACGACCTCGTCCGGGTTGACGCCCTTGTGCGGCTCCTTGCCGAAGAAGGCCTTCACGACCTCCTGGACCTTGGGCATGCGGGTCATGCCGCCGACCAGGACCACCTCCGAGATTTCGCCTGCCGACAGCCCGGCATCCTTGAGCGCCTTGCGGCACGGCTCGATCGTGCGCTGGATCAGGTCGTCGACCAGAGCCTCGAACTTGGAGCGCGTGAGCTTCAGCGTCAGGTGCTTGGGCCCCGAGGCGTCGGCCGTGATGTAGGGCAGGTTGATCTCGGTCTGCGCCGTGGAGGACAGCTCGATCTTCGCCTTCTCCGCGGCTTCCTTGAGGCGCTGGAGGGCGAGCTTGTCCTTCTTCAGGTCAATCCCGTTCTCTTTCTTGAACTCCTCGGCGAGGTACTCGACGAGGCGCATGTCGAAGTCCTCGCCGCCGAGGAACGTGTCGCCGTTGGTGGACTTCACCTCGAACACGCCGTCGCCGATCTCGAGGATCGACACGTCGAACGTGCCGCCGCCGAGGTCATAGACCGCGATCGTGCCGGTGGACTTCTTGTCGAGGCCGTAGGCGAGGGCGGCCGCCGTCGGCTCGTTGATGATGCGCAGCACCTCGAGGCCGGCGATCTTGCCGGCGTCCTTGGTGGCCTGGCGCTGGGCGTCGTTGAAATAGGCCGGGACGGTGATGACCGCCTGGTCGACCTTCTGGCCCAGATAAGCCTCCGCCGTCTCCTTCATCTTCTGGAGCGTGAAGGCGGAGATCTGGCTCGGCGAATAATCCTTGCCGTCCGCCTGGACCCAGGCATCGCCGTTCTTGGCCTTGGCGATCTTGTACGGGACGAGGCCGATGTCCTTCTGGGTCATCGGGTCCTCGAAAGTGCGGCCGATCAGGCGCTTGATCGCGAAGAAGGTCCGCTCGGGATTGGTCACCGCCTGGCGCTTGGCCGGCTGGCCGACGAGGCGCTCGCCCTCATCGGTGAAGGCGACGATGGAGGGCGTGGTGCGCGCGCCTTCCGCGTTCTCGATGACCTTGGGCGTCGTGCCGTCCATGACGGCGACGCACGAATTGGTGGTACCGAGATCGATACCGATGACCTTGCCCATCTTGATCTCCTGATCCTTCTCTAGCGAGACCGCCGGACCCATCAGGCATCCGGCCCATGTGGAATAACCCAGAGGTGGTGGGTGGAAGGACGGCTTGCAAGACGCGCGGACTTCAAGGGTCCGGTTTTGCCGCGGCAGCCCCGAGAGCAGGGCGGCCGTTCCGTCGGTCTTCCGTTGGGCGGCTATATAGGAGGGGGCTTCCGGTGCCGCAAGGCAACTTTGCCGATCTCCAGGAGGCCGTGAGCGGCCTGTTCTCGTGCGCCCGCGCACCGGGTTCGCGCAAACGGCGGCTTAGGATTAAGCTCGTGCCTCCCGAGGGAGCCTGCCGGATGCAAGCGGAGCCCGCCATGACACCGATCCTGCGCCGTCTGGCGCTCGTCCTGATCGCCATCTTCTCGTTGTCCGCGCACGGCCACGCGCAGACGCAGCCCTCCGTGCCGGTGCCTTCGGACGCCCCCCTGGCGCCCGGTGTCGTGGTGCCCCCCGGTGCGGGCTGGGGCATTGTCCCTCCGGAAGGCTTCGTCCTCATGACGCAGCCGGTTGTGCGCTTCCAGCATCCGCGGGGCCTGATGCTGATGGTGCAGGAAACGCCGAAGGGACCGGTTTCGAAGGCCGAGATCGAGAAGGAGAACGACAAGCGGGTCCGGCTGGACTCCGTCGAGGAATTGACGGTCAACGGGCGTCCGGCCGTCATCTTCCAGGGCTATTATGCCGAGCGGAAGGCGCAGCTCATCTCCTCGGTCCTTCAGGGCGCGGAAGGCAACGTCATGGTCATCGTGATGGTGCCCGATGCCGCCCGAGACGTGGTGCCCATGGCCGCCCTGAGGGCCGCGCTGACGAGCGCGGTGGAACGGCCGCGCAGCGACGAGGACAAGCTGGCGTCCCTTCCCTTCCGCATCGGCGACCGCGTCGGCATGCGCCTCTCCTTCATCGGGCTCGGCACCGTTGCGATCCTGACCGATGGCGCCTCCGACGACGTGGACACGCCGAGCCAGTCCTTCGCCACGATCCTCGCGATCAAGCTGCAGCCGGGACAGACCATCAATTTCGACCGCGACATCCACGCCATGGCGGTGCGGGTGGAAAAGCAGTTCCCCGGCACGTCCATCGTCTCCAAGCGCGTCATCGAGGTGGACGGCGTGAAGATGGCCGAGATCGCCTATGACCGGCCCGCAAAGCTCGGGGCCAAGGTGTCCGGCGTCGCCTGGGCCAAGGTCACCGGCGGGGCGCTGGCTCTCATCATGGGCCAGTATCCGGCCGGCAACACCAAGGCCCGCGCCCGTCTTGTGACGCTGCGCGACAGCGTCGTGCCCCGTTAGGGGCAAGGCGCGGCAGCCCGAAGGCCGCCGACGGTAAGCTAAGCCGATTCGCTAGGTTTTTCAGTCGCTTCGCTGGAACATTCGTACTGGCCTTCTGTTGGCAGGACAGCCCCGCGTCGCATACGGCCGCAGCCGGCTGCGTAGCCACGACAGGAGACCTGCATGAAGATCACGACCCTTCTTGCGGCAGCGATGCTCGCTTCCGCGCCGACCTTCGCCCTGGCCCAGACCGCCGCCCCGGCCCCGACCGGCGTGCCGGGCGCTTCCGTGCCGGCCATGAGCGCGGCCGATTACGCCGCCATGGCCTATGCCGGGGGCGATTTCCTCGACACGTCCAGCCGCCTCGCCTACGAGAAAGCCACCGATCGGCGCCTGCGGACCTTCGCCCGCGCCGAGGTCAACGAGCAGACGCGGCTGATGGCCCGGCTCGGTGACGATGTCGCCACCGGCTCTGTCGCCGGGGCCGCTCCCGCGCCCTCGCTGCCGCTCGGCGGCACGGCCGGCTCCACGCTCGCCGGCGCCGGCGTCGGTGCGCTCGTCGGCGGCCCGATCGGGGCGCTTGTCGGTGCGGGCATCGGCTTCACGGGCGGCAACGTCGTCGGCCGCATGAGCACGCCGTCGGAGAAGTCCGCGGCCCTGGCGCAGTTGCAATCCCTGCCGCAGGGTCCGGAATTCGATCTTGCCTATGTCCAGTTGCAGATCGTCGGACACCAGGAGGCCTATGCGATCCATTCCGCTTACGCCCAGTCCGGCGACGATCCGCAACTGCGCCGCGTCGCGCGGCAGGCGGTTCCGCTGATCCGCCAGCACCTGGCTCAGCTCGACCGGCTTCAGGCCAGCCTCGGCAGCGCCCGTGCCCGGTAAGCTGCGCAAGCAGATCTGAACCAGGACAGCCGGCCCTCGGGCCGGCTGTTTCATGTTGGGTCGGTTTTATCAGGCTGCAGCGGCCATGTCGTCGGCCTCCGAGTCTGTCCGGAAGCGGCGGATGCTGCCGGCGAGCCGCTCCACGCCGGACGTGAGCGTCTGGCTGGCGGCGTTGGTCTCTTCGACCATGGCCGCATTCTGCTGCGTCAGCTGGTCCATCCGGTTCACGGCGGCGTTCACCTCGGCAAGCGCGGTCGACTGCTCCTGCGCCGCACCCGCGATCTCGGTCACCAGCGCGTTGGTTTCCACCACGTGGGACACGATGGCGGTCAGGGCCTTTCCGGTTTCGCTGACAAGCGACACGCCGTTCGTCACCTGGGCGGTTGAGGCGGAGATGAGGCCCTTGATCTCCTTGGCCGCTTCCGCCGAGCGCTGGGCGAGGGCGCGGACTTCCGTCGCGACGACCGCGAAGCCCTTGCCCGCCTCTCCGGCCCTTGCCGCCTCGACGCCGGCATTGAGGGCGAGCAGGTTGGTCTGGAACGCGATCTCGTCGATCACGCCGATGATCTGGGAAATCTCGCGGGCCGACTGCTCGATGCCGCCCATCGCCGAAATGGCCTCGTTCACGACCGATCCCGATCGTTCGGCCGCACTCTTGGCGCTGGCCACGACCCGCTGCGTCCGCAGGGCGCCCTCGGCGGTCTGCCGGACCGTCGCGGTGATCTCGTCGAGAGCCGAGGCCGTCTGCTGGAGGCTCGCCGCCTGGCTCTCGATACGGCTTGCCAGGTCGTCGGTCGAGCGGGAGATGTCGCCGGCATCGGAATGGATCGCCTCCGCGTTCTCGCGGATATCGGTGATCGTCCCGGCGAGGCTCTCCATCGCCGCGTTGAAGTCGTTCTTCAGCTTCCTGTACTCGGCCGGAAACGCCGTCAGGATCCGGTGGCTGAGGTCGCCGGAGGAGAGACGGTCGAGACCTTCCCCGATGGCCGCCACGACGGCCTCCTGCTCGGCAACGGTCCGGGCTCGCTCCTCCTCGTTGATACGTCGTTCCCGTTCGTTCTGGTCACGCTGCGAGGCCGATTCCTCCTGCAGCCGGTTCCGTTCATTCAGGCTGTCGCGGAAGACCTCCAATGCGCGGGCGATGGCGCCGATCTCGTCGCCGCGTTCGCGGGCGGGGATCGTCGTATCGAGCCGTCCCGCGGACAGGTCGGTGATGGCCTGCGAGAGCGGACGGATCGGGCGCGTCAGTCGCGCGAGGACCAGCGAGAGGACGAGCGCGATCACGCCGACGATCCCGACGCCGATCAGGACGTTGTTGCGGATCTCGGCCTGCACCAGCTGGGCGACGCGCCGGCTGTCGAATCGCAGGACGGCATAGCCGACGAGCTTGTTCCCGACATTGATGCGCAACGCCTGGATATGGAGGATCGAACTCTCGTAGGGCATGACCGTCAGATCGGTCTTCTCCACGAGCTTCCACAGGTCGATCTTGGTGGCGCGCTCGAAGCGCAGCGGGCTGAAGCTTGTGCGGGCCGCCTCGTCGCGACCTGCCGATCCCAGGCTGACGCTCATGTCGTCGGCCACGAACCCGACCTCGAAGTCGGGATCGCGCATCAGCGATTCCAGGATGTAGCCGATCGTCGTGTTGTCGCGCCCGACCGTCAGAACGGGCGTCGCCTTGGCCACCATCGCCGTGAGCATGGCACGCCGCTGCTCGAATTCGGTCTCGATCTGCTCGATCTTCTCGAAGGTCTGATAGGTGACCGCGGTGCCGAGCGAGGTCGCCGCGATGGCGACGGCGACAAGGACGACCTTCATGCCGAGGGAGATCGAAAGACTGCGGCGCAGCCGGGGACCTGCGCCGAAGGACGATTTCAGACCCATCATGCCGGGGACCTTCTCAACGGGACGACCATGCGGAAGAGACCCGACGCACGGCGTCTTGCCGGACCAGCCCCCGCCAGGTCCCAAGGCCAAGCCCTTCCTGCGGGCGATATTCGTCCAAAGTCGTTAAAGAGGTCCCAACCGGAGCGGCGATTTCGCCCCCTGATTGTGCTGATATTGAGGGCACGATGCCCATAAAATGGCGCAGGGACTGGCTATTATCCGGTCCGGCCCAGCTCCCAGCCGAGCATGGCCTGTTTGCGCGTCAACCCCCAATGGTAGCCGGTCAGCGCGCCCGATTTGCCGATGACGCGATGGCAAGGCACGACGAACGAAATCGGATTCTTGCCGACCGCGGCCCCCACGGCCCGCGCCGCCCGGGCGGTGCAGACCTTTTCGGCGATGCCGGTATAGGTGGCCGCCCGTCCCATCGGGATCGCGAGGAGCGCCTCCCAGACCCGCACCTCCCAATCGGTCCCGATCAGCACGATGCGCAGCGGCTCCTCCGCGGACCAGCGCGCGGGATCGAAGACTCGCGTCGCGACAGGCGCGGTGGCCGCCTGGTCCGGCTTGAACGCGGCATTGCGCCAGCGACTTTGCATGTCGGCGAGGGCCGACACCCGATCCCCGCTGTCGACGAAGCCGAGCCCGGCAAGCCCGCGCGGCGTCGTCACGACGATCGCCTCGCCGAACGGGGAGGGATGGAAGCCATAGGTCATGGCAAGGCCCGCGCCGCCGGATTTCCATTCGCCGGGGCTCATCGCCTCGTGGGTCACGAAGAGATCGTGCAACCGCCCCGGACCCGACAGCCCGAGTTCGTAGGCGGCGTCCAGGAGGCTCGGCGTATCGCGCACCATGCGCTTGGCCGCGTCGAGCGTGACCGCCTGGAGGAAGGCTTTCGGCGTCAGGCCCGCCCAGCGGCGGAAAAGCTGGTGCACCTGCGTCGCGGTCAGGCCGACATGGGCCGCGATGTCCTCCACGGAGGGCTGCTGCCGCCAGCGTCGGGAAATGAAGGCGACGATCGCGGTGACGCGCTCGTAATCGTCGGCCGGGCTCGAACCCGGCAGCGGGGCGATGTCCGCGGTGATGTCGACGGCGCGTTGCAGCATGGCGGACCTCCCGGAATGCGAGAATGCCACGATAGACGGCCCGCGATGGCCGGCCCACCCGATTCCTGTCAGCCCCTGCGCAGGTCCGCCAGAGCCTGCGAAAGGGCCTCCGCGAAGGTCGCCCGCTCCGGCGGGGAAAGCCAAGCGCCGACGACAACGCGCTGTCCGCGCGATACGAGAGCCAATTGCTCCAAACCGAATTCGTCGTTCTCCCGGCGCTCCAGCCGCGTCCAGAGCGGATTGAACCGCCATTCCCGCCGCCGTCCCGGCGTGACGCGCCGCAGCAGCAATTCGAGCGGCGTCACGATGATCTCCTCGACGCCGCGGCCGGAGCGGAAATTGACCTTGAACGCGATGTACAGGGCCAGGAGGTCGAGGCCCCCGAAACCCAGGACCGGCCATGCGCCAAGCACCATGAACGGCATGGTGGACGCGATCATGGCCAGGCAGATCAGCGTCATCGTCAGTCGGAAGCCGGCCGGCGTCAGCGAGCGGTGCGGGGTGATCGTGGCCGCGAAGACGGGCGCCAGATCCCCGGCGCCCGTGGCAGCCGGGCGCGTCCCGTCCCTGTCCTCCGGATTCGGGTTGCTGGCCTTCATGCTCCCTTTATAAGGCGGCCATGGCCGAGATGAAGACGAAAGCTGCCGGGCGCGCGCCGGCGGGGCGAAAGGCCGCGGCGGGACGGGGCAGCGCGTCGCGGGCGCCGAAGCCGGTGGACGATGCCGCCGTGCGCGAAATCTTCGCCCGGTTCCATGAGGCCAACCCGGAGCCCAGGGGCGAGCTGGAATACGTGAACGCGTTCACGCTCCTCGTGGCGGTCGTCCTGTCAGCCCAGGCGACCGATGCCGGCGTCAACAAGGCGACGCGGGGGCTCTTCGCGGTCGCCGACACGCCGGCCGCGATGCTCGCCCTCGGAGAGGACACTGTCCGCGAACACATCCGCACGATCGGCCTGTTCCGCAACAAGGCGAAGAACGTCATCGCCCTCTCGCGCAAGCTCGTGGAGGAGTATGGCGGCGAGGTGCCGCGATCCCGCGAAGTGCTGGAGACCCTGCCGGGCGTCGGCCGCAAGACCGCCAACGTCGTGCTCAACATCGCCTTCGGCGAGCCGACCATCGCCGTCGACACGCATCTGTTCCGCGTCTCGAACCGCATCCCCATCGCGCCGGGGGCGAACCCGTTGGCGGTGGAACTCGGGCTCCTGAAGCGCGTGCCGGCGGACTACATGCTCCACGCCCATCACTGGCTGATCCTGCACGGCCGCTATGTCTGCAAGGCGCTGAAGCCCGATTGTCCACGCTGCCTCATCGCCGACATCTGCCGTTTTCCGGCCAAGACGGGGGCGCTGGCCCCCAAGCCCGCCTGATGCCGCGCTTCAAGCTCATCGTCGAGTATGACGGCACGCCCTATCACGGCTGGCAGCGTCAGGAGGGTGTGGCCACGGTGCAGCAGGTGCTGGAGGAGGCCATCGCCGTCTTCGCCGGCCACGAGGTGCGCCTCCATTGCGCCGGCCGGACCGATGCCGGCGTCCATGCGCTTCATCAGGTGGCCCATGTCGATATCGGCAAGCCGCTTCGCGCGGACCGGGTGCGCGATGCCTGCAACGCCCATCTGCGGCCGCATCCCATCGCCGTCGTTAACGCCGAGGAGGTCGGCGAGGATTTCGACGCGCGCCGCTCAGCCACGGGCCGCGCCTATATCTACCGGATCGTCGACCGCCGCCCGCCGCCGGCGCTGGACCTGACGCGCGTCTGGCACGTCCCCTGGCATCTGGACGAGGCGGCCATGCACGAAGCGGCTCAACTCCTCGTCGGTCATCACGACTTCACGACCTTCCGTGCCGCGGAATGCCAGGCCTCGACGCCGGTGAAGACGCTCGACCGGCTCGACGTCGAACGCATCGGGCAGGAGATCCGCGTCCATGCGGCCTCGCGGTCGTTCCTGCACCATCAGGTCCGCTCGATGGTGGGAGCGCTGATGCAGGTGGGCGGCGGGCGCTGGCCGGTGGCGCGGATGCGCGCCGCGCTGGACGCGCGCGACCGCAAGGCCTGCCCCGGCATGGCGCCGGCGCACGGCCTCTACCTCACCCATGTGCGCTACGACGGGAAATAGGCGTCGAGGATCCGCTCGTAGATCGCGGCCAGGGCCGGCAGGTCGT
This sequence comes from Hyphomicrobiales bacterium, assembly GCA_027483945.1. Taxonomy (GTDB): domain Bacteria; phylum Pseudomonadota; class Alphaproteobacteria; order Rhizobiales; family Beijerinckiaceae; genus JAIXTM01. The sequence continues at coordinate 27,354 of JAIXTM010000020.1, read as the reverse complement.
CGACGGCGACCCGCTCGTCCACCTGATGCATCGTCTGGCCGACGAGGCCGAACTCCACGACCGGGCAATAATCCTTGATGAACCGCGCGTCCGAGGTGCCGCCCGTCGTGGACAGGACCGGCCGGCGGCCCGTCTGCGCCTCGATGGCGCCGGCGACGAGGTCGGTGAAGGCCCCTGGCGCGGTCAGGAACGACACCGCATTGGTGGGATCGAACTCGAGGCTGTAGCGCACCGCATTGCCCGCCGCACGGTCGAGGCGGCGGCGGATCTCCGCGTCCAGCGTGCCCGGCGTCCACAGGTCGTTGAAGCGGATGTTGAACACCGCCTTCGCTTCGGCGGGAATGACGTTGCTCGCCCGGTTGCCGACATCGACAGTCGTCGGCTCCAGGTTGGACGCATCGAAATGCGCCGTGCCGGAATCCAGCGGCTCGGCCGTCAGTGCGGCCATCAGCCGGACGAGACCCCGGATCGGATTGTCGGCAAGATGGGGGTAGCCGACATGGCCCTGCGTGCCGTGGACGGTCAGCCGCCCGGTCAAGGAGCCGCGCCGGCCGATCTTGATCATGTCGCCCAGCGCGTCGGGGTTGGTCGGTTCGCCGAGGATGCAATGATCGAAGGTCTCGCCGCGGGCCTTCGCCCAGTCGAGAAGCTTTACGGTGCCGTTGACCGCCGGGCCTTCCTCGTCGCCGGTGATCAGGAACGCGATGGAGCCTGGCAGCACCGGCCGACGGCGCAGGAAGGCGAGGGCGGCGGCGACCATGGCGGCGATCCCGCCTTTCATGTCGGCCGCGCCGCGCCCCCACAGATAGCCGTCGGCGATGTCGCCGGAGAACGGCCCATGGCTCCAACGGTCGACATCTCCGGGCGGAACCACGTCGGTATGGCCGGCAAAGACCAGGCATGGGCCCGCCGTTCCGATCCGCGCATAGAGGTTCTCGATGCTGGGCGTTCCCTCGGCCGAGAAGACCGGACGCTCGACCTGGAAGCCGGCTGGAACCAGCACGCTTTCCAGCAGGGCCAGCGCTCCGCCTTCCTCCGGTGTCACGGACGGGCAGCGGATCAGGGCCTGCGCGAGACCGAGAGCGTCGGTGGGAATGGCGGCGGATTGGTCCATGGCTCGCGCTTACGCGGCGCGGCGCGGGGCCGTCAACGGCGTGTCGCCATCTTCTTGCGGCGACGCTTCTCCTCGACGCGGGCCTGCCGCTCCTGGAGCGGATCCTTGCCGAACTGATTCGGTCCGCGCGTCCCCATGCGGAAGCCCATCAGGAGGAGGCCGATGACGAGGCTCAGCAGTCCGAAGAAGCCGAGCGCCACCGAGGTGCCGTCCAGCATCGTGCGGTCTTCCTGAATGGCCAGGATCGCCATGAAGAAGATGACCGGCAGCACGTAGAACAGCACGATCCACCATCCCGTGATGTTGGAATCGTGCAGGCGCTTGGCACCGACCGCCAGCGACATGTAGAGCGCCGCTGCTAGGATCGTCAGGATGAGGCTCAGGTTTCCGTAGAGGCGCGCCGCATAAAGAGCGCCGATCGTGGCGATGACGATGGCTAGCGTCGTCTGCCAATAGACATCGCGGGACACCCGCCCGGTAAAGCTGAACAAGAGACCCATTCCCCCACGAATCCCCGTCTCCCGCCATCCGTGTGGCGAATTGCGGATACGCGAAGCGAATATGCGCCCGCTTGTCAATCCGGGCGGAGGGCTTCAGTCGCGCAGAAGCTCGTTTATCGACGTCTTTGAGCGGGTCTGCTCGTCGACGCGCTTCACGATGACGGCGCAGTAGAGCGATGGGCCCGGCGAACCGTCCGGCAGCGGCTTGCCGGGCAGCGAGCCGGACACGACCACGGAATAGGGCGGAACCCGTCCCACGAACACCTCGCCGGTCGCCCGGTCCACGATCTTCGTGGAGGCGCCGATGAACACGCCCATGGAGATCACCGAGCCCTCGCCGACCAGCACGCCCTCGACCACCTCGGAGCGCGCGCCGACGAAGCAATTGTCCTCGATGATGACCGGGCCCGCCTGGAGCGGCTCCAGCACGCCGCCGATGCCGACGCCGCCGGACAGGTGCACGTTCTTGCCGATCTGCGCGCAGGAGCCGACCGTCGCCCACGTGTCGACCATCGTGCCCTCGCCCACATGGGCGCCGAGATTGACGAAGGACGGCATCAGGACCGCGCCGGGCGCGATATAGGCCGAACGGCGCACCACGGCGCCCGGCACGGCCCGGAAGCCGGCCTGTCCGAACCGGGCCGCGTCCCAGCCGGCGAACTTGGACGGAACCTTGTCCCACCAGGCGGCGCCGCCCGGGCCGCCCTCGATCAGGGCCATATCGTTGAGGCGGAACGAGAGCAGCACCGCCTTCTTCAGCCACTGGTTGACAGTCCAGCCGTCGGTGCCCTTCTCCGCGACGCGGGCTTTGCCGCTGTCCAGGAGCTCCAGGGCCGTCTCAACCGCCTCGCGCACCGCACCCTTCGTCCCGGCATTGATCGCTGCGCGATCGTCCCAGGCGGCGTCGATGGTCTGGGCGAGGTCGTGATACGACATGGTCGTCTGGCTCCGGCGGATCGGTCTGGCCCGCCTTGTATGGGGCGGCCACGGCGAGTCAAGCGAACGGGCTCAGCGGTGCGAATTCCATGGGCCTTCGGTACGTTGTGTCGATTGTCGAGAAGCGGAAGCAGGAGAGGTACGCCGCCATGACCGGGCTTATCGTATGGACCTACGACTGGGTGCCGGAGGGACCGCGCGGATTCGTGCGGGACATCAGGCTGAGATGGGCCTGCGAGGAAGCGGGACTGGACTATGCGGTTCGCACCGTTCCGTTCGCGGACAGGGGCGCCGATCACCTGGCGCGACAGCCCTTCGGTCAGGTTCCCTTCCTGAGCGATGACGGCGTCGAAATCTTCGAGAGCGGTGCCTGCCTCCTGCATCTTGCAAGGAAGAGCGAGGTCCTCATGCCGCGCGATCCCGCCGGGGAAGCGCAGACGCTGCAGTGGACGATCGCGGCGCTCAACTCGATGGAGATGGTGACCGTGCCCTGGTGGTTCTTGGAGATCACCGGCGCAAGCGAGAACAACCTGACTGCTTGGCTGGAGAGCCGCCTCGCCCATATGGAGCGCGTCCTGGGCGAACGGGAATGGCTTGCCGCCGGCCGCTTCACCGTCGCGGACCTGCTCATGGCCGATGTGCTGCGCATCGGGAAGATCCGGGCGGTCGGCGAGCGGCCCGCCACGGAGGCCTATATCGCCCGCGTCACGGACCGTCCGGCCTTTCGCAAGGCGCGGGCGGATCAGCTTGACCATTACGCGGCGGCCGATGCGGCACGGGCTCGGCAGGCTTGAGGCGGCACTGGCTTTCACCGCCTCTCGGGTGCGGCCTTGACGCCGCCCGCGGGCATGGCGACATGACGGCGGGCCGATCGCCGTGTATGCGGGCCACAACTTCGCCAAAGCCGCCAGGCAGAAGGCTGCCCGCTGGCCCCAGGGAATGATAGAACGGCGCATGACCGACGCCACGATGACGCATACAGCCGGCGGCCCCAGCGCCGGGCAGCGGCCCTGGCGCGCCTCGTTCGAGGCCGCGCGCCGCCACAGCGCGCGGGTGCGTCTGCTGAAGCGCGCGATCCCGTTGGGTTCGGGCCTGGCCGTCATCTCGGTGGTCCTGATCGGCATCTTCGACCCGTTCCGGTCCATCGGCGCGGTCTCGATCGGGCCGGTGAACCTGTCGGGCACCCGCATCACGATGGACCAGCCGCGCCTGACCGGCTTTCGCGTGAAGGATGCCAAGCCCTACGAGGTCTCTGCCGAGAGCGCGACGCAGGACATCCGCCGCCCGACCGTGGTCGAGATGAAGAAGCTCGTCGCCCGCGTCGAACTCGAGAACCAGGAGAGCGTGCGCCTCGTCGCCGATACGGGCATCTACGACACGTCGAAGGAGCAGATCGAGCTCAACGACAATGTCCGGGTCCAGTCTGCGCGAGGCTACGATGCGCGCCTCGCCACCGCCTTCGTCGACTTCAAGGCCGGCTCCGTCCGGTCCGACCGGCCTGTCGAGGTCAGGTTCACCGACGGTTCGGTCCGGTCCGACCGGCTCCACATCACCGATGGCGGCAAGCGCCTGGCCTTCGAGGGCCGGGTCAAGGCCGTCTTCGATGCCCCCGACAATGCGGGCCAGCCCCGCCCCCGAAACCCGGCCACCACGCCGGCCAGCCCGTCAGGACAGACCGCGCCATGACCGACCGTGCCAATTCCGCCCATAACTTTCGTCGGACCGGCCTGACCCTGGCGGCCCTGCTCGCAGCGTCCGCTCTGGCGGTGTCGCTGCCGGCTCTGGCGCAGCAGCCGGCCAAGCCAACGCAAGGCGCTGGCCGGCAGGGCGGGCTCACCGCCCTGGGCGGTGGCTCCAAGGAGCCGATCGCCATCGACGCCGACCGCCTCGACGTGTTCGACAAGGATCGCAAGGCGGTCTTTGCCGGCAACGTCGTCGCGGTCCAGGCCGAGACCACGATCAAGTGCAGCGAGATGACCGTGTTCTATGAGGCGGGCGCCGGCGGCGTCGCCGGGCGCGGCGCCCAACCGGCCGCGCAGCCCGCGGCCCAGCCTGCTGGCGGCAACAGCACCGAGAACGCGATCCGCCGGGTCGAATGCAAGGGACCCGTCACGGTGTCGTCCAAGGACCAGGTGGCGACGGGTGACCGCGCGGTGTTCGATAGGGTGGCCAACCTCGTCACCCTGTCGGGCAACGCCGCCCTGAGCCAGGGCGAGAACGTCACGCGGGGCGAGCGCATCGTCTACAACGTGACGACCGGCATCGCGAATGTGGAAGGCGGCGGCGGGCGCGTGCGCGCGCTCCTCGTTCCCGGCCAGGACGATGCCAAGCCGGGCGAGCAGAAGCCGAAGCCGCGCTGACCGGCCAAGGCGTATCGGCGGCATTTGCCGCGCCGTCCCGCCTCGGCTACACCGCCGAACGCCGACCCGCCCCAGGATCTGTCCGGACGCAAGCCTTGAAGTTCCTTTCCCGCAGTCGCACCGCAGCCGCGGCCGGCATCGGCCAAGAGCGCGCCTCGTTCACCGGCCTCGGCGGGCCCGGTGTCCTGGCCGTGGCCGGCCTGCAGAAGAGCTATCGCGGCCGCACGGTGGTGCAGGACGCGTCGCTGAACGTGCGCAATGGCGAGGCCGTCGGCCTGCTGGGCCCCAACGGCGCGGGCAAGACCACGATCTTCTATATGATCACGGGCCTTGTCGGTGCCGACCGGGGCATGATCACGCTGGACGGGCACGACGTCACGCACCTGCCGATGTACCGGCGGGCACGTCTGGGGATCGGTTACCTCCCGCAGGAGGCCTCGATCTTCCGGGGCCTCAATGTCGAGGATAATATCCGTGCCGTGCTGGAAGTGGTCGAGCCCGATCGCAAGAAGCGCGAGCGCGAGCTCGATGCGCTGCTTGAGGAATTCTCCATCACGCGGCTGCGCAAGTCGCCCTCCATCGCCCTGTCCGGCGGCGAACGGCGGCGTTGCGAGATCGCTCGCGCCCTGGCGGGACGTCCGTCCTTCATGCTGCTGGACGAGCCCTTTGCCGGCATCGACCCCATCGCGGTCGGCGACATCCAGAACCTGGTTCGGCACCTGACCAGCCGCGGCATCGGCGTGCTCATCACCGACCATAACGTGCGTGAGACGCTCGGCCTTATCGACCGCGCCTACATCATCCATTCCGGCCAGGTTCTCATGGAAGGGCGGGCGGAGGAGATCATCGCCAATCCGGACGTGCGGCGCCTGTATCTCGGCGAGGATTTCCGGCTCTAGCGTCAGGTCGTAACCCAAGCGGCACAATCTTCGGTCTCGCGCGTTGCATGCGCGTGGCGGGCCTGCTGCCCGCCGAGCCGGGGACCCCGCCATGATGATCGATCGCCGCGCCGCCCTCTCGCTTCTGGGGGGCGCCGCCTCCTTCAGCATCCATCCCGCCTTCGCCCAGGCCATGGCCGCCGATGCCGGCCCGACCGATCCGGCGAAGCTCAACGCGCCGCCCGTCGTCGACCGCGGCCGCCTAACCCGCATCGCGGATGGCGTTCACGTCATCGCCGACCCCCGCATTAACCTCGTCCCCAATATCGGCATCGTGGAGGGGAGCGAGGCCGTGCTGGTCATCGATACCGGCCTCGGCCCCGCCAACGGCCGGACCGTTCTCGAGGCGGCCAGGGCCGTCGCGGGAAATCGCAGGCTGATCCTGACCCTCACCCATTTCCACCCCGAGCATGGCTATGGGGCGCAGACCTTCTCGGGTCAGGCCGAGATCGTCTACGGCGAGGCGCAGGCCGCCGAGCTCAAGCGCAAGGGCGAGGCTTATCTCGCCATGTTCCGCACGTTCGGGCCGGCCGTCGCCGCCGCCCTGGAGGGAACGGCCATCGTCGCGCCGGATCGCACCTTCGCCGGCGAGACCGTGCTCGATCTTGGCGGCCGCAAGGCCGTGCTCCGGGAGATGCCGGCGCACACGGCGGGCGACCAGGTCGTCATCCTTCCCGGCGAGCGCATCGTCTTCTGCGGCGATCTCGTGGAGACTCGCTTCTTCCCGATCTTCCCGGACGAGGATGCCAAGGGCTCCCGCTGGATCGACGTGCTGGCGGCGTTGGAGGGGATCGATGCTATCCGCTATGTTCCGGGCCACGGCGAGATCGGCGGGCGGGAGATCGTCGCGGCGGTGCGGACCTACCTGGAGCGGGTCCGACTGGAGGTGAAGCGGCGCATCGGCGGCGGTGCCGACGAGGAACTGGTGGACCGTGAGGTCAGGCCGGTGATCAAAGCGGCCTATCCGAACTGGGACAACGACATGTGGATCTCGTTCGCGATCCGCGTCTTCCACGCCGAGGCGACGGGGCGCCCGTTGAAACTGCCCGCCTTCAACTGAGCCGGACGGACGCCGAGCCGAACCCCTCCCGTTGGCGCCCGATCGCTTTGACGCATCGGTTGCTAGCGGCTAAGAAAGAGGCAGGCGGCAAAAAGCAAGAACCATGCCGCCGGTTATTCGGGCGGGCATGGATGGGCATTTCGCACCGGCTTGAACTGAGGCAGGGCCAGTCCCTGGTGATGACGCCGCAGCTCCTGCAGGCGATCAAGCTGTTGCAGTTTTCGCATGCCGAGCTCTCCGCCTACGTGGACGGCGAGCTGGAGCGCAATCCGCTGCTGGAGCGCGCCGACGACCAGGGTGAGCCGGGTGGCCCGGACCAGTCTGGCGAGCGGGGAGGCGAGGGCGGCCCTGCCGACGGCGATGGCGGCGAGGCGCCGGACGCAGCCCGCGATGCGGATGGAGGGTTCGACGAGCCGGCGGACGGGGAATGGTTCGCCTCGGAGCTGAAATCCGGGCGGGAGGCCCTCGAGGGCGCCCTGGACACCGGTGTCGAGAATGTCTTTCCCGACGAGGCGCGGCGCACGACTGTCACTGGCGACGGCGAGGGACCGATGCTTGCCGGTTCATCGGTCTGGGGCGGCTCGTCCGGCGGTTCCTTCGAGGACGGCGAGGGGCCGGACCTCGAGGGAACGCTCGCGGCAGACCTGTCGCTCCACGACCATCTCCTCGCCCAGCTCGACCTGGCGCTGGCCGACCCGGTCGACCGCCTGATCGGCCGGCATCTGATCGATGCGGTGGACGAGGCCGGCTACCTTTCCGAGGACGTGGCCGCCATCGCCGCCCGGCTGGATGCGCCGGTGGAACGCGTCGAGCGCGTGCTGGCCGTGGTCCAGACCTTCGAGCCCGCCGGCGTCGCGGCGCGGGATCTCGCCGAATGCCTCGCCATCCAGCTCAAGGAGCGTGACCGCTTCGATCCGTGCATGGCGGCGCTCGTCTCCCGGCTCGACCTCGTGGCGAAGCGCGATATGGCGGCCCTGCGCCGGCTTTGCGGCGTCGACGACGAGGACATCGTCGACATGCTGGCCGAGATCCGCCGGCTCGATCCCAAGCCTGGACGGGCCTTCGGCGGCGTGCCCGTCCAGCTCCTTGTGCCGGACGTCCATGTCAGGCCCGCGCCCGATGGCAGCTGGATCGTGGAGCTCAATCCCGACACGCTGCCCCGAGTGCTGGTGAACCAGACCTATTTCGCCCGTGTGTCCGGTTCCGCGCGCAACGCGCAGGAAAAGACCTTCCTGACCGACTGCCTGCAGAACGCCAATTGGCTCACCCGGTCGCTGGAGCAGAGGGCGCGAACCATCCTGAAGGTCGCCACCGAGATCGTGCGCCAGCAGGACCTCTTCTTCGCCTGCGGCGTCGAGCATCTGCGCCCGCTCAACCTGAAGACGATCGCCGACGCCATCGGCATGCACGAATCGACCGTGTCCCGCGTCACCGCCAACAAGTCGATCGGCACGGCGCGCGGCGTCTTCGAGATGAAGTACTTTTTCTCGGCGGCCATCTCGGCCGTCTCCGGCGGCGATTCCCATTCCGCCGAGGCGGTGCGCTTCCGGATCAAGCAGATGATCGACGCCGAAAGCGCCGACGACGTCCTCTCCGACGACACGATCGTCAAGCGCCTGCGCGATACCGGCATCGACATCGCCCGACGCACGGTCGCCAAGTACCGGGAATCCTTACGGATTCCATCGTCGGTTGAGCGACGCCGGGAGAAGTCTGCGGCCCTCTCGCGTTGACTTCAAGCGATCCGCTGGCTTACGACTCGAGGGGTCAGAAGCCACGGCCGGCCCCTCGGCGCCGGCCACGAAGAAGGGTCGAGGGGAAGCCCATGGCGCTGCGAATTTCCGGCAAGAACATGGATATCGGCGAGGCCCTGCGCGGCCAGGTCGAGGCGCGCGTGGCGACCGCGCTGTCCAAGTACCTGGACGGGGCCGGTTATTCCGGCCACGTCACGGTATCCAAGGACGGCACTGGCTTCAGGACCGATTGCATCCTCCACCTGTCCTCGGGCGTGACGATCGAGGCCCATGGCAATGCCCATGATGCCCACGCCGCCTTCTCGGAAGCCGCCGACCGGATCGAAAAGCGCCTGCGCCGCTACAAGACGCGGTTGCGCGGCCACGCCAACGGCACGATCAAGCGCAGCGATGCCATCGAGATGCCGGCCTATGTGCTGGAAGCCCCGACCGAGGAGATCGACGACCACGCCGATTTCCACCCGGTCGTCGTCGCCGAGCAGACCGCCCATCTCCATCGCCTGTCCGTCAGCGAGGCGGTGGTCGAGCTGGATATGACGGGCGCTCCCGTCGTCGTCTTCCGCCACGCTGGCAACGGGCGCGTCAATATCGTATATCGCCGCCGCGACGGGACGATCGGTTGGGTCGATCCGCCGGCCGCGGCTGGTCCGCAGGCGTGACAACGTTGACAGGACGGGTGGGGGAGCCGGCGCCGCGGGATGCGCCGGGCGGAACCGCCTGCGGCATGGCATCATGATATTGACGGATTTGATTGGGCCGGAGGCCATGGTCCCGGCTCTCAAGGCGAACGGCAAGAAGCAGGTTCTCCAGGAGCTGAGCCATCACGCGGCGCGGCTCACGGGCCTCGACGAGCGCGCCATCTTCGACACGCTGCTTCAGCGCGAGCGCCTGGGCTCCACCGGCATCGGCGACGGGATCGCGATCCCCCATGGCAAGCCGGCGGGCATCGATCGCATGTATGCGGTGTTTGCCCGCTGTGATCGTCCCATCGATTTCGAGGCGCTGGACGGCCAGCCTGTCGACCTGTTCGTGCTGCTCCTGGCACCCGAAGGCGCGGGCGCCGATCACCTGAAGGCTCTGGCCAAGGTGGCGCGCGTGCTGCGCACGCCGGGACTGGTGGAAACGCTCCGCGCCACGCGGGATGCCGAGGCCCTCTACGCGGTGCTCACCCGGACCGACACGTCGGACGTCGCGGCCTGACCAGTCAGCGCCAGAGCCGCTTCTCGTAATCCAGCAGATAATAGTCGGGGTTGGCCGCAAGGCCCGCCAGGGCATGCAGCGCCGCGCCCGTGTCGGTCACGATCGCGGTCGGCACCGACGCGGCGAGGCTCGCCATCGGCGCCTTTGCCGCAAAGACGGCACGGAAGGCCTCCGCATCCAGCAGCGGCAGAAGACGCGGCGCGACGCCGCCCATGAGGCAGACGCCGCCGCGGGCGATGAAGGTCACCGCCATGTCGCCGGCAAAGCGTGCGATCAGCCTCCAGAAGGCCGTAACGCTCGCTCGGGCATCCTCGGAAGAGCCGTCGAGGGCGGCATCGCTCACGGCCTGCGGCGTATCGAGCCCGTCGCTTCGCCCGGCCGCCGCCAGCCGTGCCTTGTGGACACGCAGGAGGCCCGACCCCGAGATGACGCTCTCGGCCGTAATCCGTCCGTCGACCCGCTCCAGATGCGGCCAGAAGACGGCTTCCGTTTCGTCGCCGGGGCCGAAGCCGATATGTCCGGCCTCGGTGGCGACCGGCAGCATGCGTCCCTCGACCGGCACAAGCGCGGCGACGCCCAGCCCCGTGCCGGGGCCGAGCGCGAGGCGCGTCCCGACGCCGCCCGCCTGGACCTCACCGATCGCGACGAAGTCGGCCGGATCGAGCACCGTCAGGGCCAAAGCCTGCGCCTCGAAATCGTTGAGGATGATGCCCTGCTCGATCTGCAGGGCCTCGGCGATCCGGGCGCCGTCCAGCGTCCAGCCGGCATTGGTGAGCTCAAGCCTGCGGCCGTCGAGCGGACCGGCGCCGGCGAGAAGGATGGACCGCGGGCGGGTGCCGCCCGCCCCGGCCAGCGCCTCCTTCAGGGCCGCCACCGCATCGGCATGGTCGCCGGTCCCGATCCGGGCGAGGTGCCGCGGCGCGCCGCCGCGCGTGTCGACCACGGCGAAACGGGCGTTGGTGCCGCCGATATCACCGACGAGGGCGGGAAAAGGAAACATCGTCACGCCATTCCAATCGAAGCGACGGCACGGTTGTTCCCGCGCTCGGGCCGGACAATCACGGTCCGGCTGCGCGCCATGATAGCGCAGCCGCAGGGCGCGGGCTTGCCCGTGCTTGGCCTCGTGGTGAAGAGGCCCTACAAGGCCGCTACCAAACCGTCCCCGCCGGATTGCCCCTCATGTCCTACGCCCATGCCGACCTGTTCCCTCTCGGACCGGACCAGACCCCTTATCGCCAGCTCACCACCGAAGGGGTCGGCGTCGAACGGCTTGCCGGCCGCGAGGTGCTCACCGTCTCCCGCGAGGCGATGCGGCGCCTGGCCGAGCAGGCTTTCATGGACATCAACCATCTCCTGCGCCCGGGGCACCTGAGGCAGCTCGCCGCGATCCTGGACGATCCGGAGGCGACCGCGAACGACAAGTTCGTCGCCTACGATCTCCTGAAGAACGCCAACATCGCCGCCGGCGGCATCCTGCCGATGTGCCAGGATACCGGCACCGCCATCGTCATGGGCAAGAAGGGCCTGCGCGTCTGGACCGAGGGCGAGGATGAGTCGGCCGTGGCCGAGGGCATCCGCGACGCGTATCTGAAGCGCAACCTGCGCTATTCGCAGCTCGCTCCGGTCTCGATGTTCGACGAGCGGAACACCAAGTCCAACCTGCCGGCGCAGATCGAGCTCTATGCCGAAGGCAGGGGCCATGCCGAGGAGGCCTACAAGTTCCTGTTCGTCGCCAAAGGCGGTGGCTCGGCCAACAAGACGTTCCTCTACCAGGGCACGCCCTCGCTCCTGACCAGGGAGCGCATGATCGCCTTCCTGAAGGAGAAGATCCTCACCCTCGGGACGGCGGCCTGCCCGCCCTATCACCTGGCGGTCGTCATCGGCGGCACCTCCGCCGAGCAGACGCTCAAGACGGTCAAGCTCGCCTCCACCCGCTATCTCGACGGCCTGCCGACCGCCGGCTCCGAGACGGGCCACGCCTTCCGCGACCTGGAGATGGAAGCCGAGATCCACAAGCTCACGCAGAGCCTGGGCGTCGGCGCCCAGTTCGGCGGCAAGTATTTCTGCCACGACGTCCGCGTCATCCGTCTGCCGCGCCACGGCGCCTCGCTGCCCATCGGGCTCGGCGTGTCATGTTCCGCGGACCGCCAGGCGCTCGGCAAGATCACCCGCGACGGCGTCTTCCTCGAGCAGCTGGAGACCAACCCGGCCCAGTACCTGCCCGACGTGGACGAGCGCGCCCTCGGCGGTGACGTGGTGCGGATCGACCTGACCCGCCCCATGAGCGAGATCCTCGGCACGCTGACCCGCCATCCGATCCGCACCCGCCTGTCGCTCAGCGGCCCCATGATCGTTGCGCGCGATCTAGCCCATCACAAGATCCGCGAGCGCTTGGAGAGCGGTCAGCCCATGCCGGACTATTTCAAGAACCACCCGATCTACTATGCCGGCCCGGCCAAGACGCCTGAAGGCATGGCCTCGGGCTCCTTCGGCCCCACGACGGCCGGGCGGATGGACTCCTATGTCGACCAGTTTCAGGCGCATGGCGGCTCCATGGTGATGCTCGCCAAGGGCAACCGTTCGTCCCAGGTGCGCGAGGCCTGCCAGAAGCATGGCGGCTTCTACCTGGGCTCTATCGGCGGTCCCGCGGCGCGTCTGGCGCAGGACTGCATCAAGAAGGTCGAGGTCGTGGAATATCCGGAACTCGGCATGGAGGCGATCTGGCGGATCGAGGTGGAGGACTTCCCCGCTTTCATCGTCGTCGACGACAAGGGCAACGATTTCTTCCGTGAGCTCAATCTCGGCTGATCTTTCGCCGCAATCACCCGATCGGATCGTCGTCCACGCGTCCTGACCCTGAGAGACCGCATGAGCCTGTTCCGAAGGGGCGCGGCCGCGCTCGCGATCATCGCCGGCCTCGCCGCGCCCGCCGCCGCCCAGCCGGTTCCCGGCCCGAACGCGCCGCAGTGCCAGCGCGATCTCTTCTTCGCCGAGGGCACGATGCGGGCCAGCCGCTACAAGCTCAACGACGCGGCCTCCGGCGACCAGGCGGCCCGCTGCGCCGCCTGGCGCGGCCACGAGGACGCGATGCGCAAGGCCGGCGCGATCTTCCGCCGCTGCCTGAACGGCGCCGAACGGACCGAGAAGGTCGCGCTCACCGAACGCGAGGCGCAGGACATGGCCTCTGCCATCCGCACCCAATGCGCGGCTGGGCGTCCCGCCCCGGTTGAGCGGCTGCGCCCCCAGGGATAGGCTTCGGATCACATCCTCGATCCGGACCGGCACCGCTCCCATGGCCGTTAACGACATCGCCGCCCTCGGCGCCCGCGCCATGGCCCATGTGGAGGCGATCGCGCGCCACACCGACGTCGCTGGACAGATCACCCGCCTCTATCTGTCGCCGGCTCATCGCCGCGCGGCTGAGACGGTCCGCGCGCTGATGGAACAGGCGGGGATGGCCGCCTTCATCGATGCCGCCGGTTCCGTCCAGGGACGCTATGAGGGCGCGGACCCCTCCGCGCCATCGGTGATGATCGGCTCGCATATCGACAGCGTCGTCGATGCCGGCCGCTATGACGGCGTGCTCGGGGTCGTCGCCGGCCTCGTCGTGGTGGAGGAACTGGCCCGCGCCGGCCGGCGCCTGCCCTGCGCGGTCGAGGTTGTCGCCTTCGGGGACGAGGAGAACGTTCGCTTCCCCACCAACCTCTCCACCGCCTACGCTTTGTCCGGGGCCTATGACCCGCGCTGGCTGGAAGGCACCGATCGGGACGGGGTGCGGCTGGCGGATGCCCTCGCGGATTTCGGCGGCGACGCTGCTGCGATCTCCAAACTCGCCAGGTCGCGAGGCTCGGTCCGCGCCTATCTCGAAGCCCATATCGAGCAGGGCCCGGTGCTGGAGGCGGAAGGCCTGCCCCTCGGGGTCGTCTCGGCCATCGCTGGCATCACCCGCGCGAGGGTCGCGCTCCGGGGCGAGGCGGGCCATGCCGGCACGGTGCCGATGCCGATGCGGCGGGACGCGCTGGCCGCCGCGGCGGAGATGATCGCCCTGGTGGAACGGATCGGCTCGCGCCGCGAGGACACGGTGGCCACAATCGGCGTCTGCGAGGTCAGCCCCGGCGCGGTCAACGTCATCGCCGGCGGTGTCAACCTCACGCTGGATGCCCGTTCCCCTGACGACGCGGTCCGCCGCGCCATGGTCGCTGAAATTCGAACGGTGATGGACGCCATTGCGGCGCGGCGGGGCGTCGGCCTCACCTGGCAGACGACGATGGAGAGCCCGGCGACGCCGATGGCGCCGGAGGTGGCGGATGCCTTCGCCGCCTCGGTCGAGGACCTCGGCCTGCCGGCCCGGCGGCTTCTGTCAGGCGCAGGACACGATGCCGTCGCCATGGCGCGGCTGGCACCCGTCGGCATGCTTTTCGTGCGCTGCAAGGGCGGCATCAGCCACAATCCGGCGGAATCGATCACCGCCGAAGATGCCGGCTATTGCGTCCGCGCCATGATCGAAGCGGTGACCCGGCTCGCCGGCGCCTAAGGCGTCGGCCTCACGCACCAGGGATTGCCGCGCGCCTGCGAGGACGGCAGCACCGTCTTGGTGCGGATCATCAAAGTGCGCAGGCTGCGGCCGTCGATACGGACATTGACCAGCCGGTTGCCGCGGCCCGAAACGCCGCCGGTCGGCACGATCTCGATCGCGTTGCGGCGGATGAACCGCTGGAGCGCCTTGCGCGCGTCGCGCCCGCGCAGCCGCTCGAACGCGCAGGCGGCGCCCGAGACGCGCGGCGAGCGGACACCGGACAGCTGGAACCGTTCGCCGCGCGCGGTGAAGACACTTCCCGTAACCGCGGACGCATCCCCCGGCCCGACGGAAAACGGTGCGGCGGGGCTCGGTGCGCCCTGGGCGAGGAGGCCGGTCGGCGCGCCGGCGAACAGGGCGGCCGTCATGGCTGCACGGAGAACGAAGCGGATCATCGATGGGACCGGGAAACGGGCGCGGGAGCGATTGCTGTGACTCCATAACCGCACCGGGAATACGGCGTGGTTATGGCGCTATTCCATCGTGCCGATCGCATCCTCGACGGCCTGGACGACCGCGCCGGACCGGACGAGGTCGAGTGCCTGGGCCATCTCGGTCGCATACCAGCGGTCCCCGTCGAGCGCCGGCGGGATGACGGCCCGGACCGCGTCCAACGCCGCCTGCGTGCCCTTGCCGAGGGGATGGTTCCCCGCGACCGGATCGACCAGCGTCAGCGCCTGCGCCGCCATCAGGATCTCGCCTGCGACGATCTGCTCGACGTTCTCCACGATCGTGCGGGCCTTCCGGCCGCACCAGGTGGAATTGGAGACGTGGTCCTCGGCGTTGCTCTTGCCGGGGATGGAATCCACCGAGCCCGGCGTCGCCAGATGGCGGTTCTCCATCACCAGCGCCGACATCGAGCACTGCACCGTGGCGAAGCCCGTGTTGAGGCCGCGCTTTCCGGCCAGCAGGTTGCGCGGCAGCCCGTAGCTCATCGTGGGATCGATGAGGCGGGCGAGCCGCCGCTCGCTGATCGCGCCGAGATCGGCCATGGCGATGGCGAGCACGTCCATGACCTGCGCCAGGTACTGGCCATGGAAATGGCCGCCCGAGATGGACACGTAGCCATCGTTGCCGTCATCGAAGATCAACGGATTGTCCGTCGCGGCATTGAGTTCCGTGGTGACGATGCACTCCACGTAGTCCAGCGCCTCGAACGCGGGTCCGTGGACCTGGGGCGCGCAGCGCAGCGAATAGACGTCCTGCACGCGGGGCGGCGGGTTCTCGCCCGGGGCGCGCTTCTCCTCCGGGAACACGACCTTGCGGGCATCCTCCGAACAGCGCCGCGTGCCCTCGGTCAGCCGCAGAACGTTCCGCGCCGTCCGCGCCTGGCCCGGATGCGGCCGGGCGCGGTGGACGCGCGGATCGAAAGCGGCGAGTTCACCGCGCATGGCTTCCAGCGAGAGCGCCAGCGCCACGTCCACCGCCTTCATCAGGCGCCTCGCGTCGTGGACGGCGAGGGCCGCGAGTGCGAGCGAGACGGTGGAGCCGTTGATGAGCGCTGAGGCATCCTTCGCCCCCAGCGGGAAATCGGCGGCCAGTCCGGCGCGGGCGATGGCGTCGCGAGCGGCCATCCTCTTGCCCTTGAAGACGATTTCGGCCTCCGGGAAGCCGCACAGCGCGCCGGCGAGGTGGGCCAGCGGCGCGAGATCCCCCGATGCGCCGACCGAACCCTTGGCCGGCACGATCGGATGTAATTCCTTGTTCAGGAAGGTCAAAAGCCGCTCGACCACCTCGATCCGCGGCCCGGAATAGTTGGAAGCGAAGGCATTGGCCCGCAGCAGCATCGTCGCCCGGGTGACGTCCTCCGCCAGCGGCTCGCCGATGCCGGTCGCGTGGGCATAGATCGTCTTGGTCTGATAGCTTTCCATGTCCGCGACGAGGACCCGCTGGTCCTTGAAGAGGCCGACGCCGGTATTGAAGGCGTACATGAGGGGAGCGTCGTCGCGCATCCAGTTCGCGTCGATATAGGCGCGGGTCGCGGCGATCGCGGCCGCCGCCTTGGGATGCAGCGCCGCCTTGCGGAAGCGCCCGTTCGTGCCGCGCCGGGCGACCTCGGCGACCTTCGCGATGGTGAGCCTGGCGCCGTCGATCCTGACCGTCATGACCTGTGCCGTCCGTGAATTGTATCGTGCGCTCCAACACATAGCCGAGCCCGCGCGCCCCGTCCTCCCCGCCGATGGCCGCAATTACGCCATAGCGGCCGGGCACGAGGACCCCGACGCCCGTCAGGCTTAACCCGCGCTTCACGCCGGCACGCCTATCGTGCGGCGGGACGGGCGTTTCCGGAATGGAACGTTCCGTGGGCAGAGGTGATCATTTGACCATGGCGGACCGGGGACGGACGCGGCGCGAGCCGACCTTCGAGCGCCCGCAGGGCGGCGGCGACTTGCGCGTGACGCGGGACGACCGGCCCGTCGCCGGCGCCTACCGCACCGAGCCCAGGACCAGCCCCGAGCCAAAGCCGCGCCGTGAGCGCCGCCGCGACGATGAGATGCAGGATTTCGACCGGGGCGGCCGCGGCCGCCGCGGCAAGGGCGGCGGCGGGGGCCGAAGGGGCCGGGGCGGTCGCCGCCGGCGCTCCTTCTTCGGCACGATGGCCTACTGGACCCTGGTGCTCGGCCTGTGGGCTTTCATCGGCCTCGGCGGGCTCATCGCCTACCACGCCACCAAGCTGCCGCCGATCGACCAGCTCGCCGTGCCCAAGCGCCCGCCGAACATCGCCATCCTGGCGGCCGATGGTTCGCTCCTCGCCAATCGCGGCGACACGGGCGGCCGGGCGGTGACGCTGGCGGAACTGCCCCAGCACCTCCCCAACGCGTTCATCGCCATCGAGGACAAGCGGTTCCGGCACCATTTCGGCATCGATCCGATCGGCATCACCCGGGCGCTCGTCCGCAACATGGCCTCCCGCGGGGTCGCCCAGGGCGGCTCGACGCTGACCCAGCAGCTCGCCAAGAATCTGTTCCTGACCCAGGAGCGCACGGCCTCCCGCAAGGCGCAGGAAGCGATCCTCGCCGTCTGGCTGGAGCGCAACTATTCCAAGGACCAGATCCTCGAACTCTATCTCAACCGCGTCTATTTCGGTTCCGGCGCCTATGGCGTCGAGGCGGCGGCGCAGCGCTATTTCGGCAAGTCGGCGCGGGCGGTGACCGTCGCCGAGGCGGCGACGCTCGCGGGCCTCGTCCAGGCGCCGTCGCGCCTCGCGCCCAACCGCAACCCCGAGGCCGCGCGCGCCCGGGCGGAGCTTGTCCTCGCCGCCATGGTCGACAACGACTTCATCAGCGCGAAGGCGGCCAAGGACGCGCTGATGGCGCCGGCCGAGGCGGTGCGCACCGCCGGCGCGGGCTCGGTGAACTATGCCGCCGACTACGTCATGGACGTCATCGACGACGTCGTCGGCACGATCGAGAAGGACATCGTGGTCCAGACCACGATCGACGCGAAGCTGCAGACCGCGGCCGAGCGCTCCCTCGTCGAGGAGCTGGACGCCAAGGGCGGCAAGTTCGGCGTGCAGCAGGGCGCCGTCGTGGCGATGACGCCCGAGGGCGCCGTGCGCGCCCTCGTCGGCGGGCGCAACTATACCGAGAGCCAGTTCAATCGGGCGACCGCCGCGCGGCGCCAGCCGGGCTCGTCCTTCAAGCCCTTCGTCTACCTCGCCGCCCTGGAGCGGGGCCTGACGCCGTCCACGATCCGCGAGGACGGACCGGTCTCGGTCAAGGGGTGGCGGCCGGAGAACTTCTCCCGCGACTATCGCGGCCCCGTCACCCTGCGCGAGGCCCTGGCCTCTTCGCTCAACACGGTTTCGGTCAAGCTCGCCCTCGAGGTCGGGCCGAAGACGGTGGCGCAGACCGCCCAGCGCCTCGGCATCAACTCGGCCCTGCAGCCCAACGCCTCCATCGCGCTCGGCACGTCCGAGGTAGCGCCGATCGAGATCGTCGGCGCCTACGCCGCCTTCGCCAATGGCGGGGATGGCGTCGTCCCCTACATCATCCGCAAGATCGGCACCGTGGACGGCGCGACGCTGTTCGAGCGCAAGCCCACCGGCCTGGGACAGGTCATCCGCCCCGATGTCGCGGTGACGATGAACTCCATGCTGCGCGAGACGCTCGTCACCGGCACCGCCCGCAAGGCCGACTTCCCCGGCTGGGAGGCCGCAGGCAAGACCGGCACCAGCCAGGATTTCCGCGACGCCTGGTTCATCGGCTATACGAGCCACCTCGTCACCGGCATCTGGCTCGGCAACGACGATTCCTCGCCCACCAAGCGCGCTTCGGGCTCCAACCTGCCGGTGGAGATCTGGAGCCGCTTCATGAAGACGGCCCACGAGAACGTGCCGCCGACGCCGCTGGTCGGCGGGCCGTTCACCCGCGACCGCGACGTGCCCGTCGCCGCCTCGGACCCGCGGTTCCAGCCGGTGCGCGGCCCGCAGCAGCCGCGCTCCGCCGACAGCGCCTGGGTGCCGCCGCCGCCGAACCAGAAGGGCCTGCTGGAGCGCCTCTTCGGCGGCTGACGCTCAGAGCGCGCGCCGCTGTCGCGTCAGCGCGAACAATGTCGCGGCGCCGAGGCCGGTGGCGGTGATGATCGCCGGCAGCGGCAGGGCCGAGCCGCCGAGCGAATGCCCCACCACGATTCCCACCAGCGCCGCCCCCGTCATCTGGCAGATGCCCAGCAGCGACGAGGCGGCGCCGGCATGGCTCGGGAAGGGCTGCATGGCGCTGGCCATCGATTGCGGCATGACGAGCCCGACGCCCACCGCATAGAGCGCCATCGGCAGGACGATGCCGAGCGGCGAGGCCGACCCGCCCGCCACCGCCGCCAGCATGACCAGGCCGCCGAGGGCGAGGCACGTGACGCCCGCGCCGATCGTCCCGTCCAGCCCCAGCCGGTCGACGAGGCGCTGCGCCAGCACGGTGCCGCTGACATAGCCCGCGACCATGGCCGTGAAGGACAGGGCGAAGGCCATTTCCGACAGGCCGTACAGGCCCTGCAGCACGAAGGACGAGCCGGAGATGAAGGCGAACAATCCCGCGAAGGTGAGCGTGGAGAGCGCGACATAGATCCGGTAGGTCGGATGCGCGAGGAGCCTGCGGAAGTCGCGCAGCACCGCCATGACGGAGAAGCGGTCGGTCAGCCGCGCCCGGATCGTCTCGGGCAGACCGAGCGCGACGACGCAGCCGACGGCGAGCGTGAGCGCCGCGATGGTCCAGAACACGGAGCGCCAGCCGAACAGCGTGTGCAGCGCGCCTCCGGCGATGGGCGCGAGGGCGGGCACGACGCCCATGATCATCGCCATGCGCGACAGTTCCCGCGCCGCGCGCCGCCCCTCATAGAGATCGCGCACGATGGTGCGCGCGAGCACGATGGGACCGGAGGCGCCGAAAGCCTGCATGAACCGCCCGGCCGTCAGCCATCCGACATCCGGCGCGAACGCGCACAGCACGGTCGCCACCAGGAAGATCGCCAGGCCGGTGAGGAGCACGCGCCTGCGGCCGAGCCGGTCCGACAGCGGCCCGTAGAACACCTGTCCCGTGGCGAACCCGAACAGGAACGCCGACAGGGTCAGCTGGACGCTCGCCACCGGCACCGCGAAGTCCCGGCCGATGGCTGGCAGCGAGGGCAGGTACATGTCGGTCGCCAGCGGCCCGAGCGAGGTCAGGCCGGCAAGGGTGACGGTGAGGGCAAGCGTATCCGGGCGCAAGCGCATGACGCCCCGCTTAACCCGGAGCCGCCTGCTTGTCCCGTGCGTGTTTCGATGGACGGCGGAGCGTGACGCCTCGTCCTTCGAGGCTCGGCTGCGCCGAGCACCTCAGGATGAGGCTTCGGTGGGCAGCGTGCCAACCCAGCGATCCTCATGCTGAGGTGCGAGCGTCAGCGAGCCTCGAAGCACGCAAAACGACGGCCCAGCCCGATTCCTACCCTTGGCGGGGAGGGATCAGGCGCAGCTTTGTCACTCACGCGTGTCATCCCCGGCCGGAGCCGAAGGCAGAGGGGAAGGGGATCCAGAGCAGCGTCAGGCATCGCGCGATGCCCCGCATTTTCTGGATCCCCTTCCCGGCGCTGCGCGCCGCCGGGGATGACATTGAGGATCGTCATTGCGAGCGTAAGCGAAGCAATCCAAGGAGCGGTTGCGGCCGGTGGATTGCTTCGTCGCTCTCGCTCCTCGCAATGACGGGCGAGGATGACGCCTCGTCCTTCGAGGCTCGGCTTCGCCTCGCACCTCAGGATGAGGCTTCGAGGCCGCTTCGCGGCGCCTCAGGATGAGGCTTCGGTGGGCATCGCGCCCTTAACAACGGTCCTCATGCTGAGGTGCGAGCGAAACGAGCCTCGAAGCACGCACAAATGGCCGTGAGCGCATCCCCTCCTCCCGTGAAGCGGCGGGGAGGGGCCAGGGGTGGGGGCGCCGGGCGTGGAGCTCTGATCTGCAGGACAGAACCCCGTCCCACCGCCCCTCACCCCGGCCCTCTCCCCGGGGCGGGGAGAGGGGGGAAGAGCCGCAGCGGTCACCATCCCCTCGCCCCCATCGGGGGAGAGGGACAGGGTGAGGGGGCGCAGGGCATGGAGCTGGGACTCACGGCAAAGGGCTCGCCCCGTCGCGACGCCCCCCACCCTCACCCTCCCCGCCGCAAGCGGGGGGAGGGACGAATCCCTTTGCAGGGAGGGATCGGGGCGGGGCTGGATTTACCGAGGCGCGCGCTTGGCGAGGATGCGCTGGAGCGTGCGGCGGTGCATGTTGAGCCGGCGCGCCGTCTCCGACACGTTGCGGCCGCACAGCTCGTAGACCCGCTGGATATGCTCCCAGCGCACCCGGTCCGCCGACATCGGGTTGTCCGGCGGGGCCGGGCGGTGGTCGGGCTGCGCCATCAGGGCGGCATGGATCTCGTCGGCATCCGCCGGCTTGGCGAGATAATCATAGGCGCCGAGCTTCACCGCGGTGACCGCGGTGGCGATGTTGCCATAGCCGGTCAGGACCACGCCGCGGGCGTCCGGGCGCCTTTCCTTGAGCCGGGTGATGACGTCGAGCCCGTTGCCGTCGTTCAGCCGCATGTCGATGACGGCGAAGGCCGGCGGCTCGCTCATCACGGCGGCGATGCCGTCCGCGACGTTGTCGGCCGTGCGCACCGCGTAACCCCGCGTCTCCATGGCGCGGGCGAGGCGGGTCAGGAACGGCTTGTCGTCGTCGACGATCAGCAGGGAACGGTCGGCGGGCAGGGCACCGGGGTCCGCGGCACCGGCCGGCTGCGCGGAGCCGGCTTGTGGCTGGGACATCATGGCAGGCGTCTCCGTTGTCGCATGTGTGACCTCATTTAGGTCGCAAGGAGCCGGGATTCATCCCCCGCTCGCGAATTCGTGGTGTCGGGCGCGTCGGCGGCCAGGGCCGGCGGCCGGGCGAAGGCCTCCCGCGACCAGCGCACGGTCACGACGGCGCCGGTGCCGGGCGCCGCCGCATTGGCGAAGGTCACCGACGCGCCGGAGCGCTCCAGCAGCGTCTTGGCGATGAACAGGCCGAGCCCGAGCCCGCCCGCCTGCTCCGGGCGCCGGTCGCGGCCGCGCGTCGTCACGTAGGGGTCGCCGAGCCGCAGGAGCACAAGCGGCTGGAAGCCGGGCCCGTCGTCGCGGATCGCGAGCCGCACCGTCTCCGCGTCCCAGCCCGCCTCGATCGTCACCGCCTCGCGGGCGAAGTCCACCGCGTTGTCCACGAGGTTGGCGAGCCCGTAGAGGACGCCCGGATTGCGCCGGCAGGAGGGCGGCTCGCCGTCCCCGGCCAGCGCGATGCGGATCGGCACGCCGAAGGGCCGCTGCGGCCCCGCCACCTCCTCGATGAGATGGCGCAGGGTGAGCACGTCGAGCGGACCGGCATCGCCGCTGGCCAGCGAGGCGAGCTTGCCCAGGATGTCCCGGCAGCGGGCGACCTGCTCGCGCAGGAGCGCGATGTCCTCGCGTACCTGCCCGTCGTCGTGGACGAGCCCGTCCAGCTCCTTGGCAACGAGGGCGATGGTGGCGAGCGGCGTGCCGAGCTCGTGGGCGGCGGCGGCCGCCAGCCCGTCCAGCTGGGACAGGTGCTGCTCGCGAGCCAGCACGAGTTCGGTGGCCGCCAGCGCCTCGGCCAGCATCCGCGCCTCGTCGGCGACGCGCCAGGCATAGGCGGCGATGAAGGCGATCCCGAGCAGGACCGAGATCCAGATGCCGGCGACATAGGCGAAGGGCAGGCGGAACTCCTCGCCCGGCATCCAGGGCAGGGGCAGGTGCCAGATCGCCAGCCCGCTGGCGCAGGCGATGGCGAAGGCGCCCAGGATCAGCGTCTTCTGCGGCGGCAGGGCGGTCGCCGAGATCAGGACCGGCGCCAGGAACAGGATCGCGAACGGGTTCTGCAGCCCGCCTGTCAGGTAGAGCAGCACGGCGAGCTGCAGGATGTCGTAGGCCAGGAGCGAAGCCGCGGCCCGGTCCGACAGGCGGTGGCTGACCGGATAGACGACCCGCAGCCCGACATTGAGCAGCGCCGAGACGCTGATGACGGCAAAGCACGCGCCGAAGGGCAGGGGGAACCCCAAGCCGAACTGGACGAGGGCGACCGCCGCGCTCTGGCCGATGACCGCCAGCCAGCGCAGCTTGACCAGCGTGTCCAGCCGGAGCTGCCGGGCGTTCCGGCCGAGCGCGATGTCGCCGATGTCGAGCATGGTCAGGCGATGAGCCTAGGGCGCGCGTGCCCGAATTTCAAAGGCTTGCCGGTATGCCGCTGCGCTTTTTCGCGCGGTTACGCACAGGCGCTGCCCGTGAATTTGCGTGCTGCAGCGCAAAAGAATAAAGTGTTTGCTTAGGCTTTCGGCGCATTGTCGACCATCGATGCGTCGCTATCTTCGCGAAGGGATGCAAATCCCTTGCACCGGCGGCCGGCGGTTCCAGGACGGAACCCGCATGAACGGAGGGCCGCCATGATCGGGGGCTGGATGGGCTTTGCATATTATTGGTACGAGGCCGCCCACGCCGTGGTCGGCCCGGCCCGGGCGGTGTCCGACGCCACGCATCTCGCCTTCAAGAATCCCGCCAATCCGCTGACCTATACCGCCTATGGGCGGACGGTCGCCGCGGCCTGCGAACTCTTCGAGCGCACGACCCGCCGCTATTCGAAGCCCGAATTCGGCCTGCCGACGACCCTGGTCAACGGCCAGCGGGTGGGGGTGACCGAGGAGGTCGTCTGGGAGCGGCCCTTCTGCAAGCTGCTGCACTTCAAGCGGGAATTCACCGGCAAGGCGCCGGTCCAGCCGACCATGCTGATCGTGGCGCCCATGTCGGGCCATTATGCGACGCTGCTGCGCGGCACGGTCGAGGCCTTCCTGCCGACCCACGAGGTCTACATCACCGACTGGATCGACGCGCGGATGGTGCCGCTCGCCGTCGCGTCCTTCGACCTCAACGATTACATCGACTACGTGATGGACATGGTCCGGACGCTGGGACCGAACGTCCATGTCATCGCCGTGTGCCAGCCGGCCGTGCCGGTCATCGCGGCGGTGGCGCGCATGGAGGCGATGGACGACCCGCTGGCGCCCGCGTCCATGACGCTGATGGGCGGGCCGATCGACACGCGCCGGTCCCCCACCGCGGTCAACAAGCTGGCCCATGACCGCGGCATCGACTGGTTCCGCCGCAACTGCATCGTGAAGGTGCCCTTCACCTCGCCGGGCTTCATGCGGGACGTCTATCCCGGCTTCCTGCAGCTTTCGGGCTTCATGGCGATGAACATCGACCGCCACATGATGGCGCATGTGGAGATGTTCAATCACCTGGTGAAGGACGACGGCGACAGCGCCGAGAAGCACCGCGAATTCTACGACGAGTACATGGCGGTGATGGACCTCACCGCCGAGTTCTACCTGCAGACCGTGGATACCGTCTTCGTGCGCCACGCCTTGCCCAAGGGCGAGATGATGCACCGGAACGAGCCCGTGGACCTCACCGCGATCCGCCGCTGCGGCCTCCTCACCGTCGAGGGCGAGAAGGACGACATCTCGGGCGTCGGGCAGACCTATGCCGCCCATGAGCTGTGCACGAACATCCCGGACGTGCTGAAGGCCCACCATCTCCAGGCCAGGGTCGGCCATTACGGCGTGTTCAACGGCTCGCGCTTCCGGGCCGAGATCGCGCCGCGGATCTGCGACTTCATCGCCAGCGTCGACTATCACAACCGGAAGGCGGGCAAGGCCGCCGTCGGCAAGGCGCGCGCCTCCGCCTGATTGTCGCCCCAGAGCGGCGGCAGAACCGGGCCTCTCCCCGCTGGCAAGCGGGGCCGGCTCCTTTCATGATCCGCCCATGCGATTCGCGCTCTTCCGTGCCCAGCCCGACCCCGACCATATCGAGGTGTCCCACGGGGAGGCCGCGTTCCGGGTCGCGGTGAGGCGCAGGCCGGCGGCCCGCCGCTTCACCCTGCGCGTCTCCAACGCCACCGGCGAGATCGTCCTCACCCTGCCGCAGACCGCCTCGCTGGAGGCGGCGCGCCGCTTCGCCGATTCCCATGGCGGCTGGATCGCGGCGCGGGTGGCGCGCCTGCCGCAGCGGATCGCCTTCCTCCCGGATGTGGAAATCCCGCTGCGCGGCGTGCCCCATCGCATCGTCCACTGGTCGAGCGTGCCCGGCGTGGCGCGGGCGACGACCGACGCGGAGGGACGGGCGATCCTGGCGGTCGCGGGCCAGAAGGCGCACCTGCCCCGCCGCATCCGCGATTTCCTGCGCCGCGAGGCGATGCGCGATCTCGACGAGGCGGTGGCCCGCCACACCTCGGCCCTCGGCATCCCGGCCCGCAAGATCACCCTGCGCGATACCAAGAGCCGCTGGGGCTCCTGCTCGTCGCGCGGCCATCTCTCGTTCTCCTGGCGCCTGATCCTGGCGCCGCCCTTCGTGCTGGACTACCTCGCGGCCCACGAGGTGGCGCACCTGAAGGAGATGAACCATTCCCACCGGTTCTGGGCGCTGCTCCACCGCCTGTGCCCCCGCACCGAGGAGGCCGAGCGCTGGCTCAAGCGCCACGGCACGGACCTGCACCGCTACGGCTGATTATTCGAGCGCGAGCGCCGCGTCCGGATCGGCGAGGGCGTGGAGCCGCAGGGCCGCCGCCCGGGCGAAGCGCAGCGTCACCGCCTTGCGCCGCGCGCCCGCCAGCGGATGGGCCGGCGCGTGGCGGACGATGGCGGCGCCGAACCGGTCGGCGGCGATGAGGCCCACATCCTCCGGCAGGACCTCGCACGGGAAGTCCGCGTCCACCGCGAAATAGAGCCGGTCGCAGAAATCCCGGTAGCTCTCCCATTTCCGGTCGGCACGGAAATCGGCGAGGCAGGACTTCACCTCGACGATGGCGAGGCCGCCATCGGGATAGAGCGCCATCACGTCCGCCCGCCGCCCGCTCGCCAGCGTCACCTCCGGCAGCGACGACGCGCCGAGCCCGGCGAAGAGCCGGCGCACGCCGCGCTGGATCGCGAGCGCCGCCGGCGACTGGCGGCCGTCGGCGAGCGCGATCTCGATGTCCAGGCGGGCGATGACGGCCATGACCTTTTTCAGAAGCTCCGGGCGCTGGGCGGGATGAACAGGGCGGCCGCCATGCCGACCAGCACGCCGAGCACGATCCCGATGGCGACGACGCAGGCAGTATAGACCAGTCCCTTCTCGGTGCGGCTGCCCATCAGGCGCGGCAAACCGACATGGAGCACGTAGATGCCGTACAGCCCCAGGATCGACAGGATCGCCAGGGCCGGGACGGCCTGGAACAGGCCCGCCACCCAGGCCGGCGTATAGGCATAGGCCGCGACCTTGAACGCGGCCGGGAAATCGTCCCGCCCGCCGAAATGCGGCGCCATCGCACGGATGGCCTGCGCCAGCAGCCAGATCATCGGGACGGTCAGGATCAGCTGCGCGACGGCGGCAATGAGCCCGGCACCGATGGGGATGCGGAAGGTCGGCAGGCCCGGCACGGTGTAGCCGACGAGCGAGGTGCCGATGAAGGCGGCGAGCACCGAAAGCCCCGCGAGCGGCAGGACGTGGCCGCGGAGGATCGCGCCCATGGCGAAGGGCTCGGCGGCGATCGCCTCCCATTCGGCTTTCGGCGACAGGATCAGGTTCTTCACCCGCGTGACGAGGCTCATGATCTCCCCCCGGAGAGCGATGCGGCACAGCCGCGATTCACCGGCCATGATGCGCGCAGCGCGCGGCCGATGTCACGCGCGGCAATGCTTGATCCGTGCCCGGAGGGAGGTTCGCCGCCGCCTCCGCCCTCTCCCGCCGACGGGGCGAGGCGCTGGTGCCCGTCGCGGCCTCTCCCCCTCTCCCCGCTTGCGGCGGGGAGGGTGAGGGTGGGGGGCGTTGCGACGGGGTTCCGTCCTTCGGATGAGAGCTCCACGCCCGGCGCCCCCTCACCCTGTCCCTCTCCCCCGATGGGGGCGAGGGGATGGTGACCGTCGCGGGCTCTCCCCCTCTCCCCGCCCGCGGGGAGAGGGCCGGGGTGAGGGGCGGTGGGACGGGGTTCTGTCCTGCAGATGAGAGCTCCACGCCCTGCGCCCCCTCACCCTGTCCCTCTCCCCCGTTGGGGGCGAG
Organism: Hyphomicrobiales bacterium; assembly: GCA_027483945.1. Lineage (GTDB taxonomy): Bacteria > Pseudomonadota > Alphaproteobacteria > Rhizobiales > Beijerinckiaceae > JAIXTM01. The sequence continues at coordinate 334 of JAIXTM010000020.1, read as the reverse complement.
GGGATGGTGACCGCTGCGGCTCTTCCCCCTCTCCCCGCCCCGGGGAGAGGGTTGGGGTGAGGGGCGGTGGGACGGGGTTCTGTCCTTCGGACGAGAGCTCCATGCCCGGCACCCCCCACCCCTGGCCCCTCCCCGCCGGTTCGCGGGAGGAGGGGATGCGCTCACGGCCATTCGTGCGTGCTTCGAGGCTCGCTTCGCGCGCGCCTCAGCATGAGGACCGTGGTTAGGGGCGAGATGCCCACCGAAGCCTCATCCTTCATCGAAGCCTCATCCTGAGGTGCCGCGAAGCGGCCTCGAAGGACGAGGCGTCACCCTCGACCGTCATTGCGAGGAG